>NZ_JAQYWQ010000100.1 GCF_029379315.1 Nostoc sp. S13
TTTGACTTTGCCACTCTTCAGATGTACGGAGCTTGTTCAAAACTCAAATAGGATTCCTATATCAAGTTGATGATGCAATAAATCAAGTTATGGTAACTACTATTGCTCATCGACGAGAAGCTTATGAATAAATATGAAATATGCAATCGTGATTCAATGGTCAGAAGAAGATCAATGTTATGTGGTTTTGCTACCTGAGTTTACGCATATAATGCAGCCTTGCACTCACGGAGAGACTTATGAAGATGCTCTGAAAAATGCTCAAGAAGTTTTAGAAATGCTGATTGAATCATCTTTGGCTGACGGTGAAACTCTACCAGAGCCAAAAACATTAGGAATGTCATTAAAAGTGGCGTTGTAAATCAGTAAAATTAAATAAAAATAGGTAATCTCATGACTACATCTGTAAATACTACCAAAGTCTACGATGAAATTATAGAGTTTATTGCTGCTGGCACCACTCCCCAAAGCGTTATCGATTTCCAACTCTCGGATGCAGCCAAAGACCGTTTAGAGGATCTCGTTTACCGCGCAAAAACTGAAGGTCTTACTGGAAGTGACGAGCGAGAGTTAGATCATTTCCTGACGCTAGAGCATATTATGCTACTAGCAAAAGCAAAAGCTCGTCAGTACATCAGGGCGGAGTAAGTATTTAAAATGTCTCGTCCATATATTAATGCAGAATTGCGGCGTTTAGTTGCATCTCGCGCCGAGCATATTTGCGAGTATTGTCTCGTCTCTGAAGTAGATAGATCATCGGGTTGTCAAGTTGACCATATAATCAGTGTCAAACACGGCGGCGCTACAACACCAGATAATCTCTGCTATGCCTGTATCTTCTGTAACCTGCAAAAAGGCACGGATTTGGGGTCAATTAATTGGCAAACTGGCGAACTTGTACGGTTTTTAACCCACGCAGAGACTTTTGGGGTAAGCATTTTCGACTAGATGAGGCTGTAATTCAGCATCAAACAGACATTGGTGAAGTCACCGCACGTATCCTAGATTTTAACGGTGATGAAAGAATTATTGAGCGACAAGCTTTGATTGCATCTGGTCAGTATCCCTCAGCATCAGCGCTAAAACAGATAAATAAATAGGTTATGATGTGCGATCGCATCTACCAATGGGAATCATATACTTAGCAACTATTGCTACTTCACCGTTAAAACTCCCAAGGTAAATATATAATGGCCTATCAAAATATTGCAGCCACCCTTTCGCCACAAGATATCCAAGAAATTAAAGCCGCGCTACAGACAGTCCAAAAAAAGCTGCCCTTTCTGATTACTCTTAGCACTGAAGAACGGCGTAAGTTAGTAAAAATGGGCGATAAAAGCCTAGCATTTGTAAATAATAGCATTACTGCTGCTCAGTCTAACCGCGAAATCCTTCCAGCCACTTTTGACGTTGAAGAACTGGTTCAAGATTATCAATTAGCTGCTGCCCTTACCGAACTTTTAATCTCCATGCAACAACTCACCGAACAGGTAGATGATACCCTAATGGCTGTCGGTAGTGAAGCGATGACTAGCAGTTTGACAGTTTATGATTACGTGAAGACTGCATCGAAAAAGACTCCAGGGTTAAAAATTGTTGCTGAACAGTTGGGCGAACGTTTTAAAGCTATTGGTAAAGGCAAATCTGCTAAAACTCCCGTCTCTTGATAATTTAATACTCATCGCCAAACTGTAGGGGCGTACATTTGTACGCCCCTATTCTGTTTATCCACCTTTGAACTCCGTTAACGAGTATTTGAACTGGATGAATCCACCTTTGAACTCCGTTAACGAGTCTTTGAACTGGATGAATCCACCTTTGAACTCCGTTAACGAGTATTTGAACTGGATGAATCCACCTTTGAACTCCGTTAACGAGTCTTTGAACTGGATGAATCCACCTTTGAACTCCGTTAACGAGTATTTGAACTGGATGAATCCACCTTTGAACTCCGTTAACGAGTCTTTGAACTGGATGAATCCACCTTTGAACTCCGTTAACGAGTATTTGAACTGGATGAATCCACCTTTAAACTCCGTTAACGAGTCTTTGAACTCCATTAATCAGTCTCGAAAATTGGAATGTTCAGCCTTGGCGAAGGTCATTCGCGCACCAGCAAGCGTTTTGCTATCTCGGCTATATTTGGTTTTGTTGATTTCTAGCCAGTTACAGAGCGGGAACTGAACTCTGTTGAGCGCTGTATAAATTATGTAGAGCTATTCTACAGCACTCATTTGACAACTGGCATAGCTGGGACACCAGAAGCGGGAAGTTTTGCCCTATCCCTCGTACAACTTCTTGACTGTCCCGTTGTGTTGATATCTCCATTAAAACTGCAACTCGAAGTCATGAGATGCCAAATTGCCAAAATTGTTTAGGGCGGTATCTCATCCCCATATTCTTTTCCTGGAACAGCTAATCTTCGCCCCAGATTTGCCACCACACGGCACTCATCACTCCAATAGCCCCTTGTAACATCATTGACTAATTACTGTGATACCTGAAGTTACAGAGGTGTCCCAGAAGGCTGTTGCACCCTATTATTAACAGTTTTTGTTTCTACAATAGCTTCTCGACCTGTAATCAATCTAGAGCGACGATTACGAGTGATGTAATTCCACGCCCACTGAAATACAACTAGGAATTTAGTGTCAAACTCGATTAAGAAGTAGATGTGAACTAGTAGCCAAAATGCCCAAGCAAGGAAACCTGTGAGTTTGAGGAAGCCTAAATCTACAACAGCTAAATTTTGCCCAATCATCGCCAAACTACCCACATCGTTATAATGAAATTGTGGCAAAGTCTTACCTTTAAGCCGTCGTTGAATTAGTTTACCTACATACTCTCCTTGTTGTTTAGCTACAGGTGCAACGCCAGGTAAGACTTTACTATCTTGGTGGGAGAAGTTAGCTAAATCTCCAATTACAAAAATGTTGTTATAACCCTCGATAGACAAGTCAGGTTCTACAATTACACGCCCAGAGTAATCGCACTCTACACCTGTACTTTCTGCTAAAACTTTCCCCATTGGGGAACCTTGGACACCTGCTGCCCACAATATAGTTTTTGAGCTAATTTCTGTAAATTCATTGCCTTGCTTGAAAGTAACGATATCACCTTCAATATTTGTCACCCTGGTGTGAGTGTGGAGTTCGACACCCAACTTTTGCAAAGCTACTGCTCCTGATTTCGATAACTCTGGCGCAATGTGTGGGAGGATGCGAGGGCCCCCTTGTAATAGTAAAATTTTCGTTTCTGAAGTGTTGATGCTGCGGAAATCTTCTTTGAGAGTTTTGTGTGCCAATTCCGCGATCGCACCTGCTAATTCTACACCAGTCGGGCCACCCCCCACAATCACAAAAGTCAAGAAAGCACTGCGTTTTTCGGGATTAGTTTCTTTTTCTGCTGCTTCAAATGCGCCAAATATCCGGCGACGCATTTCTATCGCATCTTCCACACTTTTCAAACCAGGAGCAACTTTTTCCCAGTTCTCATTACCAAAATAGGAATGGTTAGCACCTGTGGCGACAATTAATGTATCATAAGGTACTACTTCATCACCCAGAATAACTTGTTGCGCTTTTGGATCGATCTCATTTACTTCTCCCAATAACACCTTTGTATTCTTGCTTTTCTTAAATACAGATCGCAATGGTGCGGAAATATCAGAAGGTGATAGCGTACCTGTGGCAACTTGATATAAAAGCGGCTGAAATAGGTGAAAGTTACGTTTATCAATGAGAGTAACATTTACATTCGCTGCATTCAGACCTTTTGCTGCATAGAGTCCACCAAAACCACCACCAACGATAACAACCTGATGTGGTGCATTCTTCTCAAGCGAGACTACCATAAGAAATATTCCTTGTATTAAGAATTTGTAACTATTCTTAATAAAGATGTAACAGTATTACGATATAGGTTGCTGTTTATTTAGAACAATTGAAAAATAATGAAAGTAGTCAAAGTTAGTTTTTACCCCTCAGTTTCAGGTTGTCCTCAGCAATAATTTGGCAAACTTCGCCAATTTGGTAGGTACTTTAGTCCATTCCATAATTTGCTGCACAAGCAAAACCCCTGTTGTTTTACTCAAAGTTTTATTCTATAACTCAATACGTTGCCAAAGTAATTCAAAAACCTTTGAAATACCATTGCTCTTTGTTTCCAAGTCGCAAGCAAAGGATTATTTGTAACCATTCAGGGGGGTGTAAAGGATGTGTTCGTAGAAAAGGGCACAAAACTCTGATAAATTGAGTGACATGGAAGAACAGTGAACAGCCTATCTCAACAAAATCCCAAAAGAAGATTGGCAAAAAAGTCCAGTCAGTGTCAAAATATATATTCTACAACTCGGTAAGCAGATATATTTACACTCATTAGACATCTCCAGAAATTAAATATGCGTTATCTAGAACCCTTGTAGAGACGCAAAATTTCGCGTCTCTACATTCTTTTTCGGAGATGTCTATTGAAATGCTTTCCTTCAACACATCTATATAATAAGATATTCACTATGAGCGATAACTATCTTTGAAAACGTATGCATACATACAGACAGCAAATCCTAAAAGAAAATAAAGAAACTTGTTATTCGTCTAACCAAATAATAAGATACTAATAGTAGTAGTGGATACAAAAAATTGATTTGTAGTCTCATCTAACTCATGTCTGAGTGCATCTGAGTACAGCTTAATATATTGCAAAATATCTTGATCAAATCTTTGAAAAGGCTTACAGTTAAACTTTCTTGTAGCGAGTACAGAAATTCTTAAGCCCTGCCCCAAAAATACTAGTACCCCTATAATTAAATACTAGCGCCCGTACCCCAAGACTAATTTTTAATTTATATTAAGTCGGGGTTTGCGCGTATGAGTACAACCTTAATCAATCCAATAAATCCAATCAGCATTGGGTTTTCTATCCAGTTGGAAGTCGCCTGATATAAGCATAAAAATAGCACATGGCTCTTTTACCAGATAGACATTACCGATGCAACAGTCTTTAGAGAGTATTAGCGATGACCAGACTACCAAAACGCCGGATTCTGCACATACACCCATGCTGAAAAATCTACTCTCTGGCGTTTTTTTTGAGCCATTATTGAGTGATTTTCGCATTATTTTTGAGCGCGATCCAGCAGCACGTAATTGGTTAGAAGTGGTCTTTTGCTACCCAGGATTGCACGCGCTATGTTTGCATCGTCTTGCTCACTGGTTACATTGTCGAGGTGTGGGTTTTATTCCCCGCTTAATTTCTCATTTGGGGAGATTTTTGACCGGAATTGAAATTCATCCAGGTGCAGAGATTGGTCAGGGCGTGTTTATCGACCACGGAATGGGTGTTGTCATTGGCGAAACTGCGATCGTGGGCGACTATACATTAATTTATCAGGGCGTTACCCTTGGCGGAACTGGTAAAGAAAGTGGTAAGCGTCATCCCACAGTCGGCAAAAATGCAGTGATCGGGGCGGGTGCAAAAGTTTTAGGTAATCTGCAAATTGGCGATCGCGTCCGTATTGGTGCAGGTTCCGTTGTCTTGCAGAATGTCCCTAGCGATCGCACAGTTGTGGGAGTTCCCGGCCGAATTCTTTCTCGGAATCAAAGCGCCAGCCTTTCTCTTTTAGAACATGGAAAGCTACCCGATGTGGAAGCAACCGTGATTCGTTCTTTGCTCTCGCGCATTGAGCAACTGGAAAAACAACTGCAAACTTTAGGCGTTAAGAGTCATTAGTCATTGGTCATTTGCAAATGACATAGACGCGCCAGCGGCTTCCCGCAGGGTAGAACAACCGACAAAGGACAAAAGACAAATGACAAATCATACTTTAGGCGATCAAGTTTTGCAGATTCCTTTGAGCGATCGCTGGCGAATCTATCACCGTTTGCAAGAGTTAAAAATTAAGAGCTACTGTCCCCCCGATGGTTCTTTACGAGTGCAAGTGAACAATTTGCTAGAAGTAATTCTAATTCGCAGTACAGTTATGCAATTTCTTGCTTCTCGTCACGAATTATTAGAGTGGTTAGAGCGTTGCTGGCATTACAGTGATTAGTCCTGAGTACAAATGGAAAGTTTTTCATACCCCACTCCCCACTCCCCACTCCCCTCTTTGTTCATAGATGCACAAAGCTCGAATAGGTTTAGAAGTTGAAGCTACTGTCCCTTAAAAGATTTTGTTGCAGACTGAGAGAGATTAACCGAGTTTTAGATTTTGTTCAGTCTACTAAATCTAAAATTTCCCTGACATATAGCAACAATTAAAAAGACGAAATTCCCAAATAAAAATTGGAATTTCTAATTTTTAACTTTTTCCCAAATTAAGAAATTGAAAGTTCGATTATGGCGACTCGTAACAGAAATATAAAACTCCTCAATTTTTTGCACAATGAACTTGAACTTTCAAATGCCGATATTGCTGTAGCTCTGCGACACCGTGAATTAGAAAATGGCCCACTACCGATGCTCCTCTGGCAGTATGGTTTAGTTGACTTGGAGCAGTTAGGAAAAATTTTTGATTGGCTAGCAGAACAAAGTTAGCTAATTTTTACCCTTTAGCTTTGAGTACCATTACCTGTCTAAATTACACACAAATGCTCTAGAAAATCTGAGGTTACTAAGATGATTACATCCTTAATTGCTGGATTCTGTATCTTACTTTGTTCAGGATTTGCTAATAGCTATATTAGTTCATTGCTACTCGAGCAAACTTCAAGTGACATCGGTAAAAAAGATTAGGAAATTATACATTGTTTTAGTTCCTTGCCATACAGATGTGATGCTACTAATTGGTCAATAATTAAGGATCATGTATCCTACATTATGAATTGTGATATTTTTAGCATTTACCATCACTAGGGATTGTAGACAGAAAGGATATTAAGAATACTTCCAAGAGAGGGATATTTGCAATGAATCAAATCATCATTAATGACACTACATTACGTGATGGCGAACAAGCAGCAGGTGTTGCCTTTAACCTAGAAGAAAAAGTAGCGATCGCTAAATTTCTCGATGCCATTGGTATACCTGAATTAGAAATTGGTATACCGGCAATGGGTGATGAAGAAACACGAGCGATCACAGCAATTTCTGACTTGGGTTTGCAAGCAAAACTCCTGGGCTGGAACCGCGCTGTCATCTCAGATATTAAGGCTTCTATCGCCTGTGGTCTGAACCGAGTGCATATTGCCATTCCCGTCTCCGGTATTCAAATCGCCGCCAAATTTCACGGTCAATGGCGAGTAAGTTTACAAAAACTTAAAGACTGTATCAGCTTCGCTCTCGATCAAGGTCTTTGGGTAGCAGTCGGCGGAGAAGATTCTTCCAGAGCTGATGAAAATTTCCTCTTAGATGTAGCACTTTATGCCCAAGAATGGGGTGCATCGCGGTTCCGCTTCTGCGACACCGTAGGAGTTCTCGACCCCTTCACCACCTACACAAAGGTCAAGCGGCTAGTTTCAGCTTTGATGATTCCCCTAGAAATCCACACCCACAATGATTTTGGTCTGGCAACTGCCAACGCCCTTGCGGGTATCAAAGCCGGAGCTTTATCAGTGAATACCACAGTTAACGGATTGGGTGAAAGGGCGGGAAATGCAGCATTAGAAGAAGTTGTCATGGCTATCAAACGCATCTACGGCGTTGATTTAGGCATTAACACTCCAAGTCTGCTGGAACTGTCTCAACTAGTTGCAGCCGCATCAGGTGCTAGTGTACCACCCTGGAAGGCGATCGTTGGCGAAAATACCTTTGCTCACGAATCTGGCATCCATGCTCACGGAGTATTGCAAAACCCCATTACCTACGAACCATTTGCTCCTGAAGAGGTGGGTTGGGAACGGCGTTTAGTATTAGGCAAACATTCTGGACGGCATTTGGTTTCAAACTTGCTACAGCAGCATGGTATTTTCTTGAACTCCCAAGAAACCCAATCTGTTTTAGACGCAGTGCGCCATCAATCAGTACAGAAAAAACGCAGTTTGACGACAGAAGAACTATTGAATTTGGTCAGAGAACAGAGGTATTCTCATGCAACGTGATGAATTAGAACTAAACTTGCCACCTGCTTTTGAAATCGGTGAAAAAGTAAGAGTTCGTAAACTGCTCAAAAACGATGGTACTTTTCCTGGTAAGGAAGTCGGCCAAGTTTTAGTAAACAAGGGAGATATCGGCTACATAGCGAGTATAGGCACATATTTGCAGACTTCCTATATTTATGCTGTGCATTTCTTAGAAACAGGGTTCGTCGTCGGCTGTATGAAAAAAGAACTAGAATCTGTTGAGGAATCTCATGAAAGTAATGCTACGCATGAATGACGCCGGTACTTTAGTAGTCTACGTTGCTAAAAAAGACCTTGAAGAAGAAGTCGTCAAACAAACTGATGGAAATGATGGGAAGATTCTCACCCTAGCAAATGGTTGGGAATTGGAATTTAGTGATTTACCAGACGCAGCAAATTTACCCCAAACTGTAGAAGCTAAACGTCTTTCGTAACAACAATGGGGAGTGGGGAGTAGGGAGTAAGGAGAAATAACTAATGCCCAATGCCCAATGCCCCATGCCCCATGCCCAATGCCCAATGCCCAATGCCCAATGCACCATAACTTTTTATCAATCATGGGTAACAAGTATTTGACGTTATCAGAATTGAACCTTGAGGGACAGTTACTAGGTTTTGTTGGTGGTGAGCCAGGAAAATATAAATATATACAATTGGCAGTTCCATCTGGAAATGTGGAAATTAAACTGCCTAAAGAGTTACGCCGTTCTCTAAGTTTATCCTTAGTTCCTGGTCAGCAAATTCGCGTTTGTGGTCATAGTAAGGTGGACTCGCACACAAGTAAAATTAAAATCAAAGCCTATCGGGTGACACCAATTGATGCCTCTCCAAATCAAGATTTACCACCTCAACCCAAAGCGAGGATTATGGTATGTCAAAAGGGTGGTTGTCTTAAACGTGGTGGTAAAGGGTTATTATCAGAATTAGAAAAAACTTTGGGTGATCGCGGTTTATTAGACAAAGTTACCATTGAACATACTAGTTGCCAAAAATGCTGTGGTAGCGCTCCCAACTGTGTTCTACAGCTTGGTAAAAACAAATACAAGAATATTCATCCTGAAGCGATCGCATCTTTGCTAGAAAGTCACTTAACAGAGTAATAACCTTTTCTAGCTATTCTTAAAATAATACACGACTTTGTAGGGGTAAAATTTTACCCCTATTTGTTGTAAATATTCTTTATATAACAATCTTGTCAAACTGCGATCGGCTAAGTTATAACTGCTGCAACGTTAGTTTGAAAAGTCTAATTTATTACTAGCCAGGCGACTAGAAGTCACGGCTACACAGACAAAACCTGCCTCCGCAGGTTAAAAACTGTTGATTTTTTCTTAGTCCACGGAGGTGGACTTTGTTTGTGTAGCCGCTATTTCTAATCGCCCGGTATATTTGCAAAAGCGAGACGCATCTCCTAGTTATTGTGTATAAATTTTTTGGAATTACCTTAAATACTTAAAAATAAATGTCTTTGTTTACTAATTTACTCAATCTGCATTCAGCAATCAAACCGCGTGAAGATTTTTTTACTGAGATAGTTGCTTATTTTTTATCCCTGAATAATGATATTTTACTTGATTGGCTAAAACACCACTCAATCATAAGTGATGATAATTATTCCAGCATCAATATTTCAACTCAACAAGAACACAAAGGACTTGAAAGCTATACAGAGGATAGCAGACTTGATATTGTGATTGAACTGTCAACTGGTTTAAATACAGATGTAATATTTATTGAATCAAAAATTGGTGCGAAGGATGGAAATAATGCTTTAAAAAAATATGCTGATATTTTGAGTAATTTACCAAATGTCAGACATCGGATTTTAATTTATATCACCCGTGATTATGACCAAAAAAAAGAATCTAAAATTTCAGATCCAGATTCATCTATCAAAGTAAACTTCTACCAACTGAGGTGGTATCAGTTTCATTCCTTCTTAAAAGAACGCACAACTGATATATTAGCAAAAGAAATATTAATTTTTATGGGAAATAACAGAATGTCTCAGAATAATCAATTTTCATCTCTCGACTTATTAACAATGGTTAATTTTAACAAAACTCTCAATCTCATGGAAGCAACTCTGACTGAGGAAATTAGAGATAAATTTGCTGAAAGTTTTGGAAATGTCACCAGGAAGCAAACAACGAGTTTGACTCAATTTAGAGCAAAAAGTAGATATATTATTTACACACACTTTTCTAGCTGGAATATTTGGTGCGGTCTTGGATATTTTAATTTAAATCCAGATATTTTCACTGACTATCCATCTCTAGGTATATTGTTGGAAGTATCACCTGGTTTTGTAAACAGACAGCAAATTATTGAATCCATGCGAAAAGTTATTAATGAACAACCTATTATATGGGGTCATTCTAATTTATACAAGTCTCAAGAATGGTCAAGTATATTTTATCGTAAAAGTCTACAATATTTTTTATCTACAGAAGACCATTTGTTTGCTATCAAAAGCTTTTTTTTAGAATCCATTCATGAACTGAAAAAGATTCAAAATAGCTATTTTGACTTTCCTTGGAAGGGTATAAGTACAGAAGAAGCTACAGAAGCTGATAAAAAAGAAGACCTAGACACCTCAGCATCCTCAATCGCATAACTTTAATCAGTTCTAGCTATCTTAAGATAAAATTAACTTTGGATTCTCGTAGTTATTATGAGTCTCGCCACTCCTAAACGCTTTACTATAGGTGAATATCACCGTCTAGCTGAACTCGGCTTCTTTGAGGAGAATGACCGAGTAGAGCTAATTAAGGGTGAAATAATCCAGATGGCAGCAAAAGGTACACCGCACTCTGTTTGTGAAACACGCCTAGATCGAGAATTATATAAGTTAGTAGGCGATCGCGCAATGTAAGAGCGATCGCTAAATATCTATATGCCATAAAAATATTGTATTATGCTATAGGCCAATAGCCACCTTGGTGAACTAATATGGATACTGAAAATATCTAGACAACAAATAAGGCTACCACTTGATCAAAATAGCTGGTTAATTCATTAATTAAATTAATGTAATTAATAGGAGTATTGCCAGTTGATTCTTTAACAATTTTGATAACATCATCCATCATATAATGAATAGCAAAAATTACAGATTTATAGGGTATGCCCATAGATTGGAAACTTTCACACAAACTGTTAAATATAAGCTTCTCTAAAACGCTGGTGTCACGAGCTAACATCGCATAGATGACGTAGCGTAAGATAGTTTCCATATTTCGTTGACAAACCATCATCTGGCTATCAATATATACGCTATCACCTGAAGAAATCAGTTTAGGTTGTTCTACAGATAAGGCTCTAGTAGAATTAGCTACTATGTTCGAGGCATTATTTGTAATACGATGAACAACTTTTAAACGCTTCTCTTCTTCCTGAAAATAACGAACCTGAGACTGAACTTGATTATCTGAAAAAAAAATTTTAAAAACTGTTTTACTGATACTAAAGAAAATATATCTTCAGTAATGTATTTAAAGTCTTGATGAAAAAACAATTTAAAGTAAGCAATTTTCCTCGTTATGATACAGTCAATTTTCATAATATTTGCACATCCTAACTGGATTGCAAACTCAAAATCAGCTAACTTGTACTTGCTAGCCTTTTCCAAAATTCTGTCATCAATTGATTAAAGTCATCAGTATGACACAGCTGTATCTAGAGCTTGCAGAATAGCTAGCGGCTTGTCTGCTTATGTTTTACATTACCAAGATTGTTTGGATAATTGTCTGAGTAGTTTTTGTATTTGATAACTATCTGAGATAAAAAATGCCCTTGCTAGAAAGTAAGGGCATTGAAATTTAGTTATTTAATGTGTAGTAGGGAAATCTATACAGCTTAGGATACTTTTCGCTTAAGCTTTATCCAAAATTCCCTGACTCCAACTATCATTTTTTTTGGAGAAAAATGTAGTTTTTTATCGTGTCCATAATCACTAAAGACAAATCAAGCCCTATGATGATTTTTTGCGGAGCTTGCTACCAGCTAAAGCTAGACCGACGATTCCTAAACCAGCGAGACTAGCAGGCTCAGGAGTAGATTGGACAATAGTAGATTTCTTGAATTCAAATGCAATGGTTTGTGTGCCGTTGAATTTGTTGGCATCATAGCCAGTAGTTAGCAACTGCTGCGTTACATTACCCTGTGCTAGAAACGAGATTCCATCAAGATAACTTCCAGATTTAATGACATTAAGATTAAATGTATTGTCCTGGCCATTATTGGTAAAATAACTACTGGTCAAATCACCATAAGTGGCAACACCACCACCTTGTTGTACCTGACTTTCGTAAGAATTCGCTCCACCTGCCAAACCACCATATGTATTAATAGTGTAGCCCTCTTTAAGATCAGTAACTGTCTTTGCCTGAACATTACTATACACACCTAGTTGTTGTACCCCTGAAGCATTCGCTGAAGCGAAATGAATACCAAACAAATCCCCACTGCTCATAGCATTATCAAAGGTCTTACCCGCCATGTTGAAGAACAAATCACCATATCCAATCTGACCGCCTGTAGCACCCACTTCAGCCTCTCCTGTTAACTTCATATTGCCATTGATTGCCACAATGATGCTGGTAGCAGTTTCTTTGATAGCCATACCAGAGATATCGTAGGGATTTACTGTCCCTGGGGCGGCACCAACCCAGTAGTTACCGTTCATGCCATCTTTGTTTGAATCAAATGCATACTGCCAGCCGTTAGCATCAGTGGAGTTTTGACCCACCAAAAGACCGGTAGTGTCGTTTAGACATTCCAAAGATATGCTAAATGCTGTTCCCTTTAAGTCGGAGGCATATGCTCCTTGACCAGCTACAAATAAAATTCCAAAAGTGGTAATGCCAATCTTGAGTAAATTGAATAAGCTCTGAGTTTTCATTCTTTATAACTTGATTTAGAGAATCACAATTTTCTGGACTTCTCTATTTGTAATTGGAATTACAAAAAGATAAAAGCGTGATTCCTCTGAAAATATAGTTTGGATAACTTAACGGTAATTTTATACAACTTAAATAAAAAATGACATCTTTAGTCAAAATTGCTTTATCTAACCCAATTTTATTAAAGGTGAAATACGAGCAAAGTCAAGTAGACCTAGTAGCCTACGATTTTCTGCACCATTTAATTAGAGGATGTTTGAAACACTTTTGGGTTTGTGTAAGCTTAATAAAGCATATCCCGCCAGCATCTCCGTATAGGGCATCTAAACCCGCGATCGCTAAAAGTTTTTTGTCTGTATTAATCTTATGCAGAAAATAATATCCGATTCGGATGAACACTTGGGCATTTACATTGCACTCTTGCTAGTTAAGGGAGTCAGGGGTCGAAATCAATAAGCCTGCTGACGACTGACATCTTTATTCTGGTTCCTAGCTAAACATGCAACCCTCGTAATCAAATCAAACCTTCCAACGCGTGTTGCAAATCATTCGTCACCTCAGCAACAGCCTGCCTAGCAGCCAAACGATTCCCTTGATACGCCAGGTAGCGCTCAGAAACAGATATCGGTTCACCCACAGTAATTTTGACTTTTTGCTTACCCAATTGCGGACGCCGTACACCTTTATCGCCTTTGATTTTAGCGATCATCTGCCATATAATTAAAATCGTCTCAGCAAACCTTTCTGCTGTTGGATTTTCACGAATATAATTACCAGAAACTGCCACATAACTTTCTACTAAACGCATGTGCCACATCCGTGCATTTGCTTCTTCAGCAACGCGATCGCCTAAAGCTTTTTCGACAGCAGACACTCCTTTTACATCCTTAAATTCTTCTCTAAATATATAATTCCAACCGGCTTGTTCTACTCGCCGACATCGGTCAGTCAAATTACCTTTTGGCTGCAAGTCAAAATATTGATCTGATATTTGTAGCGCTGCATTTAATAAAGCTTGTAAACGAACTGCTAACACTTCATTTCTATCTTCGATTTCTCCTACTAATGTTTTGGCATCTGCCAGCTTTTGATGATGAAACCGGGTGTAAAATTCTTCCATCAGCGAAAGTAAATGTTCTGCCAAAGTCAACAACCTGGGATAAAGCGACTCCACAGAAGCATGTTCTGGTGGATTCACAGGTAAACCACTAGCCGCTTCCAATTCACTTAAAAGATTAGCGATCGCATCCCAAGGAGCATCAACGTAACTATATTTAATCCCAACTGGTACAATTAGAACCTGTTGGTCGCGTCCAGCTTTGTGTAAATCTTCAGCACACCAAAAGCTTAATTGGGCGATACCAGGTTCTAGGGGGCTAATATTTTCTGATAAACCATTGGTAGCACCTTCAGGTGCAGCAGCCATCGGGAATTTCCCATTGGCAAACAAGTCACGCGCTGAACGTAACCCCGTCCAGTCAGCTTTACCCCGTTGAATCGGAGTAGCACCTAAATGAGAAGCAATCCAACCGACATAAGAACCTGCCCATAGAGGAATGCCGCGATCGTAGATAAAATGAGCGTGAATCGGAAATTCTAGCGTTGTACCTTGCGATCGTGCTACCTTTGGCACGAGTTGAGAAAACAAGTAGCTCAAACAAAATGGATCGTCTGTTTTAGGATGACGAAATGCCAGCATAAAACGGATCTTACCGTCCTGAAACTGGCGATAGAGATCCACCAGAACTTCTACGTTGTCTGCTTCAATTTGGGTAATAGCTGTTTGCCAGTTAATGTAAGTTGGTAGTAAAAGATGGACAACTCGTAGAAATAAGGGGTTAAACGCCGGAGGAATAAATTCTAAGGGTGCCTGTGCTTGATAAATTACATCTGCCAAAGTAGTTTCTCCTAAAGATGCCGCGATTTCTAATCTCTTGGTGGTTATTTCTTTTAAGATATCTCAACGGCTGTAAAATACCCTGATGTAACAAATTACTGTCTTCGCCACGGAGAGCGAGTCCGCGTACTCCTGCCCAAAACCAAGCTACGCGGAGCGTCTCGTAGAGAGCGTCATTACGAATTATTTTAATGAAGCGCACCTACGCAGAGTTATAGAGTCATGACTTACGCACTCAAAACCTGAAACCTAGATCCCTCCTAACCCACGCCACTCGCCTCAAGTCGGGAAACCCGCCCACAGCGCTGGCTCCCCTTAAAAAGGGGGGAACTTTAAAAGCCCCCTTTTTAAGCAGGGCTGTTTCATTCCATTTCAAACAGGATTTGTCAAGATGGTTAGCGAGAAAATTGTAAGTAAAAGTGACCCTGAGATGAACATTTAAGCACTTAAATATCAGTAAGATAGTTCATTTTATCGGCACGCTGGTAACAAAATAACTAATTTTTAATTGCTATAACCCTTGATTTTTAAAGCTTTTTAGGGAACGAAACAGCCCTGCCCTTTTTAAGGGGGTTGGGGGATCTCTTGTGCGTAAGTCCTAAGAGTATTTTCTGTTGCGATGGAAAGTGTTGCCAGATAGTGGAAGTTTAGCCGCCCACTTGCAAATCTTAATACTTAATAACAGGATAGACTCAAGCTAAATCCTGGCAATACATCTTCACCCGATAATTGTGTAGGCAGATTTCGCACTTCCACATCTTGTTTTTGGCGATAAATTTCCACTTGCTGCTGTTGGGGATTTATCAACCATCCTAATTGGACGCCTGCATCCATATATTCCTGTATTTTGGAACGCAACATTTCCAAATCATGTGTTGCTGACCTTAATTCAATGACAAAATCTGGTGCAATGGGGGGAAATTTGCGTCTTTGTTGAGGTGTAAGCGCTTGCCAACGTTCTCGTTGAATCCAAGCGGCATCTGGAGAACGGTCAGCACCATTGGGTAATTTGAATATAGTAGAAGAACTGAAAGTGTAACCGAGGCCAGTTTGCCGATTCCAGATGCCTAGATCAATAATTAAATCTGCTTCTCGATTCCCGCTTTCACCTCCAACGGGGGACATGATGATTAATTCTCCCTTGGCAGTGCGTTCAAATTTCAATTCGCGGTTATTTTGACATAAGTGATAAAATTGTTCGTCACTCAGGTAAACGGTGTCTAGTTTTAATGTCAAAGGACTCATAACCTAGACCTAGATTAAATAGTTGCAAAGATTATATCATGCCATATCTTAACAGATGTAAGATGCCGATCGCGATCCGCGCAGGTTCAAAAAGTAGGATACCTTCTTAGTTCGCTCAGGCGGACGAGAGTTTGTGTAGCCGCGATTTCTAATCGCCAGGTGGTTTATAAACAAATTAGAGATTCTGGAAAGGGAACAAACGATGCGACTTTCACAAATGTTATTCGTTACACTCCGGGATGATCCAGCTGATGCTGAGATTCCTAGCCATAAATTATTACTCCGTGCAGGCTACATTCGTCGCATCGGTAGCGGTATTTATGCTTATTTGCCTTTGATGTGGCGGGTATTGCAAAAAGTTTCCCAGATTGTGCGGGAAGAAATGAACGCTACAGGCGCACAAGAATGTCTTTTACCACAATTACAACCGGCTGATTTATGGAAGGAATCGGGACGCTGGGACACTTACACGAAAGCTGAAGGGATCATGTTTTCCCTAATTGACCGCCGTGAGCAACAATTAGGATTAGGCCCAACTCATGAAGAAGTTATTACAGCGATCGCTCGTGATATGATTCGCTCTTATCGCCAACTACCATTGCACCTCTACCAAATTCAAACCAAATTCCGCGATGAAATCCGCCCCCGCTTTGGTTTGATGCGCGGAAGAGAGTTTATCATGAAGGACGGCTACTCCTTCCATGCCGATGAAGCCAGCCTCAAAGAAACTTACCAGGATATGTATAAAGCCTATAGCAATATCCTGCGGCGCTCTGGTTTAGCCTTTCGGGCGGTAGAAGCTGATTCTGGTGCAATTGGTGGTTCAGGTTCCACAGAATTTATGATTTTGGCGGAAGCTGGCGAAGATGAAGTTCTCTACACTGAGGATGGCAAATACGCGGCTAACGTAGAAAAGGCTGTTTCTTTACCAATTGATATTCAAGCCTCACGGTTTACAACCTATGAGAAACGCGATACACCTGGAACAGAAACTATCGAAAAGGTTTGTCAACTCCTCAACTGTTCTCCCACTCAATTGGTGAAAAACGTTCTTTATCAGACAGTTTATGATAATGGTATAACGGTGTTGGTTCTGGTGAGCATCCGAGGCGATCAGGAAGTTAATGAAGTCAAGTTGCAAAATGAATTGACTAAACTAGCTTCTGAGTATGGTGCTAAAACTATTATTAGTTTGAATGTACCAAATCTAGAAGCAAAGCTTGCATGGACAGCGAAATCTCTACCTTTAGGCTACATTGCGCCAGACATCGCAGATGAGTATATTACCGGCGATAAAAAGATCCATCCCAAGTTTTTGCGCTTGGTGGATCAAACAGCCGTTGATTTAAAAAACTTTATTACAGGCGCAAATGAAGCTGGCTATCACGTCGTTGGTGCTAATTGGGGAGAGCAATTTAAGCTACCAAATAGTATAGTAGATATACGGATGGCAAGATCAGGCGATCGCGCCATCCACAATCCCGAAGAAACTCTTGCAAGCACCCGTGGAATTGAAGCGGGTCACATCTTCCAATTAGGCACTAAATATTCCCAAGCGATGGGAGCAACTTATACCAATGAACAGGGTGAAGAAAAGCCGCTAGTTATGGGTTGTTTTGGTGTAGGCATCTCACGATTGGCGCAAGCTGCCGTAGAGCAATCTTACGATAAAGATGGGATTATTTGGCCAGTTGCGATCGCACCTTATCACGCGATCGTCACAATTCCTAACATTAAGGATGTAAACCAAGTCGAAATCGCCCAAAAACTTTACACAGAACTCAATCAAGCGGGAATTGAAACCCTACTCGATGACCGCGATGAACGTGCGGGAGTGAAATTTAAAGATGCTGACTTGATTGGCATACCTTATAGAATTGTAACCGGACGTGCGATCGCTAATGGCAAAGTCGAAGTTGTAGAAAGAGCCACCCGTAAATCGCAAGAAATTCTCATTGATGAAGTTATAACAACACTTTATAAGTGGATTACCGAAGCAATAGAGGGTAAAAAATAAACGCATAGGCGCTTCGCCTTCCCGCAATGTAGGGATGCAGAGGTTCGCGCAGGGACTTTTGTGAGAAATACTTCCTCAGCGTTCCTCTGCGTTTTCCTTAGCGTTCCTTTGCCTTGTAAATTTAATCTTCAATCATCTCCAAAAAGAATGAGATTTACATAATTTGGTAGGTGACGGATTAGAAGTAAAAATTCTAAAATTGATTTAGGGACTTGCAGAATTAAAAATAATTGCATTTTCAGGTTGTAGGAAACTCTCCACTTGTAAGTATCGTCTTTAACCAGGCTGCTCCTCACATAACTACCATATCAGCCCTCAGTTAGGAAGGTTTTGAACATGAAAGACCAACAAGGATCTAATCGGATTTCTTCAGGCGTAATTGCAGCCGTATCAGCAGCGGTTGTAGCGGTGGGTGGCGGCGTAGCTTGGTTTACTTCACAATCCAGCAATACTCCCACACCGTCAAATCCCTCTGCGCGAATCGTTCAGCCAGCACAGCCATCAACTAAGCAGCCAGGTAATGAGCAAACCGCTAATGTTTACTGGCTAAGACCAAAGGAGAAAAATGTTGCTTTGGTTCCCCAGGCTGTTAAAGTAGCTTCTGTACAGCCCAACCAGGCTTTAGAAGCAGCTTTCCAAAGTTTATTAGCAGGGCCGACAGGAGGGACAGATTCGACTACGACCATCCCCAAAGCAACCAAACTGTTGGGATTGAAGGCGAAAAATGATGAGGTTCACGTTAATTTATCTGAAGATTTTACCAGTGGTGGTGGTACCACCTCAATGATGGGTCGCGTGGGACAAGTTGTTTATACTGCGACAACTTTAAATCCAAAAGCCAAAGTATACATTGACGTGAACGGCAAACCGTTGGATGTTTTAGGCGGTGAAGGTGTAGAGTTACAACAACCGCTAACTCGTGAAAGCTTTCAGAAAGATTATCCGCTTTAAAAAAGTTAGGAGGAGAGACGCGATTAATCGCGTCTGTACAGGAGTGAAGAGTTTTAACTCATAACTCATAACTCTCTTAGAATTAGCGATTACTATTTAACACACGAAAGTTACGGGCT
Source organism: Nostoc sp. S13 (assembly GCF_029379315.1). Taxonomy (GTDB): domain Bacteria; phylum Cyanobacteriota; class Cyanobacteriia; order Cyanobacteriales; family Nostocaceae; genus Nostoc. The sequence continues at coordinate 19,191 of NZ_JAQYWQ010000100.1, forward strand.
TGCTGTTCTAACCTTGTGGCAAGGCGATCGCAAACCCGATTACACAAATCAAAAATCATTTCGTCTTGCACCCGGTAATAGGCGCAAGTTCCTTCACTGCGGCGGCTAAGGATACCTGCTTGCCACATTACCTTCAGGTGTTTTGACACATTTGCCTGAGAAGTTTGTGTTGCCTCTACCAACTCTTGCACGCATTTTTCTTCATCCCGTAGTAAGTGTAGCAGACGCAGGCGCATTGGCTCACTTAATAGGCTGAAGTATTCAGCTACTTGTTGCACCACTTCTGGTGGTAAAGGCAACGTTTGTTTCATCAGGATTAACCCGCAAGGACTGAAAGTTTTAACGATGACTCATTTCATATATACATTAATACTTAATCAGGGTTAATTCGCATCAAAGGTTGACCATATTCTACAGCGTCACCATTTTGGAGGAGAATTTCCATCACCTGTCCAGAGACTTCGGCTTCAATTTCATTCATCAGCTTCATCGCCTCAATGATACAGACTGTTTGACCCTTGCGGACGCGATCGCCGACTTCCACAAATGCCACTTCCCCCGGCGCAGGAGCGCGATAAAACGTTCCTACCATTGGCGAAGGCACTTCTACTAATCTCTGGTCAATGGTTGAGGCAGGATTTACTGACAACTGTAATTGTGTACCAGTTCCAGCATTATCAAACACGCGACCTGTGGCCACCTCCGTTACTTGACTTGGGGTCGCCTGGTTTCCCAAAGATGAACCCGATGTCAAGCCTGAACCTACCACACCGCCCAAGGTCGTTTGACCTACCGACAACACTTGATTGCTGATGCTTACAGCCTTACGGACTGTTAGTTCAAAGTCATTGCTTTTGAGCGTAACTTCTGCAATATCTGTTTGGGCGATAGTTGCCAGTAGTTGGCGGATTTCATTAAAGTCCAATGGCACAGTTTTTATTACCTCGACCTATCCGTAAATTAGCATCTTAAATGTGGCAGGGATTTAATCCCTATGTAGGGATTTAAATCGGGAGCAAGCATCTCCGTAGAGATGAAAGTTATTCCCTGCTGATATATTTATCTTCCTGAGTATCAATTCGGATGCGTTCTCCTTGGGTGATAAACAAAGGAACCATTACAATTGCACCAGTTTCCACAGTTGCTGGTTTTGAGCCACCTGTGGCAGTGTCACCTTTTACACCTGGATCTGTTTGTACAACTTCCAGAACCACAGACTTAGGCAATTCTACTCCCAGCACCTGTTCGCCCCACCGGATCACTTCGGCTTCCATACCTTCCTTGAGATATTTGACGCGATCGCCAATTTGTGCACGGGTCAATCTGCCTTCTTCGTATGTTTCCATATCCATAAAGACGAACTCATCGCCCTCTTTATAGGTATGCTGCATCGTGCTTTTTTCTAGGGTAGCTTGCGGCAGCGTTTCCCCTGCTCGGAACGTTTTTTCAATCACGCTCCCACTTTGGACATTTCTCAGTTTGGTTCTGACAAAGGCGGAACCTTTGCCTGGCTTAACGTGGAGGAATTCGATCACTCGCCATACAGACCCATCTAATACAATTGAAACACCGGGTCGAAAGTCGTTACTGGAGATCATGAAACTTTCAAATTTTGGAAGACAATCGGCATTTATTGTACCCTTCTAGGGTCGTCATTGGGCATTTGTCATTAGTTAGTTGTCATTTGTCATTAATCATTTGTCCTCCACCCCTGTGCGCCTCTGCTCCACTCAGCACCTAACATGGGAAGATTATTGATGGGTTACGTCCAGTCAACAATTTAATACTGCATTTGAGTTATCCCATGCTTAACTTATTAAAATCCTGGCTGAAGAACAGCCTAATGGCAATACTGCTGGTAACAATATTTTTAGGCATAACTACAGCTGGGTGGACTCCCTCCAGTAGCGCCGCGCTGCCAGCAGGCAATGCAATTACCGATGGCAAGGCTTTGTTACGGTATGCACTCCCGATAGATAACAAACCCGTGCGGCAACTACAAGCCAGTTTAGAGGACATATCTGCCCAACTGCGGGCGAATCGGCGGTGGGGTGCTATTTCCAAAGACATCAGCAAAGCATCCCGCATTCTTGATAAACCCTCCCAAATCTTAACAAGCGTTCCCGAAGAACGCCAACCCCAAGCCGAAGCTTGGATTACCGAGTTGAAATCTGGGGTGGGTAAATTGCAAGAATTGGCGGACAGCAAAGATAAAGAACAAATTCTGCAAGATAGAGCTAAACTGCTGAATCTTGTCACTCAGCTAGAAGAGTCAATGGTGAAACAATTCCCCTTTGAAGTGCCTCCTGAGTATAGTAACCTGCCGCAACTTAAAGGTCGTGCCACTGTAGAATTCAAAACTAACAAAGGCGATTTGACCCTCGTAGTAGACGGTTACAGCGCCCCTGTAACTGCTGGTAATTTTGTAGATTTAGTACAAAGGGGTTTTTATAATGGCTTAGAATTTACCCGTTCTGAAGAATCTTACTTTCTGCAAACTGGAGATCCTGCTGGAAAAGACGTGGGTTTCATTGACCCAACAACGGGCAAATATCGCGCCATTCCCTTAGAAGTCTTAGTTCAGGGCGATAAAGTACCTACCTATGGCATTACTCTCGAAGAAGCTGGTCGTTACGTTGATATGCCAGTTCTGCCTTTCTCTGCCTTTGGTGCAGTGGTGATGGCTCGTCCCGAAAGTGAAGTCAATGGTGGTTCATCACAATTTTTCTTCTTTCTGTTTGAACCAGAACTCACCCCCGCCGGACGCAACCTATTAGATGGCCGCTACGCCGTTTTTGGCTATCTAACCGAAGGCAGAGAAGTTTTGGATAAACTGAAGGCGGGTGACAAAATTGAATCGGCAACTGTGGTTCAGGGCATAGAAAATCTGGTTAAGCCACAAGCAGCATAAAAGGGGAGCAGAGAAGCTGGGGGAGAACAATTACTAACTCACGCCGTGTGCGACTTTCTCTCAAACCTAATCCCCAATTTCTCCCCTACAAGGGCTAGTGTGTACACATAAGTCATCGAATTTCCCAAAACAAAAACTTCACCCTGGTTTTGCTACGCAGAACCAGGGTGAAGTTTCTTTGGCTATTCGATATAACCGTAAATTGCCTCAACAGAGACTCGTGTGTAAACCGTAGCTTCATAAAAGAGGGAGGTACAACGAAAAAATAAGCTTTTTATCGTGAGTTCGACGAGTTCACAAAATGGCAGGAGGTAGAGCAGACAAGTCTTTTGGATAAATTTCGCTGAACATATGTTAAAGCAGTAAATTTACTGAAGTTAACTATAAACTTTTTGTATAAGTTTAATACTTAACTCCTCTGCTATGCCTCAAAAAAATCCTACTTTTAGGTGATTTTCAGGATATAGCACCCAAAGGCTGCAAAGAAAAAACTATTAATTAATAAGAGTAATTATGTCAGACACCATCGCGATCGCAAAAGAGCTAGCTCAAGACTTGCATGAGCAAATACCTGCTACTCGCCTAGTTTTCATCGACCCACAGGTAGAGAACTACCAAAGTCTAGTAGCAGGTGTCTTACCCAACACGACTGTTATCGTCTTAGATGCTGACCAGAATGGCATTGAACAAATTAGCCAAGTGCTGGCAACTTATGGGGTAATCAACAGCCTACACATTGTTTCTCATGGCGCACCAGGGCAAGTCTACTTGGGGAACAGTCAACTCAGCTACGAAACCCTCAATCGTTATGCTTGGCAACTCATGGACTGGGCAAATGTTTTGAGTGCAGATACACAACTGCTGTTGTATGGTTGCGAAGTGGGGCAAACAGAGCAAGGTAAAGCATTTGTACAGCGTCTGAGTGAATTGACAGGCGCTATAGTAACGGCATCTGATGATTTAACGGGCAGTACTGCATTAGGTGGTAACTGGAAACTGGAGGTTTCTACGGGGGCAATTGTTCCGGCTCTGGCTTTTGGGCCAGAAGTAATGGCAGCTTACGCTTCAATACTAGGTTTAGTAGTGCTTGATACCAGCTTCAACACTACTGGCAAGGTAACAACCGACTTTGACAACAGCAATGACAATGGCAACAGTATCACCGTGCAACCTGACGGTAAGATTCTCGTGGCGGGAACTAGCTATAACGGGACAAATAGTGACTTTGCCATAGTGCGTTACAAGAGCAATGGCACTCTGGACACCAGCTTCAACACTACTGGCAAGGTAACAACCGACTTTGCCAGCAATAATGACAATGGCAACAGTATCACCGTGCAACCTGACGGCAAGATTCTCGTGGCGGGAGGTAGCTATAACGGCATAAATAATGACTTTGCCATAGTTCGTTACAACAACAATGGCACTCTCGATACCAACTTCAACATTACTGGTAAGGTAACAACCGACTTTGCTAACGGCGATGACTATGGCTACAGTATCACCGTGCAACCTGACGGCAAGATTCTCGTGGCGGGAGGTAGCTATAACGGCATAAATAATGACTTTGCCATAGTTCGTTACAACAACAATGGCACTCTCGATACCAACTTCAACATTACTGGTAAGGTAACAACCGACTTTGCTAACGGCGATGACTATGGCTACAGTATCACCGTGCAACCTGACGGCAAGATTCTCGTGGCGGGAGGTAGCTATAACGGCATAAATAATGACTTTGCCATAGTTCGTTACAACAACAATGGCACTCTCGATACCAACTTCAACATTACTGGTAAGGTAACAACCGACTTTGCTAACGGCGATGACTATGGCTCCAGTATCATCGTGCAACCTGACGGCAAGATTCTCGTGGCAGGAGGTAGCTATAACGGGATAAATAATGACTTTGCCATAGTTCGTTACAACAGCAATGGCACTCTGGACACCAGCTTCAACACTACTGGCAAGGTAACAACCGACTTTGCCAGTCAGAATGACTATGGCTATAGTATCACTGTGCAAGCTGACGGCAAGATTCTCGTGGCGGGAACTACCGAGAACGGGACAGATAATGACTTTGCCATAGTGCGTTACAACAGCAATGGCACTCCCGACAGCAGCTTCAACACTACTGGCAAGTTAACAACTGACTTTGCCAGCAATAATGACTCTGGCTACAGTATTACCGTGCAACCTGACGGCAAGATTCTCGTGGCGGGAGATAGCGATAACGGGACAAATTATGACTTTGCCATAGCGCGTTACTTGGTCAACCAAGTTCCAGTGGTGGCAAATGAAATACTTAATCAAGAAACCACCGAAGATAGTGTCTTCAACTTTACCGTCCCACTTGACACCTTTACTGATGCAGATGTTGGAGACATCCTCACCTACACTGCAACCCTGGAAAATGATCAACTCCTACCCACTTGGTTGAATTTCAATACTGGGACCAATAGCTTCAGTGGTACTCCGACAAATGGGGACGTAGGTAGTCTAAACATCAAAGTTACCGCTAAGGATATTGCTGGAGATAAAGTTAGTGATGTGTTTAAACTCGCGATCGCTGATCGGACTACCGTACTAACAAAAATTACAGGTGATATCTTTAGTGTCAAGACTAAAGGTAATAAAGAAAAACTCTCAATTAAGATTAAAACCAGTACTTCCAAAGAGGTAAATGAACTGGGTGTATTTTTCGTTGACGATGAACAAGGTAGGATTAAGGGCATAGCCCCTGGTGCAGAGGGCTATACACGAGTAGCTCTAGAGCGCTCAAAGGTGATTTTCTCCACCCTTGCCAATCTGCCTAATGGTTTTAATCTCGCCGACCTGACAAACATCTTAGAATTTGATTCTGATACCAAACTCCGATTCTATCTGGTATCCAACAGTACTACTCAGGCTGTGCTGTCTGGAAAAACCTCCTTCTCAAATGTCCTTTTTTCCTCAGCTACAAATAACAATATAGAAGATGAAGGGTTTTCTATCAACTTCCAGAATTTTGTTGTGAATATTCAGCCAATAGAAAAACAAGTAACTTTAGGTACAGGTCTGCAAGGCAAATATCAAGGCGAACTGATTGATTTACGCAGTGTAACACAATCGGTAACAGCTAACTTTGCAGTCAACAGAGAAGCATCTTATAACAACTATGTAGGCTTTTATCATGTGGCTGATGAGAATGGTGGCATTGATACCAACGGCGATGGTAAAGCAGATATTCTCGTAGGACAGGCTGGTTACACCCAAGCCGCCGTGGGTGGACGTGTTGCAGGCATTGACTTAACGGTGAATAACCAAGGTACTGCAAACTACACTGGCACTTTTGGGTCTAATTCTTTGTTTGCGCCATTTATTATTGTGGATGATAAACCCGATGCAATTCTTACTAGCAATGCCAATAAGAATGTTTACTTTGCATTCTTGGGTGCTAACTCAGATAAGGTAGATCATATTCGCCTATTAGGGAATAATACCTTTGGTTTTGAGGATTTACCAAATGGTGGTGATCAAGATTACAACGATGTGATTGTGCAGGTAAATTTGAGTGTGAATCCTGCATAGTATTAATCGCTGGTAATCTTTGCATAAAATTTAACAACCTCATCCCGCTACAAGGATGAGGTTGTTTGAAAAGTTGTAAAGTATACTCAAAACCCACTCCTAACTCAGATTTCCGGCGGTGAACACCTGATCAACTATGATCGCTAATTCGGGAAAAGTGCGTGAGTCAATTTTCTGAGTAGCTGTAAAAACTGTTTCTTCATAAAATCCATCTTCCAGTAGTAACACCGAGATTTTACCTTGCAGTGGGTCTACAATCCAATATTCAGGAACCTCTAAGGCCGCATATTCAGATCGCTTATGGCGATAGTCCCGTTTTACAGATTCTGGACTGACCACCTCGACAATTAGTAACGGGGGTGACTCAAATACTGCTGAGGCATTCAACAATTCTCTGGTTTGCTCCAGTGTGACTACAGACAGATCAGTCAACCTAGATTTATTTCTACCCGTTCTCACCCCACTTTCCCGAAAACATAGCCAAGGATAACTACAACGCTTGATTTCTGCATCTAGCCCTTGCTCAAGAAATTTGGAAATCAGGAAATGTTGAATAGTCGGTGGATTCATTAGCTCTAGCTTGCCATCCACCAGTTCATAATGGAAATCACTGCCATCATCATAAGTTAAGTACTCCTCAAACGTGATGCTGGTTACTGGTGTACTGACCATCCCAACTGTCTCCTAAACGATACCCTAATCTTAAACAGTAAAGTGAGGAGGATGAAGGGCAGGGCGAACGCATCATGTAAATAAAGGGATTCTATTCTCAATAAACTCCAAAATAGTCGCATTAATCACTACTTCTTGACACATGTTTAGCGTAGACGTAGACTGTCGTAGACATCGCTTTGAGTCTTGGAAACTACACCAAACGATAAATGCTGATTTTGTCGTTGGTTCTTAACGTTGGTTGCGATCAAGAGTAATAAAGCCAGGGAAATGAGACAGATAAAGGAGCAGGGGGAAAAATGCCCAATGCCCAATGCCCAATGCCCAATGCCCAATGCCCAATGCCCAATGCC
>NZ_JAQYWQ010000236.1 GCF_029379315.1 Nostoc sp. S13
TTCTATCCCGCTTGTGATCTGGGTTTCCGACTCTTGGATTTCCCATCGTTTTTTTCCTTGATGCACCTGTTGACAAGCTTACCTTTTTCTTAAGTTGTCACCAATAGTCTCTGATTGGGAACGAGATTTTAAAAGAGTTTTGGCTTAAGTTGACACGCATGGGCAGAGAACAGCCCCTACGGGTGTACCTCACGTAAACGAGAACCCCTATATGCTTTCTTAAATGTGGAACAGCTGATCACAACTAATTTACCCGACATGATATCAAATGGTTAAACTGAATTTAGGAAAATTGTTTGTCTATGCCTATGTTTAAACTTCACTCACCTAAACCATTTCAAACTCTAATTGATGACTATTGAGAAAATCATGGGTGAAATGATCCACCACATTTGTATCAGCTAGTTCCAAATTATAAAAATCCACAGCTTCATGGTCAAAATAGGGGCCAGCGTGCCAAGTACCCCCATGTAGCTTGATAAAACAATTCCCTGGAATATGGAAAGCAGCAATCTCTTCTAATGCTGGTTGATTCACATCATTATTAGGAGGACAAACTGCAATGAACCAATCCTTTCCTTCTAAAGAACCCAGACATTGAGTGCATTGCACATGGCGAGTAATTTTGTGAAACTTTCGCCCTTTCTTCTCCAACCGCATAACATAAAATCGTGGAATCCCGTTTTCCAGGTTTAACTGGGCATCTTCGACATCGTAAGCTTTGCCATCAAGACTAGCAAAAATCACCTGTCCATAACGCCGAAAGTTTTCAGAAGTCACCCATTGTGCTTGCAATTGCTGCACTGTTTTTGATGTACTCATATCAAATCTTTGAAATATATTACTTAGGTTTATTTTCCCACTAACTGAATTTTATACAGCAATTATGGTGAATTCCTAAGTTTAAATGCCCTAAATTGTGGAAAAATGACCTCAGCTAGCTAGATAACTACGTACTTGTTCCTTTTGCCGTCGGAGGAGACTGAGAGCTTTTTGCTCTATCTGACGCACCCGTTCTCGACTAATACCCATGCGATCGCCAATCTGTGCTAAAGAAAGTTCATACCCATCAGTTAGACCAAAACGCAAGGTTAATATTTCTCGCTGCTGGGGAGACAGCTTTGCCAACAAGTCTTGTAAGTCTTGGTGAAGAGATTCTTCAACAGCATAGTCTTCGGGAGAAGGCCCATCATCCTCCAGTATGTCCTGCAATTCTGTGTCCTGTTGTTCACCAACTCGCGCCTCTAAGGAGAAGGGTTGACGGGCCAAGTACAAACACTCTCTAACTTGACTGGGTGTTAAAGATAAGGCGTTAGCGATTTCAGCAGTAGTGGGAACGCGACCCAGCTGTTGAGATAATTCTCGCTGCACCCGTTTAATTTTGTTCAGTTTCTCAAAGACGTGGATCGGTAAACGAATTGTACGTCCTTGTTGAGCGATCGCTCGTGTGATTCCTTGACGAATCCACCAGTAAGCGTAGGTAGAAAACTTATAACCAAGAGCGGGATCAAATTTATCCACCCCTCGCTCTAAACCCAAAGTACCTTCTTGAATTAGATCCATAAATTCTAGGTTGCGGTGCTGGTATTTTTTCGCCACTGCTACCACTAACCGGAGATTAGCCTGAATCATTTTCTGCTTGGCTTGGTGTCCTTTACTTAGCTGTTGCTCTAACACCTCAACACTTAACTCCACTTGATCTGCCCATTCTTGCAGCGTGGGTTGGTGATTTAATTTCACAGCCAATTCTTCTTTAGCAGCTAATAAATTCATCATCTGCTGCACTTGTTGGGCAAAAATAACCTCTTGTTCGCGAGTCAACAAATCTACACGCCCGATCTCTTGCAGATAACTACGCACAATATCATCTGTAGCTCGAGGTTTTTTATCTGCGGCTAAACTTTTTTTCTTCGTTTTCTGAACTTCGGTAGGTGGAGATGTTAAGTTGCTCATGGTTATTTGCTCTTCTGTAACCTCATCGATTTATTGGTATCAAGTCTAGATATTCACACCCTTAGCCATTTCACACTGCTAATTAATTAGCAATAATGATGAATTCTGGTCTATGATACATTACAAGTCAATTGTTGGAGATAATAAACCCAAAATCAACCCACTCATTAATAATAACATCATCACCCGTTACAAATCAATTCACCCAAAGTATCATCAGCATATCTTTTGAAGTAATTACACTCCTTTTTTATTGATTTTTGCATATTGTCAAACATAATTCTATTTAGTTTAATTATCCAATCCAATATAATTACTGGAAAAAATCAATAATTGACCAAGCAACTATTTCATTTTCTAAGAGACAAATTCCTAACAGCAAATACCAACATCATTCTCAATTCTTAAACCACTGATTTTTTTTGAACTGTTAATAGTCTGGTTATACTTCTATGTAATTCTGATTAAATGGAATTAATTAAATATAAAACCTCCATTTTTTACCTCTAATTTTTTGCTAAATAATCCAATCATATCAAGCTGGGTACGTAGGGGACGATCGTTAACCATGAAATCAAGCACTTTTCCTACTCCCCCTACTCAAGAATAGCTTTCTTTAGGAATCCGGTCAAATACTTGTAATTAGGGATTGAGATGACAAAGACGTGGGTATCTGTGACAATTGCACTTGTGTCATACTGCACGCAGATATCTGCATTGGATGCGGTACTCTCAATATAATTACTCCTAAATACATTTTCGTGGCTAACAGTGGTAACATTAGCACCAAGGATAATACTTGGCAACACAGCAACACCAGGGTAGCTTGCCGCCGTATGCATCGCCATTAATATTCTAATTGAAGCAAAAAGATTTACCTTTAGACGTAGGTGGTTAATATGGCAAGATTCCCCACTTCTGCAATAAGTCGGAAATCATCTCAGACCCTTAACTAAGCAACATCTAACAGCTTTATTGCTTAGTAGTTTTCACCTTCTAGCTATTTTCAGGTAAATAAGCCACACAGTAGGTCACAGTATTGTTGTGCCCTACGACAGATATATAGGACTCCTATTTGATTTCTGAACAAGACTAAGAGAGAATACGGAGAGGTTT
>NZ_JAQYWQ010000022.1 GCF_029379315.1 Nostoc sp. S13
ACATCGCTGACATCCTCAAAGATAAAAGCGTTGAGGCTGAAGTTCGTTCCAGTGCAGCATCAGCTTTGGGGAATTTGGGAACAGCAGCCACACCCTACGTCAAAGACATCGCTGACATCCTCAAAGATAAAAGCGTTGAGGCTGAAGTTCGTTCCAGTGCGGCATCAGCTTTGGGGAATTTGGGAACAGCAGCCACACCCTACGTCAAAGACATCCTTAACTTCCTCAAAGATAAAAACGTTGACGCTTCAGTTCGTTACAGTGCGGCATCAGCTTTGGAAAAAATCAGAAAACTAGAGTTCGATGAGATAGTTGTAATTCTGGATAATGTCTATTACGACGGTCAGTCATACATTGAATCTTGGCGCTTTTTAACTTATTTCCTTGGGGGCGGTACTGAGCAGGTTAAAACTCTACTTCAATCATTAGGTGAACCTAAAGGAAAATATGATTATCTAAAACATTCTCAGTGCAAAGAAACACTACAATTTTTTCTTACAACTTGGGAAGATACTCAAGGTCTGAATGGATTACAAATAGACTTGGCAAAGCAAATCGCCACAGTTACTAAAAAAAGTTCTTGTAAATGGCAAGATATTAAGTTACTTCGATCTCATTACAATAATCTCAAAACTGCTAGTTTCACAGAAGCAGATACGGTAAAGTCAAAAATCGATAATCTAGAATTTCAATACGGGTTTTTGCTGCTCGCAAAACTCATCTTTATTCACCTTGCCATTTGGCTTACCCTCATCGTTGCCTATCCTAAACTTACCCAATTTCTAGCACCTTTATTCTGGAACCCTTGGGTACGGCAAATTCTCGGTTTTGGTTACATCGGCTTACTTCTAACTTGGGTTCCTTGGCTGCGTCGCAGACTGTTGCAACCATTTAAACCTTTGCTGCTAGCAGATGCAGGATTAGACAATTTTATTGAACAAGCTTATTTTGCTGAATCTTATGTCAAGCTTCCACGAGGTAACGCCTTACCCTTAAGCCCTGATAAATATAGGCTTTTGAGAACAAGGCGGGAAGGGGCAAATGGGAGAAAAGGGAGCAATCCCCGAAGCTTGCAATTGCTTCACTACGCTGTCGCTGCATACCCTGCGGGAAGGCGTTTTGCCAACGCAATGACAAATATATTTTTGCAAAAGCGGGTACAGCCGAAGACAAATTCCACAGATAACATAACACCAGAAGTTCAACCCATTACCCAAGCACTGCCCACTCTCCAAGGACAAATCGTCTTAGAAGGCGACTCTGGTTTAGGTAAATCAATGTTTCTGCGGCATTTGGTGAACAACTCCCAGCGCATAGTTGTTTACCTCCCCGCCCAAAAGTGTGACAAAGGCGTAATTGAAGCAATTTATGCCAAACTACGCGAACAGACAGAAGATGTAAAGTTCCTCAAAAACCTGATTTATAATGGAGCGTTCGATATTTGTATTGACGGACTGAACGAAGTTACAGCCGACACGCGGGCAAAAGTATCTCAGTTTGCCGAAAGCTATTTAAGGGGCAACATGATCATGACAACCCAGTCCCTAGAGTGGATACCGCCCACTACAGCCAAAAAATATGAATTGCAGCCATTGCAGCCCGAACAAATCCAGAAGTTTTTGCTTTCTCGTTATAGGGGACTGGTGACTGGAAATGGGAGATTAGATATTGGGATGGGTAACTCTGATTTAAACACCATCCAACCTGCAAGAGAGTTGCATTCCCCTTACCTCATAGGTAAAGGGACTGAGGGGTTTGGTTGCGCGACTGAATACGAACAAGCCTGTTCCAACTACATTGCAGAAGCATTCAACGAGCAACAATCCCCAGAAGATTTAGCACTAGCCCAGCGCATTCTTTCTAACCCGATGGATTTAACGCTGGTTGCCCTGATGCTATCACAAGGCCAGCAACCAAATTTGTTTCGCCTGCAAGAACAGCAATATCAATTGATGGCGGCAGAATATCAGCGAGAATGGCAACATGAATTCCCTTTAAAGAAATTTTCTCAAGCAGTTTACCAAATGCGGCTGAATGACGAAAGCGCCATCCCTGGTGATGAATTCAAACAAGAATTAACCAGTATGGAAGATGAAAAATATAAGATGGTCGTCAGCCGTCAACGGGAAAATAAAGGAGAATCCCAGAAAACTTGGTATTTTCGCCACGACAAGATTATGGAATTCTTCCTTTTGCAAAACTTTCGCGGTGAAGAAGTTCAAGAAAATGTTAACAAACACATTAATGATCCCAGATTTCGCGGTGTTTACTTATTATTAGCAAACTTACTTCCATTAGATGCTGCTATAGAAATGCGTGGATTAATAGAATATGCCGCTAACACCAAAAACCATATATTGAGTGAGACATTTGTCCAGCTATTAAATTTAAGGTTGCTACGATGGAGAGAAGACGGTACATTAAAGCTGCTACTACAACAACATGAACAAAAATCTCAGTCTTTAGATTTTGTAACTAAGTTTTTAGAACAAGTTGATGCCAAGATAAAACGTGGGAATTCACTTGACCTAACAATCGAAACTACCGAAAGCAGTCTCCGCATTTATACGCCTTTACCTGTCTTAATAACTGTTGACACGCCAACTGACCAAGATGTTATACGTCTAGTACAAATTGCCCAAGAATTAGCAACAGAACACACTCAAAAAGCTGGGATTTTGATATACAAAGTTCCCCCAGATACTACAGCCAGAATGGAAATAGCTAAGGTGCGGTTACGCGACCATTTTGTGCTAATTCCTATACCGCTAACATCAATAGAAAAAGTATTACCCAATAAATATGAATGTACAGGATTGCTGGAAGAATATTGCGATCGCTACCTCCAGCGTGCTAATTTCTTTGATGACAAGAACGCCATTAGTGACACCTTATCGTTTTTCGGTCGCACAGAACTATTGCAACGCTTGGGAGAAGAACTACTAAGATATCAAGGAGTGGGACTATTTGGATTACGCAAGTCTGGTAAAACTTCCGTGCTTCTCCAATTAAGCTTTATGTTGCGCGAATATCCCATCGTACACATTGACTTGCAACGCTATGCCGGTTCTCGCTATGGTGCTGCTTTATTTAACGATATTCTCCAGGGTCTATCTACTCTAGAAACTGAAATTCCACTTCCTCAATTTGAACCTTTTTCTCCAGATAAATCAGCCGCAGAGTTAACTGGAGAATTTATTCAACGCATCAGTGAGTATGCCCGTGTCATCCAGAAAAGTCATAAATATAAATTGCCCATCCTTTGCTTTTTAGATGAAGTAGAAAGAATTATTCCCACATCAGAAGACAGCCGTGAAAAAGCTGAAGAATTTAATGTTTGTTTTGGGGCGCTGCGCGTCTTGTGCCAACAACAGCTACAAATGTCGCTGCTTGTGGCTGATGTGCATCCAGATTGCAACCGCATTAACTCGTGGGAGCAAAAAGGAGTTGCAACTAATCCTGTATTTAGCTTCTTCAAAGAAATATTTTTGCCTCCTTTTTCAGCAGAAGAAACACAAGAAATGTTGGTTAATCTAGGCAAATTAATGGGGTTAGAGTTTGATACAACAACTCCTCAACAAATCCATCATCAAAGCGGTGGACATCCCTTTGTTTCTCGCCAACTAGCTCGTTTTTTAACAGAAAAGATAAAAGATAATACTAAACCTGTTGTCAATGGAAATATGCTGATTGAATGGGCAATGGTAGAACCATATTTAGAAAAGACTTTAAGCCAGACAGGTGAGTTAAAAAATTACTTAGAAAGAAGCATTTGGGAAGATTTAGAAAAACGCGACTTTCAAGTGGCAATTACCGTTCTCCGCACCATCGCCTGTAACGAATGTTACCGAGACAGGATAACAGAAACAACATTACTCAACCAACTCAGAAATCAGTTCACAGCCAACCAGTGCTTAGACGCTTGTAATTGGCTCACAAATGTTGGATTGTTGTATCAGGAGGAAATTGAGCATCAGGATTTCTACCATATCCGAATTCCTCTCTTATCACGGTGGATTCAAATGCAGATGACAGAAGAGGAAATCAAGCAATGCAGAATTTTGTAGGAGAACGTCCTTTTGATAATTTTCGCGTCGCCATAACAGACCCCTCCCACTTCTTCGGACGCAACGAATTAATTAACACAATGCTTAAGTCACCCTTCCAGGTGCGGATTCTCTTAGGCGGACGGCGTTTGGGTAAAACGAGTGCTTTACGTGCTGTAGAGTGGAATTTACTGAATCCAAACACTAATTATCCTCGCCGCGCCTTCCCCGTACTAATTAACCTCCAGTTGGAACAACCAAAAGATTTAGACAATCTGCGTTATCTTCTGATTGCTAGATTCCGCGAAGCTATAGAACGCTGGCGAGAAGTTCCTCTGACGGAAATTCGGCAAATGTATCGCGAGTTTCTCAGTCAAATTAAGAGTGGCGAAGTTACCCTGAGTTTTCTCAAACAACTGAATATCAAATTAAATATTAATAATCCCGACTCCGAAAGACGTTTAAATAACGATAGCTTTCGGTTGGCGTTCTTAAAAACCACAGAAGAACTGCGGAAATTAAATTTTCAAGGAGTTTGCTTTCTCATCGATGGCGCTGAGTTCATTGTGCGCCAGAATTGGGCGACTGATGCTTGGTCTTACCTACGCGGTTTAAAAGATACCGATACTGCCATCAAACCTTGCTTGGGTCTTTTATTATCGGGCTATCGAGATTTGAAAGAGTATCAGCAGCGAGTCGGTTCGCCATTATTAAACATAGCAGAAATTGAATGGTTGGCTCCTTTAAGGGATAATGAAACCAAAGAATTAATTAGCGATCGCGCCGAACAAGAGAAAATATCTTTGAGTGAGGAAAAAATTACCTCACTTATCGAATTGTCGGGTTGCCATCCCTACCTGACGCAACAAGCTTTAAATATTATTTTTGACTCTAACTACCAACAACAAACCCGCGCTAATCTCATCGACAAATTGCTACAGCATCATGACAAAGACTTTTCAGCGTGGTGGAATGCAGAACATCTGTCTGGTTGTTTTGGCGAAGATGAACGCAAAGTTTATTATGCCCTTGTGCAGCACAACAAAGGAACTCCGCAAGATTTAGCACAATACACAGGTTTCAGCCGAGTCAAGGTGGCAGACGCATTAGAAGTTATTGCTGGTACTGGTGTAATTCGGCAATTGGATGACGAGTCCTATACATTAGGTTCTCACTTGTTTGAGGAATGGGTTACACAGCAGGATGTTGTCAATTTGAAGACATGAGGGAAGCGTCTAGCAATTCCCTTAGCCCCTGAATTCATCAGTCCCCAGGATGGGTGTGAAAAGTAAGATTGTGAAGTTGCTGCCGCAAAACGGTAGGTAAGCACCCATGCCTCAACTTTTGAATTTGGAATTGCTGTATAGATGAACTCCGATTAATTCTCCTTGGCATTTGATAATCTGGTATAATTTAAAACTTAAAAATGTCTACTTATCACATTGAAGTTCAAACCAGTTACCACAGTCAAGTCACCACGTTGAACTCAGGTTGTATTAAGTAGTAAGAATAACTGTTAAATATTGATGCAAAATTGGGTACTTTCTGGAATTTGCTTCGGAAAGTTTCAGATTATATTTTCAATCATTAATAAATTTCAGGAGCAAATCAGGTGTTTACTTCAACCTTACTCGCTGCTGCAACCACACCTCTGCAATGGAGTCCGACAGTTGGACTAATTATCATTGTTGCCAATATCATTGCCATTGCCTTTGGCAAATCTACCATCAAGTATCCCAACGCTGAACCAAAACTACCCTTAGGCAATTTCTTAGGTAATTTTGGTTTACCAGCCTTTTTAGCAAGTGCCGCCTTTGGTCATATCTTAGGAGTGGGCGCTGTTTTAGGGCTGCATAACCTGGGAAGAATTTAGGTTTTTACCCAAGTTAGCCTTTATTTGATGATTCTTTTGTCTCCAGCTTTGAGCCAGAAAACTTACTTCTCTGGCTCTTTTTTATCGTAAATTAAAGGGTTTAAGCCCCCAACTCTTGGAGACGCACTCGCGTTCGTCTACACGTAGCTTCAGTTTCAGTCGGGGTTTAAATAAGAGTCTGAAACTCTCTTCATCTTTTACTGGACTACCTCCCTAGAGAATCAAATAACTTAGAGCTTCCCTAGATAACTTAGAGCTTCCCTACTAGAGGAGAAATGTCGAGTTATGGAGTATGATGGGGCACTTTCTGGACTTCCTTGATCATTTGGCCAAGTTTTCAAGTAGTAATTCTTGTTATCATCGCTAGACCATAATTCATAATGGTATTTACCTTCTATCCCATTGCTTGTTAAGTAGTCAGCTAATGCTGTATTTGATGTAGACAGAAAGCTAAATACAGTCAAAACAGGAATTACAGCTACTTTTAGTATCTGGATTAATTTCATAAATGCACAAAAAACTTATTTTTGAGATTTTGTTAAACATCTTATTCATAGCAATAGTACTTATACAAAAACCTCTGTAATTATACCTGAGCAAGCTGCATATTAGCCGTTAGGAGAGGGCAACTAGGGCATGTTTTCAAACTCGTTATATGGTGAAAAGCCTGCGAACAATCGACTCAAGCAATTTTGGCGTATTGCTAGCCGACATGAAAAACTTGCTGCAAATTATACAGCTATGGTAGCGATCGCCTGTATTTTTTTGAGGTTTTTTGCCTTTGAGAAAATTTGCAAGTATGGGTGAGCAAATTTCTAGAGTGAATACTGGAGAAACTTTTCTAATACCAAAAAGCCCCCATCTGGGGGCTTTAATATGGCGGCGACAACTTACAACAATTTTTATTTATTTGAACCAGGCAGTATTTACCTGAAAAAAGCTCTAAGTGTCTATCTAACTCTTAACGAATGTCCACTCTAATGCCTTGATCGGAGCTTCTTGTAGTGCTTGAGTTAATTTGCTACTGCTCTCAAATTTTACCTGGGAGAGGTCGCAGGCTTCGACATTGACAGTGAATTTTTCGTTCTGGAAAGGCCAGGGTTTGACAACAACCAAGTTATCACTGCGCTGCATGATGTCATAGCGCTGACCTTCAGGGCCCTTGCTAATTTCTAAAAACCGCTCATCGTCAGGTAGTTCCTGCTGACAGAGAATCAGAGAAAGGCGATCGCACCATTGCATAAATGCATAGGCTGCATCAACTTCCTCCTTTTCGATGCCCAGTTCCTTACGCCAATGTTGCTGATTTTGAAGTTGTTCATCCAAAACTTTGTCTAGTTTTGAAGACTGACCCCGCCTTGGCTCATTTAAACGGCTGATGTGCATAGAAATTAATAGAGCCACCCATCGTCCACGGTAAAGGGCATTCTTTGCTAAATCAGTCAATTTATCAACACCAGCATCTGCATCTTTAGTTGAGATGAGGGTGAAGTCCTTTGGCGCACCTGCTTCAGTCAGAATATCTTCTTCCCACTCTTTTTCTAGGTCATCGTGATGGGAAATTGCAGCTAAGGTTTCATATAACCTTACTGGAGCATCTTTGTGTTGCCATTGTCCCGCCAGTTGAGCTGCTAACAAAGCATGGGCACGATGATAGATGACTTCCCAACCATTTGGCGTAGCGTTGACAATCACGACCTAATCTCCTAATTCTGAGTTTTGATTTTGGGTTGAATTAATTTCTGAATTCAGAAATATCGGCATAGATAATGAAGGGGCGATCGCTCGGAATTCTTCAGTGTGGCTTTTTCGATTGAGTGTAACACCCAAATACTCAGCTAAAATTCCCGACTTTTATAATAAGTCGGGAATCTTTTTCTTCACGAAAAATAGCTAAATAGCCGAATAATTGCTAAAGAAGGTGAGCTATTTCCCCACCTGATAATTGGGAGTTTTCAAGAATCTGCCAAAAATCTCTTTGCTTCAAATCAACCTATGGAATTAAGAGTGACTTTCTAGCGGATTAGCAACATATTTGAATGTTGGCTCAGAATTCCAAGGGCCACGCTCATCTTTACCATCACCGTTTGTAGATAGATTGTAGTAGAGAGCAACAGTTTCATCTGGCTTAATATTACCAAAGAATGGATCTGTCAACTTACCTAGCGAATCTAGAGCTTTCATAAACATCTGGGTATGAGAAATTTCTCGTGTTAACAGATGAACTAAAGTCTCTTGGGTTCCTTTGTCAGTTGCCAACTTGATCAATGCTTCATAAGTCTGACGAGCGCCAGCTTCAGCTGCAACGTTAGCTCTTAAATCACGCACTACATCTCCACCCTCATTCAAGTAACTTGCAGTCCAAGCACTACCTTGACTATCTAGAAAATGAGGCCCAGCACCTCGAACTGCAAACAGGGTACTCTTATAAGCATCTGTTTGATCCACATTTTTGGTATGAGCTTCGATGAGTTTACCAACCATTTCTAAATGGCCGAATTCCTCAATCGCAATGTCTTGGAGCATGTCTTTAATTCCAGCATTTTCAACATGGAATGATTGAACCCAATATTGAAGTGCTGCGCTAAGTTCTCCAGTAGCTCCGCCAAACTGCTCTAAAAGTAACTGAGCAAAACGAGGGTTTGGTTCACTAATGTTAACTGCATGAATAGGCTCTTTCTTGTGAAAAAACATAGATTTACACTTCCCAAAATTATGATGTTACAGAAAGGATCGGCTATTTTATTGTCTTTTAGTATTTTTCCAGACAAAGCTAATTTGATGTTTCATAGCTTCTCAAACTGGTGAACTAAAGGACTGATAAAATACAGTGGTGATGTCAGTGTTGATAAATGCCAATCAGCGATTAGACATTGCTGCTTCTTCTGATTAATCCCCATAGATAAATAGCAACAATTGCGCCGAGCACAGCTACTAAAATACCAGGAAGAGTTAAAGCAGCGCCAGCCGCAGTAATTTGCAGAGTTCCTGTTCGTAGTAAGGTAAACAGACTTCCACCAACGAAAGCACCAATGATACCCAAAATCATTGTGGAGAGAATTTTACCACCTTGATAGTCAGGATGAATAGCTTTAGCAATCGCACCTGCCAAAACTCCTAAAACTACCCAAGCAATAATACTCATAACTGCCTCAACAATCTCACTTGTCTCTAAGTTATCAACTCTGACTCACAATTCTTTCTACCACATGGGATAAATGCTAAATCCAAAAGTTAGATAAAAAACTTTACATCAAGATTTGGATGAAAATTAGCATTTTTTTCTTTTTTAGCATAAAAATGCTAAAGGAAAGTTTTGCCAGATAAATCAGGAGTTCTTGAATACATCAGTGCAGGCCTAATTTTCTGTAAAAATAGACACGAAAAAATTAATCAATTTATTATATCTATCTTAAGTAAGATGTTAAAATATTATCTAACTTTTTGGAGATGCGTCAAAATCTGGCTTCGACAAATTTATAACGATTTCGTTAGCATTCATTATTGATTATCTTTAATTACAGATAAATAATCAACCAATATTTTTGCAAAATATTTCAAATATTAATGACCTGGTTTAATGATAAAAATTCTCATTAAAAATAATACCTTTATGAGAATTACTAATAGTTTATTTTAAAACTAAAATTTTGCCAGGAGTTTATTATATTTAACAGCACAGTTTGCTGACAAGAATTATTTTACTAATTGCAACATATTAGATCCCCTCAACTGTTGTTTTCAAGGTAGATTGAGGGGATAATATCCATCTTGCCAACATTTGCGAAAGTGGTATCAAATGGCGCGGGAGAATTTTGTCTCTCGCGTTCTTGTATGAGTATCAAATATGACGGCAATATTTCTGACTAGTAATCTACCGATGTCTGTAATCTGGATCTGATTTTTTGATAAACTAACCAAACCATCGGCTTCTAGCGGTTTTAACGCCTCTAGTTCCTCAGAGAAATAGTCATCAAAACTGATATAATATTTGTTTTCAATGTCTTGCTTATGAAGCTGAAAGTGAGACATAATACCCATGATCACATCTCGTCTGATGATGTCATTTTGAGTAAGCTTGATACCTCTACTAACAGGTAAAGCACCTGCGGCAAGTGTCTGATAATAATCCTTTAATTCCTTGTGGTTTTGAGCATAAGCATCTTCTAGCATACTGATGGATGTAGCACCAAAACCAAATAATTCTGTCTCAGCGTGGGTAGTGTAGCCCTGGAAATTGCGTTTGAGAGTACCATTGCGTTGAGCGATCGCTAGTTCATCGTTAGTTTTAGCAAAATGATCCATCCCAATAAATAGATATTGGTTATTCGTCAATTCTTCAATGGTCATTTTTAAAATCTCTAACTTTTCCTCTGCTGGGGGTAGCGCTTCTTGAGGAATATTTTTTTGCGTCGGTTTCAGCCACGGGACATAGGCGAAGTTAAACACAACAATTCGGTCAGGATCTAATTCAATAGTCTTTTTCACCGTCTCCCGAAATGTCTCGCGGGTTTGATAAGGCAGACCATAAATTAGGTCTACATTCACACTTTCAAACTTAGCTTCTTTGATCCAACTCATAACATCAAATAGCATTTCTTCTGGCTGGACACGATTAACAGCTACTTGAACTTGGCGATTAAAATCCTGAATGCCAAAACTAATGCGATTAAACCCAATCTGTCTCAGAAATAAAATGTAGTTTTTATCGATATAGCGGGGATTAATCTCAATTGAGATTTCTGCTTGTGGATCGATGTTAAAATAGCGATTGATGTTTTTCCATAAAAATTCTACTTGGTGACGATCCAAGTAATTAGGAGTACCACCTCCCCAGTGGATTTGCAGCACTTTTCTGTCTGGATCGATTAAAGCTGCGGTGTTTTTGATGTCTTGAACCAAAGACTCCAGGTAAGGTTTAGCAATATTCTTATTGTTAGAAATTACCGTGTTACAACCGCAGAAGTAGCAAGCACTTTGGCAAAAGGGGATGTGGAAATATAAACTGATCGGAGTTTTGCGTTGATTCGAGGCTGCGATCGCGGCCTTAAAATCAGTTTCGGTGAATGTTTCGCTTAACTCTGTAGCGGGCGGGTAACTGGTGTATCTGGGTGCGCGAGTATCGTACTTTTGGATCAGATCCAGATCAAACTTGACCCCAGGTAATAGAAAAACCATTGAGTTGCTTTCCAATGAATGTATGAAGGGAAGGGGAGTGAAAGGGATGAGGGAGATAAGGGAGCAAATGACAAATGACAAATGACAAATGACAAATGACAAATGACAAATGACAAATGACAAACTTAATCAGCCGTAGCTACTTCAGTACTACCTGAATTCTGAGAACGAGTTAGGCTATTAAACAGGACTTGACCGAGTGCTTTAATTAAACTTCCCTCTAACTCCTGAGCCATCTGCAAATTGAACCCAAAGGCGTTATTAGCTTCGGCAACAATCCGTTCTGCTGTTATATCATCAATGGGTAATGCATTTAATGCCTGACGATACTTATCCTTAAATGCCTTTTTGTCAGGAATTTGCTCAAAATTGTAAAAGGATGTGCCTTCATAGCCAGAAAGCTTCAGGGCTGACTGAGCAACTTTTTGTAGCATTTGACCCCCAGAAAGATCGCCCATGTAGCGAGTGTAGGCATGACCTAGCAATAAGGCTGGTTCACTAGCAGAAATTTCCCGAATGCGGTCAATGTACTTCTGGGCAGCAGGTGAGGGTGTAACTTGCTCTCTCCAATTATCCCCATAATAGAACACCATGTCTTTTTCGAGCGAGGATTGGCGATTAAGTTCGGGAAAGTAAACCGCACTAATCACAGGATCGTCTACATGGCTCAGTAATGCCGCTTCTAGTTCGCTATAGACGTAATACAAGTTGCTTAAGAACTTGGCGAAGCAGTCTCTATCCACAACTCCTTTGAGAAAACATTTCATGAATCCCACATTTTCTGCTGATGTGTGGGCTTGTTGAGTTCCAGACCGCAGTTTGATGGCTAGATTGCTACTCATTGTTGCTTCCTTCATGTTCAAGCGCAAGGTTTCTGGTCAGTCACCGACTCAGGATGCCTGCCAGGGCCAGCTAAAAAATTGTTATTCTAGGTTTAGAGAGGATCTGCATCACTCTATCCAGCAAGTACCACTGCCGATGCAAATCCCAGCTATTTTCATTTTTCCTAAGATTATTTAACTATTAATTTATATATAACTATAAAGATACTAATATTTATTTAACAGACTATCACTCCCTCAGCGCATGGTTTACAACTTCGTTATCACTCTGTGAGAGCGGGGATAGAAAGTTGAGATTTTCCCCGCTCGAAGTCCTGTACCAATGAGTAATCCGACATCGACTCCCAAAGACTTCTTCATCAGTTATACCGGACGCGATCGCCAACTCTAAGATAGATCCAGCACCTAAAATAGCAAACAGTAAGTTTATTTCTTACAATTTACTTTCAATAATTTAACTGATGTCCTCAATAAACTATTTATGGTTATATAACTTTTGAGGCATAAATAAATAAAAGGATTCTTATGGTTAAGTCTCTGGAAAGCGGACGCCAGTCACTCATGGTGAGCCACTCCGTTGCGGGGGTTTCCCCCGTTGAAGGAAGTGGCGGGGAAACCCCCAAGACCGCGCTGGCTCCCCAATCTGAGTTGCTGAAACCAGGTATAAAAGCACCTGTTCAGGAAACATTATTAACACCCCGGTTTTACACCACTGACTTTGAAGCTGCGGCGCAGTTAGATATTTCGGCGCAGGAAGCGGAGTTACTGGCAATTGTAGAGGAGTTACGAGCTGACTATAACCGCGATCACTTTGTCCGTGATGAAGAATTTAAGCAGTGTTGGGATCACATTGATGGGGAAACACGCGTCGCCTTTATTGACTTTTTGGAACGTTCCTGCACTTCCGAGTTTTCGGGATTTCTGCTGTTCAAAGAATTATCGCGCCGTCTGAAAAACCGCAATCCCATTCTGGCAGAAGCCTTTAATTTTATGGCACGGGATGAAGCACGCCATGCGGGATTTTTAAATAAGTCAATGGCAGATTTTAATCTTTCCCTTGACTTAAGCTATTTAACCAAAAATCGCACTTATACCTTCTTTCCGCCAGAGTGGATTATTTACACAGTCTACCTATCAGAGAAAATTGGCTACTGGCGTTACATCTTGGTGTATCGCCACATGGAAAAACATCCAGAACACCAAATTTATCCCCTGTTTCGCAAGTTTGAGAGTTGGTGTCAGGATGAAAATCGGCATGGAGATTTCTTTAAAGCGCTGCTGCGATCGCAACCTCAATTATGGAACAATTGGAAAGCTAGATTGTGGGTGCGTTTCTTTTTGCTGAGTGTTTTTGCTACTCATACCTTGACCGTATTTGAACGCGCAACGTTTTATCAATCGATTGGGATAGACCCGCGCGAATATAATACCAGAGTGATTGAAGAGACGAATAATACCGCCGCACGGGCATTTCCCCTGATTTTGAATACAAATCACCCAGAGTTTTTCCGACGGTTAGAGCAGTGTTCTGACCTTAATCTGAAAATAGCAGAGATTAGCAACAGCGATGCCTACGGCGGCAAGCTACGCTCATCAATTGTAAAATTCTGCCAAAAATTACCCTTGATAGCCTCCATTGTTGGGCATCTATTGCAGACTTACCTAATCAAACCCGTTGATGCTGAATCATTGAGAGGGACAGTTCATTAGACATGCCGGCTTTCACGTCTCTGTCTGTATCGAAGAGAAGCGTTTACGGATCATTAATCCATCACAATACAGCTACACGATCGCTCCCTATTGGCAGGAACTACAAACTGCACTGCAAAGTCAGGCAGGATTGATACCAGGTATCTATATTGGGAAGTATACCCAGCCAGGGACGCTCCCCTTCTTTGCCGTGCAAGAGGATGGCGCGATCGCAACCACATTAAACATCCCCCCTAGTACTGACCTAGAATATGGCGCCGCCTTCAATCTCTTTTCGCCGAACAACTCACAAGTTTTGTTCTATGACGGGCATCTGGGGATTTTGCAAGCGGACGAACGTCACCTGTGGGTGATCAACGAATCAGACAACGAGTACAACATCCAACCGATGTGGCAGGAGGTTTGCAGCGCACTTAAAGCCATGCCATCAGGTGTCTATGAAGATCCGTTTCATCCCGATGCCCCCTTTCGCACCATAATGATTGGTAAGGATGGGCTAGAAAGCCGGGTGAAAGCACCATCTAAATCTGCGGTGTTTTTTAAATACAAATGTAAGTTATCAGATATCAGCCGTGTAGCTATTCTTCCCCTTGGCGATCGCTGTGCCGTCCGGATGATGCTATATAAGATGGAGTACGATGGACCCGCCTTTCCGTTTGATCTGACGCGCACCACCAATATTGGAGATGTTGCGGATGCGATCGAAAACGGTTTTTATGATATGTGGAACCCTGCCTTCCTGCACTACAATCCCGACGCGGGCAGAATTTACCACAGTAAGTGGTCGGGTTTGTCCTTTGCCCATGAAGTTGAGGAAACAGACGACCCAACAAGCGAGATGTTTGCCGTCCATGAACGGATGCGCGTTCGATACACAGCACGCTCCCAAAGGTTTTGGTACGCACTGCGGCACTGCGACACGCTGCGCGAACCTAGAGAGGGTTGCCAGTTTGTTAGAGAGACTTAATGGGAAAAGTCAGTATCTAATGATAGTAGTAACTATGCTCTGGGTATACTAAACCAGAGAAAGAAAATTATGAGAATCAGATGCAATGTTAGTAGTATCAGATACAGAATTTCCTATACTTGGTTATCGCATTATTAAGCAATTATACTCAAGTAAGAAAACCTTAGTTTATCAAGCTATAAGAGAAAAAGATCAGCAATCATTTATTTTAAAATTGATGCGTAATGAAGATCCTAACTTCGCTGAAATTAATCAGTTTTGCAATCAATACACCATTACCCAAAATCTTGAAATTCCAGGCATAGTCAAGCCAATAAGCCTAGAAAAATACCA
Source organism: Nostoc sp. S13 (assembly GCF_029379315.1). GTDB lineage: Bacteria > Cyanobacteriota > Cyanobacteriia > Cyanobacteriales > Nostocaceae > Nostoc. The sequence continues at coordinate 14,950 of NZ_JAQYWQ010000022.1, forward strand.
CAATAGATATGTTCTAGTAATGGAAAACTTTGGTGGTATTGCCCTTAATGTCTGGCAAGAAGAAGAGCAAAAAAAAGGAAAAGTTTTTGTTTCATTGAGTGAGTTTTTCGATATTGCCATTGAAATTAGTGCAACATTGGAAGGGCTACATCACCATCGAATCATTCATAAAGATATCAAACCTGCCAACATTTTGATTCATCCGATAACAGGTAAGACCAGAATCATCGATTTTAGTCTTGCTACTTTATTACCAAAAGAAATTCAATTTCTCACAAATCCCAACGTTCTAGAAGGTACTTTAGCTTATATTTCCCCTGAACAAACAGGACGCATGAATCGAGGTATAGACTACCGTACCGACTTTTATTCCTTGGGTATCACCTTCTTTGAACTTCTGACTGGGCAGTTACCCTTTAGTACCACCGAACCGATGGAATTAGTCTACTCTCACATTGCCAAAGAACCGCCAAAAGCCAGCCATATTAACTCCAATATTCCCACAATCTTATCTGATATTATCAGTAAGCTGATCGCAAAAAATGCCGAAGACCGATATCAGAGTGCTCATGGACTCAGGTATGACTTGGAGAGATGTCAAAACCAATGGCAAGAGAAAGGAAATATTACAGTCTTTGAATTAGGGATTCGGGATATCTCAAACTATTTTGCCATTCCTGAAAAACTTTATGGTCGTCAAAGAGAGATTGAAATTCTACTCACTACTTTTGACCGGGTGACAAGCGGAAGCACGGAAATGATCTTAGTCTCTGGTTACTCAGGGGTTGGTAAAACTGCTGTGGTCAACGAAGTCCACAAACCCATTGCAAGACAGCGTAGTTACTTCATCAAAGGGAAATTTGACCAATTCCAACGTGACATCCCCTTGTCAGGATTGTTGCAAGCTTTGCGGGATTTAATTGGGCAAATACTCTCCGAAACAGATGCCCAAATTCAACAGTGGAAAATCAAAATTTTATCGGCATTGAGTACGCAATCTCAGGTAATCATTAATGTAATTCCTGAACTTGAAATAATTATTGGCAAACAACCTCCATCTGCTGAACTTGCTGGGAGCGCTGCTCAAAATCGCTTCAATTTATTGTTCAAGAGATTTATCCAGGTTTTCACTACTAAAGAGCATCCTCTGGTAATCTTTCTGGATGATTTACAATGGGCAGATACGGTTTCCTTGAAGTTTATTCAATTATTAATGGATGAAACTTCTTCTCGCCTTACTAAGGATGCAGAGAATATATCTGAGAGTAAAGGTAGTTTGCTACTAATTAGCGCCTATAGGGATAATGAAGTTTCAAATCTACACCCCCTATATTTGACACTACAAGAAATGTCCGAAACTGGAGTACTAATTAACACAATTCAACTCTTACCTTTAAGTCAGATTAATTTAAATCATTTGATTGCTGATACGCTGTGTTGTCGAGAGAGCATTGCTGTGCCTCTGACTCAAATGGTGTTTGTCAAAACTAAAGGTAATCCCTTTTTTGCATCTCAATTTCTCAATTTATTATATGATGACGGACTAATTGAATTAAATTTTGACGCTGGTTATTGGCAGTATGATATTACCAAAATTAAAACCTTATCTCTTACAGATGATGTCGTAGAATTTATGGGCATCCAAATAGAGAAATTGCCCATAAATGTACAAAATGTATTAAAAATCTCTGCTTGTATTGGTAATGAATTTGACTTAAAAACATTGTCTATTGTTAATGAAAAGTCTGTAATAGATACGGCCTCAGATTTATGGCAAGCATTACTTGAAGGACTGATTATACCTCAGAAAGATGGTTATAATCTTACACCGAAAAATGATAAACAACTATTAAGCTTTTCAGCTAGAGAATCAGAAAATTTATCAATTAGTAATTCCAAATTACCCAAATATAAATTCGTACATGACAGAGTTCAGCAAGCAGCTTATTCTCTAATTCCCAAAGACCAAATCAAGCAAATACACTTAAAAATTGGGCTGCTTCTCTTGAAAAATACTCCAGTTGCCGAACGGGAAGAAAATATTTTTGAGCTTGTCAATCATTTCAATATTGCAGTTGAATTCATCACCGATCAAGCTAAAGGTAATGAGCTAGCTGAAATGAATCTGATTGCTGGACGTAAAGCTTTGGTATCAACAGCTTATTCATCGGCACTTAAGTATTTGATTATTGGAATTGAGCTACTAGCAAATGATAGTTGGGATACTAAATACGATATCACGTTAGCTTTGTATAATACGGCAGCAGAAGCGGCATATCTCAGTGGTGACTTTGAATATATAGAAAAATTTGTCCAGGTTGTGTTAGTAAAAGCCAAAACTCCACTCGATAAAGTTAAAGCTTATGAAGTTAAAATACAGTCTTATGGTGCACAAGGAAAAGAACTAGAAGCTGTCAATATTGCAAAAACTTTTTTGAAAACTTTAGGAGTAGAGTTTCCGACAAATCCCAGCCAATTAGATATTCAGCTAGAAATAGAGACGACATCTGCAAAATTGGCTAATAGACCCATTCAAGACTTAATTGAACTGCCGGAAATTACAGAAGCCCAACCACTGATAATCATGCGTATTTTATCTAGTGGAATTGCTCTTGCTTATATAGTTGCGCCGGAATTATTAGTGTTGATTATTCTGAAACAGATCAATTTATCTATCAAATTTGGTAATTCTTCTTTGTCTGCTTTTGCATATGTGATGTATGGAGTAATGTTGTGTGGGGTAATAGGAGACATTGATTCTGGATATAAATTTGGGAAACTGGCTGAGAGGTTGTTGCTTAATTTCCAAACAAGAGAAGTAACTGGTAAGGTTATGGAAACATTTAATCATCTTATCAGACATTGGAAAGAGCATCTCAAGCAAACATTGAAACCTTTACTTGAGGCTTATACTACTAATCTCGAAGTAGGAGATATGGAATTTGCAGCTTATGCTCTTTATGGTTACTCTCAACATGCATATTTTACAGGACAAGAACTAGTAAAACTTCAACAAGATATAGAAACATATAGCCATACTATTAGGCAAATAAAGCAAGAAAGAGTATTTTATTGGAATGAAATATTTCGGCAAACAATCTTGAATCTTCTCGGAAATGTTAAAAATCCGCAGAGTTTAATTGGTGAAGTGTATGATGAGGATAAAATGCTACCATTTCATCTTAAAGCTAAAGATGGAGGGGCACTTTTTTTCCTATATTTCTGCAAACTTCATGTATGTTATCTGCTGGGTGATTACTCTCAAGCTCTTAAAAACACAGTAATGGCAGAAAAATACTTATATGCTGTTATAGGCATGTTTGTTACTGCTCAATTTTATTTTTACGATTCATTGACGCATCTAGCAGTATATTCTGATTCCGAGGAATTTGAACAAAAACAAATCCTCGATAGAGTGACAGCAAATCAGAAAAAAATGCAAAGTTGGGCAGTTCAGGCTCCCATGAATCACTTGCATAAATTTTATTTAGTGGACGCGGAACGGCATCAAGTTCTTGGTCATTATCTTGAAGCGATAGATAATTACGAGTACGCTATTTCCCTTAGCAAAGAAAATGAGTACATTAACGAAGAAGCTCTTGCTTACGAATTAGCGGCTAAATTTTATCTCAAATGGGATAAACAAAGAATCGCCCAACTCTACCTGACTGATGCCTACTATTGCTATGTTCGCTGGGGAGCATTAGCCAAAGTTGATGACTTGCAAAAACGCTATCCTCAATTACTTATCCCCATGATTCAGCAAGAAATACTTAGCCATTCTAGCAGTAAAAAAAACCTAGCTGAACCGAGTATACACCTATCTACACTTAGCGCTAAATCTACTCTGCTTACGAATGAAACTGCCATTGCCTCCAACACTAGTATTTCAGATATGTTAGATTTAGCAACTGTAATTAAAGCTTCTCAAGCAGTGTCTGGAGAGATTGAACTGGAGGCGCTACTTTCTACTTTAATGGAAGTTGTAATGGAGAATGCAGGAGCTTCTAAATGTGTGCTGATATTAAGTGAAGCTAATAACTTAGACTTAACTGTTACCGCAGTTAGTTCTGGTACCAGTTTTGGAGCTACTCACACCGAGTTTTTATCTATTCCTTTAGAGTTCAGCGATCATGTTCCTATTTCTTTGATTAATTATGTCAAACGAACCCAAGAAATATTAGTAATTGATGACATCAAAGCTCAAGCTAATTTTGCGGGAGATAACTATATTAACCGTGAGGAACCGAAGAGCGTATTATCTATTCCAATGGTTAATCAAGGCAAATTCCTAGGGCTTATTTATCTAGAAAATAATTTAACTCCAGGAGCATTTACACGCGATCGTCTAGAAGTTATAAAACTCTTAACTATCCAAGCCGCAATCTCTTTAGAAAATGCCATTCTCTACAACAATTTGGCTGAAGCTAATGAGCGCTTGGAGGAATACAGTCATATACTAGAGGAAAGGGTGGTAGTAAGAACAGCAGAAATTAACGAAAAAAATCAACATCTGCAAGAAGCACTAGAAGAATTACAAAGTACCCAAAGTCAATTAATTCAAAGTGAAAAAATGTCTTCGTTAGGGCAAATGGTAGCGGGAGTTGCTCATGAAATTAATAACCCGATCAATTTTATTCATGGTAATATTATTCACGCCAGTGACTATGTTCAAGAATTGCTAGATTTGATTAATATTTATCAGCAAGAATATCCCTATCCCTCAGCAATAATGGAGCAAAAGATTCAGGAAATAGATGTAGAATTCCTAACAGAAGACTTACCAAAGGTTCTCGATTCTATGAAGGTGGGAAGTTCCCGTATCCGGAATATTATTCTGAGCTTACGCAACTTCTCGCGTCTAGATGAATCAGAAATGAAGCCTGTAAATATTCATGAAGGCATCGACAGTACCCTAATGATTTTGCAGCACCGATTCAAGGAAAAGAGTGTAGACGCAAAGCGGCTTGTCGATAGACATCGCCCGGAAATTGAGGTCTTTAAAGAATACGCGCAACTGCCGGATGTTATTTGCTATGCTGGTCAACTCAACCAAGTGTTCATGAATATTTTAAGTAATGCGATCGATGCTTTAGAGGACTACAATAATGAAGGAGATTTTCCAAATAAAAATCCTCAGATTCGTATTCGTACTGAACTAGGAGAAGTAAACACGCTGAAGATTCGGATTGCTGATAACGGTCACGGCATGACTGCACAGGTACAGCAGAAAATATTTAATCCTTTTTTCACCACTAAGCCAGTAGGAAGTGGTACGGGGTTGGGGTTGTCAATTAGCTATCAAGTAGTGGAGAAACACAAGGGTCAGTTAAGCTGTAATTCAACTCCTGGAAAGGGGACTGAGTTTGTGATTGAGATTCCAATGCAACAGTGAGACAAGCTGCCGATAGTGGAAAATTTCTAATCCGGTTCGGTTGAGAACTTCACCGAACCGTATTAGAAAGATATCAATGAACGCTTGTCACCTCTACACTTGCCGCGATCGCTGCATTATTCAGAGATGGATATTGTTTTACCTGTAATTCTTGGCGGAGATGCTTGTAGGCAGATGGATCTATTGGCATCATAAAATCCTTAAGCAAGTTCTCTGGTTGACGGCGGGTTCTCAGACCCATATCCCGAAGCAACTCATCAATGTAATGGAATGTAAAAGGAATTATACATGCTCCACTAACGAAAGCATATGGCCTATCTTTCTTCCTCCATTGCAACTCTACCGTTACATCATCTAGCATCTGTTGCGGGGATGGTAAAGGTATACTTCCTTTGATATACTCTGATAACCACCTAGCACCAATTTCTGCTGATAACTGGGCACAAAAAGTATAGTTATAACCAACAAAACCCATCTGTGGAACATGAGGGTGAATCAGATGGCGGTAAAGATGGATAGTTCCTTGCTCATCAAATACATGCCTGTGGTACTTCTCTTCTAAAAAGGGGATATCCTGAATAAATCCTGTGCCAAAGACAACAATATCTGCCTGTACTTGCTCGCCGTTATCCAATTCTACGCCACTAGGAAAAAACTTATTGATCTTTGTCTTGACGGCACGAATTTTGCCTGCTCGTACATGCTCAAAAAAGCCTTTAGGCACTAAGCCGATACTACAGCCGATCAATTTATTCATAGGTTGTTTGGGCACCATCCCACAAGCATCAAGCGGAAACTGTAAGCGCAGGATAGTCTCATTTAGCCGCCAGAATGCCCACACCAGTGGCTTCCCAAAACTATGCAGCCACTTTTCCCATCCTTGAAGTTTATGATAGGGCATCCAAGTTTCTGCAAACCGAGTCAGGAAAATATACTTGATGTTTAACAGACCGAGAAAGAAGTTGGGAACTTTCCACAGTGCTTGACGGAATACAAGGGTACATTCCTTGGCCTTACTAGCTGCAAGATTTGCCAGATCGGTGGCTGACTTGCCAAAACCGACAACAACCACTCGCTTGCCCTCAATTACAGATCTGTCATTAAAGTTGTTAGTATGTATTACCTGACCTCCAGCGGCAATGAACTCTTCCATTCCCGGTAAGTTCGGAATGTAGGGAATATCAAAAGTGCCATTGCACACAATCACAAAGTCGAACTCGTAATTTTGTTTTCTGATCTCCTTACCATCTTCTTCAAAGCTAACACTAACCATCCATCCATTAGTATTTCCTGATTTGCGCTCTACTTTAGTTACTTTCGCGCCGAACTGAATTTTTTCTGCTACACCAAAGTGTTGGGCATAGGATTCAAGGTAAGCAGATATTTGCTCTCCTGAAGGCCATTCTGGATAAGAGGCTGGCATCGGATAGTCTGAGAAAGCATATGTGTCTCTGGGATTTTGGAGCAACAGTCCTGGGTAAATCCTCGACCTTTCCCACACACCACCAAGTCCCTGCCGTTTCTCGAACAATGTAACTTCGTAACCTTCCTCAAGAAATGTCTTTGCTGAGACTAATCCGCTGACTCCAGATCCAATCACGCATACTTGTTTTACCGTCATCTTGGGTTCTCCTAAATTATGAAATTAGTGCAGGAATCCGCTGTGGCTGATCGCTAACCATGCTAAGATACTCCGACTGTTCTTGTGACTTAATTACATAAGTTAAGTATTCATACTGAGACGGCAAGGTTGAAGTTAGGTAATTGGCTCTTTCCTTAATTTCCACAAATGCAGCTTGGGCATTGTGATTTCCGATATGCTCTAAGATGGGAAGACTGCTTTCAGGCATATAGTTTAGCCCCATCAACATTACCGAATAAGAGTAAGACTCGAAGCCGTGGTATTTCGGGTTGATACTCTTATTGCTTGGCAGTCTATTTTTCCATAATCTTAATTTTTCCTGTAGTTCTTCTGAGACTTTGATATTGTTCTTAGTTGCTCTCCAGAAATCTGTGTCGGTGCGATCGCTAGCATAGTAATGAAGTGTCAAAAATTCTCGCACACCATCTATGCAGTTAGCGATAACTTTGTTATAGCTGTGAATTAGCTCTTCATTGAAATATTTGCTGGGAAAGTGGCTAACTAACTCTTCAATTCCATGTTGAATAAAGAAGATGCCAGTAGATTCTAGTGGTTCCACAAATCCACTAGAAAGACCAATTGCTACACAGTTTTTCACCCATGAGTTTCTATTACGTCCAATCCGCATCTTGATATGAGAAGACTTACAGTTATCAGCAACGACTCCCAAATGCTGGCGAAATTCCTGTTCTGCTTCCTCAGGAGAAATGAATGCGCTCGAATAAACATACCCTGTACCATTTCTGCCATACAAAGGTATATTCCAGACCCAACCAGACGAAAGCGCTGTTGCCGTGGTGTAAGGGTTGATGCCATCTTTTTTTAGATCAGTTGGTATCTGCATTGCAATTGCGCGATCGCACAACAGCGACTCTGAATAAGAAATAAATGGCTCACCAAGCGCTTTGTTAATCAAAAGACCACTAAAACCAGTACAGTCAATGAAAAGATCGCCACTGAGAATGCCATGCTCTTTAGTGGTGAGGCTATCTATGCTCCCATCTTCAGTTAACTTGATATCCACCACATCATCAACAATTTGCTTCACTCCCCTTTCCATTGCATAATCTTTCATGAATCTTGCGAGTAGATTCGCATCAAAATGATAGGCATAGGGGTACTGAATCTTTAAATTATCCAGGATGTTTTTCTTAACAATATGCTCCTGAGAAAATTCATTTTGAACTTTGTTATCAAAGACTTTACCATCAAAATATCTTGGAGAACTTTGATGATCACACAGCCACGGAATTAGAAAGCAGGCATAATCAAATGCTTCTTGATCTTTCTTCATTTTCAGCCACCATTCAGAGATATCAAAGCCGTCAATCACCTCATATCTCTGGAAAGGATGGTAGAAGTCTTGCCCCTTCGCATTCCAGTTGACAAACTTAATTGCCATCTTATATGTGGCATTGCACTTTGGCATCCATTCATATTCTTGTAGCCCAAGAAAATCAAAGAATAGTTTGATGGTACTAAAAGTTGCTTCTCCAACTCCAACTTTTGTGATATTAGATGATTCCACCAGAGTAATCTGAATATTTCTATCTAGTGCCTTACTCAAATAAGCTGCCGTCATCCAACCTGCTGAACCACCACCAACAATTACAACATTTTCTACATGCTGTGACATATCTAAAGTTCCTCTTTAAGTCTAAAATGAAGTATGTAAGTCAATTTAAAAAAGCTTGTTCAAGAATTTCTGCAACTTTCAATTCTTGTTCGATTTGATGGGTTTCAGCATATACCAAAAGGTCATTTGTAAATTGCCTGAAAGTTGTAAATAAGTTCTCAACCAATTCAAAAGCTTGTTGTCGAGTTACTTCTGATAGTTGAATATGTTGTAAAATTCCTTCTATTCCAGATGCACCTGTCGTGTGACCAGTTTCAACATCCAGATGAAAATCTGCAAAATATCGGCATGGTTTTTGGGTAATTGCTTTAATTTCTTTGCCAATCTCTGCTGCCGTTGAAAACATTATGTTACCCGTCGCTTCGGTAATTTCAATAACTATGATTTTCTGAATAGGAGTAGCTTGTGAACTATATCGATAGAGTTGATAGTTTAACCAGCGAGCACTCTTAGTTTCTTCACTCCAAAGAAATTTTAATGTGTCACTAAATTTTAATGTTTTGTCAAGTTCTAGGTTTTTCAAATCTTCCAAAAACCACAGCCAATGATGGTCATCTTCATAAGTATGCTTGTTAATTAGTATCTGAATTGGATCACTAGTCGGTTCTACTCGCAAAAAATACTTATTCAGTTCTCCAAAATTCATAATAAAATGAGCAGCACATGGTGCCCAAGCTAACCTTTGTCTGGGATTTATACTTTTGTTTTGCATAAAATTAAACAAGGGCAGTTGAGCATATTCTTGTTTTTTTTCTTCAATCAACGCTAGTACTTCTTGCATGTTTATTGCACCCATTTTCAATGTTTAATATTAGAGCGAAAGTAACTTTCCCACTTTGTTGCAGGGATATCAAAGTATTGAAAGCACAGATTCAATTGCCAACTAGCAACCAACTGATTCCGATCAGGGAAGGTAAGAGGGACGAGGGTAATTGTATTGATAGTCATTAGCTCAAAACCCACTACCTAAGTAGTAAATAATGTCTAATTTAGTACATTGTATTGACACTAATGCTAGATTGTAACCAGCCAATCTACTGTTATTTTTTTTACTAGACCTATAATTTTTCTATGTAATTTTTGCATATGAGACTTAGGCTTTCTGTTATTTAGTCATGTATACAAGCGTTTTGTCTGTCTTTCTACTGAGAAAGACAACTATTATATAATGTAATAAAGTTAACTAAAAAATTACAGGGAGGTTATTCTTACCTACTGAGGAAACGTCAATTGTGTAACTTTGATTTTACGTTTACTAATGGGATAGCGCGATCGCATCTTAAAAATAGGTGATTTATGTCCTTTAATGAATGCTGTGTTATTGATGTATACGACGGGCTACGCCTACAGAAAGCAGATAGAGTACTGCAAAAGTGTATTATTATGTATAAATTTATAGTAAATTTATACAATTTTATATACTTATTAATTTATTAATAGCCGATAAATTGCCATAAAAGCTTTATATACTATGCTTCTGACAAGTTTCCTATTTTAGAAAAATAAAAATTACTATTGTAAATTTTTAGTGAATATCAGTAATAATAATTGTTTTTTCAACTTTTTTTACCAATAATGCTCGTAATTATACGATTTAGCTGAAATAAAGTTAATGCTATGTCGATAGCCTAGTAATTACTCCTTGTGTGTGCGATCGCATAAAGAGGCTCGCTTATCTACGCTGTCACCTCTTTATGCATCTTAACCCGTCCACCCTTATGAGTGACGCTCCTTTTAGTGCGTGCTTCCCCATAGGGATACGTCGCTACCTAGAACAGGGAGGCAGACTGTTGGGCAAGCGAAACTGCTGTGAGTTTAGTTACTGAAATTTAGGACGCATCCAATACCAATATCAGTTGCTGAACCTGCCTCTATCACCGGACTGCTGGCATTAGCTGCTTTAGGCACAGGTTTGGTACTGAAACACAAACAGCATAAAGCTATAAATAGAGTCTAAAATACATCGCTAATTGAATTTGAATACTGCCGGTTAGCGATCGCCTGACACGGGAGTTTAAATTTTGGATATTTCTGATGCGCCACAAACCTCAGCCAGGAAGCTGCTTTTTAAGGAATTTCTAAGGGAGTTATGTCCCCGTCGGGTGCTAGAGTAAAAGGTGACATTGCTTAATTTTATGTCTTCTCCGACCTTATCTGAAATCTAGCTTCAATCATTAGGCGCAGCATGGTCACAACCGCAGAAAAAACAAACATTGGTTACATTACCCAAATCATTGGCCCAGTTGTAGACGTTAAATTTCCCGGCGGGAAATTGCCGCAAATCTACAACGCTTTGAAAATCAAAGGCACCAACGAAGCTGGACAGGAAATCAACCTCACTGTTGAAGTACAGCAACTGCTGGGCGACAACCAAGTGCGGACTGTTGCGATGAGTTCCACCGAAGGCTTAGTGCGCGGTTTTGAAGTCACCGATACAGGCGCTCCCATCAGGGTACCAGTTGGTAAAGCCACTTTGGGTCGGATTTTCAACGTCCTTGGCGAACCTGTAGACAATAGGGGCCCTGTGAATGCTGAGACAACTTTACCCATCCACCGCTCTGCTCCCAAATTCACCGACCTGGAAACCAAACCTTCGGTGTTTGAGACTGGGATTAAAGTTGTTGACCTCCTGACTCCCTATCGACGCGGCGGTAAGATTGGTCTGTTCGGCGGTGCTGGTGTTGGTAAGACCGTGATCATGATGGAGTTGATCAACAACATCGCTACTCAGCACGGTGGAGTATCCGTTTTTGCTGGCGTGGGTGAACGCACCCGTGAAGGCAATGACCTTTACAACGAAATGATCGAATCTGGGGTGATCAATAACGAGAGCCTCAATGATTCCAAGATTGCTCTTGTGTATGGTCAGATGAACGAGCCACCCGGAGCGAGAATGCGGGTTGGTTTGTCGGGATTGACAATGGCAGAGTACTTCCGGGACGTGAGCAAGCAGGATGTACTGCTATTTATTGACAATATCTTCCGCTTTGTACAAGCAGGTTCGGAAGTATCGGCGCTACTGGGTCGGATGCCCTCAGCAGTAGGATATCAGCCTACATTGGGAACCGACGTGGGTGAACTGCAAGAGCGGATTACCTCGACTACAGAGGGTTCTATTACCTCCATTCAGGCAGTGTACGTACCTGCGGATGACCTCACCGACCCCGCGCCTGCTACCACCTTCGCCCACTTGGACGGTACAACAGTGCTGTCTCGTGGTTTGGCATCTAAGGGAATTTATCCCGCAGTTGACCCCCTTAATTCGACTTCCACCATGCTCCAGCCCAACATTGTCGGTGACGAACACTACAATACGGCCCGTGCGGTGCAATCAACTCTGCAACGTTATAAAGAACTCCAGGACATTATCGCCATTCTCGGTCTAGATGAGTTGTCTGAAGATGACCGTCTGATCGTAGCGCGAGCCCGGAAAGTTGAGCGCTTCTTGTCCCAGCCGTTCTTTGTGGCAGAAGTGTTCACCGGTTCTCCTGGTAAGTATGTGAAGTTAGAAGATACCATCAAAGGGTTCCAGAAAATTCTGTCTGGTGAGTTGGATGATTTGCCAGAACAGGCTTTCTACTTGGTTGGCGATATTAATGAAGCGATCGCCAAAGCTGCAAAAATTAAAGGTTAGTCATTAGTGATTGGTCATTGGTCATTGGTCATTAGTCATTAGACTTATCCACAAATAAACCTCAAAATAGCTGAAACCCTTACATAGCTGGCTTTTTAGCTTATATAAAACAGGAACCTCTAAAACCCTCTCCAGAGCTAGGTTTCAGCCAAATAAAGTTCTCATTTCCGGATAAGTCTATTAGTTCAAGTGCTAATGGTTAATGGCTAATGGCAAAGGACAAGTGACAAAGGACAAAGGACAAAGGACAAATGACAAATGACATTAACCGTTCGTGTAATTTCTCCAGATAAAACAGTATGGGATGCCCCAGCTGAAGAAGTCGTTTTGCCTAGCACTACTGGTCAACTAGGTATTCTAACTGGACACGCACCACTTTTAACCGCACTGGATACTGGTGTAATGCGAGTCCGTGCCGCTAAAAATCAGAATTGGCAAGCGATCGCTCTTTTGGGTGGCTTTGCCGAAGTCGAACAAAATGAAGTGACAATTCTGGTTAACGGTGCTGAACGTGGCGACAAAATTAATCTTGAAGAAGCTCGTGCTGCTTACAACCAAGCAGAAGCCCGACTGAATCAAGTGGCAGGAGATGATCGCCAAGCCCAAATTCAGGCAACCCAAGCCTTCAAACGCGCCCGCGCTCGATTTCAAGCGGCTGGCGGTTTGCTCTAATTGAACTTTCTATTTCAACTTTGTAGGTTGGGCAATGCCCAACCTACAAAATATTTATTAAAAAAACTCACAAGTCAGGCGCGGAGCTTGGGATTGCTCCGCCGAGGCGTCAGATTTCAGTATGACTTATGTACGGGTGCTAAAATCCTATCCGTAAACAGATGGAGTATTCTGAATCCTGAATTCTCAATTCTAACTCCTTGTTTATTAATTTTTAAAAAATTACGCCAAGTTTAAGAAATCGAGGTCAGCCTTGGTGAAGTGTTAAGTTAACTAATTAGTTGCCCAAATGGGCACAAGTTATGAAAAACTTTTCATCTTTGCTTGGTACACGTAAACAAAATAAGGTAACTCGTTTTGCAGCATTTATTGTAGCAACGCTAGCGATGGCTGCATCAATGTCTTCTCTACGAGACGCTACGCGAATGACCAACGCTGGTAGTATTCATTCGGACAATGCTACTTCTCTACAAATAACTACTCCAAAACAAATAACTTCGGCAACTGTCCAGCTAAATCAGACCAAACCAAATATTGCCCAATTACAAACTAGCAGGACTCAATATCAAGCTGCTGGAATTGATGGTTTTGTACTGCTTCCCATCGTCCTTATTGGCGGTTTAGTCATATTCGTTCCCCTGTTCTTTGGCGGATTGGTGGTGATTGGCGAACGTGAAGTCGGCATTGTGGTAAGGAAATTTACCCTTTCCGGGCATGGACTCCCCGCCGGAAGTTTGATTGCACTCAAGGGGGAGGCTGGGTTGCAGGCTGATACTTTAGCTCCTGGTTGGCACTGGGGCTATTGGCCTTGGCAATATTCTGTAAAGAAAGAGCCGGTAATTGTCGTTCCCCAAGGAGAAATCGCTTTGATTGTGGCGGCAGATGGAGCCTCCAACCCACCAGAGCGGATTTTGGGTAAAATTGTGAGTTGTGACAACTTCCAAGATGCTCGGAAATTTCTCACCCAAGATGGGGAAAAAGGGCGGCAAATGGGTTTTCTCACGGCTGGTACGTACCGTCTTAACACTGCCCTGTTTAAAGTGATCATGGCATCAAATGCCAGCGCTCATGGCATGACTCCAGAACAGTTGCGGGTGTACAGTCTGGCATCTGACAAAGTTGGCATCGTCACTACCTTAGATGGTGTACCAATTTCCGCTGGTGAACTCGCAGGCCCGATAATTGACGAACACAATAACTTCCAAAATGGTCAGAAATTTATTGATGGTGGTGGACGGCGAGGTTTACAAGAGCAGATCTTGCTTTCTGGTTCTTGGAACTTGAATCCTTGGTTTGTTCAGGTTGAGCAAGTGCCAATGACGGAAATTCCCATTGGATATGTGGGTGTGGTGATTTCTTTCGTGGGTAAGGCGCATCAAGATGTCAGTGGTGCAGCTTTCACCCACGGTAACTTGGTCAATCAGGGACATAAGGGTGTATGGATCGAACCGCTATATCCTGGTAAGCACCCGATTAATTCCCGGATTATGAAGATGGAACTGGTGCCAACGACCAACATTGTTTTAAACTGGTCGAGTCGTACTGAACGCCACAGCTATGATGCTCAACTAGCTTCCTTGACAGTGCGATCGCGTGATGGGTTTGCCTTTGATTTGGAAGTAGCACAAATTATCCATGTGGGTGCTTTAGATGCCCCAAAGGTAATTTCTCGCGTCGGTGCAATGCAAAATCTGGTAGATCATGTATTAGAACCGACTATCGGTAATTATTTCCGCAACTCAGCCCAAGACTATACTGTATTAGACTTTCTAACTGCTCGGAGTGAGCGACAAACAGAGGCTTCTGAGTATATTAAAACAGCACTGCGGGCTTATGACGTGCAAGCGATCGACACCCTCATTGGTGATATTCAGCCACCAGCATCACTAATGCAGACACAGACAGACCGGAAAATTGCCGAAGAAGAACGCAAAACTTACGAAGTTCAGCAGATGGCGCAAACCCAACGACAACAACTTGTCCGGGAGACCGCACTGGCTAATATTCAACAAGAAATGGTGCAATCAGAGCAGAGTGTACATATTGCTGACCTAAAAGCCCAAGCCCAAATCAAGCAGGCAAACGGTGAAGCTGAGGGTACAAAACTCCGGGCAATTGCTGAGGCTGAAGGTATTCGTGCCACAGGTAACGCCAAAGCTGAAACATACAGTGCTGGTGTGGAAGCCTTGGGACCACAAGGTTATACAGCAATGCAACTAATGCAGATTATCGGCGATCGCAATGTCCGCTTGATTCCAGATATCTTAGTTGGCAGTAACGGCAGCAATAACGGCTTAGTGGATGGGCTACTATCTATGATTTTATGGAATCAAACTGGTAAGGGTGAATTGACACCAACACCTTTACATCCACAACCAGTAGTTAGCAAAGTACAACCAACCGCAGAAAACGGTCTTCCACCTCTAATTGTGAATTTTCCGGCGGATAAGCAACATTAGCAATACATGAATCGGCTATAGGAGGGTACATCTGTACAATCGAATAGCCCAAAGAAACCTCAAAGATTGGTTTGCTACTTAAAACCTGTCCCTTTCCTTACCAAGGAGAGAGATGTCCGTCAGGACAGGGTGAGGTTTTTGTTTTGAATTGTTAATGTGGCAAATTTTAATGTGGCACAATAAACCGAAATTTCACTAGATTTTTTTCATTAGAATATGTATATATCACTACTAATTTAAAAGCCTGTTGGAGGGCTACTATGAAATACTGTCGCCCCCGACTTCAGTTTAGAAGTGGCTGGCTGTTGGCCATACTTACTGCCATAACTGCTACCCCTGCAATAGCACAGACAGCAAATTTTGGTACTTTCACCCTGTCAACAAACTCTAATCCAGCACAAGGAACAATGCAGGGGTTTACAGGTGGTTCTTACTCATTGTCCGCCATAAGTAACCGCGATCGCGATCAAAAAGCTTGTATCGGCTTTGCCGATCCGACTCCAGATCATATTATGGTTCTGGAAAAGGACTTTTCCCAGCTAACAATACAAGTCGATAGCAACAATAACGATACCACTTTACTGATCCAAGGCCCAGATCAAACGACGATTCGTTGCGGTGATGACACTGGCAAAAGTAAAGATGCTAGCGTTAGCGATCGCAACTGGAAAAGGGGCACCTATCGGATTTGGGTAGGTACATTTAATCCTGGGGTCAAGCGCGATTATACTCTGACCGTGGAGAAGTAGTGAAGGGGGATGAGGGAGTTTTGAGTGCCGAGTACTCACTGCTGAGGAGCCAGTACGTTAGGCGGCTCCATCGACTTGTACCCCTGCAATACAAGCAAGCTACGCGCAGCCTCTCCCCGAATCCCATCCCTGAGAGGCTAGCGCTTGCCGTAAAATACCCGAACGCTAACAGCTGTCTCCTGTCTTGAGAAGGGCTGTAGGGAGAAGCAAATGACGTTGCCGAGTGGGGAATCTCACTTCTTTACTCCAAACTGTTTTGCCCAATATCCCATTCCCAATTTTTACCTCTAACACCTGAGAGGATAATATGAGAGAGTAGCTTATTGTGCTTTCCGAGGGTGCTATCTCGTGCTATCTATACTGCGTGCTGACTTTCAGATCATATTTGAACGTGACCCAGCTGCCCGTAACTGGTTAGAAGTTTTATTTTGTTACCCTGGTTTGCAAGCCCTGCTATCCCATAGGCTAGCTCACTGGTTGTATACTCTTGGTCTTCCCTTTATTCCCCGTCTGATTTCTCACTTGGCTCGGTTTTTGACTGGAATTGAAATCCACCCTGGTGCAGCAATTGGGCAAAGTGTGTTTATTGACCACGGCATGGGTGTAGTAATTGGTGAAACTGCGATCGTGGGAGATTATGCCCTCATTTATCAAGGTGTCACCCTTGGGGGTACTGGTAAAGAATGTGGCAAACGCCATCCTACTGTAGGTGAAAATGTCGTAGTCGGAGCTGGAGCTAAGGTACTGGGCAATATCCAAATTGGCAATAATGTCCGTATTGGCGCTGGGTCTGTTGTTCTAAGGGATGTGCCTTCAGACTGTACAGTAGTAGGCGTGCCTGGGCGGATCATATATCGTTCTGGAGTCCGGGTTGCACCTCTTGAACACAATAACTTACCAGATTCGGAAGCTGAAGTGATTCGTGCTTTAGTAGATCGGATTGAGGCGCTGGAAGAACAAATACAAACTCTTCAGCGCACCAACTCTTCTGGCAAAACTCTTGTCTTGGCAGGTTGTGTAGCTTCTAACCAAGCTGATTTATCACAATATGCTCCTGTGTGTAGCCTTAAAGATAAGACTATACAGCAGTTTCTAGATGGTGCGGGCATTTAAAAAAGTGAGAAGTTAAGAGTAAGGAGTGAGGAATAAAAATCAAAAATGTCAGATTTGCACCTTCTAACTCCTAACTGGGAATATTAAGGATTAATCGCTTGGCTAGACCATTCTTGATTTTCATCACAGTAGTAAAGCCATCTATTTTGAGGTTCGCCACGTAATTCTAAATGATCTACCTGCACCGGATCGAGTAGCAGTAGGCAAAAATTAGACACTGGCTGCACGGGGTCGGGTGCTGGTGGTGCAAAAGCTTCTGGGGTTTCGACTCTGGGTTTACCAGGATGGGGCCAAGCAAACTGTAAACGCGCCGCATCACTCAATTCTTGCCACATACTGATCCGGGCTGGCTGTAAATCCTGGTGAGAATCATCACCGCTTACTAGGGTCAAACAACCTGTGATACGGAATTGTTCTCGTGTATTGGGAAAGTACCAGCAAACTTCTGCCCAAGGTTGTTGCTGTATCTGGTCGGCTTTAGCGCTACGGGTATCGGTGATAAATTTTAGCTGGTTTGTATCTTCTAGAAAGCCGCGAAAGACTAAGGTACGATTAGCGGGGTGACCGTTCGCTTGCACCGTTGCTAGTTGGAGGTAACGGGCATAAACAAGGCTGCGGTTGCGATGGAGCGCATGGACGATCGCGCTTCGCCAAGGAGCAAGAGACATTGTAAAGTTCCGTACCTAACTATTGAGTATACTACTCTATAAGTTACAGCAATTTTCGTCTTAAATAGACCACGCGGTAGGGGCACAGCAATGCTCATACGTGTCAACTTAACTTTAAAAGGACGGTTAAAAACCGCATCTACACAGAGTTATCCTGACTCCTGAATTCTTAACTGTTAACAAAATACAAAATTTCTAATTATCTATAAATGGTTACAATTCCCGTAATAAATTTAACTGTCTTTACCAATGGCAACACAATAACTCGGCAAATTGTTATCAAACAAATCTATCAAGCTTGCCATGAAATTGGCTTTATGTACTTGCAGAATTCAGGAATATCAAAAGACTTAATAAAGCAAGTGTTCACTCAGAGCAAATCTTTCTTCAATTTACCATTAGAAGTTAAGCAAAACCAAGCTTGGAGTGATGAATTTACTAACACGGGTTATGTTGGTCTTGAGAGAGAACGTCTTGACCCCAATAAACCAGGCGACCTGAAAGAGGCATTAAATTTAGAGAAACAAGAGGCTGTAGACATAGATGCTTCTATTCTCGCCTTTTATGATAGTTGCACAGAACTTGCTAACACGGTACTGCAAGGATTTGCTTTGGCGTTGGAATTGCCAGAAGATTTTTTTATCACAAGACACAATCAACAAAATCATACCTTACGATTGCTCCATTATCCCTCATTGCAGACACCACCTAAACCCAGACAAGTGCGTGCTGGTGAACATTCCGATTATGGCAGTATTACATTACTTTTCCAAGATGACGTTGAGGGATTGGAAGTAAAGACAGCATCTGGAGAGTGGATTGCCGCGCCGGCAATTCCTGATACTGTAGTAGTCAATACTGGCGATTTAATGCAACGGTGGACAAATGATGTGTTTTGCTCAACCAAGCATCGGGTAATGATTCCCAGTGATCACAGGGTGAACCAGTCACGGTATTCTATCGCTTTTTTCTGTCATCCTAATGATGATACAGAAATTGCTTGTCTGGAGAGTTGCCAGAAAGAACAATCGCCTATTTATCCCCCTATCCTTGCGCGAGAATATCTTTTAAGTCGTTTACAAGCAACTTATACAAATTCGTTACCGTAGGAGAATATCTGATCATAAATGGCAAAAGGATTAGGGCGAACCTACGTAAGTAAGCTTGCCCTAACTTGTATTTAATGTTGAATTGTTGTCGGAAGTTTGGCAATCTTATCTACGGCACGCTACGCGAACGTGGAGTCTAGGATTAGGAGAGAAAATCAGCAAAATCTTACCAAATCATTGAGAAGCCGTGTGAATCTAACATCTCATAGACGGTTTGTCAACACCGAGTCAGGAGAGTGACTTCCTGGCTTAGGCATCCACTTATGACAATTGCAAAACTGACTTTTTGTTGACTCGACGAGTCAGAACTGTAGTAGCACCCACAAAACCAATCACCAAAACTCCGAATAGAGAAGAAGACTCAGGAACTGCTTGGGTAACTATATTACCGGTAATACTTTTGTAGCCAGTGGCAACTGTGTGATTATCTGATTCAAAACCACTTCCGCCAATATTGCTGAATTGAACCTGATCAAAAGTTCCGCCAACATCGTAGAAGTTGATGAACGCAAAGGGTTCACCAGAATCCTGATTTTGGAATGTGGAATTAGGATTACCGTAGTAGCTGGCTTTATTTGCTAGGTTTCCGATATAACTAACCACATCAGCAGTAGTTATAGTTTGTACAACCTTACCTTGTGAAAGAAATGTAAGTACGTTATTAGCGTCTCCCGCAGACCACCAAAGTCCAAAGTAACTTTGTGCGGTTGTCAAATTTAAGGTGGAAACCGTTTGACCAGATATGTTAGCGTTTACATCAAAATATTTGCCTGTTCCACCAGCACCACCATATAGGTCTGCATTCTGGATCAGAGTAGTCTTATAGCTACCAACATTTGTGGTTCCATCATTCGATTGAAAGCCTGCTGTACTGTAACCTGTTGTTTGTGCATCAAAAGTTTGTACATGAGCATTCACAAGATTTGATAATTGTGCATTTTGTACGCCTGCATTTTCTATTGATACCGTAAAAGAAGTAGCCATTACAGGGCGGGTAACAGTAGCTAAGGACAAAACGACACCAGAAGCGATCGCGGACTTAATTAAAAACTTTTTCATTTTACAATTCTTCTCAGGCTTAAAATTTTTCTCGTTCAAAACCATTGTGCGATGTGCTTTTAAATTCCAACATCAGAAGGATTACTACTTTTTCGATTTGATTTTGCCCAGAGAAAAATATCACTTATTAGACTTCATTTAGAGTAAAATCACTGATATTAAGTTATGTGACATCTATCGCTTTATATAGAAAGCGCAAAGTTATCAGTACTAATTTGTAAACAAACTTTTTTTATAAAAGGTACTATTTTGTGATTTGCAAGCAGTTTATATTTTTAGGGTTCTAGATAAAGAAGGCATGAGGCATGATGGATTGGTTAGATGAGCTTACCCTGCGACTCGTCTTTCTCCAGTCAACTATGCTAAGTGAGTTTTTTTGACATAGGTAGTAACATGAATTAAACTACCTCTTGCAATCAACAAAAGAATCTTTATCAATGCATCCGACTGAAGAAGCTACTGTCCCTACTCGCGTTATCGGTTTAATTAGTGGCACATCTGTAGATGGTATAGACGCTGCGTTGGTAGAGATTTCCGGTACAGAATTGGATCTCAAAGTTGAGTTGTTAGTTGGGGTAACATATCCCTATCCAGCCGAACTTAGAGAAAGAATATTGGCAGTTGGTGCAGGCGTTGCCATCTCAATGGCAGAATTGGCAGAAATAGATGATGCGATCGCCATTGTCTTTGCCCAAGCCGCCGAAAATATTCAAATTGACCATCACCCAGCCACTCTCATTGGCTCCCACGGTCAGACAGTTTATCATCGACCACCTGCGGATAGGGGAATGGGGAAGAAAACCACTTGCTACTCCCATTCGGCTACGCTCACGGCAAGCCCATTCACTAGTACAGACGCGATTAATCGCGTCTCTGCCCACTCCCGACTCGGCTACAGTCTGCAACTAGGGCGCGGTGCATTAATTGCCCATCTTACAGGTATTACAACTGTGAGCAACTTCCGCGTTGCTGATATCGCTATTGGTGGTCATGGTGCGCCTCTGGTGCCCAGAGTAGATGCCTATTTACTCAGTCATCCCCAGCAGGGGCGTTGTATTCAAAACATTGGTGGTATTGGTAATGTTGCTTATATTCCGCCTCGGCATGGCGACTGGCTCTCAAAAATTCGCGCTTGGGATACTGGCCCAGGAAATAGTCTGTTGGATCTGGCGGTGGAGCATTTAAGTGCTGGTGCTAAAACTTACGATGAAGATGGCAATTGGGCAGCGAGTGGTACTCCTTGCCATCCATTGGTAGAACAATGGCTCAATCAAGACTACTTTCATCTACCGCCACCCAAATCCACTGGTCGAGAGTTATTTGGTGTGACTTACCTGCATCAGTGTTTAAAAGATGCCCAAGCATACCAACTTAATGCTGCCGACGTACTGGCAACTCTTACCGAACTTACAGCTAGTTCAATTGTCCATAGTTACCGCACTTTTTTGCCGGAAATGCCACAACGGGTACTATTATGTGGCGGTGGTAGTCGCAATCTCTATTTGAAACAAAGATTACAGTTGTTGTTGACATCAATACCAGTCTTGACTACAGATGAAGTCGGCTTGAGCGCAGATTTTAAAGAAGCGATCGCCTTCGCGGTTTTAGCCTACTGGCGACATTTGGGTATTCCTGGCAACCTACCTACTGCTACTGGGGCATCTCAAGAAGTGCTTTTGGGAGAAATTTACCAAGGTCAGTATTGAGCAGTGAGTCCTGATTAAGAAGCTAGGAGACAGGAAAAATAAAAAAATTTCTTCAACGGGATCGCAGTT
Organism: Nostoc sp. S13; assembly: GCF_029379315.1. Lineage (GTDB taxonomy): Bacteria > Cyanobacteriota > Cyanobacteriia > Cyanobacteriales > Nostocaceae > Nostoc. The sequence continues at coordinate 36,861 of NZ_JAQYWQ010000022.1, forward strand.
CATTCTTGACTTGGAACTCAGCACTGCTATAACTGTAGTCTTGGCGGTACTCGATCAAGACAGGGAATAGAAGGTGGCTCATACTTTTTTATTAGAACCAGGACGCTGGGCAATACAAGGAAATTGGCTAGAACGTAATGGTATGCCAATCAGCGTCAAGGGTATGACCTTGGTAGCTTGGAATCGAGATAACTGGTTCACTATGGCCACAAAACTGATATTTCCTGGTAGCGATCACTCGGAAATTTCTTTGCAATACAAGGGGCGGTTGCATGATGGAGAACGTCAGTATACTTTTCTACTCCAACATAATCTTTTGGGACAGATTGAAGGCGAAGGCTGGATTGGTCTAGATACTATTGTGCAGCATTACCAAGTACTAGGCGATCGTCAGCGTCGTAGTGGGTTTGAAACCCTACGTCGAGTTTCGGAAAATACATACTACCTCAGTAGTAACACTTTGACTGGTCATTTTTTAACTAACACAATGGAAGCTAACCTAGAGCGTCAGTCAACCTAAAAAATTCAGGGAAAAAAGCTTTATCTCGATATAGCCTTTTTAAGAGGTTAAGTGCTGCCTGACAAAAGGTATTACAGACTATAAAATCTGACAGCGATCGCCCTTTGGAGAAAAGTTTGTAATCTATGGAATGTCTTATCCCCGAACTTAATCAGTAATCGTTTATTTTCACTTACTGACTAAAATACAATTGAGTAAGCAAGAGTAGATCAAACTATTTTATGCAATATAAAATTAATTAAATAGGCTTACAGTAAGGGTTTTAGTCCTTAAAATAGGGTTTTAGCCCTCTCCACGAGACGCTATACGAACACTACAAATCTTGAATTATTTATGTCTACGTACTTATAGTAAAAAAGAAATTTTCAAATTATCATCAGTATTCTAGTATCTGGTTCTAACCGTCTAATCAAGAGTTCAGTTTCATGAATCCTAAAGTCTCTGTTATTATCCCTGCTTACAATACTGAAGCTTATATTGCGAAGGCAATAGAGTCAGCCTTAAAGCAAACGCTCACTGATATTGAAGTTATCATAGTCGATGATGGTTCAAAGGATAAAACTGTAGAAGTCGCTAAAAGTTTTACTGACCAACGTCTCAAAGTGATAGTTAATCAACAAAATCTTGGGGTTTCTGCTGCGCGTAATCGTGCCCTCAGAGTAGCCCAAGGAAAATGGATTGCTGTTCTTGATTCAGATGACTGGTATGCTCCTGAAAGATTAGAAAAGCTTGTATTGCTGGCAGAGGAAATAAATGCCGATATGATTGCTGACAATCTTTATTTAATCAAAGATGGTGCAACATCTCCTTGGAGTACATTGATTCAAGAAAGTGGAGAACATATAGATATAGATAAAATTCTCCAAATTGATATCATTTATTTTGTAGAAACTGATGTCTATGGACAAGCAGGGTTGCATCTTGGCTTAAGCAAGCCTATATTCAAACGAGAATTTCTGGTTAAGCACGGCATTGAGTACGATGAAACCATAACCATAACTGAGGACTTTTGGCTTGATATGAAATGCTTAATCAATGGCGCTCGTTTTTTTCTTGTACCAAAACCCTATTATTTCTATCGCTCACGCCCTAATTCTATTGTACGTCAAAGCATATTGTCACGTCTAAATCAATGCTGCATAGCTACTAATTCTTTCATTCAACAAGAAGTTGTGAAAAAAAATCCAGCTTTAATACTTGCTCTGTCTTATAATCTTGCAGTATTTAATAAAAATCTAGCTTACTTCCAAGTTGTAGTGCCTATCAAGCAAGGAAAATGGTTAACAGCATTGGCAGAAATGAGGAAAAACCCGTACTTTTTTTTTGATTTTATTTCTCGATTTAACAATATTATCGAACGTCGAATTCAATACTATCTAAAGGGTAATAAATCAGTTTTTGACATGTCTTATAATCTACATATAAAACGAAAAACTACCAATTAGTGCTATCACAATTTTATCAAAAAATAATATATCCTTACGTAGGCAGAATGAGCTTTAAGGTTAAAAACCTACTCAGGCAATAAGTATCTCTGATTACCCCTACTTATAAAACAAAGGCAGAGGACAGTCTTACTGGAGGTAGCAGCAAAGTGCTAATCAAGCAAAACTTTAGTTATCGGTCATTGCCCACTAAAATAACAGTTATAAATCTGAAGAAGTTAGAGCATTATTTACGAGGCATAAAAGCTTATAGCAGTTCCCGACCTAGTAAGGTACGTAATCATTGCTACTAACCTTGTTAAACAAGATTTGGGTGTACCTCAGTTGCTTAGGAAATATATCTGAGAAAATCTGCCCAGCACGGTTTTATGTCGCCCCCTCAGGCTTTATTGATATTCAAAACTCTGCACTCACCACAGACTTCTGAGAACTCTATGGTGAGCGTGCTGCTACCTAATTAAGGTTCTTGGCAGATTTTAAAGTTATCTATTTAGTCAAAATTGGGCAAACTAAAACTACACGACAATTTAAATGCACTTTTTCTGCCAAACACTTACAATCTGCTTTTGGATTCAAATTCTCTATGTCAGACCCCAACATTGGTCGCTTACTTAGCAAACGCTACCAACTCCAGGAGTTAATCGGTACTGGAGCAATGGGTCGGGTTTATCGTGCTAAAGATACTTTGTTGGGAGGTGTACCTGTTGCGGTTAAGTTTCTGGCTCTATCAATCCAAAATGAAAAGCTGCGATTGCAAGACCGCTTTGAGCGAGAAGCAAAAACCTGTGCTTTACTAGGGCAAAAAAGCATCCACATTGTCCGAGTCATGGACTATGGCGTAGATGAAAATAACACTCCGTTCTACGTCATGGAATACCTACAAGGACAAAGCCTGAACAATATTATTCGCAAGCAACGACTGCCTTTACCAAGATTCCTGAGTATGGCGCGTCAACTCAGCCTGGGGTTACAGTGCGCCCATGATGGCATCCCAGTCGATGGCACTATTTGCCCAATTATCCATCGCGATGTCAAGCCAAGCAATATCCTGGTGATTCAAGATCCCAGTTTCGGAGAATTGGTCAAGGTTCTAGATTTTGGTATTGCTAAGTTATTACAGTCAGATGGCGACCATACAAAATTTTATTTGGGCACACTGGCTTATTCTTCTCCCGAACAGATGGAGGGTAAAGAATTAGACAACCGTGCTGATATTTATAGTTTAGGCGTGATGATGTTTGAGATGCTCACAGGCAAAATGCCACTGGTGACACCAACTCACTCTTTTGGAGCATGGTATAAAACACATCACTATCAAAAACCACGTTCTTTTGCTGAGGTTGCACCCGGATTAGAACTCCCAAAAGAAATCGAAAATTTGGTGATGAGTTGTCTAGCTAAAGTACCACGCGATCGCCCCCAAAATATCGCTGAAATCCTCAGAGTTTTAGCATCTCTAGAAAAGCCTGAGCATATACACATCCCTAAGCAAGACAGCCATGCCTTGGTTCCTGCTACTACAGTTAGCCCTAAGCTTGTTGAACAAAAGACAAAAGCTGATTTGCGGGCATCCTGGTCAAACGATGAAATCGCTCGTGCCATTTCCTGGCCACAAAATAAACCAATTGCCGATATTGTGTTTCCCCAGCCCATTCATACCAATGGGCAGGTTTTACCAGCTCTGTGGGTGATGTTACCACAAGAGGAAATTCAAAAGCGCTTACTCTGTACCCGCTATAACCAATTTCTTTTCATCTCTACTCCTCATCCCATGCTGCTATGGATTACTGTTATTTACAACCGCAAACATGGCGCTAAATGGTTGCCTTACTACCTTGATCTCAAAACCAGTCTTGGTCAAGAAATTGCCCAGTTATTACAGGAGACAGGTTACTACCGCCTGTTGTTCTTTGCACGAGAAACACCAAATCGCTGTACCCATATCTTACTTTCCAGCGTCGCTTCTGCCCAGCGCCAACGACTGCAAGAGTGGGTCGCAATGAGCAATACATTAATGTCCTCTGCCGATCCCCAACTTAGTAAAAGCTTACTCAAAAGCGAGTACGAAAAGATTAAGCCTCAAATTCTGGCAAAACTGGAAAATATTGATACAGATTCTCCATACGATCTTTGCAGCTAGGCATAATTTATTAATGTTACATGTTTTAGATGCAACTAAAGGGTGGTCACTCCCCTAATGTAAACTTTTATAAACAAAATATGTATAAAGATGTAAGTTCTAGTTATATGTATAAAGAGTGAAAAAACTAGCTGCCAAAGCAGTGCTATCTAAATTCTCTCTGGCTCTTCCTGTGTACATAGTTCCAGATGATTGTAAATTTACGCAGGTGTGATTCTCAGACTAGACGAAACAAAAACAAGTTTGGCTAAAGCAAATAATAAATTTAGCCTACAAATCTAAAAGTTAGGTCTAGACTCCAGCAGATATGCCGTAGACAATGTTTAATCGTTCTTAGTTAATTTCGTGCATTGAACTTTTGCGCCGCTCTTCTGGAATTACTTATCGAAGTTGACGCCCCGACAGCCCCAGCTCTTTTCCTCTTTGGAACCAAGCAAGAGAAGGAGGTCGCCCACTGCGACATCAGAACGACTCTATGCCATAGTGGAACCTGAATCTAAGCCCCACTGGTGCTTAAGAAGCTCTTGATAAGTTGCCTCGCGCACTACCATTTGCTCATAGAGTTTGACCAAAAAGTCTTTAGCTTGCTCGTGGCTCATATTTTGCACCTGAGTGGAAAATGAGCAGATGCTGAATTGCTGTTCCAAGGATAGTTTCATTGGTTGATTCATAAGTTAACTCCGAAAAAACAACGTGTAAAGGTGATATCGCACACAGAAGTCCAAATGGGATAATATTTGGACTTGAAACTGTCCAATATTTGTTCTTCCGTATTAAGAAAGATAACAAGTGTTTGACAGATTTGCCCACATCCTAAATGTGGAATTTTTCTGCTCTGATATCTTGCACCTAATCCTACTGATATACCACCCAAGTCAACCGAACCATATTCCGGAAAATAGGCTCTGTTTGGTCTTAGATAGATATAACGACCTTTTTCACTCCTTCCTGCTTTGCACAAATCTTCTTTGAGGAGAAGATCAGGTGCTATCCTTAACCCTCGATAGTTTTTCTTTAACAGAAAACTAAAATGTTGTCTTCCCCAGTATGGAGGAAACTTCGGAGGGTAGGAATTTTTAGGAGGTTGGGGAATGAATAGTAATAAGCGGGAATTATAGTCGCTTTACCTTATTCCCTGCAAGATGTCAATTTATGCAAATTTAGCCTCATTAGGGCACTTTGAAGCCTAAAAGTATTTGTATCAAATTGTAAAAATGAAAAATGCTCACGCTGAACAAATTGCTGAGTATATTTACCGGATTACTCATTTTTCCTTTGTCAGTTGTCCTTTATCTTTGGACAATAAGCAATGGACTAATGACTATTTTCTTCGAGTGAGACGATGACAACTGTGATGTTATCGTGCCCTCCGTGCTCTTTGGCAGCCTCAACTAGAGAGATGGCGGCTTTATCAATCCAAGGGGTGTTTTGCAGGCAGCTAGCAATTTTCTGTTCGACAAGTTCTTCTGTGAGACCATCACTACATAACAGCAAGCGATCGCCAACTTTTACATCCAGTGGTTGCACATCAATGTGATTCAAGTCTTCACGCCCCAAACACCGCGATAATACATGGCGAAAAGGATGTGATCGTGCTTCATCTAAGGTGATGTCACCAATTTTGATTGCCCGTGCTACCCAAGTGTGGTCTTCCGTTACCTGTTCTAATTGCGACTCTCGGAAGCGATACAGCCGGGAATCGCCAACATGAGCGCACCAGGGCGGCTCTGGGGCGCGAAAAATTACCGCTACAACCGTTGTACCCATGTCGGCGCGTTCGGGATGATTTTGCTGATCGTGCAAAATAGCCTGATTGGCATCCCACAAAGCTTGCTCTAGTAATTCTTGAGAAGATTTAGGAGATTGCCAATTTGCCACTAAATACGCCTGAATTTCCTTAGTAGCAATCCGACTTGCTTCCTCACCTCCGGCATGACCACCCATACCATCGGCGACAACGAAAAACCGCCCCTCTGGGTCGATATAGTAAGCATCCTGATTATTAGAACGAATAAGTCCCGGATCGCTAAAACCCGTGAAATTAAGTTTCATAAATTTTTTTGCAACAATTAATACATACGATCGTAACGGTCAAGGCGTAAAAGTAGTCGGATCAGGATCACTAAAAGCCCTGCTGCAATTAAACCAGGCACTAGTGCCCACCATACATAATTATTGCTAACCACTAAGATCGTAGCTGAAAGTGTGAAACCGCTGATTAACAGAGCATAGCTTATTGAGAGCTGAATACTGCTCTGCCGCCGCAACAGCCGTTCAGTTTCTATAGACCGAACGCGCAAGCGCATGTCTCCCCGTTCTAGCTTCTCTAGTGTATCCTCTAATCTACGTGGTAGCCCAAAGGCAGTACTACTTACTTGAGCTGCTTGGCGACTTAATTCGTTAAGAAAGCTATTCCCCTCAGAACCATTCATATCGGTCATAAGCTGCATTGCATACGGTTTGGCAACTTCCATAAAGTTAAACTCTGGATCTAAGCCTTTGCCTACCCCTTCTAGAGTAGAAAAAGCTCGCATCACAAAAGTGAAGGTTGCTGGAAATCTAAATGGCTGATTATAAGCTATTTCGTAAAGGTCGTCACTAATTGCTGCGACTGATTGATTTTCAAAGGGCTTATCCATGAAATGATCCAGCATGTACTGGACGGAACGCCGCACTGGGCCCATGTCATCCGTTGGGGCGATCGCGCCTAAATCAATCAGAGACTGCACAACGCGATCGCCATCTTTTTGGGCAATACCAAACAGTGTTTGCATCAATCCTTCGCGCACGTTGGCTTTAATCCGCCCCATCATGCCGAAATCGTAGAATATCAAAGCACCACTTCCACTAACGGCAATATTCCCTGGGTGGGGGTCAGCGTGGAAAAAGCCACTATTAAGTAACTGTAGCAAGTAGGCTTGAGCACCTTGACGAGCGATCGCCTTTCGATCCAAACCTGCTGCTTCTAAAGCTTCGTATTGGCTAATTTTAATTCCAGGGAGATATTCCAAAGTCAGTACTGTGGACGTAGCATAACGCCAATATATTCTTGGGACGTTCACCCAATCGTAGCCGCGAAAGTTTCGGCGAAAAGTATCAGCATTACGACCTTCGTTAAGATAATCAATTTCTTCCCAAAGAATACGACAACACTCTTCGTAAATACCCAACCAATCTCGCCCCCGTCCCCATTTGGGATGGTTTTGAAAATAGCGGGTAATTCCCTTGAGTATTTGTAAATCTATTTCAAATAACTTTTTTAGTCCAGGACGTTGCACCTTGACGACAACCGATTCCCCTGTATACAGCACAGCTTTGTGTACTTGCCCCAAGCTAGCAGCAGCTAAGGGAATCGGTTCAAAATTATGGAATAGCTCAGGAATTTTCTTACCTAGTTCTTTCTCAATGGTCGCTTCTACTTGCTCATAGCTAAATGCTGGTACTTTGTCTTGTAACTTGGCTAGTTCTTCTACATATTCACCAGGGAATATATCAGCACGGGTAGAAAACAATTGCCCAACTTTGATAAAGGTTGGCCCTAAGTCCAGCAGGGTATTACGAATCCAGACCGCCTGAGTTTTGCGTCTTGCAGCTTGCTTTGCCTCAGTTACTCCACCCGCGTAACTCCAAGATTTGTTGTATAGCCAAAGCTTGAACATTAAGGTCAAAACAAAAGACCAAATGTCCACAAAACGCCGTTTGCTAGAGTAGTTTTCCCGATTCCAACGGTATGCTTTATCTGAATAACCTTGTTCCATATGCTTTGTGTACCGTTGGTTTGAAACCGAATCACCTGGAAAAAAAGACACTTTGATCCCTAAACTGTTTTTTCTTAAGTGTCCTTTGTCATTTGTCATTCGTGTATAATTTTTGACTAATGACCAATGACTAATGACAAAATTTATGCTGAAGTTCTGCGATAATGTTGCAATTCTGTTCGTAACAGGGCAATTTCTGCTCGCAATTCATCAATATCTGCTTGTACGTCAACTGAATCAGAACTGGCTTGCCCACTACTTGTGGTAGATTGACCAGCATTAGCAGCTTCTGCTGCCCGATTTGCCCGCTCTAGGACTTCTTGTGTAAACTGGCGCAACTGCTCTCTAGCTTCGGCATCAAATTTGCCCAGATCACTCAAAGTATCGGTCAAGGCGACCTCTAAACGCTCATTAACTACTTCAGCTACCGCTCTGCCTACGAAAAAGGCTTGCACAAGGGGGTTACTCATAAATTTTTGTTACGTTGCTCCGCAAGAGAATTATAACTTGCCAGTATGCTTTACGGCTTCTGTTGAGGAGTTAGAGATTTATGTGACGCGATGTGCGACTTCAGCCCTGGCGATCGCTTTTTTCTATTTCCCCATGTCCATTTTTTCTTACAAACAGTTAAATAACTATTGTTAAAAATATTGATTAATTGATGTGTCCCCGATAGCTTAAGTGTATTTACATATTACAAAAACAAGACGGAACGCCTGGAAGTCTCGGCTACACAAACTCTCGTCCGCCTGCGCGGACTAAATATTGTAGCTTGGGTCGGTAGGCTTTATACCCTCTGGCAAGCAAGCTACGGGTAGCCGCGATTTTAATCGTCAGCTGCAAGATGTGAACATACCATATTTGTTGCCCTTTAACTATGAATAGCTATCCAGATTTCAGCGAACACGGCTATCAAGTTTTGCGAGAATTAGGACGTAATCGGGAAGGAGGAAGGATTACTTGGCTAGCATCAAAAGTTGATATAGGGGAACAGATGGTAATAAAGCAGTTTTGCTTTGCTCAAGCTGGTTCCAGTTGGTCTGGGTTTGAGGCTGATCAACGAGAAATTAAAGTACTACAACGACTAGCTCATCCTGGTATTCCCCGCTACTTAAATTCTTTTGCTACGTCTGATGGCTTTTGTTAGCTTAAATTCAATAGACATCTCCGAAAAAGAATGTAGAGACGCGAAATTTCGCGTCTCTAAAAGGGTTCTAGATAACGCATATTTAATTTCTGGAGATGTCTAATGATTATCAACCATCTTCTGAGGGTTTGATAGGAGTTACTGTAGATGGAAAATGGGGCTATATTCGCAATCCTTTAATGTGACTTTTATCAGATAGAGATAAAAGAGAATTGGACAAATAAAATAAGGCTACTATATAAATAATAAAACTATGAATATAGAATAATCTATGCCTACCAACGAAATCAGAGAGTATTTCAACTTTCTATCTTCTGAAGATATTAGACTGAAAGAATCAAGAATTGGTATTGAAACAATTCTTTATGAATACATTGATTGTGGGCGTTCTCCAGAAGAAATTGCCCAAATCTATAAATCTATCTCTTTAGAACAAGTATATGCAACTATCCTTTATTATCTGCAAAACAAAGAAACTATTAGTGTTTACATGAGAAACTGGATAGAACATGGTCATATAATGCGAGAACAACAGAGGCTTAATCCCCCACCTGTATCGGATAAACTGCGCCAACTCCGAACTGAAAGACAAGCCAAAAAGCAAAGATGACGCTGAAATATCTGATTGATGAAAATATCAATCCTCTCTATCCAAATCAAATTAGGCTAAGAGAAGCTGATATTATGATCAAGGTAGTAGGAGAATCAGAAACTCCACCAAAAAGTACACTCGATCCAATGATTCTGTGTTGGTGTGAGGAGAATAATTTTGTACTTGTGACAAACAACCGAACTTCTATGCCAGGACATTTACTTGATCATATCGTTGTTAATCGTCACATACCAGGAATTTTCATCCTCAATCCAAATTTGAGTATTGGTGAAAATATAGAAGAATTAATAATAGCTGCTTTGGCATCAGAAGAAGATGAATATCAAGATCGAATAGTTTATTTACCCTTACCCTAAAAATAGGATACTTTTACAGTCAGCTACGCATAGCCATCTACAACTCTGTTAAAATCAACCCAGAACTAATTAATGCCGGATTGATTCTATGACCATCACCCAAGAATCAGAATCTACTGAAGACATCTCGAAAGATATGATATTTCCACCAGGTGATTTATGTAGTGATGAAGCTCCCTGGGAAACAGAACTGCATATGCGACAATTAATCTTACTTTTACAATGCCTGAAATGGCTGTGGCGAGACAGAAATGATTTTTATGCGACGGGAAACCTGACTATCTATTACAATACACAACAACTAAAATCAAGACACCTTAGTAGTCCAGACTTTTTTGTAGTATTAAAAACAGAACGTAAGATTCGTAAAAGTTGGGTAGTGTGGGAAGAATATGGCAAATATCCCCATGTCGTCGTAGAAATTATGTCGGAATCAACAGCCCAAACAGACAAAGGTATAAAGAAAGAAATTTATCAAGATACTTTTCGTGCGCCGGATTATTTTTGGTTTGACCCATACACATTAGAATTTGCGGGATTTCATTTAGTAGATGGAAAATATCAACCTTTACTAGCAAATGCACAAGGGCATTTGTGGAGTAAAAATTAGGGTTATATTTGGGAATTCATCAGGGATTGTTGGTTCACACCTGATGGACAATTAGTACTAACACCTGAAGAAACTATAGTAAAAGCACAAGCGCAAGAAAGAGTAGAACGTTTGGCAGCAAAACTGCGTGAGTTAAATATCGATCCAGATACAATTTAGACTAATATAATAATTGCATATAATGCCATAGGCGATGGACTGTTTTTACAAAGCGTTAATATAGTGCGATTTCTATTTAAAGAAAAATGTTAAGATTGAATTTTCATCAGATAGTTGATTATTTTATGTTTTACAAAGTAAGCATTATTATCGAAAAAGATGAAGATGGCTATTACGCTTATTCTCCAGAACTTCCAGGCTGTCAAAGTCAAGGTGATTCTTTGGAAGAAGTAAGCTCAAATATCAAAGAAGCTGTTGAAGTTTACCTAGAAACTCTATCAGAGTCAGAGAAACAGGAACTTTTAAAGAAGGAAATCCTGACTATGACTTTGCAGGTTCAGGTTGCCTAAACTACCGCGACTAAATGCTAAGGAAGCGGAAAAACTATTATTGGATGCTGGCTTTATCCAGATTAGAAGTAAAGGAAGTCACAGAATCTATCGCCTAGAAAATATCAGGGTTGTCATTCCTTTTCATTCGTGAAAAGTATTACACCCAAAGATAGTTAAACAGGTTATGCAAGTTATCAAACCTGATGAAAATGATCCGCCCAATGATGAAACGTGAATTTATAATCTGTTGCTGAACACTCCACAAATACATGAGCGATCGCTTCACTAATTCATTTAGGATAGTGTTGTGCTAAAAATTCCTCAGCCTCAAATCTATCTTTAATCACTCTATTCAAGGTAGCAGCAAGTAGATCATCTAATATTTGCCGATATTGAGGCCCTGGTTTGTAACCAAGTTTCTTTAAATCATTGCCATTCAATAGTGGCTGCACATTCGCCCAAACAGTGAAATATTTCCAAATCTGATGTCTAATCTCTCGTGGACTTTGTACGGCGATTAAAATCAGCATTGGTAAATTATATTGTCGCAGCAACTGCACTACTTGACTGGGGCGTTGGAAAGTGGGTAATAATGTCATCACCTCAGTTTGCACTTGAGCTAAGTTCTTCAGCCTAGCAATGCTATCCTCTGGCAATTGGAGATTTTTTGCTACTTTCGCTCGACATTCTGGTACTAGGTGGGCGATTAACGTTTCTAAGCGCATTTCCCAATGGATAAGGGTTGGTTGCGGGTCAAATCGCCGCAAGCAGCGTTCTAGCAAACGTAATTGTCGCAGAAGTTCTGCGTCTAGCTTCAGGGTAGGATGGATACATTGCAATGCCCCTAAATTATCCAGTAACTGTAAAGCCGATTTCCAGTAAGGGGCTTCTAAGATGTGTTTTAATTCTGTTTTCAGTCTAGTTTGCAGGGCTGGAGTTCTGCTATTCTCTTGAGCAGTGCGATCGTAAACGCCACTGTTGATGGCATAGCGGATAAACTCTTCAGTTTGCGGTTCAATCTGAAATCCGAAGCGCACAGCAAAGCGTACACCACGATAAATGCGGGTGGGATCTTCGATAAAGCTGTTGGCGTGCAAAACCCGAATTTGTTTAGCTTTTAAATCGAGTAAACCGCCGAAGAAATCCAGTAGGGGCGCAGGATGCTGCGCCCCTACGCCAGCACGGGGAGTAGTGAGGCGCAAGGCGAGGGCGTTGATGGTAAAATCTCGACGATACAAATCTTGACGAATGGAACTCGCCTCAACTTCTGGATTTGCTGCTGGGTAAGGATAGAATTCTGTTCTAGCAGTGGCAATATCTACCCATAGAGAATCTAATTCTGGGTCTTTGTGCCACAACAAAGCAGCAGTTTGAAAAGCCCCGTGGATTTCTAAGCGAGCCGCAGGATAAAGTTCTTGTAGTGCCTTTGCTAATTCCACGCCAGCACCAACATCTGCTGATTTATAAAAGCCATCAACCACAAGATCAATATCTTTAATCATCAAAGTGCCCGATGCTTGGGCTAATAGCAAATCCCGCACCGCACCCCCTACTAGATAAAGATGCCAACCCCGTTTTTCTGCCTCTGCTGATGCTTTGGTGAGCAATTGCCACAATTGCGGTGCAAGTTTATTTTGCAATTGAGGGAGACTAAGATTACTTTCCCCCCCTCTTCTTTTCTCCCTCTTTCCCTCTCTTTCTTGATGCAATTCCCGCAATACATCAGTACGGGTGACAATGCCCACTAACTGCTGATTCTCCAATACTGGTAAGCGTCCGATATCATAAGTCACCATCAACGCTTCAATTTCCGGTAATGTCGTATCTGGTGTAATTGTTTTAAGATTTCTTGTCATATAGCCCTTGACTGGCGCATGACTAAATCTGTGGTGTAAGGCGATATCAATATCCCGTCGCGAAATAATACCTACCAGTTGCTTTTGAGCATCGACTACAGATAAACCAGAGTGTCCATAGCGTAATAAAATGCGCTGTGCTTCCGCAATTGTGGTTTCAGGCAGAATAGTACGAACAGGAGAGGACATCAAATCTCTAGCCGTGGGAGGATGAGGAATTTGTGCTTTTACTCCGTCAAGGAGTTGTTTTAATATTGCCTGCGAATCTACTTTGCGTTGGTTCAAGGATGCGGCCTGCGAATGACCACCGCCGCCCAAGGGTTGGAATAATAGGTTAAGATTCGTTTTGGGAATTTGCGATCGCCCAATTACTGTTAAGCGTGAATCACTTTCATCCAAAGGATATTCATTGGCTAATAGTACGGCATCAATTTCGGTTAATTCCACGAGTTGCGAAGCCAAACTCGACAGCCCTGGCACAAAAGCATCTGTTTTCAAAGTTACCCAAGCAACCGTATATCCATGTAGACAGAGATATTCTAAATTTTCCAGCGCCTCAGTTAATAGCTGCTGCAATTGCAAAGACAAGCCAGGGTCACGGTAGGTAGAAATTACCGACAAACTGGCATCTTGTTCCATCAACCAAGCCAAAGCTAGGGCATCCCGTGGTGTAGACTGGTCAAAGGTCAAGGAGCCAGTGTCAACGTGGATACCCAAAGCCATTACAGTTGCTTCGGCAGAAGTCAGGGAAATTTGCTGTTGTTGCAATTGTTCAACGATTAAAGTTGTAGTGGCTCCTACTGAGGAAATATGCGCTCGCGTGGCGGAAATATCTGACTCTTGTCCTAAGTGATGGTCATAAACTATAATCTCTCTTACATGGGGTAAATCTAACCACTGGGCAGCTTTACCCAAGCGATCGCGCTGTTGCGTATCCACCACAGTCAGAGAACGAATTTTTTCTGGATTCACCGAACGGCGTTCAATCAACGGATATTCATCCCGATGCAATGCCAAAAAATCCCGTACAGGAGGGTGAGAACCGCCAGTCAGTACAATCTTACTTCCCGGTAGTAGGCGCGTTAGCCCTACTGCTGCTCCTAATGCGTCAAAATCTGCTGTTGTGTGGCAAAGAATTAAATCCATAGTTAACAGCCATTAGCTAAAACTTAAAGTTACCCCACGTCTGACTCGTAAGGCAGCGTAGGATGAATTTTCTAGCCGGTAAACAGTCGCATCCCCGACTAATAACCACTCTCACTCATTAAGGAAAAGGGGTAGGCGACACAACGACTCCGCTCAGTGATCACGAATCGCCAATTTAATCGGTTTTTTCTGGTAAAATACTTGTGGTTTGCTTCACCCACATTGGTGTCTGAGAAGCCTCTGTCCAGTAGCATAGCGACTCTTGGTAAGCGACTCCGTTGCACAGCATGAAAGTAAGTCGGCACATCTTAATTAATACAGATTACCGATTGGTTTGAAGGGTAGCGCGAATATGCCAGCATTTCATCCAGGATAGTAAAATTTGTAGGGTACAGGGTAAGAAGTTCATAGTTTGCGGTAGGGCATTCCGTGGACTTAAAACAAAGCTCAACGCCTCCTAAGCAATAGCTGGATTGGTTGAGAAGTCCATACTGTACAGCTTGCTGTCAGTGTGGGAGTATGTCACTGTAGGATATATCACTATTTCGCTGTATTGGGAGAAGCAAAAATGACTATAATATTCCAGTTTGCCTTGATAGGTCTAGTCCTGTTGTCTTTTGTTTTGGTTGTTGGCGTCCCCGTTGCTTACGCCACTCCCCAAAATTGGGTTGAATCTAAAAAACTACTCTGGGTTGGTTCCGGTGTCTGGATTGGTTTGGTATTTTTAGTTGGTTTGTTAAACTTTTTTGTCGTATAGGCGACGGCTTCGCTCTGGCGCAGGCACATAATATAAGAACTAGAGGGGCAGAAAAGCCAAGGTCAAAGACCAAAGGAAAAAAGGAGAAATTTTTTCCGATTTCCTTTTTTCTGACCGTGGTTTGCTGCTCTTCTACATTTAAATAAGAAATGTATATTGGCCAGATGTATAGTTGATTAAGAGGCAGTCATGGCAGTTTTCGAGGGAACTTTTACCCAAACGGAGCCTTTGCGGTTAGCAGTGGTGATTGGTCGATTCAATGACCTTGTTACCGGAAAGCTGCTAGAGGGATGTCAAGATTGCTTGAAACGCCACGGTGTAGACCCTAACCCCCACGGTAATCAAGTGGACTATGTTTGGGTGCCGGGAAGTTTTGAAGTACCTTTAGTAGCTCGCCAACTAGCACTTTCCCATCGTTATGATGCTGTAATTTGTCTAGGTGCAGTCATTCGAGGGCAAACACCCCATTTTGATTACGTATCCTCAGAAGTTTCTAAAGGCATTGCCGCCGCTAGCTTTCAAACTGGAGTGCCAGTAATTTTTGGGATTTTGACAGTAGATACTATGCAGCAAGCCTTAGAACGGGCAGGCATCAAAGGTAATCATGGCTGGGATTATGCCATGAATGCCCTAGAAATGGCAAGCCTGATGCGGCAACTGCGTTCTAACCTGGCAGAGCCATATTCTCGTAATAGCCAGTCTTTGCCAGCCTCTTTTCAAAGTGCCAGCGTCGGCAATTTAACTGTGGAGTCGGAAGAACTAAGCTAGGTTCGTCATTACTCATTTGTGCTCTCTTACAAAGTTCTGATCGCCGGAAACCGGCGCTCAGACTTTGCGCTTTGTCCTTTGTTATTCACTGATGACTAATGACTAATGACTAAATTAAAGGGTTGACAATTAAAGATAAATCTGAGATATTAAGATATGGTTATCGATTGCGGGTATAGCTCAGTGGTAGAGCGTCACCTTGCCAAGGTGAATGTCGCGCGTTCGAATCGCGTTACCCGCTTCCAATTAAAACCTCTTGGAGTTAAAAATTCCAAGGGGTTTAATGTTTTCAGTGTGCGTTGAAGTCTTCGTCAATTGGGGCTATACTTCTGTGAACCGCTTCTAATCTGGACAAGATCGAGCAAAAAAATCCTCTACTCTCCCAATGTGAATATCGCTGACTCAAATCACCTTACCCACTTACTAAGAAATATAAAACCCAGCTTTAGATTGGTCTGGATATGGATTAGCTTGGCTACAATCTTTACAGATGTAATCAATTCATTTTGTGTAGGGTGTATTACAGTGGACTAAAGGTGGCTAGTAGAGTGTCGTAGAAGTTTGCCTACCTTTAACAAGGAGCTTAATCAACCTAATTCATAATTATTAATTCATAATTAAAAAGGGTCTTTACCCGGTGCTTCTACAAGCAGTCCTGTTTTACTTGGGGTTGAAATCCCCTTAGATAAGATAATTATGAATTATCAATTTTCAATGGTCTTGTCCATCTATATAAAGAGAGAAGCCTCTAAGGCATTTACCAAGGGATTATATTCTTACAGTTCGTGTAAAACACGCTCAAGTTATTAGAACGCTTGTGCAATCTCAAAAACCCGAAAAAATCGACTTCAATGCCGAATACCCCTGTCCCTGTCGTCGCCGGGGTCAGTTAATTCCGATTACCCTGACAGAAGCATTTGGTTGCGATCGCTGTCAGCAAATCTTTGTAGTAGAAGATAATGGTCATGTCCTAGAACAGCTTTCTACCACCTATCCCTACAAGCGGGCTTGGCGTTGGATGGGAAATAGTTGGCATGTTGTCCATCCCCGCTTGGGAGAAAGCTATCTGCCTATAGCGCTGGGCATTATTTTCGTGCTAGTGATTATATGGCTACCATTAGCACTGCGATTGGCAAATGGTTCCAGCATTATTGCTTGGGCAATGGTGGCGGTGCTGTTGGCTATCTTACCAGCACTAATGGTCTGGCTTACCTACAGACGTTAACTCAATGACTGTTGAAGTTTTGGATGACCACCCCGAACCAATTACAAGTGCTCAACGAGCCTATCAAGCTTCCCTAAAGTTGGGGATCACAAAGGGAGCAGATCGGAGTCGTGCAGTATTGGCGATGGCGCAAGCCCTTGACCGCTCATTTGACGACATTCTAGAAGCCAACACCTTGGATTTAGAAGCCAGTCGGGAAATGGCAGTGCCAGAGTTGATATTGGACTGGCTGAAGCTGACTCCCACAAGGCTAGAGATGACAGTAGACATCTTACAACGGTTGGGGGAATTATCAGATCCGTTGCGGCGCGTCAGAACTGCTGATTATCAACTGGCAGATTCCCAGAGTTACACCCAATTAATGCCCTTGGGAGTGATTGGATTTATTTATGAAGCCTTTCCCGATTTAGGGGCGATCGCAGCGGGTTTTTGTATCAAAACTGGCAATTGTCTAATTCTCAAAGGCAGTACTGAAGCTAGCCATTCTAACGCGGTGATCGCTGAGGTACTGCAAAGTGCAATCGCCCAAGTTGGCCTACCACCAGGTTGTGTAGAACTGATCACAGCAGAACATGGTGCTTCGATTCGGGATTTAGTCACCCAAGACCAGTACGTGAATTTAGTGATTCCCTACGGACGTTCCAGCTTGGTACAGCAGGTAGTACGACAGTCAACTTGTCCAGTTTTAAAGTCAGCGATGGGTAACTGTTATCTCTACTGGTCGCCCAATAGCAGCTTAGAAATGGTGCGTTGGATGATTCTTGATAGCCATCAGAGCGAACCAGACCAAGTTAATGCCATTGAAAAGGTACTCATACATCGCCAAGCCTTGCCATCATCAATAGCCGTTCTGTGGAACAGCTTGATGGAAAAAGGCTTTGAAATTAAAGGAGATGCAGAATTAGTAAAAGCCTTTCCCCAGTTGCAGCTGGTGAAGGAAGGCGAATGGGGAAACCCTTATTTAACTAGGACAGTAGCTTTTAAACTGGTGGATAACTTAGAGGCTGCGATCGCCTGGATTAATGAATACAGCAGTGGTCATGCCGACTCCATCGTTACTGAATCTTACCAGGAAAGTCGGCAGTTTGCCTTGGGAGTTAATAGTGCCTCTACCTACATCAACACTTCCCCGCGTTTTTCCCGCAACCCCTCGCGGGGAGATTCAGTATTTCTCGGCATGTCTAATCAAAAAGGTCATCGCCGAGGATTTATCAGCCTGGAAACATTGACCACCGTTAAGCACATTGTTCAGGGAAATGGCAGGTTTTAAATCGCGCTTTGCGCCTTTTTATTAAATTCAAATTTCACACCGGTTAGTTTTTCCGATACAACCCATAGTTTTTTGGAGATTCCTTGGTCTTTGGATAATTCGTTCGTTTCGACTTTTATTAGACCTATCCACAAATAAACCTCAAAATAGCTGAAACCCTTACATAGCTGACTTTTTAGCTTATATAAAACAGGAACCTCTAAAACCCTCTCCAGAGCTAGGTTTCAGCCAAATAAAGTTCTCATTTCCGGATAAGTCTATTGGATAGCCGCGCATCTCCATAAACCCATTGGGACCGAAATATTCCCCGCCTTTCAAGCCTGCTTCGATTGCCGCCCGCAAGGTTGGTAATGCGCCCATTGTGATGTCTTGAGCAAGGATGCCGGTGAGATATTCCACAACGCCCCCAGTTCTCTGCAATTCGGTTGCCGTCCAGCCCGGATGCGAGGCGGTTACAAGTATGTCGATACCATTATCTTTTAGTTTTCGGTCGAGTTCGTAGGTAAAATAAATGTTGGCAAGTTTGCTGTCGCCGTAGGCTTTCCATTTCGCATAACTTCTCTTTTCCCAATTCAAATCATCGAAATCTATCTTGCCTATACTATGTGCGCCGCTCGAAAGATTGACAATTCGTGAGCCTTCGGTGCTGATCAAAAGTTCCAAAAGCTGTCCCGTCAAAGCAAAATGTCCGAGATGATTAGTGCCGAACTGTAATTCAAAACCGTCCGTCGTTTTTGAATACGGCGGAATCATCACACCCGCATTATTAATCAGTAAATCCAGACGCAAATAATTTTTCTGAAAGTTTTCAGCGAAATTTTTAACTGATGCTAAATTCGCCAAATCAAGTTCCATCACCTTTACGTCGGCATCTTGATTCTGTTGAAGAATTTTTGCCAATGCCTTGTTTCCTTTGTCCAAATTGCGAACCGCAATGATTACAGACGCTTGTTTATTAGCTAAAACCCGCGCTGTTTCATAACCGATGCCGCTGCTCGAACCCGTTACAATTGCTACTCTTCCTTTTTGACTCGGAATATTTTCCGCGTTCCATTTTTCATTTTTCATTTTATTTACTCCTGCTTAATTAACCGAACATTCGTTTAATTAATTCTCAAAAAAAGAATTAATTCGTTACTGCATCCCATGCAATTTTAAAGGTGGTTTCTAACATTTTTTCGTCCAAAATAAAAGTACCGCTAAAATGTTCTTTTATCAATCCAGTCAGAGGCGCAAAGGTAAAAGCGGTAAAAATTTCCAGTGAAATATCCTTAAAAACTTTCTCCTCTTTACCGCGATTGAACAAATCTAGTATTGGCTTGAAATAGCTCGAACTTTCATCTTTGCAAATGCGGTCAACCATCGGGGAATTAGCAAATTGCTCGGTAAAAGCAAATCTGACCGGATTATTAATTGCGTATTGATAATAATTATTCCAGACCATTTTAAAGGCTTTCTCCACCGATAGGTTCTGGTTGACATCTTTCCAAATTTCTGCACTCATTTCCTGCTTCACTAACAAATATATTTTATTGAGAAGGTTTTCTTTGTTTTCAAAATAGACATATATCGTCGCGGGCGAAACATTTGCGGTTTTGGCAATTTTCGACATCGAAGTATCAGCAAAACCATTGGCAGTAATCAGTTCGATTGCCGCATCACAGATGGCTCGATTTTTTTTGTCATCTTTGTGCCTCATAAATTCTATAATAAACGAACATTCGTTTATTTACAAGTGAATAACTTTAATGACAGCGATGCCTGCGGTCGTCATTGAGCTAAGTCGTACCCCTACGGGGAAGCAAGCTACGCGCAGCGTCTCGTAGAGAAGTGCGGGCTACGCCTACACTTCTCTACGCTATATTTACCCCGATTTGGGTCTAGGTGAGTCAGCCATACTAACCTGGGGCTATGTAAATCCTGGAACGAAAGTAATTCTGGATGATTTCGCGGTCCGTCCTTGTGCTTGGTCGGTTTCTTAGCATGCCTTTAACATTTAAATCTTATATCCCCCGAATAGAATACGTTCAGTTTTACGCATCCCAACCCATAAATCTTGCATTGGCATTGGTAGGGGAATAGATTGACTTCCAAGCCGGAGTAGACCATACCTGATGATGGTTATAGTGCGGCAATCATAAGCAGGTTTTATCAGCCAACGAACCAAATAGAATTTGTGGGGTTTTAATATAGTATAAAATATGATTTCGACTATTATAATACCCGAATTTGGATGTTGTTATCCCGCATTTTGCGGGTGTTCGGATATATCAAACTTATCTGAGTTACCAAAATTGCAAAAGACTTAAAAAAGTAAGAATATGGGAAATTTAGGAGGAGTGTAGACTATTCAAGTCGAGAAGCGTAGGCATAGCCCGTCGTAGACATCGCCTATTAAAGGTTACACTGAATCCATTTTACTGAAGAGTTATTTTGGCATTCCTTTGCAATACTTAACTAACTTCTAATTAAAAAAAGTGAACATAGATTAAAGATGATAACTAACATCATAATTTATTAAGTTCTCCAGACTAAATTGAGGGTATGCTTAATAATTGAAGTCTAGTTGAGAATTTAAGTAACTAGGTGCAAACAAACTTAAACATTTGTTGAGTTTTTTATACTTTGCTATTTGTTTGAGTGTTAAATGTTAAAAAACAAAGTTTATTTGTGCCAACTTACTAACTAGGTTGTCGAGCAAGGCGGAGAAAATCCGACCTAAGCCAAGTACTAACAGCGAAAACAAAAGTAAACTTCACAAAAATTACCTAAGATGATCAGAAGAATTTTGCTGGCTGTATCGGGATTGGGACACGCAGAAGAAATGCTCAAAACCCTGAAAGAAATCCCTTCAATTCAATCTGCAAAAGTTACAATTTTGCATGTTGTGCCTGCACAAAATGCTGCTGCTAGCATGACAGCTAAATGGGAAAATGGTGGTAAAATTCTGGCGAACGCGATTCAAACTTTGAACTTAGATCCTAGCCAGGTTTCTTCAATTTTGCGTGAAGGCGAGCCCAAAGATGTGGTTTGCCAAGTAGCTGATGAAATCGACGCTGACTTGATTATTATGGGTTCACGCGGACTGAAGCGGCTGCAATCGATTTTATCGAACTCAGTCAGTCAGTATGTTTTTCAACTATCTTCTCGCCCCATGTTGCTGGTAAAAGATGACATTTATGTCAAAAGAATTAAGCGCATTATGGTGGCAATAGACAACTCTGATTCCGCAAAAAATTGCTTAAAATTGGCTCTATTCTTATTGCGAGATATTCAAGGCGGCCAGTTAATTTTAGCAAATGTTAGTACAGATTTAGGTGGGAAAAAATCGGAAATAACTGAAGTTAACTTAGATAAAAATTCAGTTTTGGCAGCAGCTGTTGCAGAAGCTGAAAAACAGGGCATCCAATCTCGTTCTTATATCAGCAGTGGCAAACCCGGTGAAGAAATTTGTCGGTTGGCAGAAGAGTTGAGTGTAGACTTATTATTGCTTGGTTCTCCAGATCGTCGTCCATCCATCGCTAAGAGTTTTGTTGATATAGACCGACTGATCGGATCTTCCTTGTCTGACTATGTTCGAGTCAATGCCACTTGTCCGGTATTGTTGGCGCGGACAATCGCTTAACAGAAGAGTGCTGAGTATAAGAATTGTTGTAATAAGATATAGCATTTCTCGTTTGTATGCTATACAGTCTGGCCTCACTTCCATTCCTCTCTCCTTTTAGGCTACGGTGTATACGCAAGTCGGAAAACCTGATCAAAATTGACTCTACAATCTACAAATCAAAACCTCACGCTTGCTTTACCCAATAGACATCTCCGAAAAAGAATGTAGAGACGCGAAATTTCGCTTCTCTACAAAGGTTCTAGATAACGCATATTTAATTTCTGGAGATGACTAATGGTAAATCTTTCCCTCTCCTTGCCAATGAGAGGGATGGCCATTAGGACTCTTTGAGGTTTTTCAAGATTTTTGGGTAATTCGATGACTTGTCTGTACACCGTAGTTCCTAAAAGGAGAGAGGCTTTGAATGTTATTCCTCAACCCTAGCAGGGGAGGCAGTGGGTTGGACGGGTTTCCCGGCTTGTCCCTTGCGCGTCTCCCGTCTTGAGAAGCAACTGCCGTCGGCTCCGCTGACTTGTACTTCTACGTGGAAGCAAGCTACGCCTTGCTCTCCTAACAGGAGAAGCACCTGGCGTAAGAGGTTGGGGGTTAGGTCTATATATTGCACTCAACTGCAAACTGCTATAGGAAAGAAGCAAGATTTTCTCTCTACTACTCAGCACTCAGTTAACGGTTGATAAATAAAAACCCCTACACTATTGGTGCAGGGGTTATTTATTTTATACACAAATTCTTAACTATCTTTTCCACCTTCGCGGCTAGCAGTTTGGATGTACAGAATTAGTAAAAACACAGCGGGAACCAGTACGAACAAAATGCTCGCTATGAACCCCAGGTCATTAACTTGCATGGCAAGAAAGCCTCTCTTAAATTTCCAGTCAACAACATTAGGATAGCATCATCGATGACAGAGTTATACCAATTTAAAATTCTTGCATTCAAAATTCAAAATGTTCGCGTAGCGTCTCGTAGAGAGGAAACTCAATTTGGGTAAGTATTTTGACTATTGACTTTTGAAAACTTAAGGCTTTGTGACTACACTAACTGAGCCATTCACTAAAGTTTGACAGGCAAGGCGGTAATTTTCCGGCTTTTTCTTGAATTTCCGATTTTCTACGTCTGTGCGGGGGGAAAGATTTTCTAGTCCTTCGACTATCTCGACAACGCAAGTGCCACATTGACCATTGCCACCGCAATTCGTCATCTTGCCAATCAATGTATATATGTCAATGCCATTTTGTATTGCCTTGAGCCGGAGATTAGCACCATCTGCTGCTACTACTTCTTTATTCTCTTTAATGAATTTGATATTACCCATAACTGATTCCTCCTTGGCTTTCAAGGCTTCATATTGACATGGCTTGATTAACATCTTATTGATTATATTAATTTATTACAAAATATTAATAAATATTAACTTTATCAAACATAGCGCTACAAAAAATAGGACAGGTACTCTACCTGTCCTATAAATTGAAAAATAGATTAACTTACCTAAATCCCACGGCTGCTTGCCAAACGAAAGCAAGCAACAAAAAGAATACGGGTATAACTGGGAGAACGTCCACCAAAGGATCAAAGATTTGGTAAGCTTCAGGCAGTTTTGCTAATAAAAGTGCTGCTTCCATGTTTGTTTAAATCCACCTATCCAACACAGCTTTCATAATTGAGAAGTATCTTAACATGGTTTGGTCAGTTGTTAGGAATTAGAGTTAGGAGTTATTATTCTTCCACTGTTTCCTCTGCCTCTCTTACCCCCCATCTCCCTCATCTTCCTGATCTCCTGTTTCTTCGTTGAGCCAGTGACCAAATTCTGTAGTAAAGCGATCGCTCAATATTGCTTCTCTAATATGCTGCGTAAAGCTAATTAGTTCGGTAATGTTATGAATGCTCAACAAGGTATAAGCTAAAATTTCCTGCGATCGCACTAAATGAGATACGTAAGCACGGCTAAAATTTTTACAAGTGTAGCACGGACAAGTTTCATCTAATGGCGTAAAGTCTTCACGAAATTTAGCATTTTTTAAATTCCAGCGTCCGCCCTGGACTATCGCTGTGCCATGTCTCGCCCAGCGTGTGGGAATTACGCAATCAAATAAATCTACACCAGATGCGATCGCGATCGCCATTTCCCGATAAGTACCCACACCCATCAAGTAACGCGGTTTTCCGGGGGGTAGAAGCGGTGCTGTGACTTTTACAATCTCAGCCATCAATTCTGGCGGTTCTCCTACACTCACCCCACCAATGGCATATCCTGGCAAATCTAACTTAGCCAAAGCTTCAGCCGCACGGCAACGCAAATCCAAATACACGCCTCCTTGCACAATCCCAAACAAAGCTTGCTCACTGCGTTGATGAGCCGTTATGCAGCGTTCTAACCAGCGATAAGTGCGCTCAGTTGCAGTTTCTACCTCTTGGCGAGTCGCTGGATAGGGCGGACACTCGTCAAAGGCCATAATCACGTCTGCCCCCAAAGTATTTTGAATCTCAATCGACCGCTCTGGTGTCAAATTAATAATTTGTCCATCATGAGGTGAACGAAAAGTTACCCCTTCTTCACTAATTTTTCGCATCTCGCTTAAGCTGAACACCTGAAACCCACCCGAATCAGTGAGCATCGGCCCGTTCCAACCCATAAATTTGTGCAATCCACCACCCCCAGCCACGATCGCTTCTCCCGGTTGTAGGTGAAGATGATAAGTATTGGATAAGATCATTTGTGCCCCAGTATCTCGTAGCTGGGCTGGGGTGATAGTTTTGACATTTGCTAGCGTTCCCACTGGCATAAATCTGGGGGTTTCTACAACCCCGTGAGGCGTGAAAAACACTCCTGCTCTAGCTTTAGTTTGGCTACAACAAGCAAGACATTCAAAGGAAAAATTGGCACTCATACCATTTTGGATTTTAGATTTTGCGAAAAGTCCGAGCGCCGGCTTCGGAAGAGAAGTGTCTTGCGCTCTTTAAGAGCGTTGTGGCAACTTCAATAGATTTTGGATTGTGAAACCCTAATCGGTAAAGAGTTTCAGAAATCCATAACTAGTAGCCATAAAACCAAATGGTATTAGGGCAAAATTAATATTATTTGGCTAAATTATGGACAAACATAAAAAGTGGTAATTGAGTTTTAGTGAACACTTAAGCACTCACTACTAACTTAGTTACCAACTTTACGAGTATATACTGTCATATTAGAAAGAATCAGAACAGTCATCGTCAATTTCTGCATCCCATCTGGCTGAGAGTACTTGCTCCATCATCGCTTCTATGGCGCTGACATTGAAGTTTCGCTCTCGTCGCTCTTGTAAGGCGGTTGAACGGGGAATCAACCGCAGACAAACGCCGTCCTGCATCAAATCAAAGTAGGTTTCTTGTTGCGACGACTGTTTTAGTTCCAAGTAATCAAAACTACAAACATTCAGATATAACGCGTGGTTAGCCACTAACGTAGACCTTTGCGGATTAGCAAAAACTTCCATCACATCTCCTTCACCCTCGCTCAGTACCTTATCTTCTTGGGTGTAGATGTAGTGGACTCGACCTAAATCTGCCAGCAATCGCCGGATGTCGAGCTTATTCACAATGATGCCCGTGTTAATAATGCACGGAGATGGTATCCTGGTGTCGGGTAGATGGTGACTCATAGGAAAATAGCGATTAGAGCTACGATTTTACCTATTCCTGGGTAAGAACTAGAACTATGGAATAGAACCCCATATCTTTATATTGTCTTCGCGTATCGTCTCGAAGAGAAGGTACAGCGTTAACCGTTTCGGTTGCTAGGGTTTTTAAACAGGTTGATTACCCTACCTGCTTTGCATATCATAGCATCAATGTTACTGGTGGATAAATCCCCTTCTATGGTTTTCATCGCCGACTTAAAAGACGTTTAATCCGAAAAACTTTTTGGCTTTTTCGGATTAAACTTTGGGGTTTTCAAACAACATGATTATAATTTGGAGTAAGTTTTTAGTTAACGAATAGAAAATACAAATTTTCATCCCTGATGGAATTTTAACTTCCTAAATAAATTACTAAACCCTTGTATAAAAATACTCATATTTATTTAATTTATTACTTATAACAGTATAATAAAATTTTCAAGGAGAATGTCTAATAGACGTAAATCTTATCTAAAGTTTTAAAATTTGCTCATGTCAGTTTTAATAAAATCAAGACTATATATCTAGTAATTTAGCAAATATTAATCTAATTCAGATGACGAAACAGCAACAGTGGTGGAAAAAGCTGCTGTTAAAGCTGGCAGCTAGTATTATATTTTACACTGTTATTCCACTACCGTATTTGAACACATTGGATTTTCGGGAAGTGGCACGTCTTGCTCCGCTTGTAGGGTTGATAATTGGGGGAATTTTAGGCTTACTGGATACGGGGATAAATTATATTGGTATCCCAGTGTTAACTCGTAGTGCTTTAGTAGTAATTATTTGGATTGCCATGACTGGAGGACTGCACTTAGATGGGGCAATGGATACTGCCGATGGTTTGGCAGTGAGCGACCCAGATCGGCGACTGGAAGTGATGACAGATAGTGCCACAGGTGCATTTGGGGCAATGGCAGCGATCGCCTTGGTGATACTGAAAATAACTGCCTTGACAGATATGCCAGAAAACCGTTGGCTGGTATTGATGGCCGCTTGTGGCTGGGGACGCTGGGGACAACAGCTGGCGATCGCACGATACCCTTACTTGAAACCAACTGGTAAAGGTGCATTTCACAAACAAGCCATTCGTTCTTACAACGATTTGTTACCAGGATTATTGTTGTTGTTAGGTTTGAGTGGTTTACTTTGGCTGATAGATAAACAGCAGCTATTTCTCGCAGTGGGCATGATAGTTGCTGGCAGTGCGATCGCCACCTTAACTGGTGCGTGGTTCAACCACAAATTAGGCGGACACACTGGAGATACTTACGGCGCAGTCGTTGAGTGGACTGAAGCCTTATTTCTCTGCGTGCTGACCGCCTTTTAAGATGTGGGGGAGAGTGGGGAGTGGGGAGTGGGGGGAGCAGGGGAAGCAAGGGAAGCAGAGGAAGCAGGGGGGACAAGAATTAATAACCAATACCCAATGCCCAATGCCCAATGCCCAATGCCCAATGCCCAATGCCCAATGCCCAAT
>NZ_JAQYWQ010000101.1 GCF_029379315.1 Nostoc sp. S13
AAACCTCTCCGTATTCTCTCTTAGTCTTGTTCAGAAATCAAATAGGAGTCCTATAGTTTGTGCAGGGCTTTGGTGGGTCTGTATAAAATGATAGGTAGATATGCAAATCAAGTTAGTGGTAGTCGGAAATTTTTATTAATTGGTTTCTTGCAATTGCAACTTCTTGATTCTAAATTTAAGCACCAATATTTTTGTGCCTACTATAAGAATATTTCAGATACTAAAAAAATAAATAAAGGCTAAAACAATGACAGATTTTACTGTTGGCGATTACCTAGTGCTTCGTCTGGTGCAGATCGGTGTCAAGCATATCTTCGGTGTTGCTGGAGACTACAATATGGAGTTTCTCGACTTTATTGTTAACCAGGATGGAATTGAGTTGATTTCAACCTGTAACGAACTTAATGCATCCTACGCTGCCGATGGCTATGGTCGGATCAATGGTGTTGCAGCGTTAGTAACTACGTTTGGTGTTGGTGAACTCAGTGCTATTAATGGTGTTGCTGGCGCTTACGCCGAACACGTTCCTGTGATCACGATTACTGGATCTCCTGCTACCAAAATTCAAGCATCTGGTTCGCTTGTCCATCATACGCTTGGTACTGGTGATTTCTCTATGTTTGCCCGAATGTATGAAAAGGTAACGGTAGATCAAGCATATTTGACAACAGAGAATGCAACAGCAGAAATTGACAGGGTTTTAGGTATCTGTCTTCTGCATAAATTACCTGTTTACATTTCCATACCTATGGATGTTGCTAAACATGAAGTGGCTATACCATCTGATTCATTGATACTCCCTGTCTTCCAAAGCGCGATCGCTACTTTAGCTGAGGCAGTTGATGAGAGTGTAACTATACTGGAGAAAGCCCAAAAACCAGTGATTCTTGCTGATGTTGGTGTAGATCGCTATCGCCTGCATGGGGAATTGCGAGAGTTGCTAGCAGCTACCGGATACCCTTATGCCACCATGAACATGGGAAAAGGACTGCTGGAGGAAACGCACCCACAATTCATCGGCATATATAATGGTGCTGCCAGTGAGGATTATGTCAGAAAACGTATTGAAGAGGCAGATTGTGTCTTGAGTATTGGTGCTTTGATGACTGATTTCAACACCGGAAAGTTTTCTGCCAAACTCGATCCAGGTCGAACTATTGAAGTGCATGGGCAGTATCTAAAGATTAAACGTGCGCTGTACAATAATGTAGCGATGCGGGATATATTATCTGCTTTAAGCAAACGCTTACAGCGCCGTGATGCTCAAACGCTAGACTTCAAGTCTGCAATCGAGAATTTGGATGCTGGCTTCACGACTCTCTGGCAACCCAACACAGATGCAGTTATTACACAACGGCGTTTTTGGTATAGGCTAGCTCATTTCCTTAAAGAAGATGACATTATCGTTAGCGAAACTGGAACTTGTTTGTTTGGAGCCTCAGTAATTCCTTTGCCAAACAGAAGTACCTTCGTTGGGCAAGTTCTTTGGGGTTCCATTGGCTATTCAGTTGGCTCATTACTTGGCTGTTGCGTCGCAGCGCCACAACGACGAGCTATTCTACTAGTGGGTGACGGTTCTTTTCAAATGACAGCACAAGAACTCTCAACAATATTACGCTATGACTTGAAGCCAATTATTTTTCTGATTAACAACGATGGATATACCATAGAGCGTGATATACACGGTGCAACTATGCCATATAATGACATTCAACGGTGGAATTATCACAAGCTCCATGAAATTTTTGCTAGTAATGGCTGGGGCATTAAAGTAAGCACCGAGTCTGAGCTAGAGTCGGCATTGCAAAAAGCCGAGCAAAATCGCGACCAACTTGCTTTCATTGAGGTCATGATGGACAAAATGGACAGCCCAGAAGTTATTTTGAAAATGTTGCAAAATTAAGGCATTTACCAGTAATAAAATGCCCCTCTGTTGATGAAAGCAAAGCAATTGCAATAAATAGTGATAAAAAGTTCAAACATGAAAAAAAAGGGAAAATTCTACTAATGTATTTTCCTTGTAACCGAATTTGTCCAATGACATAAATACTTTCTCCAACGCTGTAAACGCCCTGACTAACGTTGCGCCAGTAAATGGCAATATAACCTCCATTGTCAGACAGCTTTACTAGGAATGGCGCAACAATAGAGATAAAGTTTGAATCAGGCGATCGCGCTTCTGAATTTATCTTGGTTGCGCGGTAAGCACAGCTATACCCGTAGGGCTTATCGTCTCCAGATTTACTATGGCGGCTTGGGAAGTGCGATCGCTAAAAATGATATTGTGATTCTCAAAGTAAAACGAGCGCCAAAGCCAGTGAAGCTTAAGCCTAAAATCACGATATGTTATTGCTGCTTAATTCTTGTGCCTGCTGGTATAGCTGGCAAATTTGATTGGACTTATTTATCAACTCAATTAGTTATGGTTTTGACATCTATATTTCCAGGTGCAAGTTGCTACTTCTTTTTCGTAAAAAATCGTTGATACAATTCACAACTTGCAATCGTTTGATCTCCAGAAAGTTTAATCAGCCCCATACTGCTTAACTTGTGAGTTAGGATGGGATCTAAGGAAACAGCTTCATTGGCATTCAGAACAGTATCAAAAGCTTGTGCTAACTCAGGCTGTTTTTGCAAGGTTGCCCAGTGACGCTGCAAGTGATGAGAATAAATTCTGCTAGTGGGAGCAGTTTCTAGCAGTTGCGACAGAGTTATCTCTTTTCGACCCAGATGATAGAGAGCTAAATCTACTAGTGCCGGATGTCCCCCGACCATTGCCATTAATTGTCTGGCTCCTTCCCCATCTGTCCAATCAAGTCCATAGCGTTGGGCTAACTGCTGCACCTCTTCTTGGCTGAAGCTGTCTAACTGAATCGGTAATCCTACATTGAAAGGAGACTGATTAAGTTCGAGAGGAACATAAATATCTGTTGAGTGAACCACGAGCAGGCGAAGCTTTTGCCAGATGGGCATTCTTCTAGCTTCTTCGTACCAAGAACGCAACAGAGGTAGAAAATCCTTTGCTACTTGGGGATACTCGAAAATATGGTTCACCTCATCCAACGCCAAGATCAAGGGAGTATTAATTGACTGTAGTAGATATTCTTGGAAGTAGAGGGTGCAGCTAATTTTACTTCCCAGATCCTCATCCCAATACTCGTCTAACATCGGTTGACGCTGAAGTTGGCGAGCAATATTGGCACACAACCAGCGCAAAAGTTGGTTCAAGTCGCTCAGAATTGCCCCATCGACTTGTTCTAGATTCAAGCTGATAGTGCAGTAGTCCTGGCGGTTCGCATAGTCAAGAATCCTCAGTAGCAGTGAAGTTTTGCCCATTTCTCTGGGAGCTTTAATCCTGATTAGCGCTCCTGGTTTCTCAATTTCTTGATAAACTTGCTCCTCAAGGAAAGAACGTTTGAGGTAAAAGGGAGAGTCGAGAGGAATTGAGCCACTGGGGTAGCAAGGTGACGTATCCTGGTTAACTGTGGGGAGAAATTGCATCGGGTCTTGTCTCAAAGGTTTTGTCTTTGGGGCTGCTTTGGTGATGACATAAGACTCCAGCAGCAGCCGACAGTTTTTCTTGGTCACGCGCTGACCAATGACCTCGGAGAGTCGCCCTAACAACCCTGGGGCAACGACATTGGTAAAGTAGCCAGCACTATAACCTGCCTCTATCGCCATTTGGTTATAAGTTCTATACTGCCAAATGCCACGCAGAATCAGGTTTTCTGTGGAATTAAGGGGGCGATTGTGGCTCTCAATTAGTAGGCGGTCAACAATCTCAAAGAGACAATCAAGGTTCATAGAGATTATAGGCAAATATTACTAAGAATAAAACAAAAGGCAGATGCCTGCTATGCTGTTAGCGCACAGGAAGTTAAAGGAAGAAGTTTTTTAACGCTCTACTATCACAAGCAAATTAGCATTCGTGGACAGCTTTGATAACTCTGCTAAAAGAAAAATTAAGTTCAATTCTCTAACTTTAGATATAGCCAGGGCTTGATAGTTTATTTTTTAAAGAAATAATTTAAATCAATATTTTTAGAAAAGTCTTATACTACAAGGATTCTATTTTATTTATCATGAAAGTGATAAATAAATGTAAGTAGTTAATCAAAATTAATTACATTTTTCGGAAAAATTATTTGATAAGCAAAACTAATTGTTGAAGAAGAATTTAGAAGTCAGAATACATTCGTCAGAATCAATCAGTCGGGGATTCAGACCCACGACTACGAAAGTTGACCACAAAACAAGAAAATTTGGTGGGGGTGCAAAAACGCCGATTATTCATCCACCAGTCGTACAGAATACCTTTCCTGAATTCTGACGACTGGCACCTTTATTCTGTTCGATAAATAGGAGAAGCAATACGAAAGCTCGTACTAAAATATGCTATTTGCTCACTTTTACTGAACCGTATTACGCTATAATCTCACTGTAATTAGTAAATAACTAATAACGATCAATGCAACCTAAACCCCAATTTAATCCTTGCTACTCTGTTGAAACTGTAGAAACAGACAATGTATTTTTGTTGTCCGAGAGAGAAAAAATCTGGTTAAGCGATCGCCTTTCTTGTAGTTTAGCAGCTTTCATCGATGGCAATCGCAATATTGACGAAATTATTGATACCATTCAACAGTCGCTATTGCAAGACCCAAAATCTTTACAGTCAGCTACCACCTTCTTTCAAGAAGTTCTCAATGTGAGTATTAAAGCCCAATATGCTTTATTACAAATGCAACAAAAGGGCTATCTTGTTGAAGAAGATAACTCCTCTCTCACATCGCACTTAGACATCTTCTGCCATCATCTTAATATTGCTCCTACAGTAGCCTATCAAAGATTACAATCGACTAAAGTCGCAGTAAAAGCATTAGGTTCAGTCTCTGCTAAGGACTTGATTGCTGTGCTTGAGTCTCTCCGAATTCAAGTAGCAGACGAAGGTGATTTGACAGTAGTTTTAACCGATGATTATCTCAATCTTGAGCTAGATAAGTTCAATCAACAAGCCTTGAAATCCCAATCTCCCTGGATACTGGTTAAGCCATTAGGAACAATAGTCTGGATTGGCCCTTTATTTGATCCTCAGAAAACAGGTTGTTGGAACTGTTTAGCCCAGCGTTTGCGAGATAATAGACCGATTGAAGGGTTTATTCAGAGACAGAAGCACATTTCTTCCCATTTAGCTACTCCTTTGGGATTTTTGCCATCTACAGTACAAACTGCTTTAGGAATGGCAGCCACAGAGGTGTTTAAGTGGATTATTCAAGGGGAAAATAAACAATTAGAAAGCAATTTGATTGCTTACGACGCGATCGCACTGCAAACCCAAAATCATCGCTTGGTTAAGCGTCCTCAATGTTCTAGCTGTGGAGAGATGGTAAATGGGTTAACCAACAACCCCCTACCTGTTGTTTTAGAACACCGCCAGAAAACCTTTACCGCCGATGGAGGACACCGTACTTGTTCGCCACAACAAACTCTCAGGAAATATCAACATCATATTAGTCCCGTTACTGGTGTTGTGCGAGAACTAAATAAAATTCCTGGGAATGAATTAACTCATAATTATATTGCCAAACATCATTTTCTCAGTATTTTCGATGATTCAGCTAGTTTGCGCCAAAATTTGGGGGGTAGAAGTGCAGGGAAAGGTAGGACTGACTCTCAAGCTATGGCTAGCGGTTTCTGCGAAGCGATCGAGCGATATTCTGGGGTGTTTCAAGGGAATGAAATTAGAGAAAAAGGCAGTTACCAACAAATGGGGGACAAAGCGATCCATCCCAATGTTTGTATGAACTTTAGCCAACAGCAATATCAGAATAGAGAGCAATGGAATGTTGAGTGTCAGGGCTGGTTTCAAAAAGTTCCCGAACCTTTTGATCAAGAAAGAGAAATTGACTGGACTCCTGTTTGGTCTTTAACCCATCAGGAATTTAAGTATCTGCCAACGGCTTACTGTTATTATGGCTATCAACCTGACTATAAACCCGACTGTTGGGCTGATTCTAATGGATGTGCGGCGGGTAATACTCTTGAAGAAGCAATTCTGCAAGGGTTTATGGAGTTAGTAGAGCGAGATGCTGTCGCCTTATGGTGGTATAACTCCCTGCAAAAGCCGCAAGTAGATTTAGATAGTTTCAATGAGCCTTATTTTCAAAGCCTGAAGGAATATTATCAAACTATTAATCGAGAAATTTGGGTTTTAGATATTACCAGCGATCTGAATATTCCAGTTTTTGCTGCTGTTACTCGAAGAAGCGAAGGCTTTGTAGAAGATATTGTTTTGGGTTATGGCGCTCATTTCGATGCCAAGATTGCTATTAGTCGAGCCTTGAC
This sequence comes from Nostoc sp. S13, assembly GCF_029379315.1. Classification (GTDB taxonomy): domain Bacteria; phylum Cyanobacteriota; class Cyanobacteriia; order Cyanobacteriales; family Nostocaceae; genus Nostoc. Next base: position 6,346 of record NZ_JAQYWQ010000101.1, read on the forward strand.
TGAAGTTAACCAAATTTTACCTAACGTTTTATTTACAAAAGCTGATGGAAGTACTCAATATCCTCCATCAGCCGATCGCTTGGCGGTAGATTGGTGGAAAACCGCAACTTTAAGCGATCAACCTTATTTAGTTCCAAGCCAGAGAATTGCTGCTAAACTCAGTGGCGATTATCGCGAAATGGCAAGTGACGATTTACTCGAAGATGTCAAGCTCTGTCAACAAATCGTTGAGAACAATGGTTTAGAAATGCTGGTTTTAGATCAAACTCGTCCCGATATTGGACTGAGAGTTGCCAAGGTAATCGTTCCTGGAATGCGCCATATGTGGAAAAGGTTAGCGCCTGGACGGCTTTATGAAGTTCCAGTGAAAATGGGTTGGTTGCAAGAACCACTGACAGAAGAGCGACTCAATTCTTTTCCCATGTGGATGTGACGTTCTCTTCTACGAAGAATATTAGTTTCTTGACTTGATATATCTAAGTTTCAGCCACGCCAAGCTTGGGGGTGCGGTGCATTCTACTTTATATATAGCGGTTCTCGTTTACGTGAGGTACACCCGTAGGGGCTGTTCTCTGCCCATGCGTGTCAACTTAACGTGAAAACCAGCCTAGAACCAGCTTTTAGCAGATTATCTCGTTATCTTGTTAAGAGTCTCCGACTGGGAATGCCCCTCATTGAGGTAGAGCCACCAGGAGCTGCATTTCCAGCCAGAGGCTGGAAACGAGGTTTTAAAGGAGTTTGAGCTTAAGTTGCAATGGGCACACAACAGCCCCTACACCTCGTGATATAATGTTGTACCGCATCTGAATGGGAACCGCTATAGCAGTCCTAAATCATTCGTGAGAATAGAGAAATATGGTTTCTTAAAGAAACCGGCTTTCTGGCACTTTGAATTCTCATAAATCAAATCGGATTGCTATATGAGTTTTTACATGAGTTTTTACATGACTTTTATGGATTGTTGTTTATCAGAGTATAAATAACAATACTAACAAGAGGGAAACGCCTAATCTTTAAGATTTATTGAAAAATTATGCGACCAAAAGTAATACTGGCTTTAATTCCTGTTTACTTTATTCTTGATAGTTGCAAAAATAATTACGATTAGAAGCAGCTAAGTTATTTGCTGATTTATCCCAAAGCCTAGCAATTGCAAACAAACAAATATCGGTTGATATTTATGCTAACCGTTTGTAAATTAAGGAAAGGTTAATTATGGCTAATAAGCAAAATTTAGAAAAGATTTATGAGGCTATAAATAAAGCAATTGATGTTGCTACAGTAAAGGCTGATGATGCTTTAAAATCTGGGAAAATTTCGGAATCAGAATGGCAAACAGCAAAAGATAAATGGGGTAAATTGGAAATAAAACAAAGTGAGATAAATGGTATTATTATTGATAAAGAATTTCATAAAAAGCTTCTCAATAATAATCTTGAAAGTCGGATTTCACAAATTGAACAAGCTACAAATAGTCTGAACAAGTCTGCTGGGAAGATTGATGATTTTAATAATTTTTTATCAGAGATAGAAAATGCTTTACAAATTGTTAGTGGTACTATCAAGGCTATTTCACCGATTGTTTGATAAAAATAGGGCTTACGCAACTGGCACGTAATAACTGTAAGATGTGTAAAGGTACGAAAAGATTTCAGCGTAGTAATCAGACTTATAGTGTCATACACCGACTTCCAATTCCCAGACAGATTAATTACAGATAATGTTAAACGGATATTCGATTATTGATGCTGATTCCCACGTAATTGAACCTCTCAATATGTGGGCTGAGTATCTCGAACCAGAATTTAAACAGTTTGCCCCTTCAGCAGAAATGAAAATTCAAGGAGAAGACATTGTAAAAAAAGTCTCTAAACAAGTTCGTGCTGTAGGAAATAAGCAGATGATGGAAGCTCATCCCAATGCTTATTTCCAAAGCTACAATGTCGAGTCTCACGTTCAAGAGATGGTGCTGATGGGGATCGATGTGACATTCCTTTATCCAACTTATGGATTGTGGCTTTGGGCGATAGATACTATGCAACCGGAAGTTGCTGGCGCTTTTACCCGTGCTTACAACAATTGGTTACAAGACTTTTGCAGCTACGACCCAGATAGATTGAAGGGGGTTGGAGCAATTAATCTGCACGCACCAGAGTCGATGGTGGATGAATTGGATAGAATTGTCGATTTTGGCTGGAAAGCGGTGTTTTTACGCCCTAACCCTGTAAAAGGAAGACTATTGAGCGACTCCGCTTACGAGCCTTTTTGGACAGAATGCGAGCGGTTAGGAATAGCAGTAGGTATTCATGAAGGGACTCACAGTCGTTTGCCAACTACTGGAATAGAAAGGTTTAATACTCGTTTTGCTACCCACGCTTGCTCTCATCCAATGGAACAGATGATGGCTTTATTAGCCTTGATTGAAGGAGGGGTATTAGAACGTCATCCTAAACTGAAAGTAGCTTTTCTGGAGTCCGGTTGTGGTTGGCTTCCATATTGGCTGTGGCGACTAGATGAAGAGTATGAAAATTTAGCTTGGGAGGATACAATTCATGATAATGTCAAAATCAAGCCATCAGAGTATTTTCGTCGCCAGTGCTTTATTGCCATAGAGCCTTCAGAACCATTACTGCTTCAGGTGATTGAATATATTGGCACGGACAATTTAATCTTTGGTTCGGACTATCCCCATATGGATCATAAGCCGAACATCGTTGCAGAAATGGTAAAGCTTGAGGAAAAATTATCGAAAGAAACTGTGCAAAAGATTCTTTGGGATAATCCTCGCCGCTTTTACAATTTGTCTTGAATTACGGATTATATAGGAGAAAAATTAGTGGCAACAAACCAACCTGGTGGTGAAGGTCAACTTGTGTCAAGACGTTGGTATAAACAGGATACTTATTACCAGATATTAGAAGTACATCCACCTACTGAAAAAGAAAAGAGAGTAGGTAAAAAAATAGCTACAACAATACTAGCGAGAAAAAGAGGTCAAGGAAGTCAGAAATCTGAGATCAAAGATAGTTTTGATGAGTTTAAACTTGATAATGAGACAAAAGAAAAGCTGAAACTTTATCCTAAACACGCTGATGATGATGATGATGTTGATGAGTACAAACTATCTTCATATTTGCCCTCACCAGGAGTTATTTTGTCAAAGGGTTTTATCAAGGCATTAACTGGGACTGAATCTGAAGAAATAGAAACCACTGAGGTAAATAATTTCTATGTAACAACTCGCGATATATTACAAAGTCGCAAACTATCTCAGTTGATTGCTAAAACTTGGTGGGTTTATTTGAAAGCAAAAGAAAAAGTAGAAAAACCGGAGGAAAACCCTGATTTGTGGAAATTGTTTACTGACGGTAAGTGGGATGACATTGAATCTAATATTTTGGATGGTCTCATCGCTAGAGAAATTTTTCTTTTTGCTGGGGGAGCTTCTCCTGACAATATTGAAAATCCGGAAATTTACATTCCACTAAAACGTCGAGATGACATAAGTAACCCAGATCAGCCTGTAAGTCCTGACATAGATTTTAAAGTATCAAACTCTACTGACATAATTAATGAAGTAAAAACAACAGGAGCAAGATTTCTGATTTTACCTAACAGTAAATCTTGGCAAGGAATTACTTTGTCACTATTGTTCTCTGGACAGGCATACTATAAAAGAAAAGGTGAATATCACCAAATTTGCCAACCCATTATTAGTACAAGTGAAATAATCTCTAAGTATAGTTTCGAGGCAGATTGGAGTAGATTTAATGGTGAATTCAAAGAGCTTTCCACGAACCAACAATCACCTTGGATCGTATATCAAGTTATCATGCCTTATCCTCCCATACCTTCTTTAGACCAGCTAGATCCGAAGGATGTTAAAACATGGGCAGAGGCAGAAGATGATGGTGGAGAACTTCCTTTTTATGAAAAGCTAGGCGAAGATTATACAGTAAACATAGACTATTTTAGGTCTCCTTATCCCTATATACCGCTAACTACAAGTTAGAAAAATCGGTGTAGTATTCATCGATTTTTTTTACAATCCTTGACCTCAAAGGCACGGTCTTACTCCGTGCCGATACTAATTTGTGCCAGTTGCGTAAGTTTTGATAAAATTATGTAAAGCCTGTAGAAAAAAAGGATTCCAGGTTTTTATCAAGCTTTATATGAATCATCAGTCAGACAATATTAAAACAGATTATCAAATTATTAAAAAAATCTATGAAAGTGCTAATTCATTAGTCTATCGAGCCATTGTCAAGCCTGATAATCAACCCGTTGTTTTAAAGATTCTCAAGGAAAACTACCCAACTCCCTCAGAACTAACTCGATACAAGCAGGAATATGAAATCACCCGTTCCTTAAATACCGATGGAGTTCTTAAAGCATACAATTTGCAGCGATATGAAAATAGTCTAGTCATGTTTTTAGAAGACTTTGGCGGTGAATCTTTAAAATTGTTAATGGGCAATCAACGCCAATTTACTCTCAAAGAATTTCTCTCTATTGCCATCAAAACTACTGAGAGTTTGGCTGCTATTCACGCTGCTAATATTATCCACAAAGATATTAATCCCTCTAATATCGTCTATAACTCAGAAACCAAACAACTCAAAATTATTGATTTCGGTATTTCCACCTGTTTACCACGGGAAAATCAGACAATTGGCAATCTTGATCGCTTAGAAGGAACTTTAGCTTATATTGCTCCAGAGCAAACCGGAAGAATGAACCGAGGGATAGATTACCGCAGCGATTTTTATTCGCTGGGTATCACTTTCTACGAATTGCTCACCAATAAACTGCCTTTTACAACCACTGACTCTATAGAATTAGTTCATTGTCATATTGCTCAACAACCTCTTCCCCCACATGAACTTGTAGAAACGTTAAATTCAACGTCTCAACCAATACCTAAAGCCATTTCAGACATTGTGATGAAATTGTTGGCAAAAACCCCAGAAGAACGATACCAAAGTGCTTCGGGGATCAAAGCCGACTTGGAAACTTGTCGCGATCACTTACAGAGTTTAGGACAAATTGACGAGTTTTGTTTAGCTACTCAGGATATTTGCGATCGCTTTGTTATTCCCGAAAAACTTTATGGTAGGGAGAAAGAAATTACTCAAATATTAACTACTTTTGAGCGAGTTAGTCAAGGCAGCAGTGAGATAATGCTGGTTTCTGGTTATTCAGGAATTGGCAAATCTGCTTTGGTTAATGAAGTTCATAAACCAATATTACGTCAGCGAGACTACTTTATTAGCGGAAAATTCGACCAGTTGCAGCGAGATATTCCCTACGCGGCGATTGCTTTAGCCTTTCAAAACTTATTACAACAGTTACTTACCGAATCTGAAGCAGCACTACAAACTTGGAAACAGCAACTTTTAGAAAGCTTGGGATCTAATGGTCAAATCGTCATTGATGTAATTCCTGAATTGGAGCAGGTTATTGGTAAACAGCCACCAGTTGAGCAATTAGGAGCAACTGAGGCTAAAAATCGATTTAACTTGTTTTTTCAAAGATTTATTACTGTTTTCGCTCAAAAAGAACACCCTTTAGTTATCTTCCTAGACGACTTACAGTGGGCAGATTTAGCATCACTGAAGTTAATTGAGCTATTAATAACCGATGCTGATAGCCAATATCTATTGATAATTGGAGCCTATCGAGATAATGAAGTTGATGCAACTCATCCTTTAATACAAATCTTAGAGCAAATTAAAAAAGAAGGTGCTACAGTCAATAATATCTTGCTGCAACCGTTGGGAATCGAATATATCAATCAATTAGTTGCCGATACTTTAAACTGCTCTACAGAAAAGTCAAAACCTTTAGCAGAGTTAATAACCAATAAAACTCAAGGAAATCCTTTTTTCTTAACTCAATTACTCCAATCTCTATATAAAGACAATCTTTTGTCATTTAACCCTAATAAAAATCATTGGCACTGGAATATTGAAGAAATCGAAAAAGTAGGAATCACTGATAATGTCGTTAACTTAACTATCCGCAAGATTACCAAACTGGATGAAAACACTCAGAAGATTTTGCAATTAGCAGCTTGTATTGGCAACCAATTTAATTTAGAAGTTCTCTCCGTTGTCAACAATAAATCCCAAATAGCTACAGTTAAAGAACTTCAGCCAGCACTAGAGGCAGGTTTGATTTTACCTCTGAGTAATGATTATAAAATACCTCTGCTTTGGAATCAGGAAGAAATATCAAGAGATACTTCAGAAATATCTGCTCCTTTTATTCCCAAAATTCCTAAATACATCCCCTACAAATTTTTGCACGACAGAGTTCAGCAAGCTGCCTATACTTTGATTCTAGAAGATGAGAAAAAATTAGTTCATCTGCAAGTCGGTCGTCTCCTGCTAGAGAATACTCAAGAAGATGATTTCGAGTCAAATATTTTTGAGATTGTAAATCAACTTAACGAAGGAAGTAAATTAATAACCAAGGGTTCAGAAAGAGATAGTTTAGCCAAATTAAATCTTCAAGCTGGTAAAAAAGCAAAAGCCTCAACAGCATATCAATCAGCTCTTCAATATTTAGAAACTAGCTTAAGTTTGTTAGGAACCAATAGCTGGGAAAAACAGTATAATTTAACTAGGGAAATACATTTAGAGACTTTAGAATTACTTTGTTTAAATACCCAGTTTGCTGGCATTGAAAATATGTCTGACACTTTATTAAAAAAGACTAACAATATTCTCGAAGCAGTTAAAATTTATCAGATAAAAATATATTACTATAACACTATATTTCAGCCTGAAAAAGCAATAGATACTGCTCTTGATATTTTGTCAAAACTAGGAATATACATCTCAGATAAAGCTATCAATATAGATGAAAGAATTGAACAACAACAAAAATATATAAAATCATTCTTTAAAGGTAAAAAAATTGAATATTTAGCAAATCTACCGATAATAACCGACCATTACAAACTAGCAAGTATACAAATATTACAGCAAATTATGGGAGCTGTACACACAACAAAATTTTCATTATTTATCGAGATAATATTAACCCAAATTAATTTATGTATTGAATATGGTAATTGTCCTCAAGCTGCTAGTATATACAATACTTATGGAATGCTTTTATGTACAAATAAACAGTATATTAATGATGGATATGAATTTGGTAAATTGTCTCTCAGGTTACTACAAAAAATTAATATTCCTAAATTAGAAACTCTTGTTGTACAAATGTATTATGGTCAAATATGGCACTGGAAAGAATATCTTAAGAATAAAGAGGCGCAACAAACATTACTGAATTGTTTTCAAAAAGGAATAGATATAGGAGAGTATGAATATGCTTCTTATGCAGCTATCAACTATTGCTTAATAAAGTTTTTGAATGGAGAAAATTTAGAAGAAGTTAATCTCTGTTACAAAAAATATAGTAGTTTAATTGAAAAATTGAAGCAAAAGTTTTGTTTTTATAATATACAAATATTTTATAATTTGACAATATTGTTGTCAAAAATAAATAATAAAATTTCAATTAATACCTTCCAAAAAAAAGAAAACGAATACTTAAAAGAATGGATAAATCAAAATAATGAGTGGTTACTATTATTTATATACTTTTCTAAAGCAGTTTATTTTTATCTTTTAAAAAATTATTATAGTGCTTTTGAAAACTCCATTAAAGCAGAAAAACATAAGAATGCTACAGCGGCATATCTAACTACACCACAACACAATTTTTATTCTTCTCTTTGCTTTCTTGCTTACTATCATAATTGCAACTCAGAGCAACAAAAAACAATTTTAGAAAAAGTAGAAAAGAATCAGGATGATATGAAAATATGGGCTAGTCATTGCCATGCAAACTTTCAAAATAAATACGATTTAGTAGAAGCTGAAAAAGCGCGAGTATTGGGAGAAAATTGGCAAGCTCAAGAACTTTATGAAAAAGCAATTCAAGGTGCTAAAAAATCAGAATTTATTCACGAAGAAGCCATAGCTTACGAACGCGCAGCAGAATTTTATCTCTCTCTGGGTAGAGAAGAAATAGGACGACTATATCTGAGAAATGCTTATCATTGTTATAGTTGCTGGGGTGCAAAAGCCAAAGTTAAAGCCTTAGAATTGGAGTATCCACAGTTTCTAATGGATATAAACAACCGAAAAGAAAACCAAAGCATTAATACAACTGAATCTACTGGCGGTACAAATCCCCAAGTACTCGATCTGATGACAGTTACCAAAGCCTCTCAAGTATTAGCTAGCGAAATTAAACTAGACCAACTGCTGGCTAAGTTAATGAAAGCTGTAATTGAAAATGGCGGCGCTCAAAAAGGCTTTCTGATATTGGAAAAAGATCGTAAATGGGCGATCGCAGCTGAAAGTACAGTAGATTCTGATGACGTTACTTTAGTGCGATCGCTTCCCATTGACTCTGTAGATGGCGATCGCCAGACACCTATCCTACCAGTTGCGATCATTAACTATGTTGGCCGTACTCAGGAAAATGTAGTTCTTAATAACGCTACCGAAGAAGAACAGTTTATCCGCGATCCCTATATCGTCGCCACTCAACCAAAATCGATTCTCTGTACTCCTTTGTTAAATCAAGGCAAACTAAGCGGTATTTTATATCTAGAAAACAATTTAACCACAGATGCATTTACCAGCGATCGCATTGAAGTTTTAAGAATTCTTTCTGCTCAAGCTGCTATTTCCATTGAAAATGCCCGTCTCTACGGACAGTTAGAAGATTCTAACCGAAATCTAGAGCTGAGAGTAGAAGAGCGCACTCAAGAACTCTCACAAACTCTAGAAATTCTCAAAGCCACTCAAGCCGAACTGCTCTTTGAAAACGAGTTACTCAAGAGTGCCGAACAACCCTCTACCTTTGACTATCAAGTGGGAGGAAGTTTGCCGATGGATGCTCCCACTTATGTTGTGCGTTCAGCAGACCGTTATCTCTACAAGGCGTTGAAGCGCGGGGAATTTGCTTACATTCTCAATCCTCGGCAAATGGGCAAATCAAGCCTGATGGTACGCATGATACACCATCTCCAGCATGAGGGATTTAGCTGCGGGGCAATCGATCTGACCCGCATTGGTAGCGAAAACGTCACGCCTGACCAATGGTACAAAGGCTTGACAGTAGAGCTATGGCGAAGTTTTGGTTTACTAAGAAAGGTTAATCTAAAAACTTGGTGGCAAGAGCAAGGAGATATTTCTCCAGTTCAGAGATTGAGTCAATTTATTGAAGAAGTTTTGCTAGTTGAAGTTGCTCAAAAAGATGACTCTAGCCCTAAAAACCTGATAATTTTTATTGATGAAATTGATAACCTCTTAGGCTTGAATTTCCCAGTTAATGACTTTTTTGCTCTAATTCGCTCCTGCTATAATCAACGCAGCATTAATCCAGAGTATCAACGATTAACCTTTGCTCTTTTCGGAGTTATTACCCCTGGCGACTTAATTACTGACTACCAAAGAACGCCCTTTAACATCGGTCAGACTATTCAATTGGAAGGCTTTAAAGAGCATGAAGCGCAACCTTTACTTCAGGGATTGACCGAGAAAGTCAGCAATCCTCAAACAGTCTTAAAAGAAGTGTTAGCCTGGACTAGTGGTCAGCCTTTTTTGACCCAAAAGCTATGTAAACTCATCCGCAATTCTTCATCTCTTATTCCTACCAACAGAGAAGCAGAATGGATTGAAAATTTGGTGCGAAGGTCGGTGATAGAAAATTGGGAATCACAGGATGAACCAGAGCATTTAAGAACCATCCGCGATCGCCTCTTTAAAAGCAAAGAATCCGTTCGGCTACTAGAACTCTATCGACACATTTTGCATCAAGGAGAGATTGTTTCAGTTGATAGTTCAGAAGAAAGAGAATTGCTTTTGTCGGGGCTAGTAGTCAAGCAACAAGGAACTTTGAGAGTCCAGAACCGTATTTATGAATTGATCTTTGTTTGATTTAGGAAAACTTTTTATGTATGTTTATAGCGTTTCTCGGCCCTTGTGAAGTACTTCCTACTTAGTGATATTATTTTTCATGAGTTTTTCTATGAGTTCTAAGATGAGTTTTATGAGTTTCAGAGACCAATAAAAAAACTAATATCAAAAGTAGTTGATTGAGTGCGATCGCTATTCGTCTTAGAGGCAATCGTTTGAAGCCTCAAGCCAAATTCTTATTGAAAGAAGAATAATAATCAATACGATAAAAGAGGGTAAGCAAATTTGGCTCACTTGCTCAAAGGTCTTGTTACTGACATTAAAACTTACAAACTATTCTTAATTTTTTATTTAAAAGTTGACTATCTTGTCAATTTGTAAGTTCTAAATACTTAACCAGAGAATGAACAATGCCCATACAACCAACTTATCCAGGCGTTTACGTAGAAGAAATTCCTAGTGGAGTACGCACGATTACAGGCGTATCTACCTCTATTACTGCCTTTATTGGTCGCACCTTACGAGGCACTGTAGACGAGCCGATTACTATCAACAGTTATGGCGACTTTGAACGCATTTTTGGAGGGTTGTGGCTGAATAGTACCCTCGGCTATGCTCTACGAGACTTTTACCTCAACGGTGGTAGCCAAGCAATTATTGTCCGACTCATTCACTCTAAGTCTAAACAACCAGAAGGTCAAGCTCCAGCACAAACTGAAGCCACTGCTAAGAAGGCACAACTAAATGTTAATGGTCTTAATTTAGAAGCAGCAAATGAAGGCAGGTGGGGAAATGCTTTAAAAGTGCGGATTGAATACGTAGATATTAATGTAAAACGTGACGCAGAGTCACAAAAACTATTCAACATTACAGTTCTGGATAAAAATACAGGTCAACTAGAAGTATTTCGCAACGTATCAGTGCTACCAAATCATCCCAGACGAGTAGATAAAGTTTTGTCGAATGAGTCGTATTTTGTTCGATTTAGAGATGAATCTTTGCCAACAGACAGACCAGGTGCTCATGCTCAACCAACATTGGATAAAAAATTGTGGGATGATAACGATACAAACACCAAAGCGGAAGAAAACAGCGGTGCGGATGGTGACGATCTAGATGTGAACGACTTCACAGGGTTAAATAAGGAAGCAAATAAACAGGGACTTTATGCTTTAAATAAAGCCGATCTGTTTAATATACTTTTCCACAATTTTAAGGACTGCGATCGCAAAGGAAAACAATACTCCTGTTTCAAACTTAGTTGGTAAAAAGTTAAAATAACTTACAACTCAATCATTAAATAACCAATCAATTGAAAATAATCGAGCAGTTTCTCTTCATCTCTTACCAAAGGTATTATATTTGAAACAATCTCTCCCGCAAATACAAGCAGAAACCAGCACTATTCTATCAATTCCTAGCGTTCTACAACAGGGAAAATCTGCAACTGAAAACTTACATAAGCAACCTACAGAAATTAATCCACCCTTTACCCATTCTCAGTTACCACAGGTTAAAAGTTCTGAGGCATTTCCTCCTCAACTTCAATCAGAATCAACAGCGATGTCTACGATGGGCAACTCTACCAGAGGCTACTCCAACGCCTACGCACCTGCTACTGGTCAAGTTTTGCCTTTAACATCTGTGCTAGCAGTGGAAACTAGTACTCCCGCTTCTACTGTAATTGAACTACAGGAACAACCTATAGCTGAATTACCACAAAAGCGATCGCTAAAAACAGAGAATATTTTAAGTTCAGAAATATTATCAAGTCAGATTATAGAAGAACCAACAGCGATGTCTACAACAGGCAACTCTACCAGAGGCTACGCCAATGCCTACGCACCTGCAAGCGAGGGGGTACTACCTTTAACACCTGTGCCAACTATGGACACTAGCATTTCCGCCTTAAGTCCTGTAATTCAACTTCAAGTACAACATGGAGCGATACCTTCTCTTCTCCTGTCGGAGACGATGCGCGTAGCTTGCTTAAGAGCAGGCGTACGAGACGCTACCGCTACGCGTAGCTTGCTTAAGAGTAGGGGTACGGTAAGCTCCGCTAACGCATTTACTATTGATAGTACCTTAGCGAATTCACACAAACAGAGTTTAGCACCTACAATTGCTACAGAAACAATTGCCGAACCACAGGAAAAACTTACGTCTAATGTGCCAGGAAATCAGCCCAGGATTGTCCACAAAAATGTTTCATCAATACAGCCAATTCTCGCAGATGCCTCTGCTAAACTATCTTCGCTTCAGACAAACAGTTCTACTGCACCATTAGTAAATAATCTATCATCATCTGTCGCTTCACAACCGATAACTCAGCTAACTGCTATTAATTCAGATATAATACCAACTCCTGCTTTACATCTTTCAACCCTAGTAACTGACATACAATCACAAGTCAACTTTTCTGACTCTCACTTGTCTGATTTCCGTCGAGAAAAAGCTTCTGCTCAGGAAGTCGGCTCACAAAACTATAATACGAGCGATCGCAAACATATTGCTATCCAGAAAATTGGCGTTGTCGAACAGTGGGATGAATTGGGACAAGCTGGGGAAGAGATGAACGTTAATTACGCCCATCATCCCGTAAATATCCAACGCCAGAAAATTAATCGTAATCAAGGTATATTGACCAGCCCAGTTGAAAACTTAATATTGCCCCAGAACTCATCCCCTAACTTCTCTATGTCTGCGGATAGATTCAAAGAGCGCAAACATATTGATATCCAGAAAATTGGCGTTGTCGAACAGTGGGATGAATTGGGGCAAGCTGGGGAAGAGATGAACGTTAATTACGCCCATCATCCCGTAAATATCCAACGCCAGAAAATTAATCGTAATCAAGGTATATTGACCAGCCCAGTTGAAAACTTAATATTGCCCCAGAACTCATCCCCTAACTTCTCTATGTCTGCGGATAGATTCAAAGAGCGCAAACATATTGATATCCAGAAAATTGGCGTTGTCGAACAGTGGGATGAATTGGGGCAAGCTGGGGAAGAGATGAACGTTAATTACGCCCATCATCCCGTAAATATCCAACACCAAAACTTAATATTACCTCAGAACGCATCCCCTAATTTCTCTATGTCTGCGGATAGATTTAAAGACGGGGTGGGGTCTTCGTATTTTAGGCAATTAGAGGAATCTGATTTCAGACCGCTATCTCAGCCTATCAATGACCTGACTGTGAAAAATTTGTCAGTCATTGCAGCTAGTAGCAAAAAAGACCAAAAGCGATCCTCACCGGAATATGAAACACCACCTGCTATTCAAGTCACAATTGGTCGGCTGGAAATTCGCAGTGCAGCCCCAGCAACACCTCCGCCTCGACCAAAGCCACGTCCAGCACCATCTGCGATGAGTTTGAATGAATACTTGCAACGACGTGCCAGAAGGAGGTAAGCGATGAGCAATGCTTTAGCTATTGCGGCTGTTACAACTACATTGCGTCACTTGCTCCAGCAAAGGTTTGATTTGAGAGTTCGGGGGGAATCACTGTGACGACACGACCATTAGATAAAGTACGAGATAATACTGTTAGTAGTGGCGATCAAGTTAATCTATTTCTCTACGATACTCAAATCAACCCAACTTGGCGGAATATGGATATTCCTTCTCAAGTCAAGCCTGGTGAAACAGGAAATCAGCTTTTGCCGTTGAACCTCTACTACCTACTGACTGCTTACGCCCAAAATGATGACTTTCCAGAACCTACCAGTCATCGGTTGTTGGGTGTGGCGATGAGTGTTTTTAATGACCATCCGATGATTACTTCTGCGGATATTAGGGCGGCTTTACCTACTACTAATCCGACCGAGTACGACCTTGACTTACAAGAAGAACAGTTACGAATTGTTTATCAACCGCTATCTGTGGAAGAGATGTTTAATCTCTGGTCAACTTTTCAAGTACCCTATCGAGTTTCAGCTGCTTATGAGGTGTCAGCAGTGCTGATTGAGAGCAGCTTGCCTGCAAAAACTCCGCTACCGATTATTAAACGTCAGTCTAGCGATCGCGGCTCAATTCTGCAATCAAACCTATCGTCACCCTTGCCCACACTGGTTTCTCTGCAATTGCCTAACCAGCAAGCTAGTGCCAGATTGGGCGATATTTTGATTCTTAATGGTTTTCACTTAGATCCTGAAAATGTAGTTATATCTTTTACAAATATTCGGTTAGAAATTTCTTTAGAAGTGTCACCAATAGCTACGAGAACAGCAACAGATATTAGAGTCCAATTACCTGATCAGCCTTTAAACTGGGCGGCGGGTTTTTATACCGTGGTAGTCAAAGTAGCGCAGACTGGCGAACCAAGTCGCACTACCAATGAATTATCTTTTGCCTTAGCTCCAAAAATTTTGGATATTATACCACGACAGGCAACAGCAGACGCTAATGGCGAAGTAACCCTCACTCTGATTTTAAGCCCCCAAGTGCGGTCAAGACAGCGAGTGGCGTTATTGTTAGGCGATCGCGAAGTGCTGGCTCAACCCCATCCAAATCAAACAGACAGGCTGGAGTTTCGGATTGCAGGTGTTACATCAGGTGAGTATTTTGTGCGAGTGCGGATTGATGGTGTAGATAGTTTGCTGGTGGATCGCACAGTGACACCCCCAGTTTTCGACCAGAATCAGAAGGTGGTGATTTTATGAGCAAACTCGATTCTTGGATAGCAAACAATGAAGAATACCTCGCAAATGCAATGGCTTGGTTACGCTGGCGTTTATGTGAGTTTGCACAGTTACCTGATATTGAGAAGCTGAAAGTAACAGAAATGGCAATGACGGAAGGGATGAATCCTCTCCCAGCGCTAGTTCTATTAAGCCAAAAGTTAGATTTATCTGACTTTGAACAACAGGTTTTACTGTTATGCGTCGCAATGGAATTAGATCCGGGTATAGCTCGTCTTTGCGCCAAAGCTTTAGATAATTCTCATCCGCCTTACCCTACCTTTGCCTTGGCTTTATCACTATTCGAGCAACCTGCTTGGGATGCTCTTTCTTGGGAACGACCTTTACGTTACTGGCGATTAATTGAAATTCATCAGTCAGGAGTTCAATCGCTGACCACCAGTGGGTTACGGGTAGATGAACGTATATTAAATTATATCAAAGGATTAAATTCTCTAGACGATCGCTTGGTATCATTACTAATATCACTGGAAGCAGAAGAATGGGATGTAAAATTACCTCCATCCCAAAAGGTTATTGTTGAAACAATTATTCAGCAACTGCACCAAACCCACAGAGGACAACGTTTACCAATTATTCAGCTAGTGGGGGCAGACTCCCTCAGCAAGCAACTAATAGCCCAACAAGTAGCAGCCCAACTAGATAAATATGTCTATCGTTTGCCAGTGGAATTATTGCCCACCCATGCGGGAGAGTTAGAGACAGCTGCCCGTTTGTGGCATCGGGAAAGCTTGCTATTGCCGCTTGCGCTGTATTTAGATGCCCAAGAAATTGACGGTAAACCAACTACAGAAGGACAAGCATTTCCCTTGCATCGGTTTCTTACCCGCAGTGGTGGTCTACTTTTCCTTAGCACTCGTGAAATTAGGCAAAACTTGGGTCAGCCCACAATTGTCGTAGATGTTGAAAAGCCAACACCCACGGAACAAAAAGTAACTTGGACTGAGGCATTAGGAGGAGTGGCGGATAGTAGTCCGCAACTCTTAGCTGGTCAGTTTAACCTGAATTTAGTCAAGATTGAGCAGATTGCCCAGCAAGTGTTAGCTGAAACACCCAACTCTAAAATCCAAAATCGTTTGTGGTCAGCGTGTCTTGTTAGTACTCGTCCGCAGTTAGATACTTTAGCTAAACGCCTCGACCCGAAAGCAACTTGGGATAATATTGTCCTACCAGCAGAAGAAACAAACTTGCTGCACCAAATTGCTGACCAAATCCGACAGCGCAGCCTAGTTTATCAAGAGTGGGGTTTTCACAACCGCATGAATCGGGGCATGGGGATTAGCACCTTGTTTGCGGGAGAAAGCGGCACAGGGAAGACAATGGCGGCGGAGGTGATAGCCAACGATTTGCAGCTAAATCTTTACCGGATTGACCTTTCATCTGTGGTTAACAAATATATTGGAGAAACGGAGAAAAACTTGCGGCGTTTGTTTGATGCGGCGGAAGATGGCGGGGCGATTCTGTTTTTTGATGAAGCGGATGCCTTATTTGGCAAACGTTCTGAGGTGAAGGATAGCCATGACCGCTACGCCAATATTGAGGTGAATTACCTGTTGCAGCGATTGGAGGCTTATCGCGGTTTGGCAATTCTGGCAACGAATCTCAAGAGTTCGTTAGATCATGCCTTTATGCGTCGCTTGCGCTTTATTGTGAATTTTCCCTTCCCTGGTGTGGCTGAACGTCAGGTGATGTGGCAAAAGGTGTTTCCACTAGAGACACCAACACAGAATTTAGATTTTAACCGTTTGGCACGTTTGAATCTGACGGGGGGCAGTATCCATAATATTGCGTTGAATGCGGCGTTTCTGGCTGCTAGAGTGGGTACACCTGTGACGATGCAGTTGCTAGTAGCGGCGGCGCGGACTGAGTTTCGTAAGTTGGAGCGACCGGTGAATGAGGCAGATTTTCGGGTTTCAGTGCCTACGGGAGTAAGGTTATGAATATCAACATTGATATAGAGAAGCTGATTTTAGAGGGAATGCCGATTTCTCCCAGTCAGGCGCGGTTGTTGCAAGCGGCTGTGGCAGCAGAATTAGAGCGATTGCTGGCTAATGAAGGTTTACCAGACAACTTGCTCTCAGGTGGAGTAGTGCCTGGTGGTGCAATTCAACTAAAGCCTGGAACTAATCCCACCCAAATGGGGCAACAAATTGCACAAGAAATAGTTATCAAAATATTAGGAAAACAATCATGAATAGACCAGACGTAAAATGGATTCCTGCAAGCTCTAGAAATCAGAATGATTACCGGGAATTGGCAATTGATTCTATTGTGTGTCACAACACCGAGAGTTCATTGCAAGCTGCTATAGCCCGATTCCAAGACCCAGAAGAGCAAGTTTCTGCACACTACATTGTTGCTCGTGACGGTACATGCATCCAGATGGTGTTAGAAGATCATACAGCTTGGCACGCAGGTGACAGAGCTATGAATCATCGTTCTATCGGAATCGAACACGTTGCTGACAAAAATAATTTAGGTATGACAAAAGAGCAACAACAGTGTTCGCTGAATCTGATTGGATATTTGGTGGATAAATACAAAATTCAGAAATCTCACATTTATACGCATCGTACAGTAGATACAATCGCTGGTGGTACTGATTGTCCCAAATGGATTTGGCCTGATGAAGCATCGTTTGAAAAGTTTAAAGAGACAATAGCATGACACTTGACGAGACATTTCTTAAGCGACTGAGCAGCACAATGAACGGCATGTTGAATATTGAGGAATGAAACCATGACTAGTAAAAGAATTGCCCAAACTAATCAGCAGCAAAAAAGTGAGAAACCCCAGGCGAGTGGGATTTTACAGCGTGCCGCCGTTCGCTCTGTTTCGGACGCAGAGGTGCAATCAATAGAAGATAAATAACCACAGCCATTAAGTAATTCAGCTTTTTCCAAAGATTTTAGCCGAGTGCCTATTAGCACGACTAAATCACAGCAGATTATGGCGAAGCTGACAATTGGGGCAGTGGAGGATAAATACGAACAGGAAGCGGATCGGGTAGCGACGCAGGTGGTGCAGCGAATAAATGCACCAGCCAGCATCTGTGCAGTTAGGTGAAGATGAAACTGTTCAGCGAGAGGAGATGGAGACAAAAGATAACGAAGCAAGACTGATGCGATCGCCAATATTACAACGTAGGTCTAGTGATGGTGGGATGGCTATTATGCCAGACCTGGAAGCATCGATCAATCAAGCAAGGGGTGGCGGACAGCCGATGGCGAACAATATTCGGCAACCGATGGAAAAGGCGTTTGGTGCTGATTTCAGTGGGGTGAAGATTCACACGAATTCTCAATCTGACCAGTTGAATCAATCAATTCAGGCGCGTGCTTTCACGACGGGGCAAGATGTGTTCTTTCGACAGGGGGAATATAATCCAGCGAGTCGAGGGGGGCAGGAATTTGTGCAATCACTTGCTCTTGTAGTGCGATCGCCACATCTGACAAACTCTTGTAGGGAGACTGTAAAAAGGTAATGGGATCTCGTAACGTACCAGCCAAGACCCAAAGGAAGCGATTATAACCTATTATTTTCCCAGTGCGATCACTGATATTGTAAAGTATGTTATTGGAAGGGTAGACCAGGGGCGATCGCTACTAATTGATTACCTCAAGATGAATGATGAACAACGCTGGCAAATTAGGGCGATCGCTTATGTAGGAAACCCAAGTGATAGCTTAACGCACCTCCACTTTCATAATTAGCAATTACGACAATTGAAGAGTGCGAGCCCTACTGATATAGAGACTGTCTTAAAAGTCAAGTGATCACTCATGTAGGAGGTTTGATAAGCCCCGCCTTCGGCGATCGCGCCATTATTTACTGATTCAACCTGACCTCAAAGCGATCGCCCACATATAAAGGTTGATGAGCGTGCGATCGCCTCATCTGACAAACTCTTGTAGTGACAGTGTAAAAAGATAATGCGATCGCCTAATATCATGTTCGGATGAATATACCTCTTGCAAAAGTCCCTAACACCCCACCCCTTGCTAAGGAGTGGGGTTCTTATTTTTGATTTATGCAAGAAGTCTAATATTAACACAGTGTCCATTCTCACCTAAAATGCGATCGCTCCGAAGTGTTTTTGTGAATAAGGAGATCCCCCCAATGACGATAAAATAAACGCATGGATATTGTTTACCGCCTACAAGATGTTGAATTTGAGTGGGATAGCAATAAAGCCCAAAGCAACATCGAAAAACATGGTGTTACCTTTGAAGAAGCCGCAGAGGTTTTCTTTGATCCCTTCTACCAAACTGGCGATGCAAACCCTATCAATGCTTCTAGCAGCGAACAACGCGCTTTTCTCATTGGGTATTCACTTGAACAACGGCTGTTACTTGTAGTCTATGTAGAACGTAGATTACGAACCCGCATTATTTCTGCTCGTCCTGCTACTCGTACAGAGAGAAAACTTTATGAACAAGCCTGAAGAGGAATTTATATTACAACTGCACCCACGCGCAAATGAAACCGTATCTCTGGAAATCCCCAAAGATACCTTAGAATCGCTTAAAAAAATAGCCGACAGTCGAGATATGTCAAGTAATGCATTACTTAAATTTTATATTGGGCAAGGTTTACGCCAAGATTTAGCTAAGTTATTTTCTAACTGCGTGCTAGAGGCTACTGCTCAAGTTCTGGCAAAACATATTCAATCAGAAGCAGAAATTTCAGATATTCTACAAGAAATTCGCTCTCAAACTAATTGTTAGTGCGATCGCTCACAGTGTTTTTGTGAATCAGGCGATCGCACTGTCCATTCTCACTTAAAATGCGATCGCTCATCTAGGAGGTTTGATTTGGTGCGTAGGCGTAGCTCGTCGTAGACATCGCGCCATTATTTACTGGTTCAACCTGACTTCAAAGCGATCGCCCTATCTAGTAACGATATTCTTAAAAGTTTAAAAATCAATAGATGTGAGGGAAAGTCCAGAATAACGCTTATTAAAAAACTTGGCCAGAGACTCAGCTTCAGATTGACTAATTTTTCGTTCACCATTAACTACTTCCCTAACAATGTCAACAGAGCCAAAAACCCCAATTAAAGAAGTTGGCTCCACATCAAATTCATGCATCAGGGATTCCAAAGTAGCCACAGGTTTTGATTCACCCATAGGATAATGACATGACTCGTAATTCTCAATCAGAAGAACCAACAATTCAAAAAGCGCAGTTTCAGCCTCTGTCAACTCACCAGACATCATGCTCTCTACTACTGTTAAGGCTCTGTTATACTCCTGTTCTGTTTTAATTGGTTTAGGCTGATACTGGATCAGTAACTCAGTGTAGGTTTTTTGACTAGAAGTAGGGGTCATCTTTCCACCTTTCTTTATCGTATTCAGGATGGGTAAGAACGTATTTAATAAAAACTGTCTGGCTGGAATATAGCGTTTTCTGGTCTAGTGAGGTACGGTTGGTAAATTAGGTTGTGCATTT
>NZ_JAQYWQ010000102.1 GCF_029379315.1 Nostoc sp. S13
GCCACGATAGTTTAGGGGTAGCCCTACGCAAAAATAGCTCGATGCCAGGTTTTATTTTAAAAACTAAAGCCCCCTTGCAATGAAGTAAGCTAGGGGGCTTTAGTTTATCCTGAATTTAGTATTGAAAGAAATGCGCCATAGGTTTTTGAATAATTTCACCATTGATGTATTCACTAGTGGACTTGGTTTCTGGTAGCATCAGAAACTCCGCCAAAGTTATGTTTTTTGATGGTGTCTGTACGATTTGCGATCGCCTCCAAGTCCAGCAATTTTTCTTAACAACCCGCAAAGGACACAAAGAAAAAGTCAACTTTAACTTAACTCTCCCTCCGCGTACCTTGCGTTAAAAAATATATTACATCCTCTCCAATACCTGAATTCCCAGCAAAGATAGTCCCAACTTTAGAGTTCTAGCAGTCAAATCACATAGAATCAAGCGAGATGTTCGCTGCGGTTCCTCCGCTTCCAACACCTGAACTCCCTGATTGCGGTCATAAAACTGATTAAACTTTTTACTCAGCTCATACAAATACTCACATAAACGATTGGGGAGCAAGTCTTCCTCTACAGTACTAATAATTTCATCCAGTTGAAGTAAATATTTTGCCAGCGCTAATTCTGTTTCATGCTGCAACAAGACGGCATTATTTCCCAACTCCTTAAAGTTAATATCACCCTTGCGGCTAATCCCCTGAATCCGCGCATAAGCATACAGCATATAGGGCGCAGTATTACCTTTGAAATCTAGCATTTTATCGTAGCTGAAGATGTAGTTACTGGTGCGGTTTTGGCTTAAGTCTGCATACTTAACTGCACTAATTCCAACTATCCTAGCAACTTCATTAATAAATTCTTCAGTTTCTTGGCGTTCTTCTTCTTTTAATCTAGCTTTTAGGTCTGCATAGGCACGAGAAACAGCTTCATCTAATAAATCTCGTAACCGCACAGTATCCCCAAAACGAGTTTTGAATTTTTTACCATCTTCTCCTAACACCAGCCCAAAGGGAACATGCACTAATTCCACATCATCGGGAATCCATCCAGCTTTGCGTGCTACCTGGAAGAATTGAGCAAAGTGGTTTCCTTGTCCAGCATCTGTTACATAAATTATCCGCTTTGCTTGATCCTGCTGAATTCGGTAGCGGAGGGATGCTAAATCTGTAGTGGCGTAGTTATAACCGCCATCTGATTTCTGTACAATTAAGGGCAAAGGTTCACCTTCTCTATTTGTAAACCCTTCCAAGAAAACGCATTTTGCTCCCTGGTTTTCTACCAGTAACCCAGATTGTTCTAAATCTTCCACAACTTTTGGTAGTAAGGCGTTGTAGAAAGATTCACCTCGTTCAGTTAACTTGATATCCAGTAACTCATAAATTACTTGAAACTCTCGACGTGATTGTTCACACAGTAGTTTCCAAGCATGGATTGTATCTTCTGCACCTGCTTGTAATCTGACGACTTCTTGGCGTGCTATTTCTTGAAAAGCTTCGTCTGTATCAAACCGCAGTTTGGCTTTACGGTAAAAAGAGACTAAATCACCAATATCTAAAGCATTAGCGGTGGTAAGCGCTTCTGGGTAGACTTCCCGCAGATAGGCGATTAACATCCCAAACTGCGTACCCCAATCACCTACATGATTTAACCGCAAGACATCGTGTCCTTGAAATTCTAAAATCCGGGCGATGGAATCACCAATAATCGTAGAACGCAAATGTCCTACGTGCATTTCTTTGGCAATATTCGGACTAGAAAAATCCACAATTTCTTTTCTTGGCGTTTTCGCGGCTGGAACTCCCAGTCTGGTATCAGCTTGAATCTCGTTCAGTTGTGCTTCCAGGTATGCCGTTTTCAATTTCAGATTGATAAATCCTGGCCCAGCGATTTGGGGCGGTTCGCAGATTTCAGATACATCTAGTTTATCAACGATCGCATCTGCGATCGCTCTTGGTTGCTTTCCTAACTTTTTACTCAGGGATAAAGCCACATTCGCCTGATAATCACCAAATTTTGGATTGCTAGCAGGAACCAAAATTGGATCTAGTCCAGCGAAGTCAGCGCCAAAAGCCGCGACTAAAGCCTGCTCAAGCTGAAGTTTTAGTTTTTCTTGTGTAGCGTTCATATATAAATTTTATCTGTGATCAGGGTAATGTAGCTCTAGAAAAACTTGATTATTCACTTTAGCATTTCATTTTGAGCCGCTCGATTCATCAGGTGAGCATAACAGAAATTTGCATTTGCTTGTAATCTAGGAGCATGGAAGCAGATGTTCCTAGTGATACATCATGGGTGCAAAACGTCTGACATACAAAGGTAATTCAGACTTGCAGCAGCAAAAGCACGTACCACGGACGCCAATCAAATAAATCGGAAAAAGACCTATTCTCACTATTCTCGCCGAAAAGCTTTAAGTCCTTAAAGTTATACGAAGACATTTACCCACCATCCGATTACAACTTGGTAAACACAAGAGTAAATCAAATGATCAAGTTTGGTGCAACAAATTATTATAATGCTTACCGGTGGTGGTTTATTAATTTTTGATTTCAGATTTTTTTAGTTTTAGGACTTATGCAAAACTATACGCTACTAGGAGCAATTCATGAATTGCCCCTAAGAAGAAAATCAGGATTTAGGCTATTGTTTGCGTAAGTCCTGAGTGTCTCTAGTTTGATCAATTCACCCAATCGAAAAAGTTTTTTGTGACTCGACTACTAGAGAAAACATCGTATAGAGTTAGGCATTGCTTGTCTAAGAGCAAATGTATATATAGGTGAGTATCGCTTAAACCCTTGTAAGTAACAAGTACGTTTGGTTTCATCTCTATGGTGTTCAATTTGGTACAACTATTTAACCAACATACTTGACCCAAAAAGTTGACACCAATGAGCATTGCTGTGTCTTTAGCAACATATTTGGATCATTATTAAAGTGAACCAGTATTACTAATTCATCTGTTCATCCTCAAAGACGACCTGGTGAATCTTAAAATGATATCTAAAGATTTTTGATATTAGTTCTCTGGATAGATCAGAAATTTTGTCGGTAAACTTTAATATTAAAGAGTCAAAAGCAAACAAAGCAGATTTTCACGAAGGAAAAATTCAATGACTAATATTATTGCTTGGCTGGTTTTGGGTTTAATTGCAGGTGCGTTAGCTAAGTTATTTTATCCAGGAACTCAAGGTGGCGGTATTCTCTCCACTATTGTATTAGGAATCCTTGGAGCCGTTGTTGGGGGTTATTTGGGTCAAACTTTGCTAGGAAGTAGTTCGGCAGCCGCCGCATCTGTAGGAGCTTTTTCCCTTGGAAGTATTTTATTTGCTGTTCTTGGTGCTATGCTACTGATTTTCCTTTGGGGTGTACTGACTCGTCGAGCTGTGTAATCACTTCAAATTAGCTAACACTCTTGGGAATCACTTATAGCTGCAATAAACCGATAAAATGACATTAGAAAAAGAGCGAAGAACTATAGGAGTTTTCGCTAGATGTTCAGATGCACAATTGGCACTTCAGGAACTAAAAGCTTCTAATTTTCCAATGCACAAGGTTTCCCTAATTGCACGGGATGCAGAAGAACAAAATGATATTGCTAGTGTTGAAGTCAAAGATAGCACTGGCAATACATCCTCAAAAGAAGCTGCTGGAGATGTTACTGGTGACGCTTTAGAGGGTCTTACTGGCTTATTAGTCGGTTTAGTCCTCTGGGTAATTCCTAGTATAGGCCGAGTTATCCTAGCAGGATCACAAGCAACAGCAACCACTACTACTTTGGCACATGGTGCAATCAATGCAACCGCAGGTGGTTTGCACGGTGTGTTGCTAGGCTTAGGAATTCCTAAAGAGCAAGCACAGGGTTACAGTGATCTAGTTTGTAAAGGTTACTATTTGGTGATAGTAGCCGGGATAGACATAGAAATCCGTCTTGCTAAGAGGATTTTTAATCGCCGTGATATTCAACAGTGGGGTGTTTATGAGCCATACTCGACCCCAAATAGTCGCTATAAAAATGCAGTTGGTGTTTTTTCTACGCGCCAAGATACACAAAGAGCGCTTACTGAACTTAAAACTGCTGGCTTTCCGATGAGTCAAGTATCGGTGATTTCTAAGGATACAAACACTCTGAATGGTCTTACTGAGCTAGATATTAGCAGTTCCAAAGATAACTACACTACTTTAGGAATTCCTGACGATCTCGCCAGATATTATGAGCATCAAGTGGCCCTTGGCAATTATCTATTAGTCATAAATAGTACTGATATCTACATGGCAGGTGCAAGAGCTATTTTAGAGAATAACAAGATTCAACATTTTCGGATCTATAGCCAATCTGAACTTGATGCAACTAGAAGCGATCGCCAGATTATTTCAAACTTTTAGTTAAACTTCAAGCTAATCTTAAGAGGTTTGACGATATACCAGGATTGTGCATATTCCTAAAAATTTAGACGATAAATATATTCCTTGTCCTAGAAATTACATATTATAGCTATACGTTGCCTTTTGAAATATTAACTTTTCCCTATCATACTACTTGCGATAACTAAAGTTACGGTTAAGCTATATAGTGATGTACAATAGCATTGATCTCATATCAAATTTTTATTAAAATCTGATATTAAGTTTATAATCTAAGAACAAGTATTAAATTATCAGCCGCAAGATTCAATTACCAAACTAAGATGCCTGTTTCTTTTGAAAGAAGTTATGGTATCTAAAGGTTTAATAATTGTTAAATCATCAAAATGATTATTTATATATAATATTATATTATTTAAAATAGTGTTACATTCGTAAATATATTGATATAGAAATGATAATATTTGTTTGGCATACAAAAAACTAGAGATATCCTACGTGAGTAGATAGGCACAAATAAACCTAACTATGTAACAAAATATAAAGTACTCAAAACTATTGCGATTGCTTCTCTACGAGACGCTGTGCGAACGTTACAATGCGTTCCACTCGCAATGACATAGTGATAATTTTTTCCGCCCCCCTACTTAAACGAAATATCCTACATTTGTTTTGGATAGTTATAGCGGTTCTCAGGTGCATGAAATACATTACCAAAATCAAAACCTTACCACGCCAGTTGCTACAACGGGGAGCCACTGTGGTGGACGGGTTCCCCGGCATAAAGGAGCCAGCCGCTCTTTCGGGTCTCCCGACTTGAGCGGACTAGTGTCAAGTGGCGTGGGAACCCCCGCAACGCACTGGCTCCCCAATCGCTCTCGTTAGTATAGGAGATGGGAGATAAAGCACAGCTTTATCGGGGTGAGGTTAAGCTGTACCTCATTTTTATTAGGAAACGCTATAAAACATAATCACAATAGTCTCAAAAACAGAAATAATTTGAATACCTGCCTGGAATAATGTTGAATCGTTTGAAGATTGGAACCAAGATTGGAGTAAGTTTTGCCTTGAGTTTGGCAACTCTGACCACCATTGGTCTAATCTCCTACCAAAGCACCAATGATCTAATTGAAACCTCGCGCCAAGAAAACCATACCTACCAAGTGTTAAGTCAGCTTGAAGACCTCAACTTGCAAGTGACAAATGCTGAGACTGGGCAACGTGGTTACGTTATTACTGGAAAACAGAGCTATTTAGAACCTTATAACGCTGCCACTCAAGTACTGGCTCAAAAAATTAACGAACTTCAGAGGTTAACAGCAGATAACCCTAAGCAACAACAGCAGTTGGATATTTTACAGCCATTAATCACTCAAAAGCTGGCTGAACTTCAAGAAACTATCGACTTGCGTCAGAACCAAGGCTTTGAAGCTTCTCAGAAGGTCGTTCTGACAGACCAGGGCAAGCAGCTAATGGGTGAAATCCGCCAAGTTATCCAGACGATGAAAACTGAAGAGAATACACTGCTGAAACAGCGCTCCCAGAGGGCACAAGCAGCTACCCAGCAAACGATCGCTAGCATTGTCTATAGTATTCCCTTATTTTCTTTAATCTTAGCTTTGATCGGATTTGCCCTGACCCGAAATATCTCAGTACCCCTCAAGCAAGTTTCTGGTTTGGCAGAAAAAATGGCAGATGGAGATTTATCGGTGAGTTTACCAGATAGCGATCGCCTAGATGAAATTGGCGTGTTGACGCGCACCTTCAACCAGATGATCTTTAATTTGCGAAACACAACTCAAAAAAATGATCAGCAAAACTGGCTAAAATCTAACTTAGCTGAATTTACTCAGATGCTCCAAGGACAGCGAAATCTGGAAAGTGTATCTCGGATGATCTTGTCGAATTTAGCACCACTGGTTGGAGCATCCCAAGGCGTTTTTTATGCGATGGACTCAATAGACGACCAGCCTGTACTGAAGTTATTGAGTAGTTATGCTTATAAAGAGCGGAAAAATCTGGCAAACCAGTTTCGCTTGGGTGAGGGATTGGTGGGACAATCCGCCCTAGAAAAACAAAGAATCCTGCTCACAGAAGTTCCTAGTGATTATATCCGCATCAGTTCCGGCTTGGGAGAAGCTCCACCACTAAATATTATTGTGTTGCCCATACTATTTGAGACGCAGGTGAATGCCGTAATTGAACTTGCCTCTTTTGGGCCTTTTAACGAGTTGCACCTGACATTTCTAGAGCAATTGAGTGAAAATCTGGGTGTATTTTTAAATAACATCGCCTCACAAGTGCAAACCCAGCAACTACTTGAAGAGTCTGTTACTTTAACAGAGGAACTGCAAACCCAGCAAGAAGAACTACAGCAGAGCAATCAACGCCTAGAAGAACAGGCGCACGAATTAGTGGAATCACAATTTCTTGTCAAGCAGTCTAACGAAGAATTACAACAACTAAATGAGGAGTTAGAAGAAAAGGCAGAATTGTTAGAAGTTCAAAATCGGGAAGTTGCCCGTAAGAACGAAGAAGTTGAGCGGGCGAGGCAGTCTTTGGAAGAAAAAGCTGAACAACTGGCGTTGTCTTCCAAATATAAGTCAGAATTTCTCGCGAATATGTCCCACGAGTTACGGACACCGCTAAATAGTCTGTTAATTTTAGCAAGGCTGCTAGCAGATAACTCTCTTAGCAACTTGACCGACAAACAGGTTGAGTACAGTCGGACTATTTACTCGGCTGGGACTGATTTGCTGGAGTTGATCAATGACATTCTAGATTTGGCAAAAATTGAGTCGGGTACTATGTTGCTCGATATTGAGCAAATTGCTTTTGCAGATTTGCAGACATCTTTAGAGCAGACTTTCCGGCAACTTGCCCAGAATAAAAAACTCAATTTTACTATTGAACTAGATAATAAGTTACCTCCAACAATTTCTAACGACTCCAAACGCCTGCAACAAGTGCTGAAAAATCTCCTAGCTAACGCCTTTAAGTTTACAGAACAGGGAGGCGTGAAGTTACAAATTAGCATGGCAGCTGAGACAGCCGAAGTTGATAATCCGATGATTGCTTTTGCAGTTAGCGACACGGGTATAGGCATTCCAGCCGAGAAGCAGAAGATTATTTTCGAGGCATTTCAACAGGCAGATGGCACAACCAGCCGCAAGTACGGGGGAACTGGCTTGGGTTTGTCCATCAGCCGTGAATTAGCTCAACTATTGGGAGGGAGAATTGAACTAGTCAGCCAACCAGGACAGGGAAGCACCTTCACCCTGTACTTGCCCAGACAACAGGAAAATGGTCAAAATACTCTCACTACATTACCCCCTGAGCCAAACACTTTTATCCGCACGGTATCGACTATCAAAGAAGTGCCAATGGTCGAAAACAGACCCATAACTGTAGATACCTCTGCATCAGGGAAAGTACTTAGTAGCTTCCCCAGCGAAATTCCAGACGACCGGGAAATAATTCAACCGGGCGATCGCATTTTGCTAATTATCGAGGATGACGATAAATTCGCCCGCATCTTACTAGATATGGCACGTCAGCAAGGCTTTAAAACCATCGTTGCTTTACAGAGCAAACAAGGTCTAGCACTCGCGCAACAGTTTAAACCCAATGCGATTATGCTAGATATCCATATGCCAGAGATGGATGGTTGGACGGTGCTAGATCGTCTGAAACATAAACCAGACACCAGACATATACCAGTACATATACTTTCTGTTGATGAAAGACAGCAACGGGGATTACACTTAGGAGCAATTACCTATCTACAAAAACCCGTTTCTCCAGAAGCGCTAACTCAGGTATTGACTGAGATTAAAGGCTTTATTGAGCGTCAGGTAAAAACTCTCCTGATCGTAGAAGATGATCCCGTACAAGCCCAAAGTATTATCGAACTGATTGGTAATAGTGATGTCCAGAGTACAGCAGTGGGTACGGGGGCAGAAGCCCTGTTAATTTTGCGATCGCATCACTTTGATTGTATGGTATTGGATCTGGGTCTGCCCGATATGAGCGGGTTTACACTAATTGAGCAGATAAAGCTTGAACCCAGACTTTTGAAACTGCCGATCATCGTCTATACCGGCAAAGAACTCAGCCGACAAGAAGAAACCCAACTGCGGGGACTTGCAGAGACAATTATTATTAAAAATGTGCGATCGCCAGAGCGGTTGTTAGACGAAACTGCCCTGTTTTTGCATCGGGTGCAAGCAAATTTGCCCCCACCAAAGCGTCAAATGCTAGAGCAACTACATCAAACTGATCCGGTGCTAGCTAATCGGAAAATTTTGATTGTAGATGATGATCTCCGAAATATTTTTGCTCTCACCAGCTTTTTAGAAAGCTATCAAATGCAAGTACTGTTTGCCGAAAATGGTAGAGATGGTATTGAGAGGCTGCAAGCTAATCCTGAGATTAATATAGTTTTGATGGATATCATGATGCCGGAAATGGATGGTTACGAAACTACCCGTGCCATCCGCCAGCAACAACAGTTTCGCTCACTACCAATCATTGCTTTAACTGCCAAAGCCATGCCAGGCGACAAGGAAAAGTGCATCGAAGCTGGAGCTTCTGATTACATCACCAAACCTGTAGATACTGAGCAACTGCTTTCACTGCTTCGGGTTTGGCTGTATCGCTAAGGGAGTCTCTCGTTCCCATGTAGAGGCAATCCCCGTTACAAAACTTAATTACGAATTACGAATTACGAATTATTTTAACTTTTGCATAAATTCTTGATGTTCAGTGGCAGCTAAACCTGCTTGTAACACAGATAACACCGTTGCTATTTCTTCTGATAGCAAGGCCGATACCGCTAACCACAACCCCGGAAACACCTGACTGCGAATAATTCCCTGCTCATCGGTTGGTAGCGAAACATACTCGTCCGCTTGCAGCCTAAACCAATCCAACTGATTATCTAATGTTCGCCAGACAATATACTCCTGTGGGAAACTCCATCCCAAGAGTGGGTGCAGAAGGATAGTCGCCCCGTCGCTTGGGGCATTGGGCATTGGCTAAACAGGTAACTTCTTCCCCATGCCCCATGCCCCATTCCCCATGCCCAAAAACTCCAACCCAAGAGTGGGTGGAGTTTTTTATCGTTTAACATCAATCGCGATCGCACATAGCCCTCTTTTGTCACTCTTGGAAAACAGTAATCTCAGCCAAATTCTGAGACTTTGATTTAATCCAGGTTTGAGGCTCTATTTTCTAACAGAAACTAAAATTTATAGACAAAAGGTAGAAATTAAAGCCCCGTAACCGTTTGAGCGATTGGATTCTCCGAAAGTGACAAAAAAGGGTTAGTATTTGGTTTTCAAAGTTCATAAAGAAAGACAGTAATAACTAAAAACCCACACTGTACCCAATCAAGGGGTCAATGTGGGTAATTTATCGCTGTAACGCGAATGACAGCCTAGCGGAACATACTACTGACTGAAGTATCTTCATGAATCCGCCAGATAGTTTCTCCTAAAAGATTAGCTACTGACAGCACCACTAGTTGTGGAAAACGATTGTTTTCTGGTATAGGAATCGTATTTGTCACAATCACTTCCTCAAACAAACCACTAGACAACCGCTCCATCGCTGGTGGAGAGAACACCGCATGAGTTGCACAGGCGTATACCTGACGCGCTCCTTCTTCACGCAATAATCGCGCCCCTTCTGCGATCGTCCCCCCAGTGTCGATCATGTCATCCACCAACACTGCCGTTTTGCCTTTAACATCGCCGATGACATTTAACACTTCGGCAACATTATGTGCCTGACGACGTTTGTCAATAATTGCCAGTGGGGCATCATTCAGTTTTTTTGCAAATGCTCTGGCTCGTGCTACACCGCCAACATCGGGGGAAACAACCACAACATCTGGCAGTTGTTTGCTTGCTAGATAATCCAGCAATACTGGCGAACCGTAAACATGGTCAAAGGGGATATCAAAATAGCCTTGAATCTGAGCCGAGTGCAAATCCATTGCTAGAACGCGGTTGGCACCTGCTTCGGTAATCAAGTTAGCAACCAGCTTGGCGGTTATTGACTCTCGTCCTGCCGTTTTGCGATCGGCGCGGGCATAGCCATAGTAGGGAATTACTGCCGTTACCTGTCGCGCAGAAGCTCGACGACAGGCATCAACCATAATCATTAATTCCATCAAATGATCGTTTACGGGTTGACAACATGGCTGGATTAAATAGACATCACAACCCCGAATCGATTCTTGGATTTGAACGTAAAGTTCTCCATCCGCAAATCTTTTGCGAATCATTGGTCCCAAGTCAAGACCCAGATAACGAGCGACTTCTTGAGACAGTTGTACATTGGCAGAGCCAGAAAACAGCCGCAGGCGATGATTATCAGTTAGTCCTGTTGCAGATGGTTGCACTTTGAAAGTTGCAGAACTGAGCACAGCAGATCCTCTATGTGCATTCATAACAATACTATAGTTAGAGATTTAATAGATTTAATCAAGAAATAGCCTAAAAAAACATCTGTGATTTTTGTTGAAGCTTCCATACAAAATTTAAACATTTCTGTATAAAATTATCATTTGCTAATTGTCTAGTCCTCTTGGCAAAGAAGCTATTGATAGCTTAACTGACATCAAGACCGTCCACTAGGTCTATAGTTCAAATTTTTTGGGTTGAGGTAAACATTGGTGTGGTAGGTTGGTTCTTCTAATTACCTCATTCATAGCTGACAGTAAAGCATTTACAACTTAAGTGAATTGAAGTTTGTTCTCATACAGTATAGCACCTCTAACTAAGTACTTAATTAGTAGCTTATTATCACTGTAGCTAAGTATTGACAAAAATGACAATTACATGTTTTAGAAGAAACTAGCAGTAGACACAATTTCTTCACACACAAGCAAATTTTTAGATAAAGATTCGATAAAGCTTAAATAAAGGTTAAATAAAAATATTTTTCATGATAGAAAAATACTACTGAACAAGGGTAATATCATCTAGTTAAAGATTTGTAAGTATTTCTATTGAAATAAATTTTAATTAAATCGAGAAAAGTTGTTCAATCTAATTCGCTTGAGACATAAAAGCGAGAAGCATACTTATGGACTCTCGACGTACTTCAGTAGTAGAAAAATCCTTAACTACTATAACAAGTAGTTCTAAAAAGTCGGTGTACTATTTAACTGCTATGCGACCGCGACAATGGACAAAAAACCTGGTGGTGTTTGCAGCACCATTGTTTGCATTTAGCATCAATTTGCAATCTCTGCTAGGTAGTCTATTAGCATTTGGATTATTTTGCTGTGCATCAAGTGGCTTCTACTTAATTAATGATATCGCAGATGTAAAATCTGACCGTCAGCACCCTGTCAAGTGTAAGCGGCCAATTGCCGCCGGATTAGTCAACAACCATATTGCGACTGGGATGGTATTGGTGTTGTTGGCTACTGCTCTGATTTTTGGGTGGTTGCGATCGCCCCAGTTGGGTGGAGTCATAACTGCATACGCCCTGTTGCAGATCGCCTATAATCTGCGACTCAAACGGATGGTGATTTTGGATATTGGGGCGATCGCAACCGGATTTGTCCTCCGAGCCTATGCCGGTGCTGCTGCTACCGGCATCGTTTTATCATCTTGGTTTTTAATATGCACTGCGATGCTAGCGCTATTTTTGGGTATTGAAAAGCGCAAAGCAGAACTGCGGTTAGCAAAAATTAAAGGCAACAAACCTCGCTCTGTTCTCAAATACTATTCCTTGCCCCTACTGTGTCGGATGGAAAATGTCGTCACTACTGGGACGGTTGTTACTTATGCTCTTTGGAGCGCAGGTTCATACCTGCATGGAGCGCCCACCTCTTGGATGTTATTGACTTTGCCGTTTGTTTTGTATGGAATTTTTCGCTATCAACTACTGAGTGATCCCCAAGAGATTGCCAGTTCCAATGACAACACTATTGAGGAGGGTGGACGTAGTGAGCGCCCCGAAGAAGTCTTATTGAAAGACTTACCGATACTAGTCACAGTTATTGGTTGGATTCTCACCTGCTTTGTAATTCTTTGGCTGAAAAACCAAGGAATGATCGAATAAATCTTACAAGAGAAGACACCAGTACTAAATCTGTCTGGTCAAATTTATAGCTGTTTTTTCTAACAACTTGTATGAATAGTTTTACCCTTGCTGATGAGATGAAATTACCTTGTCAAAGAATGTCTGGGCTTACTGCCCTAAAAACGCGCTATCGTCCGTTTATCTGTCCTCTTGATCTGGTTCTTGCCAAGATTCCAAAAGGTGCACGTCTTTATGATATTGGCTGTGGAACAGGAGCATTACTTTATTTAGCTTTAAAGTTGCGTTCAGTAAAAGTAGCTCATGGTTATGATATTTCTTCGGAAGCCGTGAAAGCTGCCGCGGCTTTTGGAATCCAACCTGAAATATTTCAGGTTATCCATTTGCCTCCAGAAGAAACACCACCAGATTTGCATGGATATGACACTGTAACCATGATTGATGTTCTGCACCACATTCCTGCAAAACTACAAGACGATTTTCTCCGTAAAACAATTACACGGATGGATTCGGGAGCAAGGCTGATTATTAAAGACATTGAGGCATCTAAAATTTTTGGGTCTTTTATGAATCAGCTTCATGACTTGTTGCTGGCGAGAGAATGGGTTCACCAACGCCGAAGTCAGGATATTGTTCAGGTTTTGGAATCGATGGGAGCCACAGTTAGCCGGCCAGTGATTCGTTGGACTCTTTGGTATCCACACTTTCAAATTGTGATATTAGTCCCTTAAGCTATGACGGGAGAAAATTTGATGAAATTTATAGATGAGAAATCCGATATCTGTTTTCAGAAAACTCTTTACTATCTTTGCCTCGTGGGTGTATTTGCTCATTCAAGGAAACAACCAACTAGGTTTTAAAAGGAACCCCCACAGACTACCACCACAAGCTTATACACTGGCAAGCATCGAAATTGACTGGCTAAAAACCTGTAGGATTCAAGGTGTAATCCTAGATTTAGATAACACTATTGTATCGGAAGATGACCAGTACCTATCTCCTTGTGCAGAAGATTGGATTACCCAAGCAAAGTTAGGTGGATTGCAATTTTTTATCCTTTCAAATGGGAAACGTCGCTATCGCGTCAAATATTGGTCTGATCGTCTTGATATTCCAGCGCTAAGTCCAGCGAAAAAACCCTTTCCCTCTGCATTTCGACAGGCAATAGCTTATATGCAGTTACCAGCCAAACACATACTCGTCATTGGTGATAGTTTACATACTGATTTTGTCGGAGCACTACTTTGTGGATGTAGCTACATCCAAGTTGCTAGCCTACCACACCCGCCCCGATGGTGGGAAAAACTTGCTGGCAGATGGGTGCAAATACCTTATCCATGTGAAGCAGAACTTTGGGATTTTGATGGATCTGCTGCTTATAAGAGTTTCTTCTAAATTGCTCTTTTTATCAAAAAATATCACGTTGTCAAGTGAGTAAACTTTCCCGATGAATAACCAAATCATTTTTAGTTTATTGATTTTAATCACAGTGGTGTTAAATACACTGGCTCAAAATCTATTGAAACTCGGAGCCGGACAAAATCCGTTAAATATCTATTTATTGGGAGGGATTATTAGTTATGGTCTGAGTGCAATTTTTTATGTAGTAGTTTTAGCTAAATTGAATTTATCTGTTGCCTATCCAATAGTAATAGGCTTAACAATTATAGTCACAATGATCACTGGGGCTGTAATTTTGCGAGAAAAAATTTTATTTTCCCAATGGTTAGGAATGGGTTTGATGTTGAGCGGTATCGGGGCAATCGCTTTAGGTAAACATTGATTATTTGAAGAATAGTAAGTTATGTAAGCAAAAGTGACAAGAAAGACATAAAACGCTTTATCGTTGCATCACTCATAGACTAAAGAGGAGATAAAATTATGATTAGAATCCAAAATCAGAGATGGTCGAGATATGATCTATTTATTTTAATAGTGATTATTTTGAGCGTTTTTCTGCGCTTTTTTATGTTGGCAAACCAGAGTCTCTGGTATGATGAGGGTTTAAGCTTAACTAATTCTGATGTCTCGACATTTCAAGAAAGCATTACGAGAGTTAGACACATCGGAAATAGTGATAGATTCCAACCACTATACTTTATAGTTCTGTTTTGGTGGCGTCAGGTATTTGGTGAAACTGAATTTGCCCTTCGCTCACTCTCTGCTGTTTTAGGAATTGGCTCAACTATCGTTATATTCTTTACTGCTTTCCGAATATACGGAAAAAAGCACGCCTTATGGTCTCTGCTAATCATGACATTCAGTTCTTTCTGTGTTAACTATAGTCAAGAGGCAAGAATTTATTCCTTAGCAATGTTTATAGCCTCACTGCAACTATATTTCTTTAGCAAAGTATTAGCTAAAAATGAAGATAATCAAAGTGTCTCAAAATTACTGTTTAGTATTTTTATTCCTTTAGGTATTTTTAGTAACATTACTATGTGGCTTTTCACTACAGCCTTATGTGTATCTCATATTGCCATCTATAGAAATTTCAAGCAATGGCTGCAATGGTGGATTCCTGCTGCGTTTTTATCTATACCGTCAATTCTATATCACCTGACTTTACCTGGAGCAACTGATCCAGAAACAATTCCAATTAATCGTTTGGGATTACCCATAATCCAAAATATTCTTTTTGTGTTACATGGAATTTTAGTAGGGATAACGTATGGACCTTCAATGGAGCAGTTGCGCGGCGATAATAGAGTGCAGGTTATGGTTAGTTACTGGCCCCAGATACTTTTATTATTGATTGTCGGTACTACAATTTTATTGGCTTTAGTAAGAGTTTTATTGATACACAAAAAAAAGAGCAGAGAGCAACATCCTGATTACTTTTTTGCTTCTGTTTTTGTCATAGCATTTTTGCTGGGATTGCTCTTAGCTATAGTCGCCAAAACTAATTGGGTGCCACGTCACTCTTATTATCTTTGGTTGCCACTTGCCATGCTTATCCCATCGGCTTTGAGTCAAAAACCTGGTATCGGTTCAAAGCGTTATGGAGTGTCTCAATTGGCTCAAATTGCTGTGATCTCTCTGATAGTTTTGAATATTTATTCTCTTTTTAATTATTACTTCAATGAGAACTATCAAAGAGATGACTATCGCTCTGCTGTCCAGTACCTGATAAAAAATCGAAGTTCTTCTACACAATCTGTATTTTTATTTGGTAATCCCAGATTATTTACATACTACGGTGACACTCTAACTCTGGATGGAAGAAATTTGGGAGATCGGTTAAGAAAGGGAATTACGAATGAAAATTTTGCCGAAAAAATTGAAAAATTAACAAATAGTATGGATACAGTTCTCGTCACAGTTAATCGTGATTATCAATTTCCTCAAGGATTGATTGAAAGAGAGATGAGTGATTTGTATAAGCTGGATTCTCAAGTTAATTTTGCATATTTCAAAATATATCGTTTTACCAAGAAGAGTAATTGAATTGGCAATTGAGGACTATTAGAATTTGGTAGGGATTCAGCAGAAAGAGGATCAAGCTTAAACCCAATAAGCTTGGGTTTAAGCTAAATTCGTAGCTCAAGCTGAAGACTGCTTATTAACAAACTTTGGGGGTTTAAGGTGAATTCTAGTAATAAAATTACCATAACCGTTGGTTTCGACAACATAGGTATTTTTTTCATCAGAAATCACCTAAGTCCCCTGCCTCTATAGGCAGCGCGAATTGAAGCCTAAGCTAAATCCCCGTCACAAAACGTAATTGCGAACTTGTACTGAGCGCAGCCGAAGTATTGCGAATTGCGAATTGGTTTAACTTGCCTAATATCGTTTGTTAGAGTTATGCGGTACAAAACGACCTGCTCCCCTAGGGATGTACCCATTGGGTATAGTAGAATATTGCCGCAGGTAACTGTCCGTCGCCTCTTGGACTAAATCTTTGTGGGTGACTTCCTCCTCAGTTGCTACTACACTCAATCAATCGATCATGCAACCACCGATTACAGTTGGCACTGTCTTGCAAAACCGTTACCGCATAATTCAAATTCTCGGACAAGGAGGATTTGGTAGAACCTATCTAGCAGAAGACCAGAGGCGCTTTAACGAACTTTGCGCGATCAAGGAATTGATTCCAACAGCAACGGAGGCTTTGGCTTGGGAGAAGGCACAAGAACTTTTTTACCGAGAAGCTGCTATTTTGTATCAAATACAACACACACAAATACCTAAATTTCGCGAAAGATTTGAGCAAGACCAACGCTTATTTTTGGTAGAGGACTACGTTGCAGGTCAAACGTACCGAACTCTGCTGGTTGAACGTCAAGCTGTGGGTCAAACCTTCTCAGAAGCTGAAGTATTGCAGCTGATACTGTTGTTGCTGCCTGTTTTAGAGCATATTCACAGTCGAGGGATTATTCACCGGGATATCTCGCCAGAAAATATTATTTTGCGAGATAGTGACGCTAAACCTGTGTTAATTGACTTTGGGGTGGTAAAGGAACTGGCAACGCGTTTACGATCGCCAGAGAGTGCAATGCCACAAACCACTGTGGGAAAATTAGGCTACTCTCCTAGTGAACAAATGCAAACAGGGGGAGTTTATCCTAGTAGTGATTTGTATGGATTAGCGGTGAGTGCAATTGTTTTGCTGACTGGTAAAGAACCAAGGGATCTATTTGACCAAAACCAACTAACTTGGAATTGGCAACGGTGGGTAAAAGTTAATCCGCGATTTGCCCTGGTTTTGAATCGAATGTTGAATCATATACCAAGCGATCGCTACCAAAGTGCTGCTAATGTATCGCAAGCACTGCAATCTCTGACTAAACCCAGTGTTTCTACCCCCGATGTATCGAACTTGCAAACAATGGCTGTTAGTCGCCGTCCTCAGCTAGTATCACCAGCAGCTTCACCCAGGAAACAACCCGCTCCGGTGATTCCACCAAGTCCCACTAGCTCAGTTCTGGATAATCCCTTAGCGATCGCAGCAATTGCCACTGCTGTAGTGATCGTAGCGGGATTTGGTTCTTGGACACTGGTAAGTTCCATCCGCAGTCAGTCGAAAACACCAACTGAGACGCTTCCACAAAATTTCCCTTCACCAGTAATTTCTGGTGGTACTACATTCACATCCACACCGACACCCACTAACGATCAACCTGTTGTATCTACTAAGCGCCTCAATCTGGCAGCATTTAATAACACAGCCACAGTTAAAGATACTCTCAAAACAAATCAAATAATTCGGTACACTTTTTTTGGACAGGAAGGTGACAAGTTAACTGCTTTTATTGACCCAGGAAGCAGCGTTTTGCTAACAGTCTTAAGTCCCAATCAACAACCATTTGATCAGAATGTCCAGCAAGTAACATCCTATGTAGGTAGATTGCTGCTTACTGGTAGATATAGTATTGAGTTAACACTGGTTTCAGGAGTTGCCGAAAGCAATTACAATCTCAATGTTGCACTAGAAAAACCAGTCAAACCAACACCGACAGAAACACCTCTGCCAGTTCCGACAGAGACACCCCTGCCAGTTCCGACAGAAACACCCCTGCCAATTCCGACAGAGACACCCCTGCCAATTCCGACAGAAACACCTCTACCAATTCCGACAGAAACACCTGTGCCAATTCCGACAGAAACACCCCTGCCAATTCCGACCACTGGTGAAACGCCAACTTTTCCTCCGGTTGATGGAACACAACCGTTTTCTGGCCAAAGAAATTAATGTTAAACACACTATTGATTACTGGAACTGATACCGAAGCAGGTAAAACTGTTTTAACAACAGCGTTAGCAGCCTATTGGCAAAAATATTATCCGCAGCGTAGCTGGGGAATCATGAAACCGATTCAATCGGGAATTGGCGATCGCGAATGGTATCAAAAGCTATTTACACTAGAACAATCCCCAGAAGAAATTACACCTTTATACTTTCAAGCACCTTTAGCCCCTCCCATAGCAGCAGCACGGGAAAATCGCCGAGTAGATTTAGCACTTGTGTGGCAAGCTTTGTCTAAGTTGCGATCGCATCGTGATTTTGTGCTTGTAGAAGCCTTGGGAGGATTAGGTTCGCCAGTAACTGAGGAATTGACAGTAGCCGATTTAGCCGGAGAATGGCGTTTACCAACGGTATTGGTAGTACCCGTTAGATTGGGTGCGATCGCTCAAGCAGTGGCAAATGTAGCATTAGCTAGACAATCGCGCGTCAATCTCAAAGGCATTGTGCTGAACTGCGTACAACCCCGAACGGATGCAGAAATAGCTGACTGGACACCACAGCAATTGATTCAATCACTCACTAACACACCAGTTTTAGGCTGCTTACCTTATCTAGATAACCTGACTGATTTAGATAAACTTGCTCAAATAGCATCAGATTTAGATTGGGAAACACTGACATTTTAAATTGGGCATTGGGCATTGGGTATTGGGTATTGGGTAGGTATGATTATTAGCGTAGGCGTAGCGCACCCAGGCATCGCTCTTGGGAGAAAAACTTTTTGGTTTACATTAGATAAGACTTGAGCACTGATGGTAGCTCGCTCAAGCCAGTCACAGTTCTGACATAACTCGGTAATAGCTTTGTCAATAAGACATGCAATGGTGAGTAAGGATAAAATTATCCTTACTTTAGTGACACACAAGGCAGGATTTACCTGCCTTATTTCATCATTGGGAGTAAAACGCCACTTGATTAGCAGCTTTCGTTTGTGTCAGATATGTATGGTTAAAGACGTTTTTAGAATTAGCAAATGGTATTTCCTTGTCTGACGGCACGCTGCGCGAACACACGATACATTTACACGGTGTATTTATTGTATTAAATAAAGAATAATTCAAAATTTGGTGTGGGACTTAAACCCGTTTATTCATCCCACACTCGTACAGAAGTCATTCTGAATTCTGACTCCTGAATTCTGATTCTTAAATGTCATTCAAGTACCATATCTTAGTCACACAAACGTCACTGGCATAAGTTAATTTGTCGGTATTTGATTAACAGTAAATTAATTACGCCTGATATCATGATGCTTTCTTTTGTAGTGGCGAGTGCAGTCTGTGGCAACGGTAGCGAAGTAAATCTAGACTTTGCTAACTTAAGCTGGATTGACGTGATTATTTTAGGCATCGTTCAGGGAATTACAGAACTACTGCCAATTAGCAGTACTGCTCATTTGCGGATAGTGCCAACTCTACTGGGACTGAAAGATCCGGGATCTGCTTTTTCCGCAGCAATGCAGTTAGCTAGCTTGACTGCTGTTTTAGTCTATTTTTGGGAAGACTTAAAAAAATTAACCGGAGAGACAGTTAGAGCAATTAGCGGGCAAGACTATCAATCTAATTCTTTGCAACTGATGTTAGGTTTATTGCTAGGAACCTTACCCATTGCTGTGGCTGGTGTGCTACTCAAACCAATTCTTAACGCCTGCAACTCACCAATCCGAGGGTTAGTAGTTATCGGTGCGGCTTCAATTATTATGTCAGGATTGCTGGCGATCGCCGAAAAACGTGGAGGACGCGATCGCACTTTCGACAACCTCACCCTCTGGGATGGGATTTGGGTAGGGGTTGCTCAAGCTTTTGCCCTGATTCCTGGCGTTTCTCGTTCTGGTTCCACTCTCACCGCCGGGTTATTTTTGGGCATGAAACGGGAGACATCTGCCCGATTTTCTTTTTTGTTGGGCTTACCAGCCGTGATTTTGGCAGGTGCTGTAGAACTCCACACTCTTACGCAAGCGGGACTGAGTGCGGCTGGTTGGTTGACTTTGTTGGTGGGCTTAACCTCCGCCAGCATTTCAGCTTTTCTAGCA
This sequence comes from Nostoc sp. S13, assembly GCF_029379315.1. Classification (GTDB taxonomy): domain Bacteria; phylum Cyanobacteriota; class Cyanobacteriia; order Cyanobacteriales; family Nostocaceae; genus Nostoc. The sequence goes on from NZ_JAQYWQ010000102.1 coordinate 20,193, forward strand.
ATTTGGGGACTCCTACGCTACCTGGAAAAACACAGTACCTTGATTTTTATTTTCTACCGCTTGGCAATGGGTGTATTTTTGATAGTTGCTGTAATGTCTGGTTGGTTGCAGAATTGATTTTAACTGATAATAGGGTATTAGTAACATCGGAACAAAAAACTAGGAGCATCGGTATTAAGCTGTTGGACATTTAACTTGTATATCATCTGGAAGTAGAACTCTTGTGGGGTGGGCCGAAAAGCCCGCCCTAGTTATGCAAAATAATCCAAAACTTTTTCGGCACTGAAACCCTTGTTTTATCTTGAAGTGAAATTGGTATGACGATATGGACATAAACCCGATTGACCTGGTTGAGCCGGAAAACGATGAACCCGAAACGTCAGCTAACCGTGAAAAACGCAAAAGTCGTTTAAATAGTGCTGTTGCAATTGCAGTTGCATTGATCGCAACCTTTATGGGAATATGCAAAGTCAAAGACGATAATCTGGTTCAGGCAATGCAGCAAGCTCAAGCAAATAAAATTGACGATTGGGCGTTATACCAGGCTCGTAATATTCGTGAAGAAATAGCCAAATCTAATGTGACGCAACTTAAATTGCAATCTCTTTCTCAACCTTCTGCGGTGAGGGCTGACTATGAAAAACAGATTGCGGCTTATCAAGTAATTGCTGATAAAGAAGACCAGAAAAAGCAGGAACAGAAGGTAATTGCCGAAAAAGATCAAACAACCTATGACCAGCTGAATTACCATGACGACCAGTTTGACCTAGCTGATGCCTCCTTGTCGCTGTCTGTGTCGCTATTTGCCATCACATCTCTATCTCAGAAAAAATGGTTGTTCTATCTCGCCTTGCTTCCAACTATATTTGGCTTGGTCATGGGGTTATCTGGATTATTAAACTGGCAACTACACCCCGATGCTTTGAGCAAATTACTATCCGAAAATTTCTTAGAAAAGCCAGCCGAAAAAAAAATAGTGTTTTCCACTCGCACTTCCCCAAATCCCAAAGTATTGTGAATTGATTAAACAGAATAAAGGTGCCAGTCGCCAGAATTCATAATGAATTTTGTGCGACACTTCAACAGGCTCAGTGCATCGCTGGTGGATGAATAAACGGCGTTTTTGCACCTCCACCAAATTTTCTTGTTTTGTGGTCAACTTTCGTAGTGGCGGGTCTGAATCCCCCACTGATTGCATTCTGACGAATGTATTCTGACGAATGTATTCTTCTTCAATAATTAAGAAGATTCTGATTCTTCCCTAGTCCCGACTCCCTACGATAAACTGGGAAAGTCAACTAAGTTAGCTGTACTTAAACTAGTTTGTCTTCATAATGGTTTCTACCTTTCCCAATCCCTCTTCTGTTGACCTATCTCGCATCCGACTGGCAATCCGTTCATTGCAACCCCAATTGGTAGAGTGGCGGCGGCGATTGCATCAACAACCAGAGTTGGGTTTTCAAGAAAAACTGACGGCTGAGTTTGTATCACAAAAGCTGCAAGAATGGGGAATTGAGCATCAAACTGGCATTGCCCACACTGGCATTGTTGCCACCATCAAAGGTAGCAAACTCTCCACTCCCGACTCCCATTCGGCTACGCTCACGGCAAGCCCACTCCCCACTCACCAAGTTTTAGCGATTCGGGCGGATATGGATGCTTTGCCAATCCAAGAACTCAACGAAGTGCCCTACAAATCGCAGCATGATGGAGTGATGCACGCTTGTGGACATGATGGACATACTGCGATCGCTTTAGGTACAGCTTACCATCTCCAGCAGCATCGCCAAGACTTCTCTGGTACCGTGAAGATTATCTTTCAGCCAGCAGAAGAATCACCAGGCGGCGCAAAGCCGATGATTGAAGCTGGAGTGCTGAAAAATCCTGATGTTGACGCGATTATTGGTTTGCACTTATGGAATAATTTGCCCTTGGGAACAGTGGGTGTGCGGGGTGGGGCGTTGATGGCAGCTGTGGAGTGCTTTAACTGCACAATTTTGGGTAAAGGTGGACACGGCGCACTACCCCATCAAACGGTGGATTCAGTTGTAGTTGCTGCCCAAATTGTCAATGCCTTGCAAACCATTGTCGCTCGGAATGTTAATCCCATTGATTCAGCAGTGGTGACAGTGGGCGAACTTCATGCTGGAACCAAGCGGAATGTGATTGCTGATACAGCGAGAATGAGTGCCACTGTCAGGTATTTTAATCCTAGTTTTAAAGGCTTTTTCCACCAGCGTGTCGAGCAAATTATTGCCGGAATTTGTCAGAGTCAGGGTGCGAATTATGACTTAGAATACTGGTCACTTTATCCACCAGTCATTAATGATATTAAGATGGCGGAATTGGTGCGAACAGTAGCAGAAGAAGTAGTAGAAACTCCGTTGGGTATTGTGCCAGAATGCCAAACTATGGCTGCTGAAGATATGTCATTCTTCTTGCAAGAGGTTCCTGGTTGCTATTTCTTTTTGGGTTCTGCTAACTCCGCGAAAGACTTGGCGTATCCCCATCATCATCCCCGATTTGATTTTGACGAAACGGCGTTGGGAATGGGTGTGGAGATGTTTGTGAGATGTGTGGAGAAGTTTTTTAGTTGAGTGGGTGTAAATTAGATGTTTTTAATCAAGTTATATAGCAATCCTAAATCATTTGTGAAAAGTTAGATCCCCGACTTCTATGAGAAGTGGGGGATCTGGACACCACGAATTTTGACAAATCAGATAGGACTGCTATATCATGTCCGCTTGATTACTTATTAAACCCGAATCACCCCACCCCTTAGCAAGGGGTGGGGTGGGGTGCAATGACTAATAAAATCCTTTTCAAATCGCAAACCTGCTAATATTTCTGTGTAAGCTGCGATATTCTGCCTTGTTTCCCTATCCGAAATTGTAGCAACACTCTGGGCAACTTGGGATAATAACCCTTGGGGTGAATCTGTCTGTGTTAAAGGTGCTAACGGTAATAATGCAGGATTATGGAGAAATAACGCCGAATCTTGTTCCCACATTCTAACCAAATGCATTTTTGTACGCAAAAGCAACAAATGTGACTGCTGATTTAACTATTGCGATCGCAAAAGCAACAAATGTGACTGCCAATCTAACTATTGCGATCGCAAAAGCAACAAATGTGACTGCCAATCTAACTATTGTGATCGCAAAAGCAACAAATGTGACTGCCAATCTAACTATTGCGTAGGCGTAGCTGCTCGTTATTACCTATTTTGTGGTTGAGTGGGGAATGTTCTGTAGCTTGCACCCTGACATCTAATAGTGAAGCTGTTATGCTTCAAAAAATATAATATGACGCGATCGCAGAAGTTGTGTTATGAAAACGCTCAAAGTCTTAGAAAATACGAAAATCTTTACTATGAAGCTTTTTCGGTAAATGCGTAATTTCTACACGAATGGAATCAAATGCTACTGTAACTAATCAACCTTTAGCGTTTAATCATCAGTAATATGCAAAAAAATTGAAAAAATTATGTTAAGTATCCCTATTAACCTAATTAACCTAAATTTACCTCGTACACCCCGTATAGTAACTTCCTTACCTGGGCCTCGTGCTCAAGCAATTGTACAACGCGATCGCGCCGTAACTTCCCCTTCTTACACCCGCGATTATCCCTTAGTTGCATCTCGCGGTCAGGGCTGTATGGTGGAAGATGTGGATGGCAATGTATTTCTGGATATGACCGCAGGTATTGCCGTTACCGCCACCGGACACGCCCACCCAGAAGTCGTCAAAGCAATTCAAGAACAGTCGGCGCGTCTGCTGCACATGTCAGGGACGGATTTTTATTATGAGCCGATGGTGGAACTAGCAGAACAACTAGCGATTCGCGCCCCCTTTCCCCAGCCACAGAGTAACACTGGGTTTCCCGCAAAAGTATTTTTCACCAATTCTGGGGCAGAATCCAACGAAGGAGCCATCAAACTAGCTCGATATTACACCAAGCGATCGCTAATCGTAGCCTTCTTAGGGGCATTTCACGGACGCACATATGGGGCCATGTCTCTCACTGGTTCCAAAGCAGTGCAGCGAGCTAATTTTGGGCCTTTAGTTCCTGGGGTTACTCATATTCCCTACGGCACTCACGCTAGCTTAGATTACCTGGAACAACAGCTATTTGGCACAATTTTACCACCGCAAGAAGTAGCGGCGATCATAGTCGAACCGATTCAAGGAGAAGGTGGGTATATTGTCCCCGAAGATGGTTTTTTAAAACGGATTCGGGATATTTGCGATCGCCACGGTATTCTGATGGTAGTGGATGAAGTGCAAACGGGGATGGGGCGGACTGGTCGCTTATTTGCCATCGAGCATTGGGGTGTTATGCCTGATATCATTACTACAGCCAAAGGCATCGCTAGTGGTCTGCCATTAGGAGCGATACTTGCCAGACCTGAGTTAATGACTTGGCCTCCTGGTTCTCACGCCACCACATTTGGCGGCAATCCCGTAGCTTGTGCTGCTGGTATTGCCACTCTGCGACTGCTGGAAAGTGGTTTGATGACTAACGCTACCCAGATGGGAGAATTATTACAAGCTAGTCTTACCGAGTTGCATCAAAAATTTTCCAGACTATCGCCGCCACGAGGTAAAGGTTTGATGGTTGCAGTGGACTTATGGGATGAACAGGGTAATCTTGATCATAAATTGCGCGATCGCATTATCCAAGAAGCTTTTTTACGAGGTTTATTATTGCTTGGTTGCGGTAAAGCAGCAATTCGTTTCTGTCCACCTCTAGTTATCGACAGCGACCAAATTCAGGTAGCCCTTCAGATTATCAGCGAGATTTTAAGTTCTTAAAAGATGAAGGGGAGTGCGGGGATGAGGGAGATGAGGCAGATGAGGGAGATAAGGAGGAAAATAATAATTCCTAGCTCTTGACTCAGCACTCTCAATGCCCCATGCCCCATGCCCAATGCCCAATGCCCAATGCCCAATGCCCCATGCCCAATACTTTATGAAACCTGAAATAGCCTTTCATTTATGGAAATTACTTTGGCAAGAATACAGCACCAGAGTAAATCATGCCCGTACCTACCAGCAAATGATTACTGCTGCGGGTGGGACTGTCGCCAACGACCACATCGCCTTTCGGTCTCTGCGTTTATTAGTAGATAGTCCACAGGGTCAAGTTAACTTGGGAATTGACTACCTGGGGCAACTTGCAGAAGCTTTAGGTTACGTGGCGGCTGGAGAATATAATTTTGCTCAAACCCATTTATACGCTCGTCATTATCGTCATCCGCAGCAAGAGGAATTTAACTTACCCAAACTGTTTATCAGCGAGTTGATTGTCGATGAATTGCCTGTTAATATTGCCCAACTCATCTCTAAAACAGTATCTTCAATCTCAGACGAACTGACCTTACCTCTTACTTTTCTACAAAAAGACGGGAATATTGAAACCATCGCCAAACAACTCCAGCAAGTTTTCACCCGCCCTTGGCTACCTCCCCAGCGTTCTGTTGTCGAAGAAGTGAATCAGGTTACTCAATATGGGGCATGGGTGTTGCTGCACGGATATGGTGTCAATCATTTTACAGGTTACGTTAACAGCCAGAACACCCCAGAATATCCAGACATTGATACTACCGCCACTGCTTTAGCTAACCTGGGTGTACCAATGAAAGCAGAGATAGAGGGAAATGTTGCTTGTGGTTTGCGGCAAACTGCAACTCAAGCAGTAACAGAAATGGTGACTGTGTTAGATGATAACAGTGGCGCAGAAATTCAGATCCCTTGGACTTACGCCTATTATGAAATTGCCCAGCGCTATTTAGTGCAAGTGGAATCTGGAGAGCAAATACTTTTCGATGCTTTTTTAGGAAATAATGCCCAGCAATTGTTTGAAATGACTCGTCTGTTTAAGTAGCCCAGAGTTGAACTTGACTTTAGAGTATTGGGAACGAAGAAAACAAAAGTGCAGGTCGATGCAACAAGGGTGCAGGTCGATGCAACAAGGGTGCAGGTTGATGCAACAAGGGTGCAGGTCGATGCAACAAGGGTGCAGGTCGATGCAACAAGGG
>NZ_JAQYWQ010000023.1 GCF_029379315.1 Nostoc sp. S13
ACCCTTGTAGAGACGCGAAATTTCGCGTCTCTACATTCTTTTTCGGAGATGTCTATTTTGCAGAAGGTGCAATAACGTTATGAGTGCCGAGATTTTTTTGTTTTGTATATCAACTTAACCAATGGCAATAGGCAAAGTGTAATATCTCTTATTTAGGTACATAATCCTTTGTCGCTGAGTCATATTTTACACCCTTCCAACCACCGTTACTATCCGGTTCGCGGAAACGATTTGTCCAAGGGTTCCGAGGGTCAAAATCCGGATGGCGAACATTAAAATATGATTCATGACTTCCTATTGTTGGGCTAGGACTGTTATATCTATCAGCTTGAGACCCACTTGCATCTGATTTTTGACGGTCTTCTAGCCCATGATAAGAACTTGTTTGGCGATTGTGCTCCAGATTATCTTTTCTGGAGTTCTTATGACCTCCTGTATTCCAAACTTCTGCTGCATCTGGCTTGTGCCCCATCACCGTATTCTGGTGTCCTTGGACTATCGTCGGTGGATTGGTATGAGTCGGGCTATATGTATTGAGACGTCTATTGGGTGCCAACAACCATTCTTTTTTCTGTTTATCATTTTTTATGGTTGGTGGAATTGGACTCACAGGTGAATATAAAGGCAGCATATTTTTGTGGTCATGGGACGGATTCTTATACCCTGCTGCATTTCGTCTGGTGTGTGGTGCTTTCCCAGTCGGATTTGTATCTATTGTTAATTTTGGCTTTTTTTTGCGTATTTTAGGTTGCCCAATTAGATTGTTACCTACTGATGAGCTTGATTGACGTTTTTGCCCTCTAGCTAACTGGACGGGCTGGTTATCTTGCTTTGATTGTACCGCTGTAATATCTGAATCACTCGTGGAGTGCATCTGATTCAAATTATGTCCGTATTTTTCCGACCGGATCAGCGATGTATTCAAGTCAGATACTTGATTTGCGCTTTGCGCCTGCACCACAAAGGGACGCGATTGGAACATTCCCTGAGTTGGAGCAGTTGATAATGAAGATATTGCTTTAGTAGTAATGTTATTAGGAACGTGTAGTCGGCTAGTCATAGCGATACCCTAACTTAAGTTAAATTTTAAATAGATTTACCCGTCAGATTTTATTCTCTAGCTAAATGCAATAGCTTAAGCAACAACTTTGATTTTATGAGAGCGATCGCAGTTTGTCCTGAAGCCAAAATAAATCTTTTGACTAAGACATTCAACACAAGCGATGCCTACGGCGGTAAACTACGCTCTCAACTGAAATTTAAGCAGCACAAAAAATCGGGGCAGGTGATAAACCCGCCCCGATCGCTTCTGATATACTGCGCCCAACGGCTGTTGCTACAGGCTTTAAACTATCAACTAAATGCACCATATCTTCTAAAGAAAGTGCTTGACGGGCATCAGAAACAGATTTTTCTGGTTCTGGGTGACATTCAATAATTAATCCATCTGCACCGCAAGCGATCGCCGCCCTAGCCAGAGGTGCCACCAGTTCCCGTTTACCGACAGCATGGGAAGGATCTACAATCACAGGCAAATGAGTTATTTGCTTGAGTGCTACCACTGCCCCTAAATCCAGGACATTGCGAGTGTAATCATCGAAGCTGCGGATACCTCTTTCACACAACACCACATCAGGATTCCCGTGGCTGAGGATATATTCAGCAGCCATGACGAATTCTTCAATTATCGCTGCTAAACCACGCTTGAGTAGTATTGGTTTGCCAGCTTGTCCCAAAGCTTTGAGCAAGTCGAAGTTTTGCATATTGCGGCTACCAACTTGAAGCATATCAGCGTGGGCGGCGACTACTTCAATTTGAGAAATTGACATCACCTCGGTGACAACTGGCAGATTGTAATGCGATCGCACTCTTGCCAAAATCTCTAATCCTGCCTCTCCCATACCCTGGAAAGCGTAAGGAGATGTGCGAGGTTTGTAGACACCGCCACGCAACCCCTGCACGGATGCAGTAGATAGCTTTTGGGCGACTATCTCCATTTGTTCTAAGCTTTCAACGGTGCAGGGGCCACCGATAATTACTAGTTTTTCGCCCCCGAAAGCGACTTTTTCTGAAAGTTTAACAATTGTCTGGTGGTTTAGATGGGATTGTGCGGCAAGTTTGGCATTAATCATGGTTCTATTCTCCTAAAAAATTAAGTATTGGGCATTGGGCATTGGGCAATTTAATTTTGGATTTTGGTGAAGCAGCCCGGTCTTGGGGGTTTCCCCCATGAGCGACTGCTGAACCGGAAGGGATTGACGATTTTGGATTAAATTTCAATTCTTTAATCTAAAATCTAAAATCTAAAATCTAAAATTCTTACTCCCCACTCCCAGTAACAACAAAAAAGCCCGAAACCTTTAAGAGTTCCGGGCGCGTTCTGATTTATCGGCATGACGCGATTTACCCGGAACTTACTCTGGGCCAAAAGTAAAAGCCATAAAACCAGCTACTAAAATAAGTCATGACGATGAAATTCTCCTTAAAAAAACAAAAACCGCAGAGTTAGCTCTGCGGTTCACCGGGCGGTTTCCGTTAGGAAACTCGATTCACTCCCGGTGAACCACCCTAAACCAAAAATAAAAGTAGGAATTTATATTAAGCATTTGCTGGGTTTGTGCTGGAAAACTTAAGAACTATGCCTATATAAATTAACATTACCAGGAAGACTAGGCGGTGTCAAGACCCCCATAAACGATAAAAAAGCGATAGACTCAGTACAACTGTGGGAGTCAAGATTAGTAACGCTTGGCGGAATTCAAAATCACGCCCTGTTCTGATTATGTGGTGAAGTACTAGTTGGTTGTTTGCCTAGACGAAGAAAGTGGTGAGGGGTCGCAGTCTTTTCTACGAGACGGTGTGCGAACGCGCAGAGCGTTCCGTTCTCGCAGCGTCTCGTAGAGAAGGAAAGGCGGTTCTCGTCGTTAGCGAGTTTTTGAGCGTCACTCTCAAACCCGTTGGCGCAGCCTCTGGTAGACAAAGGCTTGTCATTAGATATCACCATAGCTATAGCAGATTTCAAGGAAGGTGAAGTACACAACGATTCGTCCCAAAGCCAGGTATAAATCCTGTTTTACTTCTGTTAGCGGAGCGGGGCGTAGCTCATTCTGGATTCTGAATTCTGCTATATATAAGTTGACAAATATTGTTGTGTCATGACTAATGGGTAGTGTAAGTGATTAAAAATCAATTGTGAAAAATCTAAAAATTCCGAATATGGCTATTCTCTAATGAATAGAATCCATCTAACTCAAGGTAATCAGAGACAACTCTAAGCGGTGACTTCCGTGCCTCAAAAGTTCAAAGATCCACCATTGAGAAGTTAAAATTATAATTCTCCTGACTTGTCACCTCACCTTGCGAAAGCTTATTGCAGACAATTGACGATCGCCATACATTATTCTTACCCAAGTCCTCATTGACCAGATCAACTTTTTAGGATCATCAGTTTCATTATGCCCAGTTCCAAAATCTTAGCCCAATCTTTCGACTATCATGGAGTTTACCCCTGCCCAGTCTGTCGGATAGGTAAGATTTCTCATATGCCATTGATGGAAGCTATGGCTTGTGACTTTTGCCACGAGATTTTTACAGTCAACCTAGAATTAGAGCAAATCAAGATGCCTTCTAGGCAACCACCCTTAAGTTGGCGTTGGAATGGGTTTAATTGGACAGAAGGCCAGTTGGAAGGGATGGAATTAGGTTGGGGTTATGGATTAGCAGCAGCAGTTTTTATCATTCTTCCCACTACTTTAATTGGCATAGTAGCTTACTATTTTCCTGCTAATCTCAAGGAACCGATTACCTGGATGCCATATATTTGGACAATATTAACTTTCTTATCACATTTAGCAATTATTGTTTGGATTTTTATTGAAGTCTATCAAATTCCAGTTGGAGCATATTTGAGAGCGATCGCTCGATGGAGAAATGGGGAGATGGGAAGATGAGGGAGCAGGGCAAGTGACAAAAGATGCAGCGAATACATGACTCCATCACTGATAATTAAGTTGATTGTCCACCAAAATATCGTATGAGCGATCTGGAGCGGTACTATAGAGTTTTGGAATTAGAGCCTGGGGCAACACTTGAGGAAGTGAACCAGGCTTACAAAGATTTAGTTTTTGTTTGGCATCCCGATCGCATTCCTAAAGACAATCTCCGTTTACAGCAGAAAGCACAAGACAAGCTGAAAGCCATAAATGAAGCTCGTGAAAAGTTGCGCTCTCTAAAAACCAAACATCAACCTACAGTTCACTCTCCGCCACCTCAACAAGAAAAACCATCTCAAACAACCCAGCAACCAGCAAAGCAAAACTCAGACTTGAGTGGCAAAGACTATAGTCGGGCAAATTTGAGCAATAAAGACTTGTCTGGCAGAAATCTGAGTTATGCCAATTTGAGTGGTGCTAATCTCAGCGATACTTTTATGCACAAAGTTAATCTTAGAGGTGCGAATTTATCTGATGCAAATTTATTTCGGGCAAACCTACTTTTAGCGGATCTCAGGGAGGCGAATTTACGTGGTGCTAATTTGATTGGAGCGGATCTCAGTGGAACCGACTTGCGAGGAGCGGACTTGACGGGAGCGCGGATTCGCTCTGGCGAACGCCTTCTGGTTAAACTAATTGGTGCTAACTTAGCTGGGGCAATTATGCCTGATGGTGCAATTTATCAATAACTGAGGTTGCGTGATCAATTACTCAAATGATAAAGCAACATAGCAGTTCTTGTACCCTGCGGGTACTCCGTTGGAGAACGGGAACTCGTAGAGTGGCCGATTGGTGGCTGGGCTATGCTTGTGATTAGATAGCGTAGACGCAGCCCAACCTAGTCATTGCTATATTTGTTAATCTTCGTAGATTACAAAATGAAGTGCCAAAAGTGGGCTTATACTTCTATAGTGAGATTCAAAAGCTCAAACCAAAAATTCATTGATGCTAGTTCAAAAACTTCAAGACTGTCCAGAATTCATCGCCGGTGATAACACCATTCTGCGAGAACTGCTACATCCAGATAAGCAACTTCTGACATTGCGCTATAGTTTGGCTCATGCAACAGTGCCAGTAGGAAAAACCTCTCAACCCCACTCGCTCTCTACCTCAGAAGTCTATTATATTCTTAGTGGCATCGGAGAAATGCAGATTGATGATGAAACCCAGATTGTTCAGCCGGGAGACGCTGTGTATATTCCTCCTAATACGCGGCAATTTATTTCTAACTCTGGCATCGAACCTCTAGTATTTATATGTATTGTTGATCCAGCATGGCGGAAGGAAGATGAAACAGTTTATTAAAAACCAGTTATAGTCATAGTCTCAAAGTAAGCGAAAAAAATCTCAGCATTTTTCAACAACTACTCACTTTCAGCCGTCAATTTTGTTTAACCAAGTAACCAAGTCATCTGAGGCAAGTGCGATCTCGCTTCCTAACGTTTTGATATAAAGAAGTCCGTCGCTAATAATTAAATCTCGGATTGGATACCATAAATCTCGTTTTCTAATCAGAAGTTCCAACGAAATTCCTTGTGTGGAAGTATACTTGCGATATCTCCACCAAGCTCGCCATAGAAGTACAGATTTAGTACAGTGCATCTGATATCCTTTGGGAATTTTGCAGTATTCATACTGATAGAAACCCCGACTATCTACTTCTCCTTTCAGGAGATAACCATATTCTGCTAATGCCTGATTTATCAATTCCCAGTGGGATGATTTCGGATAAACCAAGAATTCACATAGGGTGTTAGATAGTTGGACGGTGGCAATTACGCCTTCAGATTTCGCTGTTAGTTGATTGGTCTTATACACTGTTTGCGCTGTCAAAGAAGGATTTGACAACAAAACTTCTTTTTTCTGGATAGAGTTTTGCACAAACTCTCGAATTAAATCTAGATTAGACAACATAAAAATGATTTATACTAGATAAGCTAGTGTAATCGAAGCTACAATACTACTTCAATTATCAGAATGCTCAGATTATCACCAGCTTTATTTATAGTTGAGTTTTGTATAGTTAAATTTTTACACCTTCCAAAAAAGGTTGAAATACCGGAACTAATTCTGGGCGACTAACAACAAGGGTGGGAAAAGAGCGATCGCTATAATCTTCTCCCGATGACAACGGAAACGGTTCTGACTTGAGCGATAACCAAACACCGCCAGCTGCTTGGACAATTACCCAAGCCCCCGCTAAGTCCCAAACTTTTGGTGTCGCTTCAATACCACCAAGAGTTGCCCCAGTCGCAACTGTCAAAAAGTTATAGCTAGCGACACCCAACATCCGAATTTTGCAGGGAAAGCCGTTTTGAATAACTGCGGTGCTACGGGAACAGAGGTTAAAAAAGTGATTGTTGCTGGGATTATCTACACTGCTATGGATGGGGTGGCGATTGAGAAATGCTCCTGTTGGCGGTGTTAATCCAGATGAACCTGCCCAGAAACCATGAAAAGCTTGATTCAAGGTTGGTGCGTAAACATAACCAAAAATGGGTGTACCTTGATACAGTAAACCCAGAGATATTGTCCAGATGGGAATGCCGCGTGTGAAGTTGGTTGTACCATCGAGAGGATCAATTACCCAGCACCACTCGGTACCGGGAAATGACTGATCACTCTCTTCGCTCAAAATGCCGTAACCAGAAAAATTAGAAGCGATCGCATCCCGAATTTCCTGATCTGCCCATTTATCTGCTTGCGTCACCAAACTACCATCAGCTTTTTGGGAAGCCTGTACTTGCCCAAAATCTTGCATTAGCTGCTTGCCCACTCTGGTAGTGGTAGTTTGGGCAAAATCAAGAATTGTCGTCCAAAAATCATTCATGGTTATTTGTCATTTGTCATTTGTCATTTGTCATTTGTCCCATGCCCAATGCCCAATGCCCAATGCCCAATGCCCAATGCCCCATACAGTTTAATCTAAATCGCTTTCTAAAACCGAAGCGATCGCCAGCTTTGTATTTGTTTGAAATTCCGCTACATTCACCCGGTTGAGAAACCAAATCGACACGATCATTCCCACGGCTTCTAAAGCAAATACCAGTCCATAAGCTAAAACTAAATTGGGTAATAGCTTACGACCTACATCCAATAAAGTACCACCTAAAACCACTGCCACACCTCTAGAGACAGACTGCGCTAACCCCCAAGCCCCAATAAATGTACCTGCGGCTTTTGCGGCGGTGAGATCCAACATCAAGCTAACTGCTGCCGTAGTTAAGACACCAGTGCCTAAACCGAATAAAATTAAACTTAGCTTCAGGAAAGCTGGATTAGCTGTGAAGCCTGATATCCCAAGTAATACTGTACAAAATGCCACTAATATACAGCCTAGTCTTGCAGTTCTTTGCTTACCTAAACGTGGCACAATCAAAAAACCACTCACACCATAGGCAATCAGTATACCTGTTCCATAAAAAACGTTCAGTTTAGTACTTTCAGCCAAAGGCATTTTAAATACCTGACCTGCATAAGGTTCTAAAATCGGGTCTTGCATAAACAAGCAGAGAGTCATCACCAGTAAAAAGGTGAAAAATATACCTGTTTGCGGACTAGCCGTTAAAATTTCCCAAGCTTTGCCCAGAGTAATGCTGTCTTCTCGATTTACCACTGTGGAACGGCTTAGATATTGGGAGTATTTTTTTTCTACGCCCAATGTCGCTACGATCGCCAGCCCAAATACAATTGTTGGGACGATAGTAAACAGCCTGTTGATCGCCGCCTGCAAGGTTGCTGTTGTTGCTTCTGGCGTTAATTGCTTCAGCAAGCTAGCACTAATAATCGCCCCAACAATAATCCCCACCATTAGCATTGACCAAACAACACCTACTACTTTGGAACGGTTATCTTCTTCAGATATATCTACCAACAAAGCAGCAAAGGCAGTGCTGCTAGCACAAATTCCTAGACCGTATATAGCGAATATGAGGGATAGAAGCGCTGTCCAGCCGATTGTTTGGGTTGTCCATGCCCAACCACCTGCACTAATTACGGCATTATTAAGCTGCCACATTACTTGTACAGCTAAAAAGGCTGCGATCGCAAATATTGCCGCGCCCACCCAAACATAAGCTGTGCGGTGGTATCCCCATAACGGCTTGGCATCGGAAATCTGGCCGAACCAGACACGGGAAGGAGCAACAAATAAAGGCAGTGCTAGAACTACTGATACCAGCGTTGCCGGAATTGCTATTTCTTGAATCATGACTCTGTTGAGTACTCCCAAAGTCAAAATTGACATCATGCTCAACCCCATCTGAAATAAACCCAGTCGGAACATAGTCAGCAGGTTTACTCTTGGCACAGATAAGGATTTTGTTTTGGTATCAAATACTTCACCGCTTGCCATAGCTACTTTTTCGTATAGTTTATCGGATTTTGTCTCTCTTTAAATAAAGATAAACCCTACCCGCTCCAAATCAGCGAACGAAAAATGGAAGTTGCGTTAGCGTCGCTCACCGTACCCTTACCGGGAAGCAAGCTACGCGTAGCGTTCCCCAGGAAAGGTATCGCACGCACTTATTTGGCAAGCAATTATACACCTCGATTAGCGTATGCTTCAGCCAAGTTAGGATTAATTTTTATGGCTTGGTTGTAATCTGCGATGTCTACGACGGGCTACGCCTACGGATAACCAGAGAATTTTAGGATGAAGTAGTCAAACGAGATTCCATTTACTATCAAATTTTTAAAAGCTTTCCTGGGTTACTCTTTGAAGTAGTTGATCATCCTCCTGTTCAAGCGCAAAACTATCGATTTGAATCAGTTGAAGTCAAAGAAACCGCTTTTCGCAAAGGAGCGATCGCGCCAAAATATGACACATTAATATATTCATGACTTCATTGGAGGCGATCGCATCTAATGCCCAAATGGGAACTATCAGAAAATAAGCTAGTACCATACTTTGGTATGAAGCTCATACCATTGAGCAGGAACTAGCTAAAAAATAGCGATCGCATTCAGTATAGGTGCATATCGTGCAGGGTTGACCAAAAACGAAAAGGGTACAAGCCCCTAAATTTATTTATGGAGAACAGAAAAAATGTATTTCAAGACGCAGAGCGCGAGAAATACTAAGTCATTATTAGACTTATCCACAAATAAACCTCAAAATAGCTGAAACCCTTACATAGCTGGCTTTTTAGCTTATATAAAACAGGAACCTCTAAAACCCTCTCCAGAGCTAGGTTTCAGCCAAATAAAGTTCTCATTTCCGGATAAGTCTATTACAAGCCCCTCTCTTACAAAGTTTTGATGCCTGCGGCGGGCTGTGCCAACGGAGGAAACCTCCGCTCAGACTTTGCGCTAAATTTATTTATAGGGATTATTAATTTTTAATTTTTAATTTTTAATTTTTAATTTTTAATTTTTAATTTTTAATTCCCCGTTCGCGTAGCGTCTCCAAGAGTTGGGGTTGACCCCTTAATCAATCAAGCTATTCAATCCCCGTTTCTTAACTAGGTGCAACAGCTTAAGAGCCGTGCCACTGGGACGCTTCTGACCGATTTCCCACTTTTGAACCGTTGACAGACTTGTATTCAAAATCGCCGCAAATACTGCCTGACTGACATGAGATGATTCGCGTATTTGCTTAATTTGCTTAGGTTCTAGCGGTTCAATCCCAGACAAGCACAGACAGTCGAATTCACGCAATGTAGTCTCATCCATCAGTCCAGCCTTGTACAGTCCCGTAGCCGTTTCGTGAACGGCTTCAAGAATCGCTGATTTCTTCTTCGGCATTGCAAATTACCTCCATCAATTCATCTTCCAGCTTGGCTTTTTCAAGATCCTGTAGCGTGTAAGATAACAGTACCGATGCCAGCTTTTTTAATGCTTCTTCTTCTTTTTTGTTAATGTTGCTGCGATCGTTTTTCGAGAAGCCGAAAACAAAAAACCAGCAATCTCCCTTGTTGGTGGCAACCAGTGTACGAAACCCACCACGCTTACCTTGTCCAGAGCGGGCACATCCGCTTTTTGAACAGTCCGCCTCCTAAATCGGCTTCGTAAAGTCCTGCCGTCATTTCGTTTACAGCCGCACAGAGGCTAAGGTCTTTTAAACCCTCTTTGCGTGCCCAACGGTCAAACCATCGGGTTTTGTAGATTATCATCATATAGTCATTGCCTTCGCTTATTATATAGCACTTGGTGCTATGCTTTGCAAGCTCAATATCGTGATAGGTTTTGATAGATTTTTGTCTATTTAGAAGTCTGAAAAATGACGCGCTAAATTCTTAATACCCAATGCCCTATTCCCAGTCTTGGCAATGACGATACACTATAAAAGTCAAAAAGCTTGAACAAAGACTTATCACTACATTGAGCAGCAACTAGCTAAAAAATAGCGATCGCGCTAGCCTTGTCGTCAGACATCGCGCCAAAATGTGACATATTAATCCGACTTACTCATTGACAATAAATGCCAAATATGCAAAGTGTCAAAAACCACATCTTTCGTGGGGGTTTAGCATTGCTAAACCTTTACAGCACGGTCTATTTACTTTAGGCATTTGGAAAGTAGCCGCAAAACAAAGCTCAAACTAACTGCGTCCACAAGTTATAAAGTATGTGTAGATAAAACAGCGAGTATATTGAGAAAAAATCTATGACAAACTACCAAGAAACCGTAACTAGTAACGAATCGGTTAATGAGCTAATTGCCGAGACGACAAGCATTAACCATGTGGAGGTAATTGAAAATGTCATCGACTCTTTGGAACAAGACGACAGTGCGATGGTTAGCCACACTCCAGAGGGTGGTTATCTTTGGAAGTTTAAGTACGGAAGTGTGCAAGTATTTGTCCAACTCAACGGGATAACCGATGAAGACACCATAACGGTTTGGTCTGCGGTGCTAAATTTACCTGCCCAAAATGAACCTAAGTTGATGCGGTATCTTTTGGAGTTAAACTGCTCTAGTACTTTTGAAGCGCGTTTTGGTATTATTGAAAACCGAGTGGTTGTGATATCGACACGCACCTTAGCGGAGTTATCTCCTGGCGAAGTGTCTCGGCTAATTACCATTGTGGCAACGATCGCTGATAATAACGATGAAGCTTTACAATCTGAATTTGGTGCGACTTAAGGAATTTTGGACTTTCCTGCGGAACGTTACCCTCAGTCGAAGGATTTTGGATTTTAGATTGGGCTGTTGCTACATCTGATGCCTAGCAATCAGATTTGGCGACTAATTCCTTTGCTAGAGGCGGCTGGTAATGTACAGATGGCGATTGACCTCTGGTTGTTAGAACAGCACCAGTCTGGAAAGCATCCGTCAACTCTGCGCTTTTATACCTGGTCGCCACCTGCTATTTCTCTGGGCTATCATCAACGCCAATACCCTGAAAATTGGCAACATTTAACTTGGCAAGGGCAAAAACTGGATTTAGTACCGCGTCCTACTGGTGGACGGGCAGTGCTACACCAAGGTGATTTAACTTACGCTGTAGTCACATCTGGGCTGACGGGTAATCGCCTCCAGGTGTACGAAACAATTTGTAAGTTTTTAATTCAAGGCTGGCGATCGCTTGGCGTAGAATTAGATTACGGTACATCTGGGCGAGGTTACATCCACAACGCTAACTGTTTTGGCACCGCTACCAGTGCAGATTTAGTTTTGCCAGACGGTGGCAAACTTATTGGTAGCGCTCAACTGCGACGTGGTGGGGCAATTTTACAACATGGTTCAATGCGTTTGCAACCTGATGCTGAACTGTTCACTCAGGTATTTGGTACAGAATCTTTTACGACTGTACAACTGCCTCAAAGTCTGAGTATTGAAAAGATTATTGCAGCTTTAGTCATTGCAGCTAGCGATTGTTTTGATATGCAGATAGAGGTAAAACCACTCTCGCAATCTGAGTGGGAGGCAATTTTGGCGAAACTAGTTTCATAGGCTGGTTCTTAGAGATGATTTATAAAGTAAACCTTAAATTGTAGGGTGCGTTATAGCAACGCTTAACGCACCGAGAAACATGGTGCGTTACGGCTACTTCTCACTCTCTCGAACTCCCAAATCCTTGCATAGCCGTAACACACCCTACTTAATATTTACTTTATAAATAGCCTCTTAGGTCATTTGATGGGATAGAAATAGAACAGAATTTCAAAATGAGCACAAATTCACTTCCTAAACAAATCATTGCAATGGGCGGTGGAGGCTTTTCAATGGAACCTGAAAACCCTCTGCTGGATCGATATATCCTGGGATTGTGCAAAAAGAAAAGACCGAAGATTTGTTTTATCCCTACAGCAAGTGGTGATTCTGACAAATATATTGTTAGATTCTACTCAGCTTTTGGGCAACTTCTATGTAAGCCATCTCATTTGTCCTTGTTTTACCCACCGACATCGGACTTTAGGTCTTTTATTCTTGATCAGGACATTATTTATGTAGGAGGTGGAAACACTAAAAATCTAATTGCTCTTTGGAAAGAGTGGGGACTTGACCATATTTTGAGAGAAGCTTGGTCAAGTGGCGTTATTCTTTCTGGCTTGAGTGCAGGCTCTATTTGTTGGTTTGAAGAGGGAGTGACAGACTCTATTCCTGGGAACATGACTGTATTACAGTGTCTTGGCTTTCTAAAAGGTAGTAACTGTCCTCACTATGACGGTGAGCCAAGAAGAAAACCTGCTTATCATCAACTTTTATCAGAAGGACTTATTAGCTCTGGATATGCTGTAGACGATGGGGTTGCTCTCCATTTTGTTGGAGAGGAATTGGAAAAAGTTGTCAGTTCACGTCCGCAACCCAAAGCCTATAGTTTAGAAAGAGTAGATCAGACGGTTAAAGAAACGATTTTAGAACCTATATACTTGGGAAAAAGCTAATAATTTTCAACGCGAAAATCTTGAGTAATTAGGGCAGTATCATCTTTAAGATACCCTGCGGCGACAAAATCATCAATTACTTGCAAAACAAACGGCCAAAGTTCCGGCGCACCCGTTTCTACAGGTGCTAATCGTTTCATCACTTGCTCGCGCCTAATCCCATGAATCCGAAAAGTCCCACCCCCATTTTGCTGATTATGCAGCAAGGGTTGTATACGGTCTAGGGCTGTGGCAAACTTAGCAGTGGGTGTTTCTCCTGCTTCAAACTCATCCCAAAGTGAACGCAACTCGCTACCTTGATTTGCTGGTAAAAGTCCAAATAAGCGTAACGCTGCTTGTGCTTCTCTTGCTGCCTTGCTGTGATTAGCCTGCACATCGTAACAGAAGGTGTCACCTGCATCAATTTCTACCAAATCGTGAATTAGCAGCATTTTGATCGCATGAAATATATCAACACCCTCTGGGGCATATTCTGCTAATACACTTGCCATCACTGCTAAATGCCAAGAGTGTTCTGCACTATTTTCCCGGCGTGACCCATCAGTGAGTAGAGTTTGGCGCATCACCTGTTTCAATTGATCAATCTCGATGATGAACTGAATTTGTTGAGTCAGCCGATTGATTTGCACCTGAATTTCTAGTTTTGATTATGGGTGGAGTTGACTCGATCTTGCATTGTAAGTGATTATCTCAAAAACTCCAGCGAATCTGCAAGTACTTTTTTCTGTATCCCAATTAAAAAGCGCTTGGGAGTGTTGCCGTGTTTCCACCCCAAACGCTTTTTATTTTTAACTTGCTCCTCACACAAATTGATAGTATCACTGCTTCTATCAAAGGGCAAGTATATTGAGTGACACTTTCAAAACTGTACCGCCAATTTACAGCAATTTTTAGTCAACTTAGAGCCAGCGCGAATAGAATTTGCACGCCAGGGGTTCTCACCTTGGGAGAACCCGCCAAAACTTTAAACCAATTCGCAATACTTCTCTACGAGAGGCTGCGCCAACGGCTGCGCTCAGTACAAGTTCGCAATTACGTTTTGTGACGGGGATTTTAATTAGGCGTTCAATTCCTGCTATGACAAGAGGCAGGGGAATTAAACTGAACATAGTTTGTTAAAATAGTTAAAAAATTTAATAATAAAATAACAGATTAATTATTATTTTACTTTTTTCAGATAATATTTTACAAATCTTTAAAACTGGCATCCACTCTTAGTTTCTCTAGTTTTGGGCACAGTAGTCCAAATAAAAATCCCTGCCACTGTGGACAGGGATAGTAGTTTTTAGCTAGGGCTTCTCTGCTAACTGCTAACGAAATCTTTGTGGGCAGTGACAAGCATCTGAGCCTGCCTTAAAACGTTTCCGAATAAATAAATAGGAATCTGCCAAGCTGCAACAGTGACTTGTTTGACTAGATCCTGTACACTAATTGCTATTAATTCATGCTCTGGCGGGTCTCCCTCAACTGGGCCAGACCAAGTAAAAGCTAATAAGAAATCATCGTCTCCAGGTAAGGTTGCAATCAAGCATTCCTCTGGTGTTGGCTGGCAAATAATTCCATAATCATTTGCAAGTTCTACTAGTCTTTGAAAGTTGTTTATGTTTGTCATCTGTCCTTTGGATGTAATTTAATCTAGTTTTAGAAGAAATCATATTCTTATCTCCAGAACTCAAGTTAGTTGCTCTATCCCATAAATTACGAATTATTAATTATTCGGTCAGAGTTAGGAGTTATTGGAGATGGATCAGGCTTAAGTCCCAAATCTTACCGCGATCGCCTGGTTCTATCAGCAACAATTGCTACTTTTTTAAAAAAAGTTACACTACCTACTTTTTCGGTTCACCCTATTTACATACACCTCCCTTCGTTACTATTTCAATATTGATGTCCTAATCTCACCCAGGCTGACGAAGTGTATTGAGAATTGCCAGCGCTTTTGGGGGAATATCTGTAAACCAAGCAGAAAAAGATGCTCGTCAACATTAGATTGTTGGATCACCTTGGCATAGATGTATTCTTCTTCTGTAACCAGTTTTGCTTCAATCAATAACTTGAGTTTGAGATTACTCAAGAGTTATAAAGAATGTAGCACTCGCAGTTACGCCCCTTTTTCACAGAGGCTAGCCAATGACCCAAGAAATACTGTTCTTACTGCATTTTTTCCCTAGAAAAAAGTCTATTCTACAGGTACTTATTGATTGATAATGATTATTTTTTCATCATCTTTAGGTAAGAATAAATTATATTGACTGCTAATGCCACGAATTTCACAAATTGTCACAGGGTGTTTCATTACCTTCGGTTATATTTGTAATTATCCAGCAATTTTAAGGTCAATATTGCCATTCAAAATCTTTACTACTTCTTCATGGAGCAATTATTTAGAAATAGCTGAAAATCTTCTTAAATCAGATACTAAAACCGTAACTTTTCTCCGTTCTCCTCCCAATTTTAGCCCAGAAGGAGTTTCCAGGATATTGGCGACGATTTCATCAGTTAGATAGCGAACGAGGGTTTTTCGCATCTCGGTAGCGCTTTGAGCAATATACTGAGTGAGTGCGATGCCTGCGGCGGGCTACGCCTACGCAGAACCTACCGTAGTCAAGTGGAGAGGGGCAGACTTGAACTAAAGCTCAAGACAGGGAGAGGTTCATCGAGATCACGTTACCTTAGAAATTAGTAATAGAATCTTCAAAAACTAGGGTCAATGTTAAAGGAAAACGCAAACATCAGGATAAAAATCTTCAGAAGCATCTTTGCTGCTCTCAACTTAGCGCTAGTTTCTGGAGGATTAGTTAGTTGCGTTCTTGAAGTACCGCAGCCAGTTGCTCCAACTGGGCAACAAAAACCAGTCCTACAGCCAAATCAGGTAAAGCAGAACGACAAAAATGGCGATCGCAAGAATGATAAAAACGATGGTAAACATGACGATCGCAAGAATGATAAAAACGATGACGATAAAGAAGATAACGACTAAATAAAGACAAAAATATCACCTTTTCTTTGAGTTTCCATTTATGCTTATCCCACAAACTTCTACTTCCCTAATCGAGACTTTACGCCTCCGACGCCAACAACTAGCCAACCTGATTAATTTTCCCGCAATTCTCTGGTCAGGTAGCAACAGTTCGCGCAACTTTCCAGCAAACGCTTTTCCGTTTCGCGCCAGCAGTCATTTTCTCTACTTCGCCGGACTGCCATTATCAAAGGCGGCAATTCGTCTAGAAGCGGGCAAGCTAGAACTATTCATCGACGATCCTTCACCCAGCAGCGCCCTTTGGCATGGAGAAATGCCAACGCGCGAGGAAATAGCCCAGAAGATTGGGGCGGATGTAGCTCGACCAATGGCAGAATTAGAGTCTTGGGTAGAAGATGTCGCTACACTTGCTGTACAAGATGCCGCTACTTGGACGCAGCAATCGCAGCTATTAAATAGATGGGTTTTACCACAAAGTCCTCCCCAAGGAATTGACTTAGAGTTAGCTAAGGCGATCGTTACCCTACGTCTCACCCATGATCAAGCTGCATTAACCCAGTTGCGAAAAGCTGCGGCTGTCACTGTTGAAGCACACAAAGCTGGTATGGCAGCAACACCGAAAGCGAAACTGGAAGCAGAAGTTCGTGCAGCGATGGAAGGGGTAATTATTGCCCACAATATGACCACTTCCTACAACAGTATTGTCACCGTTCACGGTGAAGTTTTGCATAATGAAGAATATCACCACCCTCTACAATCAGGTGATTTACTGCTTAGTGATGTTGGCGCTGAAACTCAGACGGGTTGGGCAGGTGATGTCACCCGGACATGGCCAGTATCCGGTAAATTTTCATCTACCCAGAGAGATATTTATAATGTCGTACTTGCAGCCCATGATGCTTGCATTGCCAAAATACATCCTGGTATAGAGTATGGGGATATTCATTTGCTGGCTGCCACGGTCATCGCTGAAGGTTTAGTAGAGTTAGGCATTTTACAAGGAAATCCCCAAGATTTAGTAGAGATGGATGCTCATGCGCTGTTTTTCCCTCATGGTATCGGTCATCTACTGGGTTTAGATGTCCATGATATGGAAGATTTGGGCGATTTAGCAGGGTATGAAGAAGGGCGTGAAAGAAGCGATCGCTTTGGTTTAAGCTACCTGCGTTTAAATCGTCCCCTGCGTGCAGGAATGTTAGTCACAATTGAACCTGGTTTTTATCAAGTACCAGCAATTTTAAATGATGCTAATGTTCGCTCAAAATATCAGAATGTGGTGAATTGGCAACGTTTATCTGAATTTGCCGATGTCCGCGGAATCCGCATCGAAGATGATGTATTAGTCACTGAAATAGGTAGCGAAGTTTTAACAGCCGCATTACCAAATAGTTCCAGTGCTGTGGAAGATTTAGTGAGTTGTTAAAAAATTCGTCGTAGGCATCGCACAGAAGTTCAGAGCATCCCCCAAAGGCGATCGCCCCAACTTCCAATTAAATAACATTCGTACTCCCACGGCACTACGAGATCATAAAATTGCATCATTGGCAGATTCACCATTTCTGTAACCAGAATCAAGTAAGGAACAGTGTCAGCGTCCTATCTGTCCTATCCTGGAGATGGGTAAATAGTGTTGTGGGTGAGACTGTGTTTTTCAGCGTTGTAATACCGACTTATAATCGCCAACCAATTTTAGAAAAGTGCCTCCGCGCCTTAGAGATGCAAGAGTTAAGTCAGCCAAGTGCAGTTTCTAATTACGAGATTGTTTTGGTGGATGATGGTTCTACTGATGGCACATTGGATTGGTTGACAGAATACAAAGAGGAGTTTCCCCATGTACGCTGGTTTCAACAAGACCATGCTGGCCCAGCTGCGGCTCGAAATTTGGGGGTACAACAGGCGCTGGGAAACACAATTATCTTTATTGATAGTGATCTAGTGGTGCTTGAAAATTTCCTGCAAGCTCATGCTAATGCACTAATGCAGGGACAGGAGAAATTGAGGAGCGATCGCTTTTTCACTTACGGTGCAGTAATTAATACTTGCAATTTCAGTAATCCAACGGCTGAACCCTACAAAGTCACAGATTTTTCAGCAGCTTTTTTTGCTACGGGAAATGTAGCAATCCCCAAACATTGGCTAGAGAAAGCCGGACTTTTTGACACCAGTTTTCAACTTTATGGCTGGGAAGATTTAGAACTAGGTGTGCGGCTGAAAAAACTAGGTTTGACACTAATTAAATGTCCAGAAGCCGTAGGATATCACTGGCATCCACCATTTAACTTAGAACAAATTCCCCGATTAATTGACCAAGAAATTCAACGCGGACGTATGGGAGTTTTGTTTTATCAAAAGCATCCTACGTGGGAAGTGCGAATGATGATTCAAATGACTTGGGTGCATCGCTTACTTTGGGGAATTCTTTCCCTCAATGGCGCACTTAATGAGCGGACTATGGCTCCATTTTTGCAATCGCTCATTAATATAGGTAAACCTCAATTAGCTTTAGAAATTGCTCGAATTTTTCTCAACTGGTACAACGTGAAGGGTGTCTATGAAGCCTATGCTCAAATACAACAAGCATTGTAATTCAAAATTGAGCTGTAGACATAACGCGATTTGAATGTGACTTGAAATCAGCGATTTGTTCAACGCAATTGTACAACCTTGGCTACCTAAAAATAGGTTTACTTTTTATACTCAGTGCAATAAGCTACTTTTTTTAATCTAGAGCCGGAAAATCTTATGCATAGGGCATTTAATAAAATTTACCTCTAAATCTAGAAAATAATCCGAAATACTTCGATTAGCATTTGAATCTTAATAATGTTAGAGGATGTTTTAAAAGGGTCTTTTGCTCTCATAGTGAGCACTCTGCCAAGCATCTCAGTACATGACTGAAACCTTGATTTTTCGTCAGAGTTAACCTAAGTCTGAACGGCAAAACTATACCTTCCAGGACTTTTAAAATATCCTCTTATCATCATTAACCAAACTCAGATTCAACGAATCACATTGTCCTATGATGAAATTTAATCGATTCTGGAACCAACTACATCATCTTATCCGACCAACTATTAGATTTTTTTTGCTCACAACTTTTAGCTGCACTCTAGTTGTGACATTTTTTTTAGCATCGTCAACAGCACAATTCCCCCCAGAACTGAAATCTTCTGCTGATATAGGTTGGGAGTTTGTAGGAAGTCGAGAACTAAACAAAGCATCCATTCAAGAAATTGAGTATGATGGTGAATGCCCAGGTAAAGACTCAGGCTCAATAAAAGCTTGGTTTACTTCTAGTAAAACTCATCCAGCTTCTAAAAGACGCGTAGTTGTTAAAAATGTAACTAGAGGTTTGGAAAGCGATCCATATCCGTACACAGATAGAGAATACCAGAAGGGAAAATCTTCTGAAGGCACTCAAATAGCTTTTGGAACAAAACATCGTGGTAGTAATTTCGTTGTTATGGAAGGTGAAAATGAATTTCAGTACGAGATTAAAGAGAATAAGAAAGTGATTGATTCTGGCTCATTTACAGCTATAATTGACAAAAAACTTGATGTTAGACGCAGAGATGCTACGGTAACTAAAAATTCTACTTGTTTTAACTCGGCTGTTGATCTCAATGTATGCGCTGATATCCGAACTAAAACTGCATACACTTGTCCAAACAACGAGATTCTTCGCTCAATTTTTGAGCCAATTAATCCTGAAATTTCTACAATCATCTCTAATCAGATGTCTGGTAAGATAGTGTATCTCTTAAATGGAAACAAACATACATTACGCCCAGGAGAAGAAGAAAAATACACAGGTGAAGAT
This sequence comes from Nostoc sp. S13, assembly GCF_029379315.1. GTDB lineage: Bacteria > Cyanobacteriota > Cyanobacteriia > Cyanobacteriales > Nostocaceae > Nostoc. The sequence goes on from NZ_JAQYWQ010000023.1 coordinate 19,625, forward strand.
TTAAAGATTCAGTTTAATTCAACTTGTAGAATTGGTTGTACCCTAACAACTCCACCTCAGTCACTGCAACCAGGTAAAAGATATCAATTTAAATCCTCTCCTATATCTGGTGGCGAAATTATTCAATTAGTTGACTTCCCTAGATAAAGTGTAGTCAAATAGGGTTTAGATAAAATAATTTGTCTATCGATAAGGATTGTAGAGACGTTGCATTGCAACGTCTCTACACACCATAACATCCCAACTATTAAGTCAAAATCGCCCCACCCATTAAGCGCTCATATCGATACTTCAACTCTTCTTTCATCAAATACCAACGCTCTAAAGTTGCATCCATTTCTATAATTTTCTCGGCTGCTTGCCGTGCCAAAAGTAAAACTTCCTCATCCTCAACCAAACTCGCTAAAGTAAAATCTGGCACTCCAGATTGACGAGTTCCCAGTACTTGCCCTGGCCCACGAAAACGCATATCCATCTCGGAGATGAAAAAACCATCCTGAGATTGTTCCAATACCTTCAACCGTTGTTGAGCATCAGGGCTTCTGGAACTGCTCATCAACAGACAGTAAGACTGAGCCGCGCCCCGACCGACACGCCCCCGCAATTGGTGCAGTTGTGATAAGCCAAATCGCTCAGTATTTTCAATGAGCATCACCGTAGCATTAGGTACGTCTACACCTACCTCAACAACAGTAGTAGAAACCAGAACCTGCGTTTGGTTATCGCGGAATTTGGTAATCGCTTCATCCTTATCGGCTGAACTCATGCGACCGTGCAGCAGCCCCACTTGAAAGTCGGGAAAAACACTTTCTTGTAGCTTTTTATGCTCTTCCACAGCCGATCGCAGATCCAGTTTTTCTGATTCTTCCACTAATGGCAAAACCACGTAAACTTGTCTACCTTGAGCAATTTCTCGGCGGATGAGGTCGTAAGCATGGTTGCGTTGCTGACCTGGCAATACTGTTGTTTGAATCTTTTGGCGTCCTGGTGGTAACTCATCAATTTGGCTCACATCCAAATCCCCGTGTATCGTCAGTGCTAAGGTTCTGGGAATCGGGGTAGCTGTCATAGTTAACACATGGGGTTGTTCACCTTTTTGCTGTAAACGCGCCCGTTGTTCTACACCAAAGCGATGCTGTTCATCAATCACCACTAACCCCAATTGCTGGAAGTTTACCGGGTCTTGAATCAAGGCATGGGTTCCCACTAACAGAGGTAATTCACCAGTTGCCAACTGAGAATGTATTTGTCTTCGTTTAGCAGTTTTGGTGGAGCCTGTCAGTAATTCCACTGGTAAATGCAAGAGATTAAACCAGCTAACTAACTTGCGATAATGTTGTTCTGCCAAAACTTCCGTGGGAGCCATCAGCGCGGCTTGGTAGCCGGATTGAATTGCTGCAAGGATAGCTAGCACGGCGACGACCGTTTTACCAGAACCGACATCGCCTTGCACCAAACGATTCATTGGTGCAGGTTTTTGCAAGTCGTTGAGAATATCGTTGAGAACTCGTTGCTGTGCGCCAGTGAGTTGAAAAGGCAGTATTTCGTAGAATTTCTCTACAAGTTGACCGCGTGGAACAAGGATAGCGCTGGTTTGAATTGCCCTTGCTTGCTGCTGACGTTGCAGTAAACCAAGTTGTAGGTAGAAAAATTCATCAAAGACTAGGCGACGACGGGCAACTTGTAGGGCGGCGCTATCGCTGGGAAAATGGATGTTAGCGATCGCATCTTTCAATTCCATCAAACCATACTTCTGTCGCAAACCACTTGGCAAGGGGTCTTTCATCTGAGCCGCAGCTGGCAAAACAGCAATTACCGCCTGTCGCACTGTATTCGCCACCACGCCCTCAGTCAGTCCATAAATTGGTACCACCCGCCCAATATTCAGCGACTCAATCGAATCTCCTGGATTTGCCAAAACCTCTAGTTCTGGATTATCCAGTGTCAAGCCGTATTTACTTTCTTTCACCAACCCACACGCCGCCAGAATACTACCTACTGGATAACGGCGTTTTAAACTTTCTTGCCAAGCGCGACTGCTAAAGCGCGTACCTGCGTAAAAACGACCAATTTTGATTTCACCGCTGTTATCTTTGACGATTAGTTCTAAAATTGATAATTTCTGATTTTTGGGACTAGTAAAGCAGTTGCAACGCTTCACTGTAGCGACTATTGTCACCGTCTCACCCGCCTGTAACTCGCGGATATTCACCTGACGCGCATAATCAATGTGGTCACGGGGATAGTAGAAAAGCAAGTCGCGAACGGTGTGTAAACCAAGCCGTGCCAAATTATCAGCTTTTTTGAAGCCTATTTCTGGTAAATCACTGAGTTTTTGTTCAATTTTCGGTGCAAGTCTCCGACTCACCTCAGTGATAATTTTAGATTTTGGACTTTCCTGCCGAACGCTACGCGTAGCTTGCTTCTCCGAAGGAGTACGGCTACGCTCAGTCGAACGATTTTGGACTTCAGTTTCGCTCAGTCGAACGATTTTGGATTGATAAGTTTTCCCCTGCTCCTCTGCTCCTCTGCTCGCCTGGTTACTGAGCGCAGTCGTTGGCGCAGCCTCTCGTAGAGAAGTATGCTCCTCCTGCTGTAGTTGGGAAAGATACCTGCGAGTCTCTGCTACTAAATGTTGTCTTTGTTCCAGTGCTAAATGTGGATAACTAGCAAATTGCACCGCTAGTCCTTGCCAACGGCGGCGTTCAGTTTGCGGTAAGCCTGTTGGGAATTTGCCCAAAGTTAGACTCAGAAATTCACTGAAGCGATACTGTCTGCCCACTAAGTCTGTAAAGCCATGTTCGGCTTCTATTGCCAAGGCTTTGTGCAATCTTATCCAATCTGGTTTTTCATTAGTCATTGGTCAGCAGAGTGAGAGTTAGGAGTACAGACGCGATTAATCGCGTCTGTACAGGAGTTAGGAATAAATTACTCATAATTCATAATTCATAACTCATAACTTTATTCAAACCAACTAGCACGCCATGCAGCTTCAGCTTCAGCGATCGCTCTTTCTCGATGTTTCTTTTGATACTCTCGTCCGAGCTTGTTTAGCTGAACTAAAATACTGCGGATTTGCCTGCGCTCAGAGGAGAGTGTCACATCAGCAAATTCAATTTCCCCTAGCCGCAGATTAATAGCCATGATTTGCTTCAGTCCAGAATCTTCTGACTGCTGCTCATTTTCAATTTCAATTACTAAGTTTAATAAGTTGGGTGGCCCTGGCATTACCTCGGCAGACGCTTCTAATGCTGCCGCAGCCGCTGCTGCTAAAACCGGTTCTGGTACTTTTTTGGGTAATACCCCAGCTTTTTGTAATAAAAGATTAGCATCATGCGAAAGTTTTTTCAGTATCTCTTGCGTGACCTCTTCTAAGTTCTGTTGCCATTTTGCCAGTTCTATAGGACTAGAGGTATCGGGGGTAAGAGGTTCAGGGTTAGATGTGCCCAATATCACAGGAGTTACTTCCTCATCTCCCCCATCTCCCCCATCTCCCCCATCTCCCTCTGTTTGCTCACTTTTAATAGAAGTGAGCAATTGTTCAGCTGCCAATTGACCCAACTTGCGGATGGCTTGTTGCAATTGTTGGCGCTGATTCAATGATAAATGCAGAAAGTTTTCGGGATACCCTTGCGTACAAAGGTGGTAACTCGCCAGAATCAACTGTTTTCGTACAGCTAGCCCCAAGGTGTTTAGATAACTAGTATAAGCGTTTTGTAGTTCTACTGCGATCGCCCGAATCGCTTCTTTGAGTGCTGCAATATCCCGTTCAATTCGCTCGATTGCTCTTGCCATATCTTTTCGTTCTTGCCCATGTGAACTATTACATAGTACAAATGTACAAATTTATTTTAGGATAACTTTCCAGAGGATTTTAGATTTTAAATTAAATGCGAAATTTCGCGTCTCTAATAATAAAATACAGGTCAGGCTATTTGCTTGACCTGCTCCCTAAAGAGTCATTAGTCCTTTGTCCTTGGTAAAGACAAATGACAAATGACAAATGACAAATGACAAATATTACTTGCTGCCAATTTGTGCAGCGACTTCATCAGCAAAGCTAATTTCTTGCTTTTCAATGCCTTCGCCCAGTATATAGCGGACAAAGCGACTCACTTGAATCTCTTCGCCTAATTGCGCCTTCACTTGCTTCACCAAGTCTTCCACGGAAATACTTTGATCGCGAATGTAAGGCTGATCGAGCAAAGCCAATTCTTTCAAACGTTTTTCAATCCGTCCCTGAACAATCTTTTCTTTGATGTTATCTGGCTTGTTCGCCAAATCATCCTTGCCCATTTCAATTTCTTTTTCCTTTTGAGCAATTTCGCTAGGGATTTGGTCTACACTAACATACTCGACGTTTGGGCAAGCTGCAACTTGCATTGCAGTGTTCCGTGCCAAGGTTTGGAACTCTGAATTAGTAGCCACTGACTCACTTTGGGAACCCAGTTCTACCAATACACCAACTCGACCACCAGTGTGAATGTAGCTGTCTACTATACCTTGCGTGCCTTCTGCTATTGCAAAATTAACAAAGCGACGCACTTGGATATTTTCACCAAGTGTGGCAATGGTTTGCTTGATGAATTCTTCTACAATTACGCTTTGATGATCAATATAGGGTTGAGCCAACAAAGACTCAACACTATCAGCAGTCGCTGCTTGCTTTGCGAGATTCTTAACTAAAGCTTTAAAAGCCTCGTTACGAGCAACAAAGTCGGTTTGGCAATTGACTTCTATGAGTACACCCACCCGACCTCCGGGCTGAATGTAAGTGTCTACTAGACCTTCTGCCGCAATGTGATCGCTTTTTTTCCCCGCCGAAGCGATGCCCTTTTTGCGTAGCAAGTCTATAGCTTCTTGTATGTTGCCATCAGTCTCTTTCAGCGCCTTTTTGCAGTCCATCATGCCGGCACCAGTTTTTTGGCGTAGCTCTTGGACGAGTTTTGCAGATATTTCCGCCATGTTGCCTCAATTCCTAACTTGACCTCGATTTGTAATCGCTCACGGATGTTGAGTATTTCTATCTTACTCAGGGCTGGGGGAGAAAAAATAATCAAGTTTTGAGGTATGAGTTTTTTCGCCTCTACCTTTGCCTACGATTTGCCGCAGGCTAGAGCGGCTTGCTGCTACTCTGCCAGCCGCCGCCCTCCCTCGGACATTTGCTTCACCCCTGCTTTACTTATTCCTCTACTTCCTCGTCGGGAATTACGGCATCAGTATATTCGCTTTCTTCGTAGTCTTCGTCATACTCACCGCCTTCGTAATCTTCGTCATACTCTTCAGCATCCAGCTGACCGTGACGACCTTCATAAATAGCATCCGCCAATTTTCCTACTATCAGCTTAATTGACCTGATAGCATCATCGTTTGCTGGGATGGGGATATCTACTACATCTGGGTCACAGTTTGTATCCAGCATAGACACAATCGGAATATTCAGCTTTTGGCATTCTTGAACTGCGTTATATTCCCGCCGTTGGTCTACAATTACCACGATATCGGGTACTTTACGCATTGTTTTAATGCCGCCCAAGTATTTCTGAAGCTTCGTCATTTCCCGACGTAGCATCGATGCTTCTTTTTTCGGTAATAAATCTAGTGCGCCAGTTTCCTCACGGCGTTCTAAATCTTTCAGACGGTCTACCCGTGTTTTGATGGTTGCCCAGTTGGTCAACATTCCGCCCAACCAGCGCTGGTTAATGTAGTGGGAACCACAACGGGTGGCTTCTTGGGCAATAATTCCAGCTGCTTGCCGCTTGGTGCCAACGAAAAGAAATTTCTTGCCTTGTTCTGCGTGCGATCGCATATAGTTGTAAGCATTATCCATCAACTGGGCAGTTTGCACCAAGTCGATGATATGCACACCATTGCGGGAAGTATAAATGTAAGGAGACATTTTTGGGTTCCAACGCCGGGTCTGATGCCCAAAGTGAACCCCTGACTCCATCATTTGAGCCAATGAAACTACTGGCATATAAATTCTTAACTCCGATTCGGGTTAAACCTCCATCCAAGTGCATTTCCCAACTGGGAAACACCCGAATTCTCAGATGTGCGAGATTAGTTAACCATACTAGGTTAGCACATTCCGAAGAGTTATAGCGGTTTTCAGTGGTGTGAGCGGGTTCCCTGACTGGAGGTAACTTGCATGTCTTTTTTAGGGGCACACAGCTAGCTCACCTGTGTCAACTTAGAGCCAGGGCAAATGAAATTCTGTTACTGAATAGTATCGGGGTCTACATTGAGCGATCGTAATCTTGCTTTTAACTGTTCTATCTGTAATTCTGCCTGTTCTGCTCGTTGGCGTTCCTGTTCTGCTCGTTGGCGTTCCTGTTCTACCAGCTTTTCTGCCTGCTGTCTTGCTAAAACTTCCTGCCCTAAAGCTTCTGCCAGTTCATTGGGGATCAGTAATTTTTCCCCTGTATCTTCTCGATAAAACCCAATTAACCTTCCCTCAACCACCAAACGCAGTTGTAACGGTTCACTACGTCCATCTTGTATAGGTTCGTAGATTTCTCCCCGCAGGCGATAGCCACGTAACTGTTGTTCTACCCACTCGCCTTTAGGGTCAAATAGCCAGTATTCCTTGACACATAGCTGCTCATAGAGGGTCTTTTTGAAGATTTCATCTTGTCCCTTAGTACCAAAGGATGTCATTTCAAAAATAACTGTGGGTACTTGACCCTCATCCCAGATTTTATAGTTGTCCCGACCACCGGGTGCAACATCAAAAATCACCATCACATCTGGGGCTACCCGCAATTTGGGAAAACCTTGTGCATAATAAAGAAATTGATTTCCCAATACTGTTGCCTGACGATTTGCCAAATACTGTTTCAGGACTTCCAAGGTAGTTAGTAAGGCATAAAAATGGTCGTAGGTTTCTGCCACTGGTTGACCATCAGCACTGGGATAGAAAATTTCTGATTCGACACTAACAGGTAGAGTAGCCGTCATGGTTGTAAAATCAGTGCTACGAGATTATTGTAGAACAAGTTTGGCTCTCCCTAACTTGGGATGTGCAAGCTTTTCAAAATATAACTAGATAACTCACAAAATCCTTCCCCTTCGGCAGCAGTGGTAATATAAACAGGGTGAGATTTCAACTGATTCACATATTCCAGCACGTTTGCGACGCCTACAGAAATAGGAAAATAACGTTGATCAAATAAACTTTCATCATTAGGACTATCGCCAACAGTCACAATTTGTTCTGGTAAGTAGTGGGGCAAATATTCGCGCAATACCTGCAACAATCCCACAGCTTTATCTTGCCCTTGGGGTTTAATGTGACACTGGACGTTGCTATAGGTAAATCCCCAGCCCATTTGTTGACAGAGATTGTCTAGGGTTTGTAGTTCGTCTTGACGCAAACCAGCTACATCAAAAGTCCAGTCGGTGATGCGAAAGCGATTATCAGCAGATTCTTGGATTTGGGGAAATTTAGTTTGTAAATTCTCAAAAGTCGTAGCCAAGTGCTGGCGATGTTTAACTAAATCGGGAATGGGTGTTAAGACTACTGGTTTCTGGTTCCCAGGTGGAAAGTACAAACCGCCATTTTCTGCCATAGCACCGGCCACTGGCATTAACGCACTCAATCCACTCACCCACCCAGCAGAACGTCCTGTGACAATCAGCACCTTAATGTCAGCTGCCGCTAAATCCTCTAAAGCTTGCAGCAGTGCGGGAGTAAATTTTCCTCGTCTAGTTAGGGTGCCATCCATATCTGTGGCTATCAGACGAATATTGCTCAGGCTAGTAGATAAAACCTCAGACAGGGCACGGAGGCTCTGGTGTCTGGACATAAGCCGTTTGTAAAAGGCTGTAAAGAATATTAATCATACAGCAAGATGGCATTCAAGATTTGGGCATCCTAAACATCAGGAGTCAAGTTTTTCAGTTTCCCAACCATGCCCACTTCGATCTTTCTTGCCCAATCCTCCGAAACAAAGACTAAAAAGCCGTTCCAGGAAGTGCCAGCAAGTAATCCTCAAATACTACCAATAATGGTAGTAACCTCTGGAGGACTGGCTTTAGCGGTGATTGCTTTGATTGTGTATAGTAAGCTCCAGATCAATAAGCTAGAGAAAAAACTTAAGTTTGAACAATTCCGTGCGCGAGAACTAGAGAAAAAATTTAAGCTGGCGCTGGAAACAATTCGCAAAATGGAAACTAATCCCGATTTGGTCAACTCACGGGACTTTAACCTAGATTATCTGCGAATGCGGATGGCAGAGGAGGTGTTTCATTTTGCAATCCTTAATCAAGTGAAGATTCAGATCAAAGATAAAATTACTCAAGCCCTACGTCCAAATCAAGCACAACTTGGATCAGTCGGAATTGCTAATAGCACTGGACGGCAAGTAGATGAAATTTTTGATGTAGAATATGAGACTGGTAGTCCAGGGAACTCTGCCAAGCGAGTGCTGTTTCGCATTCAAATTCGGTTAACGAAGTTACCGACGCAAGCGACTTCTGCAACTATTAGTCAAATTATTGACTGTATAGAAACTTATCTAAGCCCGATAGAAAACGAAGATAGTTGGCAACCAATAATTCAAGGTCGGATTGCTACCATGCATTGGGATCAAAAGGCTAAACCTACGCCTCTACTGGTGCTGGAGCAATCGAATGAAGGCGTGAATGTGACTTTTCGCACTAGTCGTCAACCAAATACTCCAATTCAGCCAAAGCCACCTGGAATGAAAAAATCAGGCTCGACTAGATAATAATTATGGCTGTCATTAGTTATTAGTCATTAGTTATTAGTCATTTGTCATTTGTCATTTGTCCTTTGTAGATACAAATGACCAATGACATAGAAGCTTTGTGCAAGGTAGGACAACTTTTATGAGTAAATAGGCTATGTTTATTTGGGTAACAGCTTATTTATTGAGTTATGATTTTTCATTTTGGAATCATGACTGAATACCTGTATTTGGGGAATTACGGGTTAAAAGACCATCTTCCATTTCTACAATGCGATCGGCTATGTCTAAAATGCGGTTGTCGTGTGTCACTAATAAGATAGTAGTTCCCTGATTTTTGGCTAGACTTTGCATTATTTCCACAACATCGCGTCCTGATTGTTTATCTAATGCTGCTGTTGGTTCGTCTGCTAGCACCAGTGGAGGACGATTCACTAGGGCGCGAGCGATCGCAATTCTTTGTTTTTGTCCACCAGAAAGATTGTCTGGGTAGTAATCTACTCGTTCTTCTAGACCAACTGACCCCAGCATGGCTTTTGACTTAGCCACTGCTTCTGTTTGAGAAATATTATTATTCAATTCTACTGCCATTTGCACATTTTGCTTCGCTGTCAAGAACCCTAGCAAATTGTGAGCTTGGAAAATATAACCAATGTTGCGTCGCATCTGCACCAGTTTGTTTTGACTGACGCCAACAAGTTCTTCACCTAAAAATTTTAAACTTCCCTCTTGTACAGACCGCAAACCACCAATTAAGCTCAGTAATGTTGTTTTACCTGAACCTGATGGCCCGGTCATAATTACAATTTCACCAGGATAAATTTCTAGGTTGATATCAAATAATATCTGTTTTTTCAGTGCGCTTTTGCCATAGTAGTGATTGAGATTTTTAATGGCAATTACAGGTTCTTGTCTGATCATAAATTTGTTAGCTATAAGTTAGCAGTTCCGAGACGGAACTGTAGTGCCTATCAGAAATTAATGTTTCTTAATTGTAAACTCTGATTATCAACAATATCTTTTAATTAATCTTGAATTAATTAAAAGATATCTGCTGGATCGGCAGAACGTAATTTTCGGACTGCGATCGCACCAGAAATAATGCACATCATCATAGTCAAAAATAACACCATTATTGCACGATCAAAACTCATAAAAACTGGCAAAAGTGTCGCTTCTCTGGCACTTTTATACATAAATAAAGTAAAAACTATTCCCGGGAAATATCCTAAAACTGCTAACAGTAAAGCCTCTTGAAGGATGACTGTCAATAAATAGTTTTGTGTATAGCCTATGGCCTTGAGAGTAGCATACTCAGCTAGGTGATCTGCAACTTCTGTATAAAGGATTTGATAAACAATTACAGTCCCCACAATGAAACCCATGACAGTTCCTAATGTGAAAATAAACCCAATAGCTGTACTATTTGCCCAATAATTCCGCTCAAAATCAATAAATTCTTGCTTAGTTAAAACATTTACCTCTTTAGGTAAATACTTTCGTAATTCTTGGGCAACAACTTTAGGGTTCGCTCCTGGTTTTAATCTAATCAACCCAATATCAATTAATCCTTGCTGACGATTAGGAAATATCCGCATAAAGTTAATATCACTGGTAATTAAATTACCATCTGCACCAAATGATGCACCTAATGTAAATAGTCCCACTACTTTAATTCGTCGCCTTCGCACTTCTGCTGTTACAGTCTTTCCTTGTTCATAATCAGCAGCAATTGGCCCATATTCCAGCCTAGAAGAACGGTCATATAAAACTACATCTGGCAGTTTAAGTTTATCTAAACTCTCCTGAACTCCAGGTAAGTTAACTATGTTAGTTTCTGGGTTCATTCCAAAAACAAGGATACTACGAGGACGTCCTGTTACAGGATTTTTCCAAGTTGTATAGTCTAAATATATCGGATGTACTGATTGTACTGCGGGTAACTCTAAAGCTTTATATAACCGTCTTTGAGAAAAGCTCCTCATCGCCAGAACAGCGCTAGATTGACTATTAATTAAAACAATATCGCCTTGCAAGCTATTATGAAATCGAACGTTACTATAATACAAAGCATCTCGGAAACCGAGTTGCATAAACATTAAAATATCAGCAAAAGCAATTCCTGCTAAAGCCACAGCTAGGCGAGTTTTTTCCCTTGTCAGTTGTAGCCACGACAGAGGTATTCTTTGATTCATTTTCTAGGCATCCAAGCACAGTTAAGATAATTCGTAATTCGTAATTAAGAACATTTACAATCCAAAATATCAAATCCTAAATTGGTATTGCTGCTCACCTATAACGGAATTAGTTATTAATTTCGACAACAACTTTAGCGTAAGTTAAACCAGAAACTTTCTGGCTATCTGCTGGAGGCAGAGCAATTTTCACTTCTACGACTCTGGCATCGACATCTGCTGCTGGATCTGTATTCAGCACATCTTTTTTACCAATTTTTCTGCCAATTTCAGTGACAGTTCCCTTTAATTCACCGCTAAATGCTCCATTATCGCTGCTGATAGTAGCATTTTGACCAATACGCACTTTCCCAATACTGTCTTCGGGGACTTCAGCAATCACAAACATTTGACTGGTTTGTCCAATTTCAGCAATACCATTTGCACCGATCGCTTCGCCTGACTTGGTGTAAACCTTTAAAATCTCTCCGGCGATTGGTGCTTGAACATAGCTCAATCTCAGTTCTGCTTCGGCTTTTCTGATATTTGCGATCGCATTACTAACTTGGGCTTGTGCTACTTGCACATCAGTAGGACTAACATCTAAAATTTTGTTTAGTTTGGCCTTTTCTTCATCGATTTGTCTTTGCAAAGTTGCTAAAGTTTTATCGCGGTTAACTTTGGCTTCGATTAGCTGCTGTTGCAAAGTTGCTAAATTTTGGATTTGGTTGGCTCTAGCCTCAGCAATTTGCTGTCGCAGGGTTGCCAATGTCTGCTTCAAGGTAGCTTGACTTTCAGCAACCTGCTGATTAGAACTTACTGCACTCAAGCGTCTTCTGTCTCGCTCTTGCTGAGAAATCGCACCTTCTCTGTATAAAAAATCATAGCGTCCGGCATCGACTTGGGCATTGCGTTGTTCGGCTTTAATACGTGTAAGCGTTGCTCTCAGAACTTCTCTTTGCCCACTAAGTTCAGCTTCTAGGCGATTTACTGTTGCTTGTTGGACGAGTTTACCCCCACTTAACTGAGCTGCAATCCGGGCGATCGTTGCTTGTTGAGCATCCCTTTCCCCCAGTAACTGGGCTTGTAGGCGAGCAATAACTGCTCTTTGGGCTTGAATATCTCTTGGAGATCCGGCTCTGACTTGCGCTAAATTCGCACGAGCTTCTTGCACTTTGGCTTTTGCCTCTTCTAGTCCGGCTATTTGGGTATCGCGGTTGTCCAAAATTGCCACAATTTGACCTTGCTTTACCTGTTCACCTTCTCTCACCAGAAGTTGCTGAATTCGTGACGATGGCGCTAATCCTGACGATGGGGCGGACAACTTAACAACTTGGCCTCGCGGTTCCAAACGCCCTACAGCACTAATGCTATTGGTAGATGGCATTATGGGTACGGATGTGGTTAGTTTTCTCAACTGCTCGATTTTAGCTGTACCTAGTATCCCAGCAGCGATTACTACTGGCACAGCTACAGCGATACCCCACCAAATCTTAGGTTGTTCACGATTAAGTGGCTGCTCACTTGGCTTTGGCTTTTCAGTCACCCTTGACATAGTATGTTGTCCGTTTACCTGAATTGTGCTGATGGAAGTAAAAATAAAAGGGTTTTTAATCAACAGCCAGCCGCTTAGGACAAATAACAGTGGTTTAAAGCTAGGTATGGCTTAAAATTTATTGTGTGATGAACGCTCACCACTATGGCTTTGCAAAATGGTGTTTTCTATAGCGATTTCTGACGACAAGCCCCACGGGTGACGCTCCTACGTCGCTACCGCTTCTCTACGAGACGCTACGCGAACGCTAACGCAAGACGCTCGTTGTCTTGGCGTCTCCCTCACTGCTCCGCGTCTGTGCTCGTTTGTATGCAATACACTTACTTAACTTCCATTCCTTTCTCCTTTTAGGAGAGAGGCTTTGGGGTTTACTCCCAACGCTAGTAGAGAAGGGGTTGGGGTTAGGTATGTATTGAAACTGAGAAGCGCTATAGTAGCTGGCTATTCAATAACTCTGAGTATTATTGAGACATGAGTGCTGCATCTACGCCCGTCGTAGACATCGCAGTTAGTAGAATTCACAAGCAGTATGAATCCAGATATAGAGACGTAATATATCGCGTCTCTACACAAAATCCAAAATTGGTATAATGCGGTATTGTACTGCTACATTCAGTATGGCTACAGTTAGCCACAAAATTGAAAAAAAACATCAAAAATAGACTGTTGCCTTTGCTGGATACAATCTTGCTACAAAAGTTAGTCTTCCTTAAGTCAATCAACGATTAACTAAAAAATATCTGTCAACTTGGGTATTCCTAACATTAGAGTTTGCTTAACTTTCTGATCAATGAGTTAGTTGTCTCTAGTTGCTTGCACCTACCAAGACAACAAACCATTTTGTGATATTCGCTTCAAAGACCTTAATACTCTCTCTGTTGCTGTTTTGGGACTCCATTAAACTCTCTTTGAATGAATTCTACATTTATCCGTTACGCGAAAACGTAACAGAGCCTACAGATGGTGAACTGTGAGTCTCGCAAACCAAGCTAAGGTCAACCCTCTAGTGGCTATAGTCTGCGAGATGCGCTGGAATATATTGATCAGCTAAGGTTTCGATCGCAACAGGAGAAACATCAGCTATCCCATCTCTATGAAGCCAAAATCAAAAATATGGGGAATGCGGGGCGCAATGGCGGTGAGTATTACACGTCGCGTCCGTTGATTCGAGCGATTATTCAGGTGGTGAAACCGCAGATTGGCGATCGCATTTATGATCGGGCTTGTGGAGCTGCGGGGTTTTTGTGTGAGAGTTACGACTATTTGCGTCAGGGTCATCTCACGACAAAACAGCTTGAGCAACTTCAGTTTGATAAATGTTCCCTGAGCGGAGTTTAAACCAACGGTTATGGTAATTTTATTACTAGAATTCACCTTAATTGGGCAGGTCGAATAAAACTGTGGTCATGTAATGTTCTGCCCAAGCTGGGCCAAAGGCTTTTTCTAGTACGCGGCGGGTTTTGTCGTTTTGCTGCTGTTTGGTGCAGTAGTTGTGTTGTCCGGCGAGATTTTGTGTGACTTGTTCAACTGAAACTCGACTAGAAGCGATCGCTTGGGTGCAATGAATATCTAAAAATTCTCGCACACGCGCGAGAAACATTGTTTCTTCTTCTGGGGAACTGGGGCGCACAAAGATGCAAAAATCCGAAAAAATATTTCCCCATTCAGGTAATTCACGAGGTTGAGAAAAGTTAAGCACTGTTAGCTGTGTCAGTGCAGAAGTATAAGATTCTGGTAAGGTACGCTCTACGTGAATCGGAGAAAGGTCTGCGATCGCTGCACTAATTTGACCTCTACCCCCAACTAAATCGCAACCAAACATTGGCAGGTTGTATTCTGGACGGGGAAACATGACGCAGTGCAAAATATCCAGCATATTTCCGATTTTTGCCAGTTCCAAGTGCATTTTCCGAAACTGGGGCGTTTGATAGCAGCGATTTTCAATCGTCAGTTTTTCGCCTTCTAGTCTACCTTCCACATACCCCAACTCATCAGGCAAATGGTAGGGCGATAAATCCAGGTGCTGATGCCAAGCTGCCTCAATACAATCAGCTAGCTGACGAATTAGGGGATGTTGTTGCTCACGCAGCGAGGGCATAGAAGTAAATGACATATTCTAGTTGGGAATGCGATCTAGTAGCCAGTCTACAACCTGTCGTGCCACACCTGTTATCGACTGCAATATAAGCAAACACTTTATGGGCATTGGGCATTGGGCATTGGGCATTGGGCATTTACTAATGATTAATGACTATTGCCAGAAATCGGTGACATCGTATCCCAATTCCCCTAGCATCTGCCGCAGCAGGGGTAAACTGAGTCCAATTACATTGCTGTGACAACCGGCGATTTTTTCCACGAAGAAACTACCAAAACCCTCAATCGCAAAGGCCCCAGCACACTTGAGAGGTTCACCTGTGGCAACATAGGCTTTAATTGCCTTGTCACTCATTTGAACAAAGTAAACTCTTGTGACTTGAGACTTGACTAAAGTACGGTTTTGGTTTATGTCAATTAAGGCATGACCTGTGTACAAGTCGCCAAAGTTACCTTGCATTGTCTGCCAACGAGCGATCGCTTCCGAGATGTCTGCTGGTTTGCCGTAAATTTCACCATTGATCGACAAAACTGAATCACAACCCATAATCAAAGAGGATTCAAACTGCGGGGCTACAGTTTCCGCCTTGTATCGGGCAAGAGTTTTGACTAATTCTGCTGGATCACTTAGTTCAATTTGCGACTCATCAAAGTCACTTGGTCGAACTATCGCTTCAATACCAACAGTTTGCAGCAAGCGGCGACGGGCTGGGGAAGCTGAGGCAAGTACAAAAGGTGGAATTTTCATGATCTGAAAAACTTGGTAACTGGACATTGGGCATGGGGCATTGGGCATTGGGCATTGGTTCTTTCTCTTCATCTCCCTCATCTCCCTCATTCCCCATTCCCCTTTCCCCAATTAATAAACAGAAAAAGAATTGACAACCTCATCAATCATTCGTTTAACTCTCTGCCAGCGTTTTTCAGGAATTGAGGCGTTGAACGTAAAAAGTTTACCACGGCTAACAGCGACGCTGGCGATGTTATGCCGTTGCTGTTGATTGGGGAGTTTAACCTCATATTCTAAAAGGTAGTATATTTTACCGTCTACTTCTCGCTGCGCGGCATTGATTAATTCAGCCGAACGACCAGAGTCAGGAGGCGCGAGAGCAGCTTTTCCTAATTTATATCCTACTTCTGTTGGGGTTCCTAATTCTGACAAAGTTTTGCCTTCTGGAACTGGGCTAATCACAACCGAAACATTTTCAGACACCTCAATCAAATCGTGGAAAACCACGTCTGGCCCGTTGGCAACTTTAACTGGCAGCCAGCCGTTAGGATATAAAAACTGATAGCCATCACTAGTGTCTACAAAGCTTTTGAGTCCAGCCGCAGCCGCTACTCCAGAATTAGTCAAGCTGAAGCTCAACACCAATAGTAAAATTAATACAATTCGTTTCCACATTTCTAGAGATTCCTTTGGGCTGGAGATCACACAATGCTTGCATCATTTCTCGTTTTTATTCTCCCACCAACTGGGACGCTTCAGATGACGCATTAGATGGGGAGGGATAAATGCTCAAATATCGGCAGATACTCCCTGACTCCCTGATGTATCGCAAGTGGTGGGAAATGCGTAAGCGTAGGTTGTCGTAGACATCGCCTACCCGCCTGGCAATGAATTCTAAGGCTAATAGCAAAAGTCATCTCAAGCTGACTGGAAGATTTTTAACCATTGTGGAAATAGTATTTAGATGCCAAGGAACCCAAAATTCTCTCACCTACAGTTTGGAGAAAGTAATTTCTGACATTTCCCCTACTCAAATAAAGACTGTATATTTTGAGATAGATGCCATGACAACTAATTTACCTATGAAATTCTCATACTTGCCCAACAGTTTGCCATTAGATGGTGCTGTCCGCATTGAGCTAGTAGAAGGAGTGCCGATATTTCGAGCTTCGAGTTTAGTACAGGGGCGAATTGAAGCCTTATTAACTAAACAAAAAGAATCTGTACTTACTTACGAGTCTATCGATTTCATATGAGTATTAATGGTATCCCGATGAAAACCATTTTGATTCTGACAGCAAATCCTAAAGGTACAACTTCGCTGCGATTAGATCAGGAAGTGCGCGACATTAGTGAAAGTTTGCGGCGATCGCAACACCGCGATCGCTTTGCTTTGGTGCAACGGTGGGCAGTTCGTCCAAGAGATGTTCAACGTGCGATTTTAGAGGTGAATCCTGAGATAGTTCACTTTTCGGGACATGGTAGCGGGGAAGATGGTCTTGTTTTTGAGGATGAAGTTGGAAAAACTAAGTTTGTTGATGCTGAATCATTAGCAGGTTTGTTTGAACTAGTTGCCTCGGAGATAGAGTGTGTAATTTTGAACGCCTGTTACTCCGAGATTCAGGCAGAAGCAATTGCTCAGCATATTTCCTACGTAATTGGTATGAATCAGCCTATTGGGGATAATGCTGCTCTCGAATTTGCTTTTGGGTTTTACGATGCTTTAGGTGGGGGACGTGACTTTGAGTTTGCTTACAAGTGGGGGCGTAATTCTATCCGTATGGCAGGAATTCCGGCACATTTAACTCCCGTATTAAAGAAAAGTCCGAAATTATCTGCTACTGTCAAATATATAACATCTAAACATAGCAACTTGGATAGCTGGCAACGTCGTCAGTTAGAAAAAGAGCGTGAAGGATTACAGCAACAATACGACTTATTCAATGAAAAACTACGACGTTTAAGAAATACTATAGCGATTGAGACGGACGAAGCTGTTTGTTTTAAGTTAGAAAAACAGATTGAACGGACTCAATTAGAATGCAAGCGTCTTGATGAACAGCTTGAAATTATAAACAATAAACTTCAGTGAATATAAATTGAATCAGACGGATAGTAATAGCTATTTATTAAAAGTTCGATGCTTTCTAATCAAAATTTTGACAATAATCTTGAAGGATTACAGCATGATTACAGCATATTAATAGAAAAGATAAATAGATTAGGTAGCGCTCTAGCAATTGAAACGGATGTAACTAGAAGTCTCCAATATGAACAGTTACTTAAACAAGCAAAGGAAAAGCGAGAGGAACTTGATTGGCAAATTCGTCAAATCAAGAATCAGCAACTCTATTACCTGCTACAGAGATTAGACTACACAGAGCAAGAACAGCTATTTTCGAGATTTATTAGAAGGCAACAAATAGCAGCGTTTATGATTCACGGCTGTTCTCAAGATTATGGACAACATTGGTTAGCTAATCGATTACTTAAAGAAATTCGTAGAGTTTCAGATAGACCCGTATTGGTTGACCTCGACTGTCTTGTTTATAATCCAAATTCTCAAACAATGTGGAGGGAATTAGGTCGCCACTTTGGAGAAATTAAAGATTCTCCAGATTTAATTGCGGAGAAAGTATTTAAGTCGTGGACAACTAAAAATATTTACATTGTCGTTGATAATGTGGAATTCATGGGTGAACAGCTATTACAGGAACTAATACAGGAATTTTGGTTGCCACTTGCTACTAAAGCTCAAAGTGTTGCCTCCCAGACTAACTTCAAATTACTAATGTTTTTAATAGATAACGAAAGCTTTGTTGAAAGCCAAAGCTGGAACGTTTCGTTTGCTGAAATTTTTGAGCAAACTTGGAGTTGTTATATACCTGTCAAACTACCTATATTAAAACTTTTTTCTGATACTGCTTTGCGAGATTGGATTAATCGTGAATTTGTTTACTTGCCAGATCAACTAGTAGAAAATATAGATCAAGTAATACAAACAATTCTAAAAAACAGTGAGGCTGGTATGCCAATACCAGCATTTCGGGAAATATGTAATTTATGTGAATGTGAATGGCTTGAGGAATGGTTAAAAATTTGTTGAGCAATCATGTATCTGAATATACAGGCTTAGTCCAGCCTGAGCCAGGAGAATGCGACCCTCAGACAGGTCAACTGTTATATCCCTATTTACCTGATTCTGAATTAGTAGAGGCAGTTAATCTTGCGATATGCTTGCAACGTCCTTTGCTGCTAAAAGGAGAACCTGGATGCGGTAAAAGCCAGTTAGCTAGAGCAGTTGCTTATGAATTAGGACTTGATTTAAAAGCCTGGTATATAAAATCTACAAGTCGAGCAAAAGATGGTTTATATAACTACGATGCTGTTGGACGTTTACGGGATGCTCAACTTGCAGCTTCTAATAGCCTAACGCCAGAGGAAAAACAACGAATTAATCAACCTTCAACATACATCACCTGGGGAGCATTAGGAGAAGCATTTCTTTCTGAAAAACCTACAGTAGTTTTAATAGATGAAATTGATAAGGCTGATATTGACTTTCCAAATGATTTACTACTGGAGTTAGATCAGCTTTGTTTTGTTGTTGACGAAACTCGCCAGATGATTAAGGCAAATATTCCCCCTATTGTCTTTATTACTAGTAATGACGAAAAAGACTTACCTGACGCATTTCTACGACGTTGTTTATTTCATTACGTTGATTTTCCGAATCAAGAAAGACTGCTTTCTATCATCAATGCTCGCTTTCCTGCGGAATCAGAAGCATTAGTAAGAAAAGCTATAGACCGCTTTTTGGAATTACGTGAAGAAATGCAGAAAGACAAAGGTGAGGCTGGAAAAAAAGTTACCACTAGCGAATTAATTGACTGGCTTTATGTGCTTCGTCGATATCCTCAAGATGAGATTTTGGCGAAATTGTCAGGTAAAATTCCATTTGCAGGTGTCTTACTGAAAAATTGGGATGACCATAAACGTTATCTCAAATAATTCTCTTAGCTATTTATAAGTTCCAGCCTCTGAGCCTTATTTTTGAGTTTCTCCTAAATGGATAATCTTCCTCTCCTAGAACTATTTACTCAATTACGCAAAGCTGGATTACCGCTTGGAGTAGATGATTATCAAGCAGTTTTAAAGGCATTGCAAGCAGGTTATGGCATTGAAAACAAAGCTGCCTTAGCTAGATTATGCCGTACTCTATGGGTTAAATCGAAACAAGATAAACAATTATTTGATTATCATTTTGAAAAAATTATTTTTCCTAATATTGAGTCAATTAACCCTTCCATACTGCTCACTTCGTCTACTTTAATCTTTGAAAAATCTCCAAAAGAAAATACTCCTGAAGAAGGGCATAAATCCTTCCAAATTTATAAGTATTTGATTTTACTGCGGGATTATGTAATTCCAGTAGGAATTTTTATTCTTATATTCGGAATTGCTGTCAGAGTTTGGCATTCAAATCACGTCCCTATCTTTACTAGCAGACCTGAGACGCAGATCGAAAAAGGAAACCCTTACAAATATATTATCAAGGCTCATGATGTTGATAAAGGTGATATTGTCACAATAGAGGCGGTACGCTACCCTTCGTGGTTAACTTTTAAAAATGATCAAAACGGAACAGCTACACTATCTGGTATTGAAGGAAACAATGTTGGTAATTGCAAAGATGAAACAGCAGTTTCATCAGATGGAAAATCACCTCAAAAGAAACCAAAAAGTTATTCTGTAGAGCTTCGAGTAACCGATAACCACGGCGCTATGATGTCGCAGAATTTCGAGATTAAGGTAGATAGCGATGTCAAAGAAACTTCAATCTTGCTTTTTATACTAGAATCACCATCCTTTATGGGTTTTGCTATTACTCTCGCCATTGCCTGTATTATTTTATTAAGGGAAAATACAGAACCTAATGCTGTTCAAAACTCCCTACCTTCTGAGCCAGAAAATATAACGCCAGAGAAAAGTTCATCTGAAGCTTTAGGAAATACAAACAACGAGAAAAAAGTACTAGAAGCTCAACAAAAAACTTCCCAAGCAGAAACTGTAAAACCTCTCAACCGCTTTATTCAAATAACTGAATATCCTCCACTAACCCGTCGCCAAATGAAACAGAGTTGGCGTTATCTACGCCGTATGCTTCGAGAAGGAGTACCAACAGAACTTGATGTCGAGGCAACAATTGAGCAGATTAGCAGACAGGGAGTATTGGTTGAACCTGTGATTGTGCCGCGTCGTGTGAACCGGAGTAAGCTGTTGCTGTTTATCGATCAAGATGGTTCGATGATGCCATTTCAAAATTTATCGCACCAATTAGCAGAAACTGCCATCCGAGGCGGACGTTTGGAAGATACAAATATTTATTACTTCCATAATTGTCCAATTGATTACCTTTACCGCGATCGCTACTATCAAATGCCAGAAAAAATTGACGATATTTTAAACAGCCTGCGTTTTCCCTATACTTCTGCCTTGATATTTAGCGATGCCGGTGCTGCCAGAGGTGGGTTAAACCCAGAGCGAAGGGAAGTAACTGCACAGTTTTTAGAGCAACTCAGACAGCAGGTTCGTCATATTGCTTGGCTCAATCCAATGCCTCGTTATCGTTGGTTTGGCACTACCGCAGGTGAAATTGCTCGATTGGTGGCGATGTTTGAATTAAGTCGCCAAGGCTTATATAGTGCGATTTCTGTCCTACGCGGTCAATCTGGACATTTTGGGGTATCGAAACTTTGAAAATAAATTGGTTGTATGACAGTTACCTCTAGCCTAAAACCCGGTATTGCTGCTCGACGGATTGCGTCTTTTGAAAAACGCTTTGGTCAAGCACATCTCCTGCTGGCATATCACGCTGCTTTGCCGTTGGTACTTACCTCGGATCTACTTTACTCTTTGTGGATTAACTTTCGGCAGGATATCCGTGGTCAAGCCCTAAATATTCCTTGGTTTGCTGTAGCCGATTTGTTACTTTCAAGCCTATGTAACGAAGTTGGGTATGAACTATACCAGATGGACGCAACGGTGCGAAGCGAGTTGCTAAATCGTCTGCAAGAAGATGATTGTTTTGGTCAAACACGAATTGAAGAGTTATCAAATTTCTTACTAGACCACATTCGTCAACATTTGCAGAGTGACGAGCCTTATATTCAAAATTTTGCAAAAGCGCAGCGATGGGCAGCATTAGCCTACACTCGTCCCCACAAAACCACCTACGAGTTAGCATTAACGTTTTCTCAGCTAAATTTTGATAATCCGGCTGAAATTCTACGTATGTTGTCTTTGTTGGAGAATTTAGCATTGTCACTGCCTGAGTTTCAATCTTTGTTAACGTATGCTCGCGGTATAGCAGCTTTTGTGCGTGGAAATATTGAAGTAGCAACCGCGCATTTGAAGGAATTGGTGGGTGCAGATAACCAAATCCGAATTGCAGGTGTAAGGTTGCCCACTCCCACACCTGTCCAATCAAGGTTAAATGCATTGCGTTCGGAACGCACTCTTAATTTCAGCCGTGCGAATTTGCAGGGTAAATCTTTTAAAGGGCAAGATTTAACGGGTGCAGATTTTAGCTATTCAAATATTCGAGGTGCAGATTTTACCGATGCTATTCTTGTTGGTACTAACTTTACACATACCACCGCAGGACTGCAAAGTTATCGAGAAATGTGGTTAATATTTTGCTCAATGCTGTTATCGCTCTCATCAGGCATTGGCGCAATCATTATGGGGTATTACCTACAAACCTTTCTCATAACTCCTATTAACGAAGCAACTTACATTTTTGCTATAAGTGCGCTTCTACTGTTTGCGGTTATCTGTGTTGTAATCCTCCGTCAAGGTATTGAGACAAGCTTAGGATCTGTCACTTTAGTTGTAACAGGTACCTCAGCTCTAGGTGCAGCCATAGGATTACCCTCTATTTGGGATTGGGTTACAAAGACAATTTTAGCAATAGCTGGAATTATAGCCTTGATGATTGGTTGTAGTAGTGCTAGGTTAGGAGCTTTAAGTTTTCTTGGGAAATGGGGTACTCGCTTGACTATAACTTCAGGCGTGTTTGTTGGATTTTTTGGTTGGTTAATAATATTCGGTTTCAAAAATTCTACAACGAAAATCTCTGGTGTCCCTGATGCTAAATTTAAGGCATGGCTTGAGTCCGTATTCAGTTCAAAAGGTTTTGATCTGAATAGAGACATTGTTTTGGCTATTATTTGTGTTCTAGTTGCAGCTGTGGGTTTGATTCTGGCTGAAGCTGTAGGAATAGCTTTAGGTAAGATTGTCAATAAAGCATTGGCTTTAACAGTAGGCTTATGTTGGATTCCAATTTGGTTTTTGTTTTTAATCCTGAATCAACAAACAGAACTTAATTCTGCTGGGAGTGCGCTGATACTTACAAGCATTGCTGGACTAGGTGTATACGTAGGTTGGCAAGCCATCAACGGAAATGAGAAATATACTTTCGTTGTGAATGCTGCCGTTGCTGCTACGAGTTTTTGGATGAAGGGTACAAGTTTTCGAGGGGCTAATCTAACTGATGCCAATTTTTCTGAGGCAAAGGTTAAAAGCGTAGATTTTAGTGATGCTAACCTTACACGTACTTCATGGTTTCATACGAAAGAACTCGAACTTGCCTATGTTAGAGAAAGTTATTTTAAGTCTTCACAAATAAGACAATTAATAATAACAGGCTTGGGACAGGACAAAAACTTCGATGACCTATCCCTGCGCGGTCTAAACTTATCTGGTACTAATTTGGCAGATGCGAGTTTTATTGGTACAGACCTAAGTTACGCTAATTTGCAAGATGCTAATCTCTCTGGAGCAAAGCTCGTCAAAACTCAACTCGAACAAACAAATTTAACTGGTGCTTGTTTAACTGGCGCTTATATTCCAGACTGTAATATTATAAGTTCAACTAAGCTTGACGGGGTAGAGTGCGATTATATTTATACACAATTGGAGACACCAGATAATCCCAATCCTCTTCGTTATCCTAGAGATTATGGTGAGATATTTGAACCTGGTGAATTTGCTGATTTTGTTTATTATATGCAATCTCTACATAACAGATGAACCTAATTTTCTTTTATCTCTAGCTAATAATCTAACAAACATTAATGTCACGAATACTTTAGATAATGGTCTATATATGAAGTAATAAATAGGTATTTGGAAGAAATTATTAACAATAAATGCCGCATTAGTGGCGGATAGTGCATCACTATTAACTTCCCAAACTGAAACTCCAAATATGGATGCAGTAATTAAGCTACCGATAAAATTTAATATTTGCTGGATGATATTTATTATTAATAAATTCCCAAAAATTCGCCACCCATAACCTTTTGTTAATAACCAACATCGTTGTACTGCATCTGGTGCTGGATAGTTTTTAATGATAATTAAATAGTCCCCAAAGTATAAACGAGGGAAGAAGAATAATAGCAATAAAACTTGGAAAATCTCGAAAATAAGGATTTCCGAAAACTTCTCAGTCGCTTTTTGCAGGGCTTGATAAATAGTGACTTCTTCTTGATTTAATTTTTTATATGCAAAAAATATTAGCGCTACATTAAAAATAGTACCTATAGATAAAAAATATAAATTCGCTAGTACAGTAAACCATATTTTAGGAATTACAAATTGCAATAAAGAAAATATGAATCCAGGAATTATAAAGACAAGTAGTGAAGTATAAATTGGTATAACTGATATTAATGAATCCCGCAGCAAGCGAATAGGGGTGATTGATTGAGTGAGCATGAGTTCAATATTTACTTGTTAAAACTATTCACAAAGTCCTTTGAAAATGTGTTGAAACCTACAAAAACTTCATGAAGACTTGCGCTTGCCCACCCGTTGAGCCAGCTTGCTGCTAAGTTCCGCCTGATACTGTTTGCGGTTGTCATCGTAAATCATCACAGTTCTGGGGTCGGCGTGGCGGCTGAGACTTTGCACTTTGCGGTAGTCCTCATTTGATACCTCAAGGCTGTCAGTAATGCCGCTGTGACGGATTTTGTGAGGGGTCATGTGTTTGGAAATGCCAGCCGCGATGTTATTTCTCTTTTTCTGTCCACTTCCGCAATTAAGGTTAATCCTACATCAAATAGACCTATCCACAAATAAACCTCAAAATAGCTGAAACCCTTACATAGCTGACTTTTTAGCTTATATAAAACAGGAACCTCTAAAACCCTCTCCAGAGCTAGGTTTCAGCCAAATAAAGTTCTCATTTCCGGATAAGTCTAATGTTACAGGCTCACCCTTTAAATTAACTACCACTGGACATGATTTTACTTATTCAAATATAAACTGTTCCGGGATACAATCGTTTTTATTTGGGGCCATACTTCAAACCGGTGGAATTGTTGTGCAATATGCATTTTGGCAGTTTTTGACCCCTATTTCTTCAAGCTTTGTGAGAAATCCGGGTTGAGCTGACTTGAGCTATAAGCCTCAGAATGAATTCTGAGGCGGACTTGTGGTCAAGCCAATATTCCACAATTATTCAAATACGTAATTTCCAATCTCACGCCTGAAGCATCACCCGCCAAGTCATCTCAAAGATGACTAAAGAATGGCTAATTGAGAAGACAAAAAACCCCGACTTGATAGCCGAGGTAGATGGGAGATGTCCAAATGTCGATTAGATATAGCGATACCGAAATCTTTTTTTCTTAGCTAACACCAGTTATATAGTTAAGTTAGGTCTTTGCTAAGTTATGTAAATAAATTTAACAGAAATATTACAAATACTCAAGTAGACTTGACAAAAAAAGACTGATAGCTTTTATCAGGGACAGCATGGGATTATTTTTGAAGGTGTGGTAAATGAAGTAGGGAAAATAAAACGGTTTACTGGCTAAGATAGTGAGATGAAAATGAGAACCGATGTGCTTTGGGGAATAGAAAAACTGAGCGATTAGCTGCACAAATCAGGGTAGTCGGAATTAAGCCAAAGATTTGAGAAACTAGCTACTAGATCACCAAAGTCTTTACAATTCCCTTGTTGACTCAAAAAGTATTTCTCGACCTATGACGAATCAAGCTCCTATCCCGGTTATTGTTAACGGTGCTGCTGGTAAAATGGGACGTGAGGTGGTTAAAGCGGTGGCGCTTGCGCCTGACTTAAACCTAGTGGGTGCAATTGACCACAGTCCCGAACATCAAGATAAAGATGCTGGAGAGTTGGCGGGTTTAAGCGAACCCCTGGAAGTGCCAATTACCAATCAATTAGAACCGATGTTGGGGTATGTGGCTGGCGATAGACAGTCTCCTCCAGGGGTGATTGTAGACTTTACCCATCCCAATTCAGTTTATGACAATATTCGCAGTGCGATCGCTTACGGCATTCGTCCTGTAGTGGGCACCACTGGGTTAAGTCCAGAACAAATTCAAGAGTTGGCAGACTTTGCCGACAAAGCTAGCACTGGTTGTCTAATTATTCCTAACTTCTCCATTGGCATGGTGCTGTTGCAACAAGCCGCAGTCATAGCCTCCCAATATTTTGACCATGTGGAAATTATCGAACTGCATCACAACCAAAAAGCTGATGCTCCCAGTGGTACTGCCATTCAAACGGCGCAGTTACTAGGAGAATTGGGTAAAACTTTTAACCCTGCTCTTGTAGAAGAAACGGAGAAATTACCAGGAGCCAGGGGCAGTATAGCAGAAGAAGGGATTAGAATTCATAGCATTCGCTTGCCAGGATTGATTGCCCATCAGGAAGTTATTTTTGGCGCACCGGGACAGATTTATACTTTACGACATGATACGAGCGATCGCGCTTGTTATATGCCAGGAGTGCTATTAGCGATTCGCAAAGTCTTAGCGCTAAAGTCGTTAGTATATGGATTAGAAAAGCTACTTTAAACCAATTCTTCAGCATTCATCACTCAGCACTCATGTTAGTACCACTGACTCGCCAGAAATTTGAACAAGTTGTCCCCCTAATTGCCACTGGTTTGCAGTACAAGTACTACTGGGGGAAGTTCTCAAATTTTTTGCAACGGCTGTTAATTTCTGTAGTTGCCGTAGTTGTTATTTTGCTTGTGACATTCATTTTCAAGCTTGAGTTTGCTTCAATAGTATTTGTGCTGGGGGTAGTTAGCGCTTTTTTTTGGCTGTGGTATCCGGTGTTTCAAGCAAGTATGCGGAATTTGCAATGCCGCCGTTATAAGTACGGCGGCTTTTTCCGTGGTCGAGTGCTAGATTGGTGGATTACAGACCAGCTGATGGGTAAAACCGAAACAGTCAACAACAAAGGCGAATTGGTAATTGTAGAAAACCGAGAAAAACAGATTAACTTAGAGGTGGGTGATGACACAGGATTTAGTATTGAGTTTGTAGCGCCATTACGTTCTGCCTACAAAGTTATTACTCGCGGCCAAATTGCAGAAATGGTAGTTATGTCAAATCGCTCAGATTTGAGCAGTATTGAAGAATTCAGCGATATATACTTTCCCAATCGTGACCTGTGGGTCAGCGATTATCCTTATCTGCGGCGGGATTTCTTTAACGAAATCGGTCGTCGCTTGCGTGAAGACCAACAACAAAAGCCGCGTCGGCGGCGTAGAGTAGAGGATTGAAGAAGAAGTGAAGCAGGCAGCAGGATGTAATCAGTATGGGCTGGGAGCATCTCAATGAGTGCAAATATATTAGATGAGAAAAAAGATTCTTGCTCCCTCTCCGAACCCACCGAGAGGGTTGGGGTGAGGTTTTACAAGTACCCTATACTTCCTGCCTTTTTACTAACGAGAACATCCCACTTTGATGAGTTTTCCTTGCAAACGATAAATCACTGTCCCACAAACAAAACCTGCCGACTTAGACTCTACATAAGTCCGCTTTGGCGGATTTTGTTTATCTAGCCGCGATTTCCAATCGCCAGATATTTTTTCTAGAGTGGGATGCTTACTTAAAAACTCTGAGTCTGCAACAATATCGTGAGAACCCTTAACACTTATCTTAGAACTATTCAGGTAGATATTATAATCATAAGTAACGTTTTGATTTCTAATGTTAATATTAATATCCTTACCAGGAAAAGCATAGAGAATGTTATTTAGAATCTTGATGTCAGATGACGTATGAGCATAGATTTGCCCACCTTTAATTTCTGGACTCTGATTATTTAAAACAGCAGTGTTATTTACAATATCAACATGCTCACTTAAAAATGCATGAATACCTGAACCACCATTATTAAATGTCAGATTGTTTTTTACTAAAGTACGTCCTATATATGCACCCAATTCTGGGTTATGATCATTTTTGGAACTATCGATAATAATGCCATTACCGTCTGTGATCTTTCCGACTTCAATCCAAGGGATGTACATACGATTGTTGTAGCTCTTGTTGTTAGTTACAAACATCTTGTATCCCCGGTTGTCGTCAAAATTCCAATTGCTCAACATTGAAATGCCACTGCAACCATAAACTGAGTACCAAGCATTATTGAACACAGTGTTATTATCCACCTTCACATAATCAGCCCCGATTACTGAAATACCTGCTCCTCCACAGTCATGCACTTTGTTGTTCAAAATACGGATGTGATGAACATGACCATTAGTTCGTCCATCAATGCTTATACAGTTTCCGTTCGTCAGTGGGTTTTGTTTATTAGTCTTCTGACTCATCGCATAATCAAGAGTTACATTGGCATTGTTCCCTATGACCTCCAGCCCACTTATCTCGATATATGAAGCTCCATTTGAAACCACGATACCGTTCCATGTATTGTGCTGAATTTTTGGGAAATGCCCAGGATATGCTTTATACTTAATCCATGCTTTTGCATTTCCAGAACGTTTAATATTTACTACACTCCCAGCTTTAGGTGAATTTGTGTATACTCCGTTCATAATCAATACTGTGTCGCCAGGGTTAGTCATATCTGCCGCCTTTTGAATTGTCCTAAAGGCGGATGAAGAAGAAACTCCACTATTTTCGTCGTTTCCAGTACCACTAACATAGTATGTTTTCGGAGTCGCCTTAGTGCTGATTAGCTCGCGGCTGGTAGTGGATACCTGACGGACGTTTTCAACTAAAGATACTTTTATCTTTTCTCCCGTAGCCAAAAGACTTAATATCACGGGAATTGCCAGATATGCGCTTAAACTGAAACCTTGAATTACCACAAGAAAAGGCTCCTTTATCGGCACTACTTAACAAAAATATCAGGATATTTAATACTTATAAATAGTATTTAGCATAAAAGGTACGAGAAAGCCGACTTTTCTAACTCCCCCGATTTCCATCTTGTCCATAGGCTTGCCATGCCAGGTCTACCAATCCATCAACGATCGCAGCTGCTACAACTGCATTACCTTTGCGACTGTCAATTGTAATGTGAGGCACTAAAGAATCTCGTAAGCGCTCCTTCGCTTCATCAACATTTACAAATCCCACTGGAGTCGCAATTATCAAAGCAGGTCTAATTTCCTCAGCTTCAATTAAATCCACCAGTGCTGTTAGTGCTGTTTGCGCTTGACCTACCACAAAAATGCCCTCTGGATAACGCTTTGCTAAGGTTTCTATTCCCCATGCGGCGCGAGTTTTTTCTTTTTGAGGGCGTGTCAGAGCTTCCATACTACAATACACCGGATTGGCAAAGGTATTTTGAATCTCGGAGGCAATACTTACTTGTACCATCGGGACATCGACCACAATCGTGGTACGCGCTGCTAGCGCTGCTGCTCCAGCTTGCAAGGCACGCTCAGAAAAGCGAATCAAAGACTTATACTCAAAGTCAGCCGTGGCGTAGATTACCCGACGCACAATCTCATACTCTGCGGGTGAAAAAACATGAGCCTCAATTTCATTATCAATAATTGCTAAACTTTGAGCATCAGTTACGTGCCATTCCATTTTGGTTGAGCTTCTCAAATATTAGCTTTCAGCTTATCAGCTTCAGAGAGTTAGCAGTTAGATTTAACTTTATGACAAAGGAAGGTTTCAGTCAGCATACTTGCCACCACCTTGACAGGGCTAGAGTTAGGAGTTAAGAGTTATAAGTTTTTAATCAACTCATAACTCAGCGAGAAGTTTGAGTGCGGCTTGAACCACTCAAATCTTCGATACTCATAACTCATTACTGGAAGAAGGGCGACTGAAAATAGGAGATAGGTAGGCAACCAAGACGCCGATGAGAAACCCAGAGATATTGCGAACTAGAGGTACCCAGTCGCTTGTGCGTGTCACCACTGGCCCAATACCAAAGGCAATAAATAAGATTCCCCACAAAGGTGAGAAAATTAAAGCCCATTGCCAAGCAAAAACTTGTCCTTTATCGCGGGGTTGAGCTGCAAATCCACAAATCACCCCACCAATAACTGAGCTAATCAAGGTGAGAATCCATTGCTCTCGTGGTAGTCCGGGGACAACATTGCAACCACCCTTGAGTAAACAGCCTTTAACCGATTCTAAGGCTTGGAGAATGGCTTGGTCTTCGCCTTGTTCGCGGACAAAGTACAAATTACCGAAGCGGGTTTGCAGTTCTATCCAGAACGTCCGGGGTAAAAGTTCATAAACAGCATCGCCGACGCTAAAACTGAGGATGTTACCGCCACGAGAATCTGCAACTAGTAGAATGCTTTTGTCATCCAAACCCCAATATTTTATGACTGCCCGACCTGGGGTGCGGTCATACTGGGTCAATACTCGCAGTTTCCAGCCCGTATCGGTTTCAAACTGCTCTAATTCTTGGACAAGCTTTTGTTCTTGCAGCACAGGAAGAGATTTTGCTAAGTCTACAACTGGGGTAAAGGTGTCAGGGAGTAACTCAGGATTGTCATAAGCCAGTGCCGGGGGAGAATGCATGACCCAAATTGACCCAGCCAGGAAAAATACTGCAATGGATAACAGAATTCGTCGCCAAAAACAAGATTGCATGGACGTTTTTATACAAATATCAACGGTAAAAGTAAAGAAGTTGTTTTAAAACAGTACTGGAAAAGTGATAGTTCTTTACACTTGTTTACTTTACTCTAATCTAAGGGATCAAAGCAAAGCTTGGGGAGTGGGAAGATTAGGGACAAGGGGGACAAGGGAGGATTATTGAACAAGTTTCTTCTTTGTCTGCGCCCTTTTCCTTGTCTCTTCCCATGCCTTAAGTAGTTGTGCAAAATTAAATATACATTGTCATTGCGAGTGGGGCATAGCGGAACGTTCGCGTAGCGTCTGGTAGAGAAGCAATCGCAAGACTTTGAGATTGCTTCACGACCTTCGCAATGACATAAATATTTTTGTGTAGCTACTTATGCCCTATGCCCCTTTTTTAGTCAATCTTCATCATCAAAATTGTTTTCCCAGCTAGCAGCGTCATTGTAACCGTCATTAGCGCGGTATACTTCTGCTTTGATTCGGCGATTTTCTTGCCTAAGCACTTCTCGTTCTCGCAACGTTAGTGGTGGTTTTTCATTGCTGGGGGTGCGGTCGCTTGTTCGCCTCGCGGGTTTTTGGCGTGTGAAGTTTCTCCAAGCAGCTTTCGCGCCAACAAAGATGCTGCGTGTACCTACTTGCAGATTTTGAGCCTGAATTCTTGCACTGTCAAGGCTTTGATCAACTTGTTTGGCGACTTGACTGGCACTTTTTACACCTTCACCGACATCATCAGTTAAGTCAGCGATTTCCAAACCAGTCACGCGGATAGCTTCTAGAGTGGGCGGTAGCTCGCGTGAGAGTGTATCAAATAGCTTTTCTGCACTGCGAGCCGCGCGTGCTAACTCCTGCAAAGCCGGTATTGCCGCCACTAAAACCGCAGTCAAGCTTGTGGCGACTAAGAGTAAGGAAAGTCCCAACCAAAACAGGGGTTCAATCACGGTTGTGTCATTTATGAGCGTTCTAATTCCTGGGGAAGAGAATCTGAGTCTTCAACAGATGTTTGTCGCTTTAAGACTTGGCTTTCCCGTTGACTGGCGTCCACACCTGCTGCGATCGCTTCTCCTAATCTATCTAAAGTCTCATCCCAGTTTCGCAGTACGCTGGCAGAGAGACGATCTGCCTGGATTTGCACACTCGTTGATAAATCTTCTGCCAATTCTGGGATAGCATTGGCAGATTTTTTCAAAATTTTACGCGTTTCGCGCCCTGTGCGTGGAGCCACAAGCAAACCAGTCAAAGCACCGATGGTAGCTCCCAGCATCAAACCGCCAATAAATACTCCAGAACGGTTATTAGACATCTTGTTGTTTCTCTCCTTACACCCATTTTAGGTGGATTTTCTCCCCTTGTAAGACTTTGCCGATTTTATTCAGTTAATTTATGGTGACAAAATATCAGCCAGAAATGTTGCTTTTATTCAGGTTTTATTCATTAGATATCAAAACCATTAATTACTTATAATTCAAAACTCCCCGTGTCTGTCAAAGTTTTTATGCCTCCGGTAAGCCTTCTGGCGGGCTTCTAAGTCCCAAATCGCCGCTTAGACTTCTCTTTGTGTCACCACATTCCGGTGTCCTCGCATCAGCCCTAATTATAAATAGACTTATCCACAAATAAACCTCAAAATAGCTGAAACCCTTACATAGCTGGCTTTTTAGCTTATATAAAACAGGAACCTCTAAAACCCTCTCCAGAGCTAGGTTTCAGCCAAATAAAGTTCTCATTTCCGGATAAGTCTAATGTTCATGAACCTGACAGAAATCATTTTGCAACAGTTCTTTTCCCAGATGTTAACTCTAGTTTACGAAAATAACGCTGCCAGATTTGCCGTCCTAGCAAAAGTAGACTGATAATTTGCTGCACTTGTTGGATTTGCATTTGTAGAGCTTGATTTTTCTGCCGTAAGTTATAAATATTCTCCTGGCTGAGATAAATATTTTCGGGTGTTTTATTCAGTGCTGCATGGGTACAACTTTCATAGACGGTTAACCTATCTGTTATGTATACTAGCTGCTGCTTGAGTTGCCACACTCGCCAAGCCACATAAAGTAGTATCAGCGAAATGAGGGTGTTAACGAGGATAACTAAAATTACCATTGTTTATCTTCACCAATATCAGCTTTGAGGAATTGTTCTATATATTTGACTTGGCTCTTATTTAATGATGAAGAAACTAAAGGATAAAAATTATGGCACAAAGTACAGCCGGGATTATGGCAATATAGAGCAGTTAGATAATGCTCGCGATCGCTATTGAAAGGCTTTACTAGATGAAAATTAGTGTAACAAAGGCTGATGGCTAAAAAATCGCCAATTCGCCAATTTTGTAACAACCATATGCCCACACCTCGCAAAACCACAGTTACAATTGCCTTAGATTCACGACTAGGTTTGCGAAATCAACCTGTATGCTCAATAAGCCCCAGCATTGCTACGTTCCACTCCTTAACCTGATAATCCTAGTCGATTTGCGACCTTTGTGGCGTGTAAGCACAATAGAATAGGATAGCCCCTTCAACCCGACGGTGAGAGAACTACACTACACTCCTTACCAGAGGCTCGCCAGCATCGCCTTTATTATTGTGCTTCTACCTCTACCAGTTTTCCAGTCTGTCGTATAAAGTTAACTAACATTTTGCCTGCAAAAGCCTCACCAGTGAGTGGTTTACCAAGCAAAAATAGCTGGATGTGGTCTGGGGAAAGGGAAAGTGGGAAAGGAGAGAGTTTATTAATTCCTCTTCCCTTAACCTTTAACCTGTTCCTTGTTCAAGGCTTCTCCCAGAATTTAACTAATTCGTTACTGATAATGATTATTTTTTCAATACATCCAGTAGGAGTTAAGGATGTCAAAAAAGCTACCATCAAATAATTCGTTCCGAGCTATTCTTGTTGCCTTGACGATTGGATTTGTTGGGTGTGGAAATCAAGCTGCAAGAACCACATTCACTCAGACTAGCACTCAGGTAAATGAGAATCTTCCCCAAGTTGTAGCGACTACAAGCGTACTGTGTGACTTAACCAAACAGATTGCCGGGAACACAGTTAACCTTACCTGCTTAATTTCCCCTACAGCCAACCCCCAATTTTATAAACCAAAACCGGAAGATCGTAAAGCCATTGAGAAAGCTAATCTTATTCTTTATAATGGTTACAATTTAGAACCAAATCTGATCAAATTAATTAAAGCGACTAAAAATACTGCACCGAAAATAGCCGTTGGCCAACTTGCAGTATCTAAGCCACAAAAATTTCCGAAAGGCGGTAAAAATGTAACTGATCCTCATCTTTGGCACAATACCAAAAATGCGATCAGAATGGTGGAGGTAATTAATAGTAACCTGAGAAAATTAGAATCTAGTGATGCAGAAGCTTATACCAGCAATACCAAAAAAATCACAAATGAACTGACTCAACTAGATAGCTGGATTAAGTCAACAATTACCAGTATTCCTACTAAAGAACGCAAGTTAGTTACAACCTCTGATGCACTGAGTTATTACGCCAAAGCATATGGTCTTTCACTAGCAGGAGGATTGCAAGGTATTAGTAGCGACGAAAACCTGACGGCTACACAAGTGACAAATTTGGTAACAAATATTAAACGGGCTAAAGTGTCAACAATTTTTACTGAGGCGGCAATTAACCCTAATTTGCTTCAATCTGTAGCAAGAGTTGCTAAAGTAAAAATTTCTGAGAGGAAGTTGTATGCTGAGGGACTTGGTGAACCAGGAAGCGAGGGGGACACTTATCAGAAAATGATGATTGCCAATACACGCACAATTGTAGAAGGGTTAGGAGGGACGTATTTAATGTTTGAAGCGAAAGCCACTAAGTAGTTATAACCCCAATTCAGTAATCTGATATAGCGTTTCCTAATTAAGAATCAGGTACAGCTTAACGTCACTCCCATAAAGGTATGCTTTATCTCCCCTCTCCGAACTCACGGAGAGGGGTTGGGGCTGAGGTTTTAAGTTTATCAGGCTCTTTGTTGCTTCTCCTGTCAGAAACGGGGAAATATATCAAAGAAAGTGTGAATGTTATTTCTCGAATCTGATATCAATAACAGTTGCATTGAAGTTATAGTTAAAACCTTCCAACTCAAATGGCATACCAATTTTCACTTTACTGCTACCTAGAACTAGTCCGTTTTCAGTGCGTTGGGCTTTACCTTCTAGGGTCAAAAGCATATCTGTACTAAAATTGTTGGTCTTGGGGTCTGGCAATTCTTTAACAGTGCCATCAGGTTGGGGAATATTGATTGTTCTAGGTAGCTGTTGAATGGATTTAATCTCTATTTCTCCATAGGGCTGATTACGGATAATTACATTAGTTTTACCGCCTTTTTTTAAGCCGTTGTCAAATAATTGCTCAGGATCACGTACATTCAAACCACGAACTATTAAGTCTACTTCTATGGGTACTGTTTTTGCTCCGACTTGGGCAACAGAACCAGAAGTGCCAGGAAAGACAAAGATGCCAAATATAACTAGCAGAATTACCAGCGCAGCACCTAAATCTAGGAGGTTAATTTTACCGAACAAACGACCTTTTGAATCTAAAATAGCCATAAAAAGTTTTCCGAGGTAATAGCGAAGTAATTGATTGTAGCAAGAAGGTTTTCGATGGAATAGCAATTTTACCTATTTGGTAATAACTCAAAGCGGCTAGGCGTTGCGGTTATGCGACAGTTTATCACGAGTTCGGAAGTTGGGAGTAGCGGTAGATGACTCTCAAACTTTGCCTGTTATGACTGACGCACCCAGAACGTAAAATCTAGTGTTTAAGCCTATCCCTAGAGGGAATCCCTAGTCCTCCACAATTCGTTAGATTTGCGTAAGGATTGGTTGTATAACAACCACTTTGGTCTTGAATTAAGAATGCAACTTAGAATGATTTAAAACCGTCTGATCATTTTATGTTCTCCGAAAATTATCTTCAGTGCAGATTATGTTGAATTGGAAAGGTTTTTTGGCAAATTACCGTGTGTCACGGCGTCGCTGGTTTTATCCTTTAATTTCAGTGGTAGTCGCCCTGAGTTTGTGTCTGAGTACACCCTTGCCTGGAAGAACTTTAGACTTCTTGCCTCTTCTACTCCAAGGATTTCAGGCATTTCAGCTTTCTAATATATCCCCTAACCAAGAAGTTGATCTTGGTAAGCAGATTAATCAGGAATTAGTCGGCAGTCAAGTCCGGCTTAACCACAATCCCGAAGTTAATCGCTATGTAACCCAAGTTGGCCGGCGTTTAGCAGCTAATAGCGATCGCCCCGATCTCCCCTATACCTTCCAAGTAGTTCAGGATGACACTATTAATGCTTTTGCTACCTTAGGTGGCTATGTATATGTCCACACGGGTTTGCTGAAAAGCGCAGACAATGAAGCGCAACTAGCAAGTGTACTCGCCCATGAAATTGGTCACATTGGCGGAAAACACGTAGTCAAACAGATGCAGCAAAAAGCGCTCGAAAGTGGCCTATTAACAGCTGCTGGCTTAGACCGGAGTACGGCGGTGCAAATTGGTGTACAGTTAGCACGAGACTTACCACGCAGTCGTAAAAATGAATTTGAGGCTGATCAAAGAGGGTTAAGAACTTTGACACGCACTGGTTATGCTCAGTCTGCAATGGTTTCCTTTATGCAGAAGCTGCTGAAAAAGGGTGGTTCTGCTCCGATATTTTTGAGTACGCACCCCGGAACTAGCGATCGCATTGATGCCCTCAGAGTTGCAATTAACTCTCAACCTAGTAATGGAAAATATGGCTTAGATAATGGTAGTTATAAAGCTAATATTCGATCATTAGCGAGGTCTTGAGGGCATTAGGGAAAACAGTTCCCAGTTCTCAATTAAAAATTCTGAGTAAACAAGTGAGATTCCCCACTCAGCACAGGCTAAACGCGCCGAAGAAAGCTAACAGCACTACTCCTTTTCATCTCAAATATTGCTCAATTCTAATAATTGCGGCGATCAACTTTGATTTTGGCTGGATCAACTTGGATCACTACATCTTTTAAGGGCAAAACACGGAGATAATTTTTAAAAATGTTAACTTGATAAACTAAGTTATTCGTGACATCCAGTCCAGTCAACCAGCCACTTCGGGGATGATAAGCGCCTGTATCTATGTCTAGCCATCCCTGTCCTTGTGCCAGTTTACCAGGAGAAACACCTGGCAGAGTAAAAGTAATGGTGTGACCGATGATAAT
This sequence comes from Nostoc sp. S13, assembly GCF_029379315.1. GTDB lineage: Bacteria > Cyanobacteriota > Cyanobacteriia > Cyanobacteriales > Nostocaceae > Nostoc. Next base: position 56,005 of record NZ_JAQYWQ010000023.1, read on the forward strand.
TTGCTTATCTGGGAAGTAAGGTTTTTCAATACTATGAAATTCCTCTCGTATCCAACACAGTTGATCGGCAGTTTGTTCTGTCACCGACTTGGAAGGGTCAACACCAGCATGAGTTAACCAAATATCCCCCAAGTCCAGATATGTAGGTAAACTCTTGAACCAATCCAGATGGTCGTCGGGGATTGTGGCCTGGTGGTAACTGGCTACGGTAGCTTGCCCTCCACTATACAGCCATGCTTGCATCGTCGGGGAGGAGGTTCTTTCATTGGTCAGAATGTTTAATAACATCTGCTCATGATTTCCCAGCAAACATGGGTAGTTATTTTGCTTGACAAAATTAACTACTTGTGCACTATGAGGCCCGCGATCAATTAAGTCTCCCAGAAAATAGACTTGATCCTCTGAGGTGAGGGCGATCGCCTCCAACAATGTCATCAAACCTTCATAGTGACCATGCACATCCCCAATTACAATTCGTCTGGGGCTAATTTCGCTCATTGTCTCTTAGCTTCAATAGTTTTGGCTAATACTTCTGCTACAGTTTAAGCTTTCTGGTTTCCGCAATGAAAGGTAAAAATACTGAACAAGTTTTATTTTAATTTAATTATTCTCCCAGTAATAAAAATAATTTATGATGGGGATGGGGTAATATATATAGTTTTGAGTGCTAAAAAAGAAAATCAGCAAATTTTATTCACGTTGTTAGCTTAAAATTTAAGCTGTTACTGTATTGCTTATTTTCCATCTCACAATGTCTAAGGATTTGTCTGCTGATATTAGTTCGCGCATCTGCAAACATATGAATGATGATCATAGTGATGCCATAGTTATTTATGCTAAGGCTTTTGGCGGTATCACAGATGCGTAGGCGTAGCCCGTCGGAGACATGGCAGCACAAATGCTGTCAATTGATGCACAAGGTATGGATTTAACAGCGCAAGTGAATGGGGAAGCTGTGCCAGTTCGCATTCAGTTTGATCATGTTTTAGCAGATGCGGAAGATGCCCATCAAACTCTAATTGCGATGGTGAAGCAGGCGCGGCTGAAGGCAAAGTAGAAATTGGCATAATTGTATGACTAAATAGTAAGACATCGTTTAAGTCTAAGTAGAGCAAGCCTTAACCCAAACATATTATTTTTGAAGCATGACATGGATCACCACTAGATATTAGGGTAGGATATTGACCACTGCGACATAAGGCTTGGTTTGGATAATTTCAAGCTTCCAATCTGAAAAATAATCAGGCAACTCATAGCCAACGCTCTTAACATGAGCCAACATCAACTCATCCCGTTGATGCCAAACTGCAAATATTCTTTCCCTCCCATCATCAAGCGTTTCTAGGTCAATTTGATAAACTTCATTTATCCGCTTTAGTTTCAAGCCCAACAAATTTAACAGTCGGCTGAGTATTTTTATTGCCGAAACCTGCTCTTTCTCCCCGATTAAGTTAATACCAAGCGCTCTTTTGATATGCTTACTATGCTGAAAAACAACATTTTTCAGCAATATCAAATCTGTATGACTCTCGCTAAATTCTCGTTTTACTTCGAGAAACTGAAGCATTCCTAATGCTCTCATCGCCTCAACTTTGAGCGTGTAAGTTTTTAAATCTGGTAGAAAAACTTTCCCTTCACCCCAAGATAATTGCTGATGCCATTCTTGCTGGTCTCTGACGTGAAAATATTCGCTTTCGTGAGTTAGATAATAATGAATTAACAGTTGACGATAATATCCGTGATCATCCTGCAATTTTAGCCAAGGAGTAACTTCTACAGCATATCTTTGTCTGAGAACATATTTATTGATTTGGTTGCGTTCTCCATCAGTCAGGGAATGCTTCACTAATAGCTGCTCATATTCTACATAATCGATATCTTTAGCATTAGCGACAGCAGTTGCTAGCGATAGTTGATTTTGCTGCTTAATATCTTTAATTTTGCGTTTAATTTCTTTAGCTTTTTGACGGCTTTGCGCCCAATCTTTTTGAACTTTGACAATTTCTAAAATTAATCTTCTGCGGGTAGCTAAATCATCAGCGTCAGTTGCCAGAAAGGCCAGGCGTAAATCTCGAATAATATTATTATGAACAGCATTACTCCGCATCTGAATTTGATGCCCATCAGCAATCAAACCATCTTGCATCGATTGACGGTAGAGGCGGATAGAAGCATTTACTCGTGCAGATAACTTGGCCCAAGTTCGCAAATGAATTGGGTCATGGACTAAAGGTAAATCCACATCTATTTTATGTAGTGGACTAAGCAAAGCTAAGTTTTCTTTTTGATTTTCTTGATACCAATCAGATAGCAAGCGATAATTTGTACTACCACTACCAATTAAGCCAATACCTCGTTTAGCGCACCAGACAATACGCGGAACATTATCCCGGACTCTCGCTAATGCTTGTCTTGCTTCCGAGTCAGGAATTACCCCTTGAAAAATGCCATAAACTCGGTCGAAATGTTGGACATCAATACTAATTCCCGTACCAAGGCTAGGCGTAACAAAAACGCCGTCATATTCAGAGATTTTTTGATTGATAGCGGCGATAAAATCAACCGCTTCATGGCCAGGTGTGTTTGTAGTGTGGCTACTAACTACCAAGGTTTTGGGAAATTGCCGTTGTAATTTTTGTAACCGCTCTTTCAGATAACGTTCAATTGTTTCACAACTATAACGCCCAGCGCGACTATCGGTAGTAACGTAACATTTACGTCCAGCAAGTAAATCCAATTCTAGTTGGTGAATTAGCGGTGTTGGATTCGGCGAATCATAAAAAGTTACGTCCCAACCATGCTGAGGTTTCCACTGGTTGAGAACCACCCAAGGTGTTAATTTAATTCCTACTAATCCCTGTAAATATTCAAGTGACACATCTGATAAATCAGCATCTTGGGCAATTACTAACCCCCCAGTTGTTAAAACTGTGGAAATTAGTTGCTGGAATAATTTTAATATTTTTACACGCTTGTGTTTACAAGTATTACTGTTTAATAGATGCCACAAAGATTGCTCGACTTCATCTAAAATTACTATTGCTCCCCGCCAATTTTCGGGGTTCAGTTTCCAAATCGAATCAACGCACAAGCCAAGGGAGTGCTGAGGAAAGAGAGAGCGAAGGATGGGAGGAGCAGGGGTAAGTGTTTTATCAATCCTTTTCTCCCCATCTTCTTTATGTGTTCCCCATTGAATACCAATTTTTTCACACAAAAATCGTCCTAATAGGATTCTGTGAGTAATTAACAAAACAGGTTGATTTCTACTTTTTGCTTGCTGAACAACGGCTTGCAGTGCTGTCGTTTTACCCGTTCCTTTGGCTGATTTGACTCCTACTAATCCAGAGGTGGGGAAAGGTATTTCACTTATATAAGGGCGATTCAAGGTGAGTGCAGCAGGAATGCTTAACTCGGTGTGGGGTTTGGTTTGAGCAAGATAAATTTCTAAATCAACACTTTGACGATAAACTTTATCAAAACTACTTGCACCTTTCGCAACGATAAACTCATCAACTCCTTTTTCCATTCCTGGAAATTCGATGACTTTAACAGTGCAATTTTTTTGCTGGAATAAACAACCAAGCTGGGAAATTGCATTATTTACAGCAGCAATTTTTTTAGGTTGAGTTTCAAAATCAAAGCAAATATAAAAGCTACGCTTTGTAATTGCAAACGCTGCTAAATCGGGAATTAGCTGACGACGGGTAACTTTACCAAAATCGTCTTTGACAACACGATAACCACTGGTAATTCCGGGAATGGCAATAGCTGCATATCCTTGCGTCAACAGTGTGGCTGCTTTTTTCACACCCTCGCAGATAACGAGGGGAATGTTCTGTTGCATCACCCATTGCCAAAAGCCTCCAGCTTCACCATCAGGAGTAATGGTAATATTCTCAGGCATGACCAGATTGTAACGTCCAGCCACTTGCTGCCACACTTGCAGCGTTACCCGCAAACAAAATACTCGCGTTGGCGTGCTGGGGGGATGCTCGTATTTGATGGACTTACCATTGTGATTCTGTCGGGGTTGGTTTGGCTTAAAGCATCCCCATTCCATCATTTGCCAATTATTCAAAGGGTCTAGCCCCGAACACCACCAACCACCTTCAGTAATATGAGCATAACGCTGCAACCATGCACTTTTCACCATTCCGGTATTGGTGCGGGGGAGTAGTTCAGAAATCAATAGATACTCATAAGCTGTTACGCCTTGGAGTGACTTAAAATTGAGTTGCACTAAGTGTAAGTCTATACGACTACTCTTGACTAATTCTTCAAGGTGTTGAGGGTGTAAATAGTGCAGATGCATAGGGAAAGACGCTAAGAGAAAGTCAATGAGATTAAAACATTAACACGCATCTGCTTTTTTTATATAAGAGAAATTGCGAGTCTTTAATGATGCTTTTTTTACTTCGTTACAGGAGACACATCGGTTAAGACTCTACTGCGTTATTCTCCCTATTAGATTCCCGAAGTAATAATTTTGTATTGTGATATTTGTTCGCGATTAATTTTTATTTATCAGTAAATTTATTGGTTAAGGAATGCGATCGCTGGGAGGTTGCCGCAGCGATCGCTATATGGTAATATTTTACAAGACGAGCTTTGTCACGAATCATAGACACGCACTCGCTTGTAGCTATGTGCTATTTCAGTAGTGATATCGAGCTTGAAGAAAATCAATTCGGTCATCACTTATTAGATAAACAATCCGGTGTTCTTGAGTAAGTCGCCGCGACCAAGCATCTGAATCTAAGTATTTCAATGGTTCAGGTTTGCCAATACCTGTAAAAGGATCTCGCATAATCGCTTCAACTAAGTTAAAAGCGCGAAGCGCAGTTTTACGGTTTGTCTCTACCTAATAGGCGAGGTCTTCCCGAAATTCTGGATAAAATACAGCATCTCGAACTTTATTTTCTTGGAGTTGGGTTTCATCCTTCTTCTTCGTCAACACCCAACTCCTGACGTAGTTCGTTGATACTTTGAGGTTTTAAAGTTCTAGCTTTTGCTCTTTCCAAAGCAGTTAACAGACGGACTGCATTTTTAGGTGAACGAAGTAAATAAGATGTTTCTAGTAAACTATCTAGTTCATCAACAGCAATTAGGGCGACGCTTTCGCCTTCTTGTCGGTTAATAACTACCACTTCTCTATCTGCAACTACTTGAGCGCAGAGTTCGGCTAGGTTGTTACGAGCATCAGTCAAGTTTGTCTGGTTGGACATGGTGGGATATTTCCTAATGCTGTAGGCTTTACAGAACATAATAGCTTGACTAGTTGGAGGCGCGATCATTCTTTCGGCAATGTAATAAAAGTAACTAAAATTAGAATCACTAGCTTAAGTTCGCCATATATTGCTTTATTTAGAGCGGTTTATATGCTTCAGTTTGAATCAAGATTAGTTTATAATATCACATCTCAGAAATTGAATAAATTCTTCTAATCCTTTAAAAATATCAGGATAATTGCTTTCCACTTGTATTTCTTCTTCTAGCTCTGGAAAAGCAGCTAATATGTCTTCATTTGCAATATTCAAATAAAATATAATAGGAAGAATGACTTTTTTAAAATCATCTATTGAAATAGAGTTTGAAGGTTGAGAAATGGAATAGGGACTTATATGGACAAAATTGGATAAATACTTATACAAAAAATCGTATCTTTTGTTAATCTTTTCTTTGTCCTGTTCACATCCAGGGTTTATTTCTATAAATCTTTTTAAAAGTACATCTTTGTGTTTTATAAAACATCCATTTATTTTAGCTACAGAACTCTTGAAGTTACAAGAAAACAAATTTTTATCCTTAATATCTTCATATCTTTTATTTTGTTCATTAATAATTTTTATCTGTTTGTAAAAATTATTGTTCTTTATACTGATTTTTAATTTATCTAATTGCTCATCTAGCTCTTGAAAATCTATCATTGGCTCTATTTGTCCTGCTTTTAAGCCCCTAATCATATCTTGCCTTTCAAAAATATCATATGATTCAAATATGAGATATCTAAATTTAAATTCAGATTCATCAATACCAGCTTCAGATGTTAAATAATAAAACGTTTTGTAAGACTCAATTATGCTTCTTGTTAAAATTGCTGCCGATGAAAAATCAACAAAATCTTGGTTGTCAATATTTTGAGTTAAGATATGAAAAATAGTTGTGCTAGTAGACTTCATTCTATATAAAATATGATGCCTTAATTTATTTTTATCATCTAAATTTTCATAAGTTTTATGCAAGAAATTAAAAACTTGATTAGTTAGAAAGAGAGATGACTTAAAAATATCTAATAGTTCTGAGTAATTCATACTTATTACTTTGGTAAATTTTTGTTAGTTCAATTTAACCTTTCTCATATTTTCTAATTAAAATAAAAAATATGAGGGTAAAGAGCATACATGACTCCTGACCCCTCAATCTTCTCGATTAAACCCAAAACTACACCCCGACGGCTTTCTTGGCGGCGTACAACACCTCAGCGTTGATTTCCTTGAAACCGCGATCGCAATTAATTTTCTTGGTGCTGCACTAGATTTATATTCTGTTAGGTGAAATCATTGCTGAATAGCACGTAAAACTTCTAAATTTTTTTCGTGGACTATCAGTTAAGCATAGATATATAGGAATCCTATTTGAGTTTTGAACAAGCTCCGTACATCTGAAGAGTGGCAAAGTCAAA
>NZ_JAQYWQ010000103.1 GCF_029379315.1 Nostoc sp. S13
CGCACAAAATACCCAAGTGAATTCTGGCGACTGGCACCTTTATTCTGTTTGATAAAATTGGTATAAGTAAAGAGCAAGTATCAAGCAGCAAGTTTTGTGTTGCCGTTAAATCCCCATTACAAAACTTTACTCCGACTTCCGACTTCTTTAATTTCTGGAGATGTCTTGTGTAGTAGCGAATTATATTCGCCCAATACTTTTAAAACATTTTCTTAGACAGACAAGGCTTGTTTGACTTCAACTGGCTCACCTGTCAAGCTAAAAGGGCGAACTTCGGTAATTTTTACCTTGACTAACTGCCCTTGCAATTCTTTGATGTCGCCACTGAAGAATGTCAGACGATTACCGCCAGTACGTCCCATCACCTGGGTTTGATCTTTTGGATTTTGGTCTTCTACTAAAACAGATTCAATGCGTCCAAAGTAACGTTGCGATCGCTCCGCGACTTTCAAGTTTACTAAATGATTCAGCCGTTGCAGGCGATCGCTTTTAATTTCTTCACTCAGTTGATTGTCCCAGAAAGCGGCGGGTGTCCCTGGACGTGGTGAATATGCTGCTGTATTCAACATATCAAAGCCAATATCTTCCACCAGTTTCAGGGTATTTTCAAACTGTGCTTCTGTCTCACCAGGAAAACCGACAATCGCATCAGCACTAATCGAAGCATCTGGCATATACCGCCGAATGGTATCGATAATCCGGCGATATTTTTCATGGGTATAACCCCGCGCCATCGCTTTTAAAAGTTCATTATCCCCAGATTGAAAGGGTATGTGGAAGTGTTCGCACACCTTGGGCAACTCAGCACAAGCCTTAATTAATCTCTCTGTAAAATAACGGGGATGACTAGTAGCAAATCTTAACCTTTCAATCCCCGGCACATCATGCACATAATAAAGTAAATCTGTGAAGTTGTGCAGATGCCGACCTTCTGGCGTTGTTCCTGGCAAATCTCTACCGTAAGCGTCAATATTTTGACCGAGTAGAGTAACTTCTTTGTAACCTTGGCGTCCTAATTCTTCCATTTCAGCCCGAATAGCTGACGGCGTGCGAGATTGTTCGACACCTCGTACATTGGGAACCACGCAATAGGTGCAGCGTTCGTTACAGCCGTAAATTATATTTACCCAAGCTGTTACTTTACTATCCCGTCGCGGCTGGGTGATATCTTCAATAATATGAACTGAGTCAGTTGCTACAACTTGGTTGCCGTCAAACACTGACTCCAGCAAATCTTTAAGACGGTTGGCGTGTTGTGGCCCCATTACCAAGTCTAATTCTGGGACTCGCCGCAATAGCGCTTCCCCTTCCTGCTGGGCAACACAACCCGCAACAATCAGGGTTAAATCAGGCTGCTCATGCTTGCGCTTCGCTTGTCTGCCAAGGTAGGAATATACCTTTTGTTCAGCATTATCCCGAATTGTACAGGTATTGTAGAGAATCACATCTGCATTATTCGGATCTTCGCACCACTCAAAGCCCATGTCTTCCAAAACACCAGCCATGCGCTCTGAGTCAGCTTTATTCATCTGACAACCGAAAGTAATGATGTGGTAGTGGCCTTTAGAAGTGGTCATGGGCAATTCTGCTTAATTAGCGTAATGTTGTATATAATGTTTATCTTTATTCTATAACGAATTAGAGTGTGGTTATTCTTTAGCTTCAAAGTCAACTTGATCATAAATATCTGATAGAGAGATTTGAAATTGAATAGAGGATAATATTAGAATATTATTTTCTTATTCATACTCTGAAAAAATCCATTTTTTGTTGTAAGTTTTATTTGATTTTGCATTGACCAGATGTGATTAATTAGGTCTGGTTAATAGGGCTGTTTTTTTAACGCAAAGGAACGCTAAGGGAAACGCTCCAGGTAGCTGAGGGGTTTTTAGGCTGGGTTCCAAGTGCCGTGGAAGCTGTGGGGTATGACGCTGGGTAATCCTAGTTTGCAAACGGGTTCTGCATCCAGGCGATCGCTATCAAATACCCAAACTTCGCTACTATGAGAATTACCATCGTAGACAACGGTTAGTACCCAACTTTGTTCAGGGTTTTGGGTGTCTTGCGTGGGAATGGGTTCTGAAGGATAACGGTTTTCTCCTAAGTCTGCTTCGGTGAGGGTTTCGGTTTTGTAGTCGAAGCGGGCGATCGCATTTAATAGTTCTTGGCTAATATCTGTTCCTGAGCGGAATGTTGACATATATGTGTACCGAGAAGCTTGTCCTACGTTTTGCTGTGGTACATTCGGAAATTCACAATGTTGGTTTAATAGTTGTTGAATTGACGTAACTTTGCCAGTTTGGGGATGCAGATGAACTTGCGTTAGTGTACTTTTAGCTGGGGTGTGAGTCTCACCTGTAGCTACTTCCTTGAGATATTGGTTAGTTTGAAAATCTTCATAACGGCCGATATCCACAATGACTGCACCGCTAGCATCTACATAACCGTTAGCAAAATGCCATTGAAACCAAGGTTCGGTTTCTCCACGACTCACTACAGATAGGTTTTCTCGATCAATAACTAAAATCTGAGTTCCTAATTTAGGTTGCCAGTCTAGCGAATCACTATAGTTGCTTGTCCCTATTAGCACGGGTAAGACATTCAACCGCACTGGCGGAATGAAAAATACAATATACTGTCCTGCTAAAACAAAATCATGCACCAATGGTACACCATCTAGCTGGTATGCGGCTTGTTGGATAATCCGCCCAGTCGAATCGCTTTTGTAAATATTAAGCGTCGCATTTTGTCCAGGGCTGATGCCAAAGTTAAAAATCTCCCCTGTTTGCTCGTCACGCTTATAATGTGCGGAATAGCTTAATCCTTTAGTTAACCCTCCTAAATCATCTTCGCCCCAAGTTTCTAAAGTTTGTAAATTGAGGGCGTGGGGTTTACCACCTTCCCACAATGCCAAAAGTTTATCTGGAAGTGCTAGCACCGAGGTGTTGGCAACATTTTTGATGGGCTTTTGCCATTGATTCCAAATTGGCCCTGGTGCAGTCATGCCATAATTGCCGTAGAGTAGTTTTCCTGCTGCGGCTTCTTCTTGATAGCCAGAAGTTTGGACGTAGCGATAAGCCCCGCTTGCGACTGCATCGGTAAAATTTACAGCTAGAATTGCCCCATCTCCATCAAACCAGTGTCCCATGCGAATGCCACCGCGTTCTAGTCGTGCCGGGCCATTGCGGTAAAGTGTGCCACGCAAGCCATCTGGGATTTTGCCAGAAAGAATTGGCAGTTGCGTAGAGGGAAATTCTGTAGCTGGTTTGGCGTTAGCGAAGCTCACCGAAGGTATCGCACCTGCCCAGCCTTTTATTGTTGACTTTTTCTTAATCGTATGCATATCAAATCGCTTGAAAAATTATCGATGTACATATTTGCATTCTTACATTTTCATTCTTGTTGCAATTTTTAACAATGCCACTGGCTGTAGATGTATAGAGGCTTTGACAGGATATTACTCGTTAACTGAGCTAGCTCATAGTAACCAATAGGAATAACCACTAAATTGAAGTCAATCAACATTCCAAGTGGTTCAAAAAACTATGATTAGCCAACAAACAATAGATATCGTTAAATCTACAGCACCTGTTTTAAAAAAGAACGGTCAGCAAATTACAACTCGGATGTATGAAATTATGTTTCAAAATCATCCAGAAATCAGAAAACAATTTGATATGTCTGCTCAAGCAAATGGTTCTCAGCCTGCGAGGTTGGCTACAGCAGTTTATGGCTATGCTGCCCAAATTGATAATCTACCAGCTTTAAAATCGATGGTAGAAAAGATTGCTCATCGTCATGTGCAGACCCATGTTACACCAGAGCAATATCCTATTGTCGGAGAAAGTTTACTGCAAGCGATGAAAGATGTTTTAGGGGAAGCTGCTACAGAAGAAGTGATGGCAGCTTGGACTGAAGCTTATCAGGCATTGTCTCAGGTGTTTATCAACAGAGAACATGACATAGATGAAGAAAAAAAACCACAGCTTGTGCATTCCTAACTATAAGACTTAGTATCATAACAACAGCTTGAGGGTTTGTTAGAACAACTTCAACGTTTATAACTACAGCTTGAGCGTTTGTTAAAACAACTTCAACGTTTATAACTACAGCTTAAGCATTCATAACATCTGCTTAAGCTGTATTAACAACAGCTTCAAGTTTACTTATACCAACTGGAGTTGTAGTAACTACAGCTTAAGCATTCATAACATCTGCTTAAGTTGTATTAAAAACAGCTTCAAGTTTACTTATACCAATTGGAGTTGTAGTAACTACAGCTTAAGCATTTATAACAACTGCTTAAGTTGTATTAACAACAGCTTCAATTTTACTTATAACAACTGGAGTTGTAGCAACAACAGTTTGAGTATTTGTTACAACGACTCAAATTCTGCTAATGAAAGCTTTTAGCGTAGCGACTTCAGCAAGCAAGAACTCTTCTAAATATAGTTTTGATCGCTTCTTCTATTGTCTCTCCTTGGCTGGCGGTTCCCACCTCTGGACATTCAGCTACATAAACATCCTCTTCCCAATGCAAGATTGCTGTAAAGGTTTGAGTTTTTGTATTTTTAGCCTGTTGTGATGAACTCATGGAGTGTTTATCTGGCTATCTTTTGATTTTCGTATTGTTGCTTAACCACTTGGAACCAACAACATTCGCGCCTCAATCGCTTCCCAGGTTTGGGGTGACACCCGCACTGCTGCTTGTTTGCATTGGATAATGAGATGATTAGCGTATAGATAATTTTCCAGTGCTTTTATTTCTTCCTTAGATAAGTTGACCATTTCTAGGGTGAGATTGAAAGCATCAAGTAAGGTTTGTTGCAGGTGTTTAGCAAATGGCAGACGCTCTTCCATTGACTGTTTCTTATGATCATTCTGAGCTTTCTGTGCTTCTAATAATTGGTTAATCAGTTTGATAAAATTAACGTTATTGAAAATTTTTAATTCTTTAAGTTTACGAGTGTAGACGATGGCTTTGGCGATGGCGTTGGCGTAGTCATTGCTGTAGGCGTAGCCGTAGGGGGAGGCTTTGTTATAGTTGTAGGCTTCGACGTAGCCGGGGTGGTAGTTGGGGTTGGCGGAGTCGTTGGCGTAGGCGTTGATGTAGTTTTTAGCGTCGGTGATGGCGTTGGTGATGGCGTTGGCGTAGTCCTTGGCGTAGTCCTTGGCGTCGGTGATGGCGTTGGCGTCGGTGATGGCGTACGTATAGGTAATGGCGTTGGCGTTGGCGTTGGTGTAGGTGTTGGCGTTGGCGATGGCGTTGACGTTGGCGATCGCAAATGCACGTTTACCCACAGGTTTAAAATCTCCTAGCAATCCAACTGTTACCTCTTCTGCCCAGTTTAATAAAGCTTGTAACTTCGGAGTATTAATATATTTGTGCGCTTCCTTTTCCATCAGCAGCAGCAAATCATCTGCACCACCATGCATTAACCCAGCTACTAACAAAAACACCTCTTTCCAGCGTTCATCTATTAGGTGTTCAGTAACTAATTTCTCAATTTGGCGCTGGTCATCAATATATTGTGCTGTTAAATATTCCTGTAGCGTCAGATGAGAAAATGAATAGATATCCCTTGCTCGTTCTACTAAAATTCCCTGCCGAATAGCGATCGCATTTAAAACTGCCTCAGCGTCTAAATCTTTTGGTGCATTGTAGTTATTGTGCAGAAACTTTTGAATTTGACTCACAAGTTCTTGATAAGACAAAAACAGCCGTTGTAATTTAAAGCTGTGATATGCAATCTCAGCTAGCATAATTTTCTCTAAATCGATACCAAGCTGACGATAAATTGGATCGTTTTGAATGCGTTTTTCAGCCGCCCATTTTTTGAGTAATATATCAAGAGCATCACTGTAAAGCGTAGCTCGGTTTTTAGGCAAGTCTTGGGATTCGTCATACACTAAAGAGAGAAAAGTTAGCAATAAAGGAGTTCGAGCTAATTCTTTAGTTGATTTTTGTGTTTTGATTAACTCCCAGCACTTGTCAGCAGTTCCGACTTGTCTATCTAACTCTGAAGAAAACCAATTTTGAATAAACTGCTGAATTTGAGCATCGTCAAAATCTGCGATCACAATTTCCATCAAATTCCTAAACTGCGATTTATAGGCAGCAGTCCGACAAGAGATAATAAACCGATTATCTTTGTATTGCTCAACAAAGCTTGGAATTTGCTTAATTGCTAAATCGGTATTTCCCGTTAGCACTTCATCTAAACCATCTAGCAAAATTAATAACTTGCCTTGTTGTAATGCTTTAATAGTAAATTCTTCAGAGAATGGTAACTGACATAACCGGAATGCTTTTCTAATTACTTCTTCAATATTGATATTGCTCTCGGTCAATAGTTTTAATTCAATAAAAACCGGAATACATTCATGTTGCAATTCACCAGATTTGCCCTTGAGTGCTTCTAGTCCTATCTTCCGCAAAAATGTAGACTTACCTGCACCCGGTGCGCCAAGTACCATCAAATATTGCCGCTGATTGGCAACTTTAATGCCCTCTTGCTTACCAGCCTTTGCAACTTGAAAGCTACGTTTTCCAGTTTTGCTGAAAAGATCCTGTAAGGCTTCAGTTGATTCAAATCGCCGGATATCATCTGGCTGCAAACATTGCACAGCTGTGTAAATTGAATCCAAATCTACAGGCTGCTGCATTCCCAATATTTGCAACTTGTTATGACGCTTGTGGTAGTTAATAATATATTGCTCAGATGCTTGATAAATTAATTTTGTGGTTTTCTCATCTAGTGGGCGGTCAAGTGTGTTTATATAAATATCAGCAAAATGTTTAACTGCTGCATCTGGTGCAACTTCCGGCAGTGCAATCAGCTGATCTAAAGTGACATGGTTAACTCCAGACAGTGCCAACGCGCTTAAAATCGCATCAGCCGTACCTTCTACAACCACAACGCGGCTGAGTCCACCTCCAACAGGTTTCAAAGAAAGTTCCTGGAGTTCTTCGATAGTATCACCCAGCACTTCGGAAAGTTGGCTTTTGCGCTGATCAATTAATGCCTGTCGATAAGCCTCAGATGATGTAAATTGCTGAGGTTTCAGCGATGAATTGCTAGCATTTAATCTGATTTGATTTTCGTCCCCCAAACTCATAACTGCCCGAATTACCTCATTCCCCTTAGCCCCCGTCAAAACTTCCTGAAGCAGAGGGTCAATTTTGGCAATTTGACTTTCGTTAAGTTTCATAGGGCTGCCGTTACCTGAATTAAACCTTTACCTTGGCGTTCCTTATCATGTCCCAAATCTTGACAACTTGTGAGCAGTCCGTCAATTAAATCCAATACCGGAATTTGCTTACTATACTTCTCTAAGATTAACGCTGCTACACCAGAAACGATTGGGGTTGCCATTGAAGTTCCGTCCCAAGCTTCATAACCACCACCTTGAACTGATGAATAAACTCCTTCTCCAGGTGCAACCAAAGAGGGAACATCATAAGAATGATTATTAACAGATATCCTGCCACTGCCGCTAAAACCGGCAACTTTACTATTAAAGTTTGTCGCACCTACTGAAACTGAACTCCGACAGTTTGCTGGTGTTCTAGTATTGTTACGTCCATTGTTACCAACAGCACAAACAGGGAGTATACCAACTGCCAGTAGAGTATCAATGACATCGCTCATTTCATAAGCATAAGTAGGAAGACCAGCTGAGATATTGGCAATATTCACGTCTACTCGAAGTGCTAGCCAGTCCAGCCACATCACAAAGTTTGATAAGTTACCAGTACCTCTTGGGATAAGTAGGCCGTCGATTAATTTAGTTTCTGGCGCAACGCCAACTTGTTTACCACAAATTAGTCCAGCTACATGAGTGCCATGACCATCAGTATCTTGAGAAGTTATTAACTGGATTTGCTTACTTCTATCATTAAAACTATAAGATTCAGTTACTCTGCCTTGCAATTCTGAGTGGGTTGAGTCGATACCTGTGTCGAGAACAGCAATGGTGATGCTTTTGCCGGTGCCTGTAAATCCATTTTGACGTGCTATGTTGAGAGCAATCGCATCCAAATGCCACAATTCATTTTTGGTAATTTCATCTTTAGTATCTGCATTCCGTTGCGGCTGAATCAACTCAATCGGCTGATCGCGTAAAATTAAGACATTGGGTAACTCCTCACGAATTCTCTGGGCTTCTTCATCCGGCATTTCGACAACACTTGCACCAGTAATCCCTGAGTAATCTAGATACTTTGCTACTTCGCTTGTGTTCTTTTGTGCATCTTCCAACCAGTCTTCTATTTGTTGGTGTACTGGATCTTCCTGCCAAAAATTTACAACTTCTGCAACTTGCGCCTTACGGCTTTCTGGTGTAAATTTTCTAAATCCAAGTTTTAGCGATCGCGCTAATGATGTTGCTTTGGGTCGAATAATATAAACGCTCATCAAAGACTCCTTATTATAAAATAAGCAAGATGTCTGCTTCAGGAATACACTATTACATTTTTTACAGTTTTCATAGTAGTAAATACCTGCCCAAGGGCAGGCATTTGGTATGATATGAAGCGGCTTCTAGCGATGAGCTACAAAAGGTGAAACAGCTAATGCACGGCCTATTATGACAACTACACCAAGCTTCAATTCCTGGGTTATCTGTTCCCAACCAAATCCTCAAGCCAACTTGCGTTTATTCTGCTTCCCCTATGCTGGTGGTAGCTCGGCGATTTTTCGCACCTGGCCTAATAATCTACCTAGTAATGTCGAAGTCTGTGCTGTGGAATATCCGGGACGAGGAAGACAGATGAAGTTAGCACCCTTGACACGATTAGAATCTCTTGTTGAAGCGATCGCTCCAGTTCTGATACCATATTTAGACAAACCATTCGCCTTCTTCGGTCACAGTATGGGCGGATTAGTTAGCTTTGAGTTGACCCGTCTACTTCGCTCTCAGTATAGTCTTGCTCCCTTTCACCTGTTCATATCTGCTCGTCGCGCCCCGCAAATTCCGTTGACAAAAGCACCTCTCCACATCCTATCAGACTCTGATTTGCAGGACGAGCTACACAGTCTTAACGGTACACCCAAAGCAGTACTAGAAAGCCCGGAACTGATGCAGATTTTCCTCCCCATTTTGCGGGCAGATTTTGCCGTTCTAGAAACTTATATTTACACTCAAAAACAGCCACTGGAGTGTCCTATTACTGTTTTTGGTGGTTTACAAGACCAAGAAACTAATCATGAAGCTCTGCAAGCATGGCGAGAGCAGACGAGCGCTACTTTCTCATTAGAAATGTTTGATGGCGGCCACTTTTTTATCCATTCACACCAACAATTATTATTTAAATTTATATCTCAAGAATTGCAGATGCCTAACCATAGCTGGTAGTAATCATCACACAAGAAGGAGTTAGGAGTCAGAACATAGAATTTTCCTGACTCTCTGAACTTCTGATGCACAATATTTTTACTTTTTATCTTTGGGTAGCGATCGCTAGCCTTGCTCCCTTTACCTGACGTACTTGATCCATTATCGCCACTATCTCACCGTGCAAGACTTTTTGATCAGCATTAATAATCACCAATGCATCTGGGTTAGAACCAACTAAAGTCCGCACTCGCGGTGCTAAATCATTAACTGCTATTGGATCGCGGTTTAGGCTTATCTGACCTTTTTCATCTACCGTGATGGTAACTTTAGTGGGAATTTGCTGTTCCTTCGCCGTAGCTGCTTTCGGTAGATTTACTGGCAACCCTTCTGATCGTGTTAAAAACAGCGTTGACATGATAAAAAATGTTAAAAGGGCAAACATTACATCAATCAGAGGTACTACATTTATAAATGGTGCTAAATCTGGTTCATTATCCTCTAGATCCATAAGACTTCTCCTGTTGTTCGTAGCGATCATGTTGTTCATAGCGATCGAGAAACAGTATTTCTAACTGTCCGCCGTACTCTTGAATCATTGTTATCTGCCGCTGGTATAGTCCCCGGAAGATGCTGGCTCCTAAAAGCACAAAGATAGCCACAATCAATCCTGAGGCAGTAGCAACTAAAGCTTCACTAATACCAGCAGTGACTGCACCAGTTTTAGTACCTCCGACATCACCAATATTCAGTCCAGCAAATGAGCGAATTAACCCTAAAATTGTGCCGAGAAGTCCCAACAGAGGCGCTAAACCGATAATGGTGTCAAATACAGGTTGAAACCGCTTGAGTATAGGGATTTCTGCTTGCGCTTCGCTTTTCAAAGCCAAACGAAATTTTTCTGGAGTCGGTCTTTCTAGCTGTAGTCCAGCCAGAAAAATGCGTGCTATAGGTAAATCTACATTTTTTTGCAGCTTATCAACAGCACTAACGACATTATCAAGTCGATAAAGATTTAAAACCTCTCGCACCACCCGGTTTTGACGCTTACCAATCTGTAGCCAAAACTTCGCCCGCTCAATCATTAGTGCCCCTGCCAACACCGAAAACGCCAGTAGGGGTAACATGACCACACCACCTGCTTCAAACAAATTCTGAATTCCCATGTAGTGCCTCTAAACGTCATCAACAATACAAAATCAGACTACCAGAATCAACCGAAAAAATGAAACTTTTTCTCAATAGAGTTTAAGATATAATCAGAATTTTTTCAAATCTAAACCTGATTAATTTTTTTTAATTTTTTTTTGTTTTACATAAATTAATTTAATTAACACATAACACAAAAATTAATTTTATCTATAAATCCTCATAATTAAGAGTATGTTTCAAAGATATTTTTCTTATGAAGTATCTTTTGCGTAACACAGCCCGAAATAATTTTAATTTTTTACTTGATATTTGCAACCATGCATCCTAAGATGACTAAATTAGTGAGAATAGGTAGCAATAGCTATGAGTTTTTCCGGCACTAGTGTCGAGCAACGTTCCAAAGAAGTTGAGGCTCTCAAGTCTTTTCTGACTTATAGTCTAATAGGTTCACTGGCGCTGCATATCGGCGTACTGTCCTCAGGCGTAGGTAATTATTTGACGAGAGTGTCCCCAGGAGAAGAAGAACCAATAGAGGTGGCGATCATAGATTCTCCGACTGCGGAACCAGAAAAACCACTTGAAAAAATTCCAGAAGAACCCAAAAAAGAACCAGAAATTGTTCAAAAACAGTCTATAGAAACTCCATTAGTACAAAAACCAGTACAAGAATTGATTGAAAGACCAAAAATTCAGCCAGTTGAACAACAACCAAAACAAACTACTCAAAACCCACAACCAACAAATAGGGAAATTGCTCCTAAGCCAGAAGTCCCCGTGAAAACTGTTGTTCATCAGAGCGGCGGTGGCGGTGGCGGCGGTGGCGGTGGTAGTTCAATCCTGACAGATAACTCTGGTAGCTCTGGCTCTGGCGTTGCTTTAAGTACAGGTTCCGGTACAGGTATAGGTACAGGAATTGGCTCAGGAATTGGCAGTGGTAGAGGTTCAGGAATTGGCTCAGGAATTGGCAGTGGTATAGGCTCAGGAATTGGCAGTGGTATGGGCTCAGGAATTGGCTCAGGAATTGGCAGTGGTATAGGCTCAGGAGTAGGAAACCGTCCGACAGTAGCAACAGCGCCAACAGTGCCAACACCTCCAAAAATTAACAGTTCAGGTAATGGTAATGTTAATGGTCGTGCAGCCTGCCGCGAATGTAATGCCAAGTATCCTGATGCAGCAAGACGGCGAGGAGTTGAAGGCAGAGTAGAAGTAGCTGTAGATACTGATGCACAAGGCAATGTTACCAATGTGCGGATTGCTCGCTCCAGTGGAAACCGCGACTTAGATGAAGAAACCGCTAGACAAGCGCGTGAGTGGAAATTAAAACCCGCAGAAGGAGGTAGACAAGGAGTATCTATAGCCACTGAATTTGCCATAAAAGGTTCACGGCGATCGCGCCAAGTTCAAGAACGGCAAGCACAAAGAGAAGCAGAACAGAAAACCCAACAGACAGCAGCTGCCAACTCCACACAGGAAGTTCCAGGACGTAGGCGACGAGAGTTGACACCACCCTCATCTAATCAAGCTACAGCCACAAGACCAGCAATATCTGGATTTAGTAGACGGTTGGAACCTCAAAGAGGGGAAAGTACTGCTCCGAGATCATCTGAAGCGAGGGCAACTCGCTCTCAAGGAAGTGCCAGAGAGACCCTACGTCGCATCCGCAGTGAACGAGCGACTACTAATTCATCTCAAAAGCCACAAGCAACCACAAATCAACAGCGGCGAAGAGAAAACACCAGCCAAAACAAGTTGCGGGACTCTTTGCGCCGTTTACGTCCACAACCTCAATCGCAACCAGCTGCACCGCCTGCTGCTCCCAGTCAGCCGTAGAGCGACAAAACTTACTGGAATCATGCTTTGATTAGCGATCGCCCACCGCCTCCTGTTTTTAGGAGGCGGTTTTTCTTTAGACAGGAATGGCGACCTTAAGCATCACCCCTCTACCATGAGGAAGAGGGGTTAGGAGCGCAGTAATTTTATGATGGGCAACCCATAGCTTTGTACTTCATACAAAAGAAAACTGCTGTATATGCTGAGAGAATAGTCAATGGCTAACTCTCAGGTTGCTCATCTGCACTTTATGCTAGGCGTCAAATTCAGTAATTTGAATAAAACTTCTACATAAACACACACTGATGTAGTTTGATTTGCTTGAATAGCTATATTGATAGCACATTGATACGACGGCAATTCACAATTCTGATTATGGCAAGTAAATTCATTGATGTTAGGGAATATACTGTCAGAGCGCACAAAAGACAGATTCATACTCGTGTTTTCCAGTTTGTCTGTAAAGAGTGTAACGATGTGACAAAGCGCGAGACTTTCGGGCCTCGACCCTTATATTGTGAGAGATGTCGCCCTCCCCAAGCGCCCAAGAAATCACAGCCAACATCTCACAAAGCAAAACCCAGAGCAATGTCTTACAAAAGTGACATCGATTTAAATTAATTAAAGCCTTATGACTCAAAATGGACAATTAGAACCACCTGCGGGCATCTTTCTCTCACCACTGTTGGAATTACGAGACTATTATGCTCGCCTTACAGAAGAGTATGAACGCCTCTTTGTGCAGGCGCGAATTCAGCTCGATCATGTAGAAGCATTGTTGTCTAACTGGTCTTTTTCTGATCCTAGCAAGCAGACATCAAGACTGACGGTGGTTGATGAAACCTCAAATCTTTCTCAAGAAGGCTCTCTGCGGTTTTTATCACCCCTTGATGACATCGACAAAATCAACTTGGTGGAGTCTGTACAGTCAGAACGAAAAGACAAAGACTTGGTTGAGATAGATAATTCCTTTTCTGCTGCTGTTGATACAAAAGAGAGTCAACTTCTAACTACATCGCCAGAGCCAAAGATACCCACAGAGAACAACGATAGTTCAACGAAGCTGGCGGAAATCCCCATGCTACCTGAATATCAGCACGCTCTCTCGCGAATGGAAGCCATAAAACAGCTATTGCAAGAGAATATAGGCACTGTCTGTCATATCGATTTTATCGTGCGATCGCTTTATGGAGACTTAGATTCCAATCTATTCAAAGTAGTTAAAGGTAGGGTTCAATCTTCCCTCACCCAAGGCAGAGAAAGGAATTACTGGGTAACTATTCCCGATGAGCCAGGTTGTTATACTCTGGATTTAAGTTTGGTAGTGCCAAGTAATAGCAATAGTGGTTCTAAAAGCATCAAAAGCAAAAAGAAGAAAGCTTTCGTACCCCCGACAAAAACAGTACCAATGCTCAAAGACTTTGAGGGTCTATTCTTAATTGACGCCCTTACCTCTCTGTTAGAACAAAATCCAGGTAAAGTTTTCAGCGTCGCTGAAGTCATCGCCGGAATCTATGGAGAAATAGATTCTCAGCAACTTAGAGAGATCAAAAATAAGGTGCTGAATGAATTATCTAGAGGCTATCGGACAGGCAGATTCTCTAGGGTTCCTAACCAAATTGGCTTCTATACTTGGGACTCGAATCTGATATTGTCTCGGTAAATTGGGGAGTGGGGAGTGGGTAGAGACGCGATTAATCGCGTCTGTACTGAGTTAGGAGTTAGGAGTTATAAAAATTCCCCCATTCCCAATGCCCAATGCCCAATGCCCAATGCCCAATGCCCAATGCCCAATGCCCAATGCCCACTTTTCACCTATCCCAAAAACAGCTTGTATGCCGGATTCTTGTTTTCATCCCAATAGCGATAGCCCAGGTTATCGAGAAAAGCTTGCCACTCTTCCATCTCGTGGGGGGGAACCTGAATACCGACAACGATTCGCCCATAGTCTGCGCCGTTGTTGCGGTAATGAAAAAGACTAATATTCCAGGCGGGACTCATGGAAGTAACAAACTTCATCAATGCGCCGGGACGTTCGGGAAACTCAAAACGGTAGAGCAATTCATTGTGAGCAAGGGGAGAGTGCCCACCCACCATGTGTCGCAAATGTAATTTAGTTAGTTCGTCGTCCGTTAAATCAAGGGTTTCAAATCCATTAGCTTCAAAGGTTTCTACCATCTTTGCAGCATCAGCACGGTTTTGAATTTGCACTCCTACAAAAATATGGGCTGTTTTTTCATCGGCAATACGATAATTAAACTCGGTAAGATTACGGTTGCCAATACATTCACAAAACTGGCGAATACTTCCGCGTTGTTCAGGAATTGTGACTGCAAAGATTGCTTCGCGGCGTTCGCCCAACTCTGCCCGTTCTGCGACAAAGCGGAGGCGATCAAAGTTCATGTTTGCACCGCAGGCGACAGCAATTAAGGTTTGTCCCTCGATTTGTTCTCGTTCTACGTAGGCTTTGGCAGCCGCGATCGCTAATGCACCGGCTGGTTCTAAAATGGATCGCGTATCCTCAAACACGTCTTTAATCGCAGCACAAGTATGGTCTGTACCCACCAGAATAATTTCATCTACATACTGCTGACATAAACGGAAGGTTTCTTCACCTACTTCCCGCACCGCTACACCATCAGCAAATAACCCCACTTGGGACAAGCGCACCCGATGTCCGGCTTTGAGCGATTGAGACATCGCATCAGCATCTACTGGCTCAACCCCAATAATCTTGATTTCGGGACGCAACCGTTTCACATAAGCCCCAATTCCAGAAATTAATCCGCCCCCTCCAATTGCAACAAAAATCGCATGGATGGGTTGCTGATATTGCCGTAAAATTTCCATCCCGATTGTTCCCTGTCCAGCAATTACATGGGGATCATCAAAGGGATGAATAAAGGTCAATCCTTTTTCCACTTCTAATTCACGGGCATAGCTATAAGCATCGTCGTAGGTGTTTCCATGTAACACGACTACTCCACCCCTCATTCTAACCGCGTCTACCTTGACTTGAGGTGTGGTTATTGGCATGACGATAATCGCTTTAGTTCCCAAGCGCTGGGCTGCAAGGGCGACTCCCTGAGCATGGTTTCCCGCAGACGCTGCGATTACACCCTTTACCAATATCTCTGGTGGCAGTTGCACCATCTTGTTATAAGCACCCCGCAGTTTAAAGGAAAATACTGACTGCATATCCTCACGTTTCAGCAGGAGTTGATTATTTAGCCGCGCAGACAAATTTGGGGCATACTCCAGTGGTGTTTCCTGGGCAACATCATACACACGGGCAGTCAGGATTTGGATGAGGTAGTCGCAATACATGGGCGTCAAGGTGTTAGCAAATGCCGGATGGAAATTAATTTTACGTTACAAGCGATCGCACTGGTTTCATTTAATTGCACTCTCTCGAAATTTTGACTGAATAAAATTTAAAAATTAATAATCATATTTGAAGAGAAAATATTCAGTGATTGAATTTTTTGGTGACTTCAAATTTAATGCGATCGCTCGTAGGTTGATTTTAAACGAGTTTTGCCAAATTTTACAGTATTTAGCTCAATAGATAAGTATAGTGTTGCTGATAAATATAACTTCTACTTTTATGTTAAAGTAGGTATGAAAGATTGAATTCGGCTGTGTAGTTTGTTTTTATATATACTTGTATTACAGACCTCTCCGGATGTAAATCTCTACACCCCCTGATTCTGGAGAGATTCTATGTCAATTTACGTTGGTAATCTATCTTATGAGGTTAAAGAAGATGACCTCCGGCAAGTCTTTGCAGAATACGGAACTGTAAAAAATGTTCAATTGCCTATTGACCGAGAAACAGATCGGCTGAGAGGTTTCGGCTTTGTAGAAATGGAATCAGATGCTGAAGAAACAGCAGCAATTGAGGCCCTTAATAATGCTGAATGGATGGGTCGAAGCTTAAAAGTTAATAAAGCAAAGCCGAAGATAGGCGGAAGTTCCTCTGGTGGTAGACGCGCTAAAGACAGATAGTGGTGGTGACTCCTCTGGCCGCTATTAAGGTCTAAAACAAAGAATTTAACTCTAAGGTCTTGAGGGCAGACAAAGAGTCTGCCTTTTTTTGTTTTTACAGATATCAGAAAATACTGTCACTTTGAAATGCCTCTGCAAAAGTGCAAACGCAAAGCAATTGTCAAGCACAAATAGCTAAGAGAAGTATCCGCAATTGATTATAAATGTCTCTTATAAAGCCATGCGTTAGCGTCGCTTACCGTAGGTATCGTTTTTGTAATAGGTGTAGCAACCATGAACCCAGAAGTTAAACATATTGTTAGCGAACTAAGGCATCAGTTCTACTCTAACTTTGCTGCTGCTATGAATATGCCGGTGGTCATAAGTGGTGCATCTTATAGTAGTAATTCACCGATCGCATCTTGGATGGATCATAAGCAAAGGCTAAACTATGTAAATATATATGCTTATACAGCACCTGATGAATTTGTCCCATTCCGCCCGTTCATTCTTCGACTGGCTATTAACAAAAGTGCTGGTAGAGTCACGATGTTAAGAAAAGGACAAGTATGCCGAGGTCTGAATTTGCTCTGGGACTTTGAGTTAACTGTACTACCAAAAGAAATCTTAGACTTTCTTCCCTGGATAGTTAACTTAGTTGAGGCTCATGACAAAGGTTCGCCTTTATTGCTACAATCACCACCTCATTCATTTGAATTAAAAGCGCCAGAGGTTGGGTTCTTTAATAACGCCTGGACTCAGAAAGCTTGGCTGCTTGCAAATCCGACAATATTTTAATGGTTGGTGCTAATCATGCTACTAGCGCCTTAATAGCTGCTATATGCCTGATAATTAATAAGGCAATCTACAGAGAGCAAAGATGCAGACTCTCCAAAAACTCTCCCTCCCAAGCATGGGCTGTGGGACTTGGGCCTGGGGCAACCAACTGCTTTGGGGATATGACGAAAGTATGGATGACCAGTTGCAAGCCGTCTTTAATCTTTGTGTAAGCAACGATGTGACTTTATTTGATACAGGTGATTCTTACGGAACTGGGAGATTGAATGGTCGGAGTGAGTTACTCCTGGGACGATTCAACCGAGAATATCTAGGTTCAGGCAAAGAAAATATTTGTATTGCTACTAAGCTTGCTGCTTACCCGTGGAGATGGACACGCCAGTCAATGGTAAAAGCTTGCAAGTCATCTGCCCAACGCTTGGGAAGAAACGTAGATTTGGTGCAAATGCACTGGTCTACAGCGAATTATGCTCCTTGGCAAGAGGAAGGGCTGTTAGATGGTCTTGCCGATGTGTATGAGCAAGGACTGGTCAAGGGAGTGGGACTATCCAATTATGGGCCTAAACGTCTTAAGCAAGTGCAGAAAAAGTTTGCTGAACGAGGCGTTTCTATTACAACTCTGCAAGTTCAATACTCTTTGTTGTCTACATATCCTGTCACCCAACTAAAGCTCAAAGACCTTTGTGATGAGTTAGGAATTAAACTGATTGCCTACAGCCCTTTGGCCTTGGGGTTACTGACAGGAAAATACTCTGAGCAAGGATGTCTGCCCAAAGGCATCCGAGGTCTGCTGTTTAGGCAGATATTGCCAGGAATGCGATCGCTTTTGGCATGTTTGCAAGAGGTGGCACAGTCTAGAAACAAAACCATGTCACAGGTAGCAATCAATTGGTGCATCTGTAAAGGAACCATTCCTATCCCTGGAGCAAAGAGCGTGGAACAGGCGAGGCAGAATATTGGTGCATTGGGTTGGCAATTAAATGCCAGTGAGATTGCAGAGTTGGATGGGGCGGCGGCAAATGCAGACAAAAAAATGGTACAAAATATCTTTCAAACTAAGTAAAATTTCCAAATGAACCAGAGTTCATATTTTACCTTTAATTAGATTGACGGGATAATTGCTGATTTGCCTTTACAAGGTTAGTAAACTCTTGCAAAGTTTTCTGATACTTTTCTTCAGCTACCCAGAATAAATCATTATGATTTGCCTTTTCAACCCACAAATAAAGTTTTGGGGATATTGCAGCATTGAACAACTTTTGTCCATGAAGAAAAGGAATGATATCATCTGCTCTTCCATGAATTACCAATATCGGACATTTTACTTTTTTGATATTATCCAGATTGGGAAATTTATCAAAAGGTAAAATCCGAAAAGGTACTATTACTTGAAAAGCCGAAATAAATGAACTTTCAATAATTAAACCACCTACTAGTTTCCGCATTGCTAAATTTACCGCAGAACCACCGCCAATCGAACGCCCCAAAAGTATAATTCTTTGAGGTGGTATTTTTAAATTTTGAGTCAAATAATTGTAAGCGCTATTGATATCTTCATATGCTGCCTTTTCTGTCGGCTTTCCTTGACTCGTACCATAACCACGATAATCATAAGCAAAGACACTAAAACCCCAGGTGTGTAATTTTTCGAGTATTTCTTTGATATCTCCTAAATCTTCGGAATTACCGTGAGAATAAAGAATTGTATATTTAGCTTGATTATTCAATAAGTATGTAGCGGAGATATTCGTATTTTCCCCACTTTTTAACTTAATAATTCCGGGATTATCTTGATAGCTAGAAGGTTGAGGCATAAAAATCATGCTATCTGCTCGTAAATATACATATCCAGTAAAAAATATATAGATAAATATTAAAGATTTAAGTAGTCGTTGCCAAGTCAAATCACCAATTAGCAGTTTGATAAGTTGCTGTTTTTCCATTAGATTTTATCTGCATAGGTACTGATGCGATCGCAGCGATTCGAGCCTAGCACAGCAATAGCCCGATTGTCTTCACAGGACACAGCCCTGGTTTCCGGCGTTGGCGTAGCTCGCCGCAGGCATCTGAACTTTTCAAGACAGAGAACACAAAGGAATGAGGAAGAGAGAGTTTTTTCGATATTTTTTTATTTGTCAGTCCCTAACGCGATCGCCAAAGTTCGTTAATTTGCTTTTATCTCCAGCTTTTAATACCTGATCAAGTTGATTTCAATAAGCAAAAAGGCATATTGTTTTCTCAAAATGCCTGATTACTTTCTCATTTCAGTATATTTAGCAAGCAAAAAGGCATATTGCTTTCTCAAAATGCTTGATTGCTTTCTGATTTCAGTAGATTCAGCAAGCAAAAAGGCATATTGCTTTCTCAAAATGCTTGATTGCTTTCTGATTTCGGTAGATTTAGCAAGTAAAAAGGCATATTGCTTTTTCAAAATGTTTAATTGCTTTCTAATTTCGGTAGATCGCGCATTCATGACAACGATCGCTATGTAACAAAAACCATTAGAGAATTGCCGGAATTCTCTCAAGCCGATCAATACGGAAGTTTTTTAAAGTAAAGAATATTAACCGTACTGTATTACAAGGTTCATATCATGGCTCGCAGAAAAAGAACCTCTCAGGTGTTAGAAAAAGCAGCGCGTCGTGCTGCTGGCATCACCTCAATTGCTCCAAATTTAGATGTAGGCAATGGACTCAGCTTATCTGCCTTCTCAACCTTAATTGATACGATGCGAACTAGAGAGAATTTATACAACACTGCTCTTTCCAACCTCGATAAGTTGTACCATGAAATGCTCGAAACAGAGCGCGAGTTGGCAGATATGGCAGAGCATATGCTGTTGGGAGTTGCTACTCAATATGGTAAAAGCAGTGTGGAGTACGGCATGGCGGGAGGTGTTCCTAAGAACCAGCGCCACAAGGGACTGCGAGGCGAGTCACCAGTTCGCAGTTCACAGCAACCTGAGTTCATTGCCAGTGTGAATGGCAAGCAGAATGGTAATAAACCAGCAGCGACAAGTTAGCTTGCATTAAAGACCCTACGGATGAATCCTTGTCATTACCCATATCTTTTTAATCTCTGGCTTCGTTGCCAACCCGCCACTGAAGATATAGGATTAATATTAATATTTGATTTCTGAAAAAGCTCGGTACAACTCGAAAAGCCTAATTCCTTATCGAACAGAATAAAGGTGCCAGTCGTCAGAATTCAGAATGAATTCTGACGACTGGTGGATGAATAATCGGCGTTTTTGCACCCCCACAAAATTTTCTTGTTTTGTGGTCAACTTTCGTAGTCGCGGGTCTGAATCCCCGACTGATAGCGTCACGCTTTCTCGTGTCCGCGTTCGCTTTTAGCGTCTCGTAGAGAGCGTCTTGATTCTGACGAATGTATTCTTCTTCAATCCCTATTCCCTACTCCCCACTCCCCGCCTACGTAGATAATTTCAAAAATCAAATACGATTCCGATATTACCAAGCTGTCTGAACAAATGCGTAAGCGGGCTGACCAGTATTTTTTATCCAAATACAGTCTTAGCCTTTTTTGATAATTTTTTTAACCTGTCGAACTCACGTTAAACTAATTAGAAAATTCACCGCTTGCAAGATACTGTTTATGCAGCTGCTTCAAACTACCGACAAAGATTTTTCTAGTAGATTCAAAACCCTTGTCAGCGATCGCCGGGAAACTCCAGTTGATGTTAGTGGGATAGTACGCGAGATTCTAGCTGATGTCAAAGTGCGTGGTGATGCCGCAGTCAAGGACTATACTAGCCGCTTTGATCGCTACAATCCCCAGTCTTTACATCTGAGTGAAACCTTTATTGCCGAACAGGCAGCACAATGTCCTGCTGATGTCAAGGCGGCGCTGGAACTTGCTGCCCAGAGGATTGTGGCTTTCCATCAAAAACAACTACCGCAAGATATTAGCTATACCGATACAGCCGGGGTAAAACTGGGATTAAATTGGATATCCCTGTCTCAAGTGGGAATTTATGTACCTGGAGGACGTGCCAGCTATCCTAGTTCTTTACTGATGAACGCCTTACCTGCCAAAATTGTCGGCGTGGAACGAATCGTTATGACAGTACCAATGCCTGGCGGTGAGATTAATTCCGCCGTACTCGCAGCTGCCCAAATTGCTGGTGTCACGGAAATTTACGGCATTGGTGGGGCGCAAGCGATCGCAGCATTAGCCTATGGTACACAAAGCATTGCCCCCGTAGATAAAATTGTCGGCCCTGGTAATGCTTATGTTGCTGAAGCTAAACGTCAAGTATTTGGCACTGTTGGCATTGACAGCATCGCCGGGCCTTCAGAAATTCTGGTGGTAGCTGACCAACATAATAACCCAGACTGGATTGCCTGGGATTTGCTATCACAAGCAGAACACGATCCTAACGCCCAGTCTATTTTGATTACTGATTCGGAAATTTTTGCTGGGCAAGTAATAGCGGCGGTTGAGCAAATTCTCGCTAATCTACCTACCAAAGAAGTCGCTAATGCCAGTTGGCAAAATTATGCAGCCGTGATTATTGTCAGTGATTTGACAGAAAGTATACCACTGCTAAATCAACTAGCTCCAGAACATGTGGAATTGTGCACAGACAACCCACAATTACTTGCCAGTCAAATTAAGTGTGCTGGTAGCGTCTTTCTAGGACGTTATACCCCAGAAGCAATTGGCGATTATCTAGGAGGCCCCAACCATGTACTGCCGACTGCACGTTCTGCCCGATTCGCCTCTGGCTTGAGTGTCTACGACTTTCTCAAGCGGATTACCTATTTGGAATGTAATCAACAAGCATTACAGACACTAGGCAAAGCAGCCGTGACGTTAGCAAACGCAGAAGGTTTACCTGCCCATGCAGGTAGTGTATCTGTGCGTTTGCAATAATAAGCTGAGATAATTTTGTAGTTCTTCGTTCCCAGTCAGCAATCGTAAATTTAAGAGTAAGTAAGTTAAGTGGGAATATTTATAACTTATTGCTTTCTTAAAATGCTTGATTGCTTTTTCATTTTAGTAGATTCAGCAAGCAAAAAGGCATATTGCTTTCTCATTTCGGTAAATCGCGCATTCATGACAACGATCGCTATGTAACAAAAACCATTGGAGAATTGCCGGAATTCTTTCAAGCTGCTCAATACGGAAGTTTTTTAAAGTAAAAAATATTAACCGGTCATGGGTGTTACAGGCTGGTACTTATTTGGGAATACTTTTATAAGAGTGATCCAGAAGGCGATCGCGCTAACAGTTTCAAATTCAATCTACTATATCACCCTGCAATCACTTCTATTTTAGAAAAAATGTGTATCAAAAATCACTAATCTACCAGGAGTAAGCAAAATGGGATTTACTGAAGATATTATCAAGCTGTCTGAACAAGTGCGTAAGCGATTTGACCAAGTTGTTGGCGAAGAAGCTACTAAGATGGCACTGATTGTTCCTTTTTTAAGTGCTCTTGGCTACGATGTCTATGATCCTAGCGAAGTCATGCCGGAATATGTAGCAGACTTTGCTACTAGAAGAGCAGGGCAGTTTGAAAAGGTAGATTACGCTTTAGCTATTAACGGTACTAAAGTTATGCTCGTAGAGGCAAAAGCCCGTGGTCAAAAAGCTGAAGCACATGATGGGCAACTGAGCCGCTATTTTAATGGACTTTTGACAACAAAAGTAGCTATCGTCACTAATGGGGTTGAGTACCGTTTCTTTACAGACTTGCATGATAAAAATGTCATGGACAAGGAGCCATTTTTTACTTTTAATATCCTGGAATATGATGCTAAAGATATTGATAACCTGAAATTTTTTCACCGTGATAATTTTGAGGTTACAGCTATTACCAACCATGCGGAGGAAATGGTTTATGTAAAAGGCATGACTCAGCTTCTAGGAAATCTTTTACGTTCTCCTTCGGAAGAATTTGTTCGCTTCTTAGTGGCTGAACTCGGTACAGTTGCCCCTAGTTATGAAATTAAAGGTCGAATTACTGGTAAAATTATTGATAAATTTAAACCAATTGTTAAAAAGTCGATTCAGGGAAGTTTAGTAGAGTTAATGACTCGCTCACTTAGCCAAGAAATAACTCAGCCTGTTGAACTGGAAGTAGAACAAGAGATTGAAGAAGAGGAAAAACAACAAGAATCTCAAGAATCAAAAGTAGTAACAACTGCTGAAGAAATCGAAGCTTTTGAAAAAATTAAAGCAATTACCCAAACTTCAATGAGTTACAATTTTGAACTCCAATATAAGGATACTGTTTCATACTTTGGTATCAATCTTGTTGGCAAAACTACCTGGTGGTTTCTGAGACTATATCTATCTTCGCAGAAAAAAAGTTTTATTACTCGCTTAAGTGTAGATGAAGTAAAGTCTCTAGCTTCAAATTTTGAAGTGCAGGAAGTAACAGCTTCTGTGGGGGATGCCACATCAAAAGTAATTATTTCCTCTGTCAGTGATTTCGATAAGCTAACATCACTGATTCTCAGATGTTACGAAGCAGAAGCAGCCAAGCATCAAACATTCACCCCAGATGTAATCAGAATGGAAAAATCAGCTTAACTCGGTGTAATTGCTTTTACTAGCAGCATTAGTTACATCGGCCATCACTGCACAAGAAAACTACTACCATCAACTGGGACTAAGAGATAGAATTCTTAACTTCCCGTTGATGATCGCAGTGGTGCTAACACTGTTATGGCCAGATGTGGCGGAAGTTACAGAACTGACAAGAATGTTAGCCTTGATTGAACCAACAACATTACTACACCCGGCATCCTCCGACACCATCAGCCAGCATTAAGTCATGCGCTGGTTAGTTACTCGTCATCCCAGTTATCATCTTATACATATTCAAAAAAGGGCATTTTTAGACAGGCTATATGAGTTGATTTTAATTATGCTCCTGAATTGTAGGCTTGATTGAGTTTGGTGGCTGACTCTTCTAATAAGCGTTGTTCATCAGCATTTCTTGGTAACACCAGTTGGCGCTCAATACCTATTGAGCTAATGATACATGGAAGTCCAAGAACAATATCACTGTCAACTCCATAGTTAGAATCTGCTCTCACGGATACTGGAAATATTTGCTTTTCATCTTGCAGGATGGAATCAACTAACTGACAAACTACCGTTGATATACCATAGCTAGTATTTCCTTTACGTTCAGAAATACTATAGCCTCGCTTACGCGTTAACTCTGTGTACTCTTGCTGAATTTGTTCCAGTTTTTCTCCTTGTGGTATGGGAAATTCAGTTAACGGAATTCCCCCAATGAATGCATTAGACCAAACAACAAATTCACTGTCTCCATGCTCTCCAATCACATAAACATGAACGTCTTGAAGAGCAACATTCAGCCGCTTACCAAGTTGATATCTCAGTCTAGCAGTATCAAGAACAGTTCCCGAACCAAAAATTAGGTTTTCTGCTCTAGTGGAACTGGCGATCGCAATCCGCGTTAGTATATCCACTGGATTGCTAACGATAAGTACGATTGAATTCGGTGCAACTCGATCCAATTCTTTCATCGTCGAACGCATAATCTCTGCATTGTCGTTCAACGTATCTAATCGGCTCTGTCCTTGTTTTTGCTGCACCCCAACGGTCACGACAATAATATCAGAATCCGCTAAATCTTCATACTGGTTTGATGGTATAATCTCCATCTCTTGAAGTAGGGGAATGCTGTCTCCAATATCCCAGGCTTGCCCCTCAGCTTTTGATAAAGTTCGGTCAAAAAGGACGACTCTTACACATTTACGGAGTAGCACTAAAGCATTTGCTACGTTTGCACCCACATTCCCTGCACCAATAATACTGACCTTGGATGTTTTGCTACTCATGATTATATTTCACCTTTTTTGTAACTGAATCAATAAGTATATATTAACTCCAGCTAGTTAGTGCAGAGTGCTATTCTGCAAATATAATTTTTGAAATATAGTATAAAATATTACTTTTTTATCTTGACTCAAATTTTATAGCAATCCTAAATCATTTGTGATAAATTACTAGATTTATTCAGCTTAGAGAAGTAAAAATTTGGACTATTGATTGCTAGCTCGAATAATACTTTAACTACAGAAAAAGAATAATCTAAAAAATAGAACTCTTTGTTAAAAATTTGATTCGGGAAAGTTTAGTAGAGTTAATGACTCGCTCACTTAGTCAAGAAATAACTCAGCCTGTTGAAGTGAAAATAGAACAAGAGATTAAAGAAGAGGATAAACAAGAATCTCAAAAATCAAAACTACTAACAACTGCTGAATAAATTGAAGCCTTTAAAAAATTAAAGCAATCACCAAACTTCAAGGAGTTACAATTTTGAACTCGAATACAAGGATACTGTTTCATCCTCTGCTATCAATCTTGTTGGCAAAAGTACAGCCAAGTAAATCCTGTGAACGTTTACAATAAAAGCGTCTAAATAATATTACAGAGGTAAATTGATGGCAGGTGAATTTGATGGCAAAGTCGCAATTGTTACGGGTGGAAGTTCGGGAATTGGTAAGGCGACTGTGATCGCTTTTGGCAAAGCAGGTGCAAAAGTCGTCGTTGCGGCTCGTCGAGACTCGGAAGGTGAAGAAACCGTGAATCTAATAGACTTATCCTTAATATAAATAGCATGAGATAATAAAAAGGTGGAGTAGAAATT
>NZ_JAQYWQ010000237.1 GCF_029379315.1 Nostoc sp. S13
CAGCGTATACTGAGAGAGCTTTTTTACAACCTGCTCGACTTTTCAAACACCCTCTAAGATTATTACAATAAAGCAATATAAATTGTCAGGAGATAAAACCTGTGAGTCTTCCATATACTGGAGGTTGTCAATGTGGACAGATTCGTTATGAAATTCATGCCCAACCATTAACCCTTTACCTATGCCACTGCAAAGAGTGTCAGAAACAATCGTCTAGTGCCTTTGGCATGTCTCTCACAGTACTACGAGATGCTGTTGTGATTGTTCAGGGAAAACCGAAAGCTTGGACTCGGAAAAATGATAGCGGACGTGAAGTAAGTAACCTATTCTGTGGCGACTGCGGAACGCGATTGTTCCATGAACGGACTTACAACTCAAATACTATCAATGTCAAAGCCGGAACCTTAGATGATACAAGTTGGTTACGCCCAGTGGGTAACATTTGGACACGCAGTGCCCAGTCATGGGTGATAATTTCAGACCAATTGCTCAACTATGACGGCCAACCAGAGAATACGCAGCCTTTATGGGAAAAATGGAAACAACAGCATCCATAAATGCACAACTCCCGACATTAGACAATAAAAGTATGGGTAAACATAATTTTTCAATTCCTCAAAGAGTAGCTCTTTGGCAAGCTTATAACAAGCGATGTGCTATTTCAGGTGAACCTATATTTTTTGATCAGTTACATATTGATCATATTCTTCCAGAAAAATTACTAAACAATCCTGAAGAACTAGAACATTTGAAAGTTAATTATGGATTAAGAGAAGATTTTGATATCAATAGTTATTATAACTGGCTTCCAGTAAAAATTAAAATTAATTTACAAAAAGGTGGATTAATTTACAGCGAAAGTAATCCAAGATATTATTTATAAATAGCGCAAAGAAATTATCAAAAAGTATTAAAGTATGAACAAAAATTTAATAATTATATAGAGAAGGAAGAACTGTTGCTTCCATTAAAGGCTGCAATAGAAATAGGTATATTTTCTTCTCAAGAGGGTATTAAATATTTAGAAGATTTAAGTAATGATGAGCAATTTTACCTCCTTAATGAGTTGCATTTTCATGAGCGCATTATAAGTGGTTATATTAATCGTAGCTATTTGATGACCTTGTAGAATTGTCAGTTGATTTCGGAGCTTCTATTGAGGAAGGTTTAGAGTTAGTTAATAATGTTAATGAAACAGTTTTTATTAAAACTTGCCAAGAATTTTTTGAAGCGAAAAAACTAGGATTTTATGCTCTGACTACTTATGCTATGAAAATGGAAAGTAAATTTAATGAAACTTGTGGTATTGTTGAATCTTTATCTAAGGCGAGAGTCCCGCTACAAAGTTATATTAGTAATCCTAGAATTGGATTAGTAGATTTAAACTTTTTACCTATTTCTATACTTGCTTCGCTATCATCTTCACCGGAAGATAACGAAGAAAACATAATTGCTATTGCTACTGGAAAAAGTGTTCAGGATTGGGTTGACGAGGGATTAGTTAAAATTAATAAAGTAACACAGCACTCTATTAATATAGAACATAAAATGGGGCAAATTCTCTCGGAGTTACTACGTGCAGATTTTAACAATGATGGTGTGGAAGATATTCTTATTTTTAGTTATGCTTATGCAATAGGAGGATCTTTTGGCTATGGCAATGTACTGACTATAACAAAACATCATACTAATGAAAAGCTCTTTACATTGCTATAAATTTAATATAACACTTCCTGGCAATTTCCAATCAAGTTATTTAAGTGAAATTGGATAAGTAAGACGATTTTGGTTCATTCTCAACACTTTTAACAGTTATTTCTAGACAAGCTTGATGACAAACGACACACCAAAAGAATTGAACCCAGACCAAGAAATTGGGCGCTTGATTGATGAGGTAATGTCTTCATCTCTGACTGATGAACAGTACCGCAAAAAGATGCAGCGACGCAAAGAAGTGCAAGACAAGCGCATAGCAGATGCTGTACCAGAAAAAGGGTTAATTATTGTAAATACTGGTAACGGTAAGGGTAAAACCACTGCGGCTTTGGGGATGGTGTTACGATCGCTCGGTCACGGGTATAAAGTAGCGATCGTCCAATTCATCAAAGGTAGCTGGGAACCTTCCGAAAAAAGGGTTTTCAGCTATTGGGAAGACCAGATAGAATTTCACGCAATGGGCGAAGGCTTTACCTGGGAAACTCAAGATCGCGATCGCGATCTCGACAAAGCTAGCGCCGCGTGGGAAAAATCATTAGAATACATCCGCAACCCAGACTTTCATCTGGTATTGTTAGATGAAATCAATATCGCCCTGAAAATGGCTTACTTACCAGTAGAAGACGTTTTAGCAGGTTTGGCGCAAAAACCAGCTAATAAACACGTTATTCTCACAGGTAGAGGCGCACCGGCTGCTTTAATTGAGCGTGCTGACCTCGTAACCGAAATGACCCTAGTTAAGCACCCTTTTCGCGATCAAGGTGTGAAGGCGCAACCAGGAATTGAATATTAAATAAAGAAGAATTCAGAATTCAGAATTCAGAATTCTGAAATAATTTCTATTGCAGGGGTAATGGAGGTGATTTTGTGCTGTCAAAAATTGCTATTCAAAACAGCACTTTGCGATCGCCTCTGTTGCGGGAAATGGTTTCAGTAAGAAGAGTGATTTTCAAGTCACTAATTTAGGCCAAGCCAGCACAGCGAAAATTGTCTACAACCCTGTGAGTGGGTAGTTGTTCTACAACGAAAATGGTAGTGCGCCTGGTTTCGGCAGTGGCGGTCTCTTTGCGACTCTAAGAGGGTGTTTGAAAAGTCGAGCAGGTTGTAAAAAAGCTCTCTCAGTATACGCTG
>NZ_JAQYWQ010000024.1 GCF_029379315.1 Nostoc sp. S13
TTAAATACACTGGTATTGTAACACAAAGTCATGCTCAATATGGAGCGCCTAACTCGTGACTTATAGTCATGAGTGTGCGGCTTGTAGAAATCAAAAGTGACTGTTTTTAGTCAAGCCTTCAAATACAACAAATTCGTTAAATAATTGAGAATTATTCGCCCAAAATCAACACAACTTAATCAAAATGTTAATTTTTATTAGATAAGAAATTTATCTAACCAGAATTCAGCATGAATTCTGTGGGAGTGGTGAATAGTGTAGCGTCTCGTAGAGAGCGTCTGAATAAACGGTATTGTATTTAAGATGCCCACCAAATCGTAGATTTGGTGGGCATCTTAAACCAGAGGATGCAGAAATTTACATCTGCGATCGCTATAGTTTTATAATCCAGATGAGCAATTCTCTATCAGTCTAAGCAATTAATTTTTGCCAACTAGCAGGCCCGAAAATGCCATCAGCATTTAAACCATTTTGCTTTTGAAAGTTCTTAATTGCAACCTCTGTTTGCGGCCCGTAGACACCATCAGGCTCAATACCTACACGGTATTGCAAGTATCTGACAACTGCACCACCAGCATGGTTTGGTCTGATAATTCGTTTTGCCAAAATTAGATTTATGGCATTCCATGTAGCATCATCAGTAATTCCAGTCGGCTGAACCCCAACAATAGTCTGAAATTTTCCTACGGCAGATTTTGTGTTAGCCCCAGTGAAGCCATCTTCTACCAGCGCCGTACCATTTTTATCAGTTATTTTGAGTCGATTTAATGCCTTTTGCAGTCTAAGAATAGTTGTATCTACATTCTCCTCTTCATCTGGCACGGGTTTAACAGGAACACTTGACACTTTACCAGTTAAGCCTTTGACGATCGCATTAGCCATTGCTTCTGGATTATAAAGATTCATATCTTTGACCGAATCGATAAAGCAACCTTCAACCAGAATCGCTGGCATATCTGTATGTTTCAGAACATATAAGTGGGAACCACTCTTAACGCCGCGATTAAAAAATCCTAACTTGACGATTTCATCTAGTACAGGTTTAGCGATTTTTGTCCCCGTATCGCTAGTCGAATATACTTCTGTGCCATTAGCTTGTCCGTTAAAGCAGTTAAAATGAATCGAGACGTAAACATCTACTTTACTTGAATTAGCTGTAGAACATCTTTTTGAAAGCGATTCAGTTACTGTACGAGCACTACTTGGTCTACATACTACGACTTCATTTCCCAAAGCTCTTAACTTGGCTATAACTCTATTACCGACATCTAGAGTTAAATTATCCTCAAATTTAATCCCGCTTGCTCCTGTATCTGGTGGACAATTGTGCCCGCTATCAATTCCAAATTTCATGATTTCATCCTCAATTTACTTATTTTTATACTAGTTCAAATCTCTTCTAATGATAGATACAAAGTTTTGTTAATAAAACTTTTGAAGTACTTGTTAGCAATGTCCGCATTCTTTTAAGCATTACTACGCTTGTAGACCAAATAAGTTTTTGTGCAAACCTGAACAGCAAATTTTGTCTGGTAAAATCCACTAATTCAAAGGTATATTGTCACTAAAAACACAACTATTATAATTTATCAAAATCGGGAATAACCCATTAATTTTTGCAATAAATTGAAATGCAGCAATTGCCTCCATTATTTAGATAATAACGCTGATAAATGTACTTAGTGCACTGTAACGAAAGTTTACCAATCTTAAACAAGAGGCTTAAGCTCCAAGTCTTATTAACAAAGTTTGGGCGTTTAATTCCCCAGCCTCTACAGGCAGCAACTTCTGTGGCGGGGTCTGAATCACCGTTGCAAAACTTAATTACGAATTACGAATTATTTAATTGAGATGGTAGCTGAATTTACGCCCTACCTCAACGAACTACTGACTGGAATCTGTGGGTAGATATTTAACAATCAACCTGTGAGCCAGTTTAAAATTTAAGTAAAGAAATATTTCGTAGCTTACAGGCATGAAACGCATCGTCTTGGTTGCTGGGTTTGAATCGTTCAACGCTGACTTGTATAGAAAAGCAGCTTTTTTGGCTAACTCTCGCTGTCCACAGTTGGATATTCGGGTATTTAGCGATCGCGATATTACCAGCATTCGCACCGAGGTAGAAGCAGCACTTGATGACGCGGATGTATTTTTCGGTAGCCTGCTATTTGATTATGACCAGGTTGTGTGGTTGCGCGGTCGCATTGCCCAAATTCCCATCCGCCTGGTGTTTGAGTCAGCCTTGGAATTGATGAGTTTAACCAAGTTGGGTGACTTTGCCATTGGCGACAATCCCAAAGGAATGCCCAAACCAGTTAAATTCATCCTTGACAAATTTAGCAACGGACGAGAAGAAGACAAACTCGCTGGTTACATCAGCTTCTTAAAAATTGGCCCCAAATTACTGAAATACGTGCCAGTGCAAAAAGTCCAAGACTTACGCAACTGGTTAATTATCTATGGTTACTGGAATGCTGGCGGTTCAGAAAACGTCGCTTCATTATTCTGGACACTGGCAGAAAAATACTTGGGTTTAAAAGTCGGCGACATTCCCCCGCTAATCGAAACCCCCAACATCGGATTACTCCACCCCGACTATCAAGGGTTTTTTGAATCGCCCCGCGAGTATCTGGAATGGTATAAAACCTATTGTGGAGACGCGATGAATCGCGTCTCCACAAAACCGATTATCGGAATTTTACTCTACCGAAAACACGTTATCACCAAACAACCCTACATTCCCCAACTAATTCGCAGTTTTGAATCTGCCGGGTTAACTCCTTTGCCCATTTTCATCAACGGCGTGGAAGGACATGTGGCGGTACGAGATTGGATGACAACCGACTATGAAATTCAACAACGACAACTAGATAATATTGAGACTCCCTCACTATCTAGTGAAGCAGTAAAAGTGAATGCGATCGTTTCTACAATTGGCTTTCCTCTGGTGGGTGGCCCGGCTGGTTCAATGGAAGCTGGGCGTCAGGTGGAAGTTGCAAAGCGCATCCTTACTGCCAAGAACGTACCTTATATTGTTGCTGCACCACTATTAATTCAAGATATTTCTTCGTGGACGCGCCAAGGTATCGGTGGATTGCAAAGTGTCGTGTTGTACGCGTTACCAGAATTAGATGGTGCTATTGATACCGTTCCCCTCGGTGGTTTGGTGGGGGAAAATATTTATCTAGTTCCCGAACGGGTACAAAGATTAATTGGTAGGGTGAAAAGTTGGGTAGCTTTGCGACAAAAACCGGCATCGGAACGCAAGATTGCGATCATTTTATATGGGTTTCCTCCCGGTTATGGGGCTGTGGGCACAGCTGCATTATTAAATGTGCCGCGTAGTCTTTTGAAGTTTCTCCACGCACTTAAAGAACAAGGTTACACCGTCGGAGATTTGCCGGAAGATGGGGAAGAATTGATTCGCTGGGTAAAAGAAGCGGATGAAACTTTTGATGATACAAAAAATATCCCCGCGTCCGTTAACGTCCGTACTCTAGAAAAATGGTTGGGATATCTGCAAACCTCCCGTATCCAAAAACAATGGAAATCTCTCACCAAGACTGGAATTAAAACCTATGGCGACGAATTCCAGATTGGTGGTGTGCAATTAGGAAATGTCTGGATAGGTGTACAACCACCTTTAGGTATACAAGGCGACCCGATGCGCTTAATGTTTGAACGAGATTTAACGCCCCATCCGCAATATGTTGCTTATTATAAATGGCTGCAAAATGAGTTTCAAGCTGATGCTTTAGTTCATTTTGGGATGCATGGAACGGTGGAATGGTTGCCTGGTTCTCCTTTGGGTAATACGGGTTATTCTTGGTCAGATATTTTGTTAGGAAATTTGCCTAATCTATATATATATGCGGCGAATAATCCTTCGGAATCGATGTTGGCAAAACGTCGCGGTTATGGTGTGTTAATTTCTCATAATGTACCGCCTTATGGTCGTGCAGGTTTATATAAGGAATTGGTAGCATTGCGAGATTTGATTTCGGAGTATCGTGAAGATCCACAAAAGAATTATGTCTTGAAGGAAGCGATTTGTAAAAAAATTGTGGACTCTGGGTTGGATGCAGATTGTCCGTTTGAGGATGCTAAAAGGTTGGGGATTGCGTTTACTCCCGAAAATATTCGGATGTTTAGCACTCATGCTTTTGATGATTATTTGGTGGAGTTGTATGGATATTTGCAAGTTGTAGAAAATCGGTTGTTTTCTTCTGGGTTGCATACTTTGGGGGAAGCACCGAATGAGGAGGAGTTGGGGTCGTATTTGGAGGCTTATTTTGGGGACGAACCGCAGAGGCAAGGCAGTGCGTTGGGGAGCCAGTCCGTTGCGGGGGTTCCCCCCGTTGAAGGAACTGGCATCGGGTTCCCCGACTTGAAGCAACTGCCGCGTGGAGAACACAGAGAGGAGGAAAGGTTAATAAGGGATTTGTTGATGCAATCTACGGATGAGTTAACAAATTTGTTAAGGGGGTTGAATGGGGAATATATTCCGCCTGCGCCTGGTGGGGATTTGTTGCGGGATGGTGCTGGTGTTTTGCCGACTGGGAGGAATATTCATGCATTAGACCCTTATCGGATGCCTTCACCTGCGGCTTATGAACGGGGACGAGAAATTGCTCAAAAAATTATCGCCCAGCATTTGGATGAATATGGGAAATATCCTGAAACTGTGGCGGTGATGCTTTGGGGATTGGATGCGATTAAAACTAAGGGCGAATCTCTGGGGATTCTGTTGGAATTGGTGGGGGCTGAACCTGTTAAGGAAGGTACTGGTAGAGTTGTTCGTTATGAATTGAAGCCATTGGCGGAAGTTGGACATCCCCGCATTGATGTGTTGGGTAATTTGTCTGGGATTTTCCGGGATAGTTTTGTAAATATTATCGAATTGTTGGATGATTTATTTCAACGGGCGGCTGATGCTGATGAACCGGAAGATCAGAATTTTATTAGAAGACACGCTTTAGCTTTAAAAGCCGAAGGTGTAGAAAATGTATCGGCGAGATTGTTTTCTAATCCGGCGGGTGATTTTGGTTCTTTGGTGAATGATACAGTGGTTGATGGTAACTGGGAATCTGGCGAGGAGTTAGGCAATACTTGGCAAAGTCGCAATGTATTCAGCTACGGGAGAGAAGATAAAGGTCAAGCTAGACCGGAAGTGTTGAACACGTTGTTAAAAACTAGCGATCGCATTGTTCAAGAAATCGATTCGGTAGAATATGGTTTAACCGATATTCAAGAATATTACGCTAATACCGGCGGTTTGAAAAGGGCAGCAGAAAAACAACGCGGTAAGAAGGTTTCAACCAGCTTTGTGGAAAGCTTCTCGAAAGATACTACACCCCGCAATTTAGATGATTTGCTGCGAATGGAGTATCGCACTAAGTTGGTAAATCCCAAATGGGCGCAAGCGATGGCGAATCAAGGTTCTGGTGGTGCGTTTGAAATTTCCCAACGGATGACGGCGTTAATTGGTTGGGGTGGCACTGCCGATTTTACTGATGATTGGGTTTATGACCAAGCGGCTGATACTTATGCCTTAGACGCAGAGATGGCGGAGAAATTACGTAAGGCAAATCCTGAAGCTTTTCGCAATATTTTAGGGAGAATGTTGGAGGCGCATGGACGCGGTTTCTGGCAAGCTGATGATGATAAGTTAGATAAGTTACGCCAGTTGTATGAGTTGACAGATGAAGAATTAGAAGGGGTCGTTGTTTAATCCAGTATAAATACTGAATGAATATGGAAACTGTCTAACTAAGATAAGTAAACACATTTACATGCAGAATACCTCCCTTAAAAATCTGCTGTTTTTGTGTATTTTTGTATGACAACCAAATATTATTCATAATTATGGTTATTGAAAATCCTCTGAACATATCGACACATCTTGAAGATGTCTGGCGAGAACTATGGTACTTTTTGGGTTCCCATGAATCTTGGATAAATGATCCAGCCAAGTGCAAGGATATACAGCGGAGGCTTTCCTACTTCAACCAGACTCATTCAGACAACTCAGACCATATTTGTGATATTATCCAAGCTTTATCAAAAGGATTTTATCTGATTAAATCTGGCTTAGAATGGGAGGAGCCTGCTATTGGTCATAACTGCGAAGACAAACCCAATGATACACATAAAGCACGTGGTATTCAGTGGCAACTTGTAATGACTTGGGGTGGATTTGAAACTATTATAAAAACATTGTTGCTGACAAAAGGTAATGGAGGTTTGAATACAAAAAGTATTAAAGATTTCACTGTTCAATGCGACTTAGCAAATAACTATAATCCATTAAATCCACCGAAGTCAACAAGGGTGAATCTTGAAAGATGGCTTAATAAAGATCCATCGATTGAAGGAACGAGCGCACTTACAGATTTTCTCAGTCTTGGAAAGGGAGATCAAGAAATCATCGAACATTGGATAGTTAAATCTCAACCTGTTTCTAACTGGGTTGAGGCTGTAAGACTTGCTAAAGCACTGCGGAATGCAACTGCTCATGGCGCTTTTTCAGCAACTAAAGTTAAGGAATGGGGACTCCAAAAGCCACTCCTAACTTTATCAGATAACCTAGCAGAAATTGTTGTAGCTGGAATGCAAAAGCTAATACAGTTATAGATTTGAAGTGAGGCATTTGGGTTTGGGTATGGAAAACTCTTTTACTGCTGTATTTGAAAAGACAGATGATTGGTATATCGGTTACGTCCAACAGTTACCAGGTGCTAATGTCCAAGAGAGAACGCTGGAAGAAGCGAGAAAAAGTCTACGGGAAGCGATAGAGTTAATTCTAATATCAAATCGGGAACTCGCAGAGCAACAACTCTCCGGTAAAGATGTCGTCCGTGAACAGATTACTGTCAATTTATAGTGAAAAGACGTGAATTGATTCGCCATTTGGAAGAGAACATCTATTTGTTTCTTCGGGAGGGTGGAAGGTATACGATTTATTACACAATGTCATTGCGATCGCAGCAAAGCGAAATGAAGCGATCGCAATAACTGTAAATATTTTTGTTTATCTACTTACAGCAGTTTTCATGTATTTGAACCACATCTGTCGTAGGGGTACAGCAATGCTGTGCCCCTACCCGCGTGGTCTATTTACCTGATAAATAGCTGTAATGAGTCTTTGATACTCTTATTGGAAGTCTCTTAGCAAATTCGGGGTTCAAAGAATAAGTCACACATCGCGGGACTATAGCCCTGCAAACCACTCATAGCCTTGATCCTCCCAATAGCCTTTAATCGGTAACAAATTACTAACGAATGTAATTTGAGTTACCCACTTGCTTTGCTTGTATCCCAGTTTAACTGGAGATGCTAGGCGCATGGGCGCACCATTATCAACTGATAATGGTTGTCCATTCTTTTGATAAGCCATGAGAGTTTGGGGATGTACAGCAGAGGCAAGATCCCAGCTTTCATAGTAGCCATCAGCAGATTTAAAGTAGACATAGCGGACGTTTGACTTCGGCTGTACCAGCGCTACTAAGTCTCGCAATCGCACGCCTCCCCATTGAACGATCGCCGCCCAGCCTTCAACACAGACATGGCGAATTACTATTGAAGTCAAAGGAAGTTTTTGAATATCTGCCATGCTCAATTGCATCGCGTTACTAACCTCACCATCAATCGTCAGGCGAAACTGCGCCGGATCAATTTGCGGGGTGAAATCAAAGGTATTAATCAACAATTTGTCTGCTTCTATGGCACTGACAGGAAATTCCGGTACAGGTTTCTGAGATAGCAGGAGTGCTTCAAGACGTTGGTTTAGTGGCTCAGATATTTGCCGCACGTTATCTGAGAACAAATTTGTCCCACAGCCACCTAAAAGAAAGCCTACTCCTGAAAGTCCAGATACTTGCAGTAACTGGCGACGGGATAGGGTGCGTTTGGGAAGAATCAGACTCATAAGTACCTCTACACGAACATAGACTTAATTAGACGGATGCTTCCTACCTTCAGGGCAAGTAAGGAATGAGCAATTGTAAACAGTATGACAGTGGGAACAGTAATAAAGTGAACAGTGCGTAGAGTTTGCCAATTACCAAACAGCCCCGAAAGCCAATGCAGTTGAGCAGGTTTGTACATCGCCAGACCACTGAAGATTGCTAGCAACAGCACTGGTATGATCGCAGTATAAACTAGCCGATGCCATGCGTAGTTCTTGCGCTTGGGGTTCTGGCTGACTTGCAATGCTTTTAAGTCACTGCGATCAGCAAATCGACGCTGCCAACGACGAGTTACAAAGATATAAATTCCATACCAAAGTAAGTTCAGGGAAAACAGCCACATTGCAGCAAAATGCCAGTTTCTACCACCCCCTAGCCAACCTCCCAGCAACATAAAGTCAGGAAAATGCCAACCTGCACGCCCTCCAAATACCGGATTAGCATTATAGATTTGCAGTCCGCTACCGATCATCAAGATGAGACTGATGATATTAATCCAATGAAAGGTTTTTGATAGAAAAGTCTGACTTGGTGTTGAGCGGACTTTGCGTTTTGATGAAGTCATACCAATTTTGGATTTTGGATTTTGGATTTTAGATTTTTATATTTTTCCCAGTTAGAGTTTCGGATTTGGTCTTATAATCCAAAATCTAAAATTGGCACGTCTCACAGAGATCGAGTGGGAAAGAACGGAGCCAGCCAAAGTTGTATCTGGACATCCCAACCGAGAAGAATAGCAATTGCTGTGGATATGATCGCTACGCCACCAATTCGCTGCAACGCTGCACTATGAGAGCGGAGATTGAGAATTCGTTGGCTGAGTAATCGTCCACCGTAGGCGATCGCTAACAAAGGCAAACCTGCTCCGATTCCATAAGCAACCAGTAGCCAAAATGCACCTACGACTTGATGATTAACTGCTGCTAGGACTAAAATTCCCCCCAAAACTGGCCCAGCACAGGGAGTCCACAAAAGCCCCAACTGAGTACCTAGCCAAAACTCTCCCATGAGTCCGATTCGTGGACTATTTTTAGCCCACTTCCCAACTGGAATATAAGTAAATATTCGGTAACTCCAGGTGGGGAAAATTGCCAGTAATCCCAAAAATAAAAGCAGTGCGATCGCACCATTCCGTAATAAATTAGCCAAGCCTGTAAACCAGCTTGCTGTTACACCTAGTAAACTACCTGCCAGTGCAAAACCAGCGATTAATCCCCCTAACAGTGCTACTGGCCCGTAAGTATGCGATTGGAGCGTAGACGCGGAGCGGCTTGTCGTCAGACATCGGCCCAATAGCACAGGCAAAATC
This sequence comes from Nostoc sp. S13, assembly GCF_029379315.1. Lineage (GTDB taxonomy): Bacteria > Cyanobacteriota > Cyanobacteriia > Cyanobacteriales > Nostocaceae > Nostoc. Next base: position 9,277 of record NZ_JAQYWQ010000024.1, read on the forward strand.
GGTAAAACACACGGGGAAAGCACATTCAGAACTCCCCCCAATAACGCCAGACTGATTGATAAAGTAGAAGTCGTCACACAATGCAAGGATTTTAGTAGGACTTACGCAAAATATCTCTCAAACTCTGATTTCCACCGTTCGCGCAGCGTCTCCCCTTGGGAGAAGTTCAGAGACGCTCGCGGACTCGCTTTGCGTGACGCTAACGGCGGAAGCCGCCGCTCCGACTTCTCTCTGTGCCCTCAGTGCCTCTGCGGTTCGTTATTCCGTAACTTCCTATTTAGATTGACCCCATGCCTTAAAACATTGGCTCTGGTTAAAGATTTGGGATTTTTCCATAGTTAAAACACAGAGGGCTGCTGAAACCTTTTTAGATTTGAGAGTTTTGAATCTTTTAATCCAAAATCCAAAATCTAAAATTCGGTCATAATTCTTTCTACCTCAATAGCTGGCGGATAGTTTGCTCTATTTTTTCATATGACCCTTCACCAATATGGTCATATTGCAACAAGCCCTGACGGTCAGCCAAAAACATATGAGGCCAATACTGATTGTCGTAAGCGTTCCAAGTTTTATATTCGTTATCAACCGGAACCGGATAAGTAATTTTGTGTTGTCTTAATGCTTTTTTTATGTTGTTTGCATCTCGCTCAAAGGCAAATTCTGGTGTGTGGATGCCAATCACCTTGAGTCCCTGTGACTCATACTGCCGATGCCATCTAGTGATGTAGGGCAGAGTACGCTGGCAGTTAATACAAGCAAAAGTCCAAAACTGGATCAGAACAACATTGCCTTTGAGGTCAGCGATCGACAAAGGTGTAGAATTAAGCCACTGACTAATACCCTGAAACTCTGGCAAACTGTTGCCTACTGGAGGTTTCACTGCAATAGTTTCCGAGCCTTGCGTATTGTTACGATTTGCAGTAGAGATAGAAGGGGCATTCACTTTTCTGAACTTGGGAAAAGCTGTTGTGGCTGCACCGATTCCGACAACCCCTAACCCAAGGTAAAAAAGTAACTGACGTCGGCGGAGTAGGTTGTAATTCATCAGAATTTCTCCTGTTGAGGTCAAAGCGCCAAAGTATAGGGATTGGAATCAAGATTTTCGTGGAACCAGTCCCTAGTACTCAGTACTAGAAAAGTGAGATGCAAAGCTAGTTGTGGCTAGGGCTTGCTGGAAGCGGGCGATTTCATAGCATCGCCAGCTTTATCTTTACCCATAGCATCTTTGCCCATAGCACCGCCGGCTTTGTCTTTACCTATAGCACCACCCGCTTTGTCTTTACCCATAGCATCGCCGGCTTTGTCTTTACCCATAGCATCGCCGGCTTTGTCTTTATTCATAGCAGGAGAGGCTTCAGGAGCAATTTGATTGTTGGTTTCAGGAGTGCTAGAGCAAGCAGTGAGACTGGTAGTTAAAATCAGACCAGCAATTAAAGAAAGTGTTTTCCAGTTCATAGTCTTCTTTCGTTCTTAGGAGAGTTCTTTTTGTATTGATTGATCAGAGGAAACTAAACTACAGGCAGATTCATCAAGGCTATTGGCGTAAAGAAGATGCCTTCTTCTAGAAGACTTCATCAAACTTTTACTACTGCGTAGCTTGCCGCCGTAGGCATCGCACTGAAGCGATCGCATCTACGTTGCAATGAAATAACGCCTTTGGTTCTAATACAACTTTGAATAATATTAGTAAAGGCGATTGTATTACTCCTGATCTTTGAGTTATCCCGAATATCCAAACTATCTCTGTTAGGACTGAAGCCTTTCTGAAACTAAGCCATGATTTTCATAAATTTATCCCTTGAGAAATTTTAGTTGATTCTCAGCATTTTCTCAGGCAATTATGGGAGTTTAGAGCTACCACCTAATTTAGGTATTCTCTCAGCGAAACCTGATTCTGAAGTGAATGAACGCAACTTAACATAATCAGGAATGCGTTTCTAACCCTGCCAATTAATAGGCCACTAACCCTCATTCGCGACAAGTTAAGGCAAAGTTAGTTTTGTCAACAGTAATTAAGCGATAAATAAACTCGGATATTATTAAATAAGATTCTTGCTCTCTCTACGAACCCACAGAGAGGTATAGGGTGAGGTTTTACAAGGCTTTTTACACTCATTGAGATGCTCCCAATGACTAGAAATAAAAACGTACAGAGCACCTCTGTTACAAAGTTCTGATGCCTGCGGCGGGCTGTGCCAACGGATAGCGCCACGGAGAGCGAGTCCGCGAGCGTCGGAAACCTCCGCTCAGACTTGGCGCTAAATTTATTTATGGTTACTGAGCTTGTCGAAGTATGGGGTTCTTACTTTTAACTTTTGAATGAGTGACTTTTGACTTCCCCGAACGCGAGTGCGTCTCCAAGAGTTGGGGCTGACTAACCCCTGCTAAATCTACGCTGTGGTAAACCAGCCTGATGAGAGATACATTCTGGTTTTGGGAACACTAGATTTACCACTAGACTTAACGGGAAGGAGTTGATGTCTAAAGGCGGTTGCTATAACATCTCGAAAAATACAGTTCCCCTGCAATTACCCATAACATTTTTAAAACCAGTGAAGCGTAATACAATTACCCATGAATTTGACTCTGGTTCCCAAGCAGAAATACTATCTCCACAGGAAAGTGACGAGCATTTATCAGAAGCGTCCAAGCTACTACAGCAAGGAATTCAACAGCAGCAAGCTGGTGAATTAATCGTGGCTATCAAGTCTTTACAACAATCCTTGGGGCTGTTTCAGGCAGTTGGGGATTTGCAAAAACAAGCACAAGTACTTTCTTTTTTAGGATTGGTAACTTACAGCGCTGGAGATTACAAAGGTACTATCTCCTACTGCCAACAGTGTATGTCTTTGAGCGAAGAAACCTCAAATTTAGCATTGCAGATGCAAGCACTTTCCCATTTAGGCAATGCATACCGTCACCTAAATAACCATCAAAAAGCAATTGAGTTTCTGGAAAAATGTTTGAAAATAACGCAGCAACTGCAAGACAAACGCAGTCAAGTAGCAGCACTGAATAATTTGGGATTGGTGTATAAAGCTTCGGGCAACTTTACACAGGCAATTGAGTACCAGCATCAAAGCCTAGAAATTGTGCGGAAACTCAAAGATAATTGGGGCGAGGAACAGGTACTCAAGAATTTGGGTAATGCTTGGTATGCTTTGAACAATTACCCAAAAGCGATCGCCTATTATGAGCAGTGTGTAGTAATATCACGCTCCTTAAAAAATGTTCGTAGTACTTCTCAGGTGCTAAAAAATCTCGGAAATGCTTGTTATGCTTTAGGTGATTATGCTAAAGCCATTAAGTATTATGAAGATCGATTGCAATTAGCCAAAGAAACTCAAGACAAGCGTAGCGAGGAACAATCTTTAGGTAGTTTAGGAGTTGCTTGTGAAGCTTTGGGTGACTATAACAAAGCAATTACATATTATGAAGAACGTTTGCAGTTAGCTAGGAATATCAAAGACCATCGCAGTGAAGAACAAGCTCTTGCCAGTCTGAAAGTCGCTTGCTACGCCTTGGGTGATTATGCCAAAGCTATGCAATACCAGCAGGAAACATCTCCAAATAGTTAAAAAGCAAGACAGGGAAACAATTCCAGAACTAGCCCTTTCAAGGTGACTCATGAAGAGTGCTGAGTTCCGTTAGCGGATAACTCAGGTTTAGCGCGTGCTGGGTGCTGAGTTAAAAGACCGCCTACAAGAGGCATTGCTTTTACCCTATTCCCTAGTCAGATTTTCTTTATCGAAACAGAATAAAGGTGTCAGTGGTCAGAATACAGGAAAGGTATTTTGACCGAAAAAGCGGATGAATAGACTCTTTTTAGACCCCACCAAATCTACGATTTGGTGGTCAACTTTCGTAGTGGCGGGTCGAAATCCCCAACTGATAGCGAGTCTTCTCCAGGACTTACGCACCGTCGCTTGTGCCAGTTGCGTAAGTCCTGAGAGAAACTTAATCCATGCACTTATCGAATTTTTCAAAATGATATAGCTACAATAGCTGTAGTGGTTGATTCGCCAAAAAAAAGTAAGTATCTTTTAAAAGCATTGACAAATGCTCAAGATTATGCTATAATTAAAAGCACGATAGGAAAAAGGCTCGATTAAGGATTATATCAAGCCTTTTTCCTATGGTTGAAACAGATATTAATAATACAAAAGTTTTTACTAGATTGAATAAGAAAACCTAATCAATAAAACCAGCGTATACATACGGTGGAATAAACGCTTTGGCGTTGTAACTCTCAAACTGAAGATCCGAAAAGAAAAATTTAGGTATCTGTTAAACTAAGTCGTCTTAGCGACGTGAACAGGCTCTGATGAGTTTGGCGATCACAGTTATTCTGAAAAAGAAAAAGCGGACGGATTTAACAATTGACAACTATTTGTAATAACTAGGCTGTGGCTAATCTGTGTAGAGAAGTTTATCGGGACGATTAACAATTCAAAATTCAAAATTACTCGCACAGGTCAATTCCCTCCATTGTCTTTTGTTGCTGAAGATATACGAGAACTTCTAATGTATCTACTTGGGGAAATTGGGCGTAAAAATTACTCACACTCCAAAAGGGTTCTGGTGTTTCCAAGACAATTGTGCGATCGCCCCACTGTTCTAACCAGGGTAGCAATTTTGGTGGCGCTACTGGAGTACATAGCCAAACTGCTGCTGGAGAAAGCATTTTGAGAGCAGTTGCCGCTACCGCTATTGTCATACCTGTAGCAATGCCATCATCAACTAAGATCAGTGTGGCATCCTTTGGATTCACCTGCGGACAAGCAGAAATTAATTGAGCCTCAAGAGACTTAGCTTGATTAATCGCTTTATTTAAAGCTACTTCCCGCCTCTGGGCATCATGTTTAGAGCGAAAGAGCTTTTGATCAGTCCAAAGAACATTCCCGGAAGTCGTGACTGCACCAATTGCTAACTCTGGGTTTTCTGGATGGCTAATCTTTTTCGCCACAACAATTGTCAACGGACAATCCAAAAGACGTGCTATTGGTGCTGCTACTGGTACACCCCCTCTTGGCAAAGCATAAACAATTGGTACAGGCTTTACCCCAGAATCAACAGCTTGCTGAGTCAAAACATCATGAATCACTCGCGCCAATTCCTCACCCGCATGGGTGCGATCGGCGAAAAATGGGGTATGTGACATGGTTTCCCCCAGCATCTTAGGACGGCACTGCTTTTATGATGACTGAATTTTGTCTCAAATTAACTGATACAATAAGATTTGTATAAATAATAAGTATTCAGCAAAAGTCTATTTATTCTGATAAATCTCCAACCAGAGCAGTATTTAACTCAGATAAGACAGCTGGTGCTGATGATGCCAAAATCTTGATTTTCATGAGCAGCGAAACCCAACTCAGCCTCTTCGACGACTCAACCTTTAACCAACGAGAACTGATTCCTACAGACGCGAAAATTGCGATCGCTCCGGGAACTTATTCCAGCATAACGGAGTTGGCACAGGATTGCGATCACTGTCACCGTTGTCCATTGGGAGACACTCGGACTCATGCTGTTGTCGGACGCGGAAATCTCAAAGCCCCAATTATGGTTATAGGGGAAGCGCCTGGTCAAAATGAAGATGAAACTGGTTTACCATTTGTCGGCAGATCAGGGCAATTGCTAGAGAAAATTTTGGCATCTGTGAATCTGACTACTGAGCATGATGTATACATTGCCAATATCAACAAATGCCGCCCACCAGATAATAGAGTTCCTACTCCTGTGGAAGTGGCGGCTTGTCTACCCTACTTACTAGAACAAATTCGCCTTGTTGACCCGAAAATCATTCTGTTAACAGGTGCAACTGCTGTTAAAAGTATCACTGGCGATAAGCGGGGGATTACGAAAATTCGCGGACAGTGGTTGGAGTGGGAAGAGCGTTTATGTATGCCAATTTTTCATCCTTCCTACTTGCTGCGTAACCCTTCTAAGGAAAGAGGTGCGCCGAAATGGTTGATGTGGCAGGATATTCAGGCAGTGCGTGCCAAGTTAGACGAAATCCAAAATAACAGCTAATTTGGTCAACTTGCTTAAAATATCTAGCCAGGCATTGAGGTCGTCGAAAGAATAGTATGTCACCTCCATTGATATGTATGTGGAAGTTTTATCAGCTTCAATAGACGACAAACCACTCATCCAGCAGATGATGGAGCTTTACCAATATGACTTTTCAGAGTTTGAAAACAAGCATCTTAATGAGCATGGTTACTTTGGCTATCCATACCTAGATTACTACTGGGTTGAAAGCGAGAGTGCTTCGCACACGCTTCGCGATCGCTACCCCTTCATTGTGCGCGTTGGGGGAAAGCTTGCCGGATTCGTTTTGGTGAATCAGTACACTTACATTCCAGGCAGTCAGTATTCAATCGCAGAATTCTTTATCTTACGAAGGTACAGACAACAAGGGATTGGTAAAAATGTCGCCTTTCAAATCTTTGATAGATTTTGCGGGAAATGGGAGATCCATGAGATAACCACAAATGTAGTTGCTCGAAAATTCTGGAGTCGTGTGATTGCAGAGTACACAGCCGGAAAATTTACAGAAACGGTAATGGAGGTTGACGATTGGCGAGGAACGATACACTGTTTTGACAATACTGATAGGGTGCAATAGTGATGTGAGCAATTTATTTATTATGCTGTCGATTATTGTATTATAATTGTAGTACAAAATCACCTGAAGGGGTTCATCGGTGATGTCAGCCGTAGAACTGGAAAATTTATCCAAGAGGTTCACTCTGAGTAGGGGTTGGGGACGCAACCGCACTCACAAAGAGATTGTCGCCGTAGATGGCATTAGTCTGAGCGTTCGAGATGGTCAAGCAATCGCCTTTATCGGCCCCAATGGGGCGGGGAAGTCCACTACAATCAAGATGTTGACAGGCATACTACAGCCCACATCTGGCACAGCACAGTTACTAGGATTAAACCCTTGGCGAAATCGGCGCGAACTGGCTTATCAGATTGGGGTAGTGTTTGGACAGCGATCGCAGTTATGGTATCACCTACCTCCCCGCGATACCTTAGAGTTACTGGCGCGAATCTATAATCTTAATCGGCAAGAATACATCAAACGTCGTGACCAACTCGTTGAGCGTTTTGACCTTAGCCCGTTCTGGAATACTCCAGTACGTAAATTGTCTTTAGGTCAGCGAATGCGAGCAGAAGTAGCAGCCAGCTTACTCCATGCACCTAAAGTACTATTCCTCGACGAACCCACAATTGGACTGGATGTAATTGCTCGTCAGAAATTACGCGACCTCATCCGCGAGTGGAACCGCAATGAGGGGGTAACGGTGTTTCTCACCAGCCACGATGCCGGCGACATTGAACAAGTAGCGCAACGAGTAGTGGTAATTAATCACGGGCATGTGGTACTTGATGACAAAGTTTCGGCAATGCGCCGCCAATACCTTGGCTCTACCACTGGCATTTGTACTAGATTTTTTGGCAACCTTCTTAGTGGGCTTAGGAGCTTTTTGGCTGGAAAACACCACCGGGCTAATGCTCATTTACTCACGGTTGATGATGATTTTGGGTGGGATGCTGATTCCCTTGGAACTGCTACCAGAAGCCTGGCAGCCAATACTACAAGCTCTACCCTTTGCCAGTATTTTGTATGGCCCGGCGCGTTTATTTGTGCATCCCGACCTAGCTTTTGCCAGTCAATTGTTAGTGCGGCAGGGAGTTGCCATCGCTGTGCTGGCTCTGTTGGTGGCCCTTGTGTACCGCACGGCAGTTAAACGTATCCACGCGCATGGAGGTTGATATGTTCTGGCGTTTACTTTCCTACCTACAATTAGCTGGCGCTTGTATTCGCCTGAATCTGAACGCTCACTTAGAATATCGCGGCGCGTTCCTGACGCAAGTCGTGGCAATGGTACTTAATAACCTTGTGTGGGTGACATTTTGGGGACTGTTTTTCACACGCTTTCCAGTGCTACGCGGGTGGACGGTGCAGGATGTAGTTACTCTCTGGGCGATCGCCGCAACAGGGTTTGGTTTAGCTCATACTATTTGCGGTAACGCTTTGCAACTGACAAGTTTAATTGTCCAAGGACAGTTGGATGTGTGGATGTTGTACCCTCGTGCGCTTTTACCGCACCTACTGCTAGGGCGGATGAATGCGACATCTTGGGGAGATATGCTATTTGGGTATGGGGTTTATTTGTTTTTTGTCAAGCCTGATGCAGTGCATTTGGCGTTGTTCACTGGGTTGACAGTTTCAGTGGCGACGTTGTTCGTAGGCTTTAATATTTTGACAGGTAGCCTCAGCTTTTATTTGGGCAATTCCGAAGGACTGACACAACAGTGGCGAAATGCCATGCTTACCTTCAGTACCTATCCAGCGAGTTTGTTTGAGGGAACGGTGAAGCTACTGCTATACACGTTGATTCCGGCTGGATTTGTGACTTATTTGCCGATTGAGGCATTGCGATCGCTATCTTTGACTCATGCTGTTTTAGCTGTGGCTGGATCAACTACCGTGCTGTTGATTGGTGCAGGTGTGTTTTACTACGGTTTGCGTCTCTACTCCTCAGGAAATTTGATGCAGATGCGAGGTTGAGTTTATGTTGGCGACTTTTATACCAAATGCGTTATTCCAGTGCTAGACCGCGAAAATACGGTTGGATAAATAGTTAGCCTGCTGGATGTTAGTCCAGGTTGAGGTAAGTTTGAGTTGCACGCGCAATCGCTAAATTATAGTACACATGTATCAATAAAATAGATAATAGAAAGGTATTGCTGAAATTAGTAACATTCCCTCATGCCTCGCAAGTCAAAATCAAAGTTAGCTTTTGTTTTACAGTCTAATCCTGATGGTCAACCTATTGCAGGTGTCGGCTCTGGTGTAGGATTAGAGTTTATCAAAGCCTATTTTCCAGAAGCTCAAAATATAATTCGTATTGCTAGTGCTTACTTTAGCCTGGTTGGATACAAGTTGGGTCGTAAATATGTGGCATCAAAGGTGCAATTTCAAATCCTAGTGGGTTGGGAAGAAGGAAAGCATGTCAAAGCCACTGTCATTGATGAGATTACGGCAGATTTGGGGCAGTGTGATACAGATCTCTGGAGAACAGTTTTTGAATTAGTTGAACGCATGAAGTCCGGACGCTTCATTATTCGAGATGCCCGCAAAATGCAAGTGCCTTTTCACTGTAAATTTTACATCTGTGATTCAAAGCTAATATGGCATGGTTCATCAAACTACAGTCGTAGAGGACTTTGCCAATCAGCAGAGCAAGTGAGCGTTAGCCACGATTCTGAGCGGATCTGTTTGTTCACAAATTGGTATGATGATGTTGCTCAAAATGCCCAAGATTTACTGGCTGAACTGATCAAAAAGTTAGAGGATTGGCTTAATTTCGCCACGCTCTCATAATTACAAGGCCAACCGAGAGTATGATGTACTAATTTGTACTGATGCAGATGGTTTGGGTGTTAATTTACAAGATGCTGATACAGTTGTTAATTATGATCCACCTGAAGGAGCCGATGAGCTATTTCAAAGGGCAGGTAGAGTGTTGAGAATGACCGCAATCATAATCATTAGTTAAGTTACCATTACGTCAAGCAGTCAGGGAAATTAGCCCATGAGCCTCGTCTTAGAACGTGAGAGACCCCCTCTTCGAGAAGATGAAACCGGAGCAATTCGAGTTGGCAATTCAAGGGTTTTGCTAGAGTTCGTAATCCGAGCTTTTCAGGATGGCGCATCCCCTGAGTCTATTGTCCAGAGGTACTCGACGCTATCATTGTCCGATGTTTACAGCACTATTGGTTACTATCTTCGACATCAAAACACTGTAGAAACATACCTTAATCACAGAGAACAGTTAGCTGAATCTGTAGAGCAACGTTTGTCTCGTGTTCAACCTGATTTGAGTCTCATTCGTTCTCGCTTGTTGGCTCAACAACAATCTTAAAGTTATGTTGAGCTTGTTAAGCGATGAAAACTTTAATGGCGATATAGTTCGAGGGTTATTTCTGCGTCAACCCAATCTTGATTTACTTCGGGTGCAAGACGTTGATTTACGGGAAGTAGACGATCCAGCGATTCTAGATTGGGCAGCAACCAATGAGCGCATTATTTTAACCCATGACCGTGCAACAATGCCAGACTTTGTTTACGAGCGATTGGTAATGGGAAAGCCGATGTCAGGATTATTTGTAGTTAATGACCGGATGCCCATTAGACAGGCAATTGATGAATTACTACTCCTTGTTGATTGTAGTGAGCAAGCAGAATGGAAGGGAGTTGTACTCTATCTACCTTTGTGAGTAATTTATAGGAAGTCTTAAGTTACTTAGGAGCTTTTTTCAAACCTTGCCATCTTTCTCGCAGTCGCTTCAAGTTAGGCGTATGACCACCGTAACGCCAACTAACATAGGCTTGACTAATCTCATCAATTACCTCAGCCGTTGCTGGGGCATGATGCTGGTATGATCCTCTGGCATACTCTAAAGGTGTTTGTGCTGGATGTTTGCCTAAACCTTTTTGGGTTGTCCATTGCAGCATTTGTTGATAAAGGCTTTCCATTGCTGGCAATTTCTTTAACCATCGACGGTTGCGCCACTCTCGCCACTGACCCCAACCCAGCCAACCAAAGAAAGCTGCTGTGGTTGCCAAGATTAAGCCAGTCAATACGCCAAACCAACCTTGAGAGAATAAAGCTAAAAACCAAGCGATCGCTCTAATCACCCAACTCAATATTGTCCCAAATACATTATTCAACAAACCTGTCACTGGAGAGGGCAACCATCCAGCAACCCAGTGCCACAACTGGCGCAACACACTAAAAGTCTGAGTATCTTCAACAGATGGCGGAATCAGGGGATGATTGGGAATGGGGTCAAAGGCAAACCAACCAGATTTAGGAAAATACACTTCCGTCATCGCGTATGCGTCAGTATTACGGACAACATACAGCCCTGTAAATGGATTAAATTCTCCGGCACTAAACCCCGCGACTAACCGCGCTGGGATGCCAATAGAACGCAGCATCACCGTGAGAACTGTCGAGAAGTGGTCTGGATAGCCTCCTTTTTGCTTGAACAAAAAAGTTTCTACCAAGTCTTCTTTTTCACTCAAATAAGGCAATTCTAAGGGATTGTGGGGAACAGAATAGTGTTGCTTTAGGTATTGAGCTAAGTAGAGAGCCTTTTCATAGGGTGAATCCAGGCTTTTAGAAAACTTGGTGACTCCTTCTTGATTGTAGTTAGCGAGAATTTCTTCGGTACGTTGCCTGACTTTTTCGGCAATTTCGGGAGGGATTTGCAGATAATACTTTTTAATGTATTGGGGATAATTAGTAGAAGCTTTACCTAACAAAGTGCGATCGCGGTATGGTACTGCGGAAATTACTGTGTAGGTGAGACCTTCTGATAATTCTACAGGCGATCGCAATCCGTCTTCTTTATCAACAGCGATCAGTGGTGTGGGAAAGTAAACCTCCTTCGGATAAGTCATCGCTGGAATTAGGTTAGGCAAATCCGACACCACTGTATAAGTTTGTACTACATCTTGGCTTTTACCAACGATCACAGATGGGTAAAGAAAAATTTGGTAAGACCAAGGCGATCGCCTAACAGTCGTAACATCTTCATTCCGGGAAACCTCCCATCCCTTACCTGTATAACGGTCAAATCCTAGCACTCGCCAAAAACCCTCAACTTGTGATCGCACCCGCATTACAACCTTGGGTTTCATCTCGCCCCGCAGGTTTTGGTTAATTTGGCTATTAAAACCGTAATAAAAGTTATTATCTACTTTACCTGGTTCACCAGTTTGATTTTGTCCCGTACCACCGCTACCACTGCCTTGATTATTACCTTTACCTTGGCGGACATAACCGGGATTAATGATACTACGTCCGGTGAAATTTCCTTTTACTTGAATAGTAGAACTTACAGCAAACGTTCGTAATTGATAGCCAGGAAATCTGGGTAAAATAGCAAAAATTGCCAGCCCCAGACCGACAATTAGCAAAAAATTCAGAATTAAAAATTTAAAATTAAGAGTTGAATAATTCTTCTGATCGGATTTTTCCTTTTGAGTTTTTAATGGCTGCAAACCCAAGCGGGAGCGATAATCTAATACTAAAGTTGGTAGAGCGATCGCTAAAAATAACAACAGCACAGGTGCAAATGCTAAAGTCTGACTTAGGGTTCCCGCCACACCCAATAAAATTAGTCCGATAACAATCGAATAGCCCAAATCTTTGCGGCGGGGTGTATCAAAGCTGTGTAACACCTGTAGTTGAATCAATAACTCTGCCAAACTCAACCGCGTATCATTCAACTCTCCCACTAACCGCCCAAAGAAAGCACCTAGTGCTACTAACATTCCGATGGCGATGCAGAACTTAACTGCAACATTAGCATCGCGGCGACGATAATAACTCCAAATCGCACCCACTGCACTCAGCGGGAACGCCCAAAAACTGAATGAAGTCTCGGCGGCAATATCCGTCGCCACAATTCCCAAAATAACCAACGCTAGCACCAGCACCCGCAAGGAAATTGAATCTTCCACTTCCATTAAAGGCCACCTCTGCGGATTTCGCCGCCAGAAATTACCTACAGAGAGAGGCCAAAACCGATTCATCCTGGATAAGTTAAACATTTGAGTCTAAGCGAAGCAATAATGTAGATGCAACACACACAATCCGGGGGACATAATTGCCTACCCTACTACTGTGTCAAATAAAAAATGAGCGATCAAGAAAGACATGGAGAGGGAAGAAGACGCGGGGACACGGAGAAATTATCAAATAGTCTCTCCGTGTCTCCATATTCTTGCGTCCCTGTGTCTTTGTAATAACTGCTTCTCGTAGACGCCCTAATGACCCCTTGTTGAAAAATAAGATAAACTTCAAAACCAGGAAAATCCTCTTAATATATATCGGCGTTAATCGACGTAGTGCGCTAGCGGTGGTTATTTAAACTAAATCGTGGGACTAATCACAAACAACAACGACTGTTCGTCTATTTCAGGAAACTCAACTTCTAGGGTATAAGTTGGGTTAAGTTGCTCGCAGCCTAACTCTACACTTAAGTATCCGGGACTCGAAGATGTTGCCATTGCTAAGGTGCCACTTCCCCGCAGCGTCAAAGTTCCTTTAACAGGTAACTCAGCCTGAATAAGTAACCTCGTAAGTTTACCTAGAGACTGGTACTCTACTTTGATGTTCAAAGTACCAACACTGGTTAGCCATTGTCTTTCTACCACCGGACTGGTTGCTGAAAGTGGTAGAGTCAAATTTTCCAGCAGTTGTTTAGCTGCTAGCAACGACAAAGCCATCTGTTGACGCGGTTGTAAATCTGAGTAATCGCTCTGAATAGTGGGCATTGTCTCCAGAGTATTTACAGATCGATAGGTGCTTCTTAGCACCAATCCCGCTATATCATTTAGCGCTTGAGACTCGTTGGGAAAAAAGTTCTCCACCACCTGAACTAATTTTGCCCCCAGAGGCACTGAAGATGTCACCAACGCCTGACACTGTTCTAGCAATTGCCGGAAAACTTTCTCCGGTAAAGGACGCGGCAGGTTCAACTTCGACTGTTGTACCATCCATCCCCAGGTAGGCACGAGTGTCATTGACGGCTCATCAACAAAATCAGGATAGTCGATTAATTGTGTTTCCCAAGGAAACAACGGTGGGTGGTCTTGGACTTGGATTTGTAGCCGACGCTTAAGGACAGCTTGAAAACGATCTTGCACAGTAGGAATTTCTCCCAGTTGAAAGGTCTGGGGCGTTCCTCCCAATTTTGGCTGACTGCTTTTTGAAGCAGTGGCTTCCTTGAGGAGGTCTTTTACCCCGTCATTTTCCTCACATTCTAGCGATCGCTCGTTATTTTTGACATTATCTGTCAATAACCAATCGAGACACTCGTGTTGTAAGGATTCTGAGTCACTATTCATGAGTAGATGCACCTGATCCGGATACTAATGAGTTACGAATTTCCCAAGCTTGCTCAAGAATCTTAAACCATCGTTTTTGAAGTTGTGCCATTGACAGCCCTAAAGTTTTTGCTATTTTTTCATCAGGTTGTCCTTGTTGCTTCAACTCTAATAAAGATCGTTGTTTATTGTCCAGTTGTGCTGTGTATGTTTGCCATTGCTGGGGAGTTAAGCCCAAATTGGTGTGCAAGGAAGCTTCCAGCCATTCGTGAACTAATTCCCAACGGTGTAACAAGGCAAACCGAATCAAATGATACTTAAAGCGCTGCTGCAAATAATCTCTCTGACGAGGGGTTAAACCTAAAATCGACTCAATTTCCTGTGCTGATAGATCCTGGAGGCGGAGGGAAAAGTAATCAGCGCAGTCAGATTGTTGCCGTTGTTCAAGATAATTCATTAATTCTGTCACGACAACGGAGCGCAAAGTGTCTTCTTCGGGTTCAGGTTCGGCTTGCGTTGCCATTGTGGAGCGCAATTGATGCACAGCTGGCTCTTCCCAAGAACCATCGGCTTCATTGTTGCTACCTTCTGCGGCTTGTTCTATATCTACGCTGGTTTCCGGGGGCTGCTGTTGGGAAAAAGTTTGTGCGCGCAGGATAATTAGCTGCTGCTGACGGCCTGGTAAGGGAATGCGTCGCTTGCCGTAGCGCTCGGTAAATGCCATATACTCGGACAATTCCAAAAGCGTCTGAGGGCGATAAGTAGCACCGAGTTGATTTTCTCGCCGGAAAGCGTTCAATGCCTCCAGATAAAAACTCTGGAGGAAATCTTCAATTATAGTCAGCCGCCCTTGATAGCTTAATTGCTTCTGAGGGGGATTAATGTATCGATAAATAATTGCACTCAGAGTACTGTGTAATTCTACCCTGCCCCGATTTGAACCCAACTGATAATACCTGAGACACTGTTGCAGCCGATGCCGAGCCAGGGTCATTGCCGAGCTTTCTACAGACCCAGAAGCTTGGATACGTTTGCTTTCATGACAAATGCGGTAGACTTCGGTGGTAATACGTCTTGCGACATCGTGGCAATTCTGTTCCGAAGCTTTAGTTGACTGCTGAAACTCCCTGGATAGGAGTTGAAAGATCACCTCCACGCCTGTAGAATTTTCTCCCAGAATAGTTGCAGATGGAATAGTTGCGGTTGCGGCTGAATTCATAGTCTCGGTTTTGAAAAGACCCTAAGTATTTAAATACAACCTGTACGACTGTGGGTATTGGCTTTTTTGGTTTTACGTATAAGCTAAACGCAGACCAATCCTACATTTAGGATGTGGCTGATTTTATTATTCCCAACTTTCATGGGATTGTTCACACTTTGATAGATGTTATTGCCATTACCCAGGAGCCGTATACAAGTCATTATGGATTTAGAAGCACAAATTCAATTGCTGATTGACAATGCACCCCGCGATGGGATGACACCACATCTTGTTGAAGCAATTGCTCCTACCCTTAGAGCGATCGCTCAAAAATTACGTTACTCCCAATACTATATTCTCCAAAATTCAGAGGAAAGATGGGTTTTAACTATATTGAGCAATCGTACTAATCCAGGATTAGAAAAGCGTGTTATTTACGCTTTCCCTACCATACAGGATGTCTCTCTAATTCCCCCTGCTGGGCTTGACCCTCAAATGCTAGCTAAAATTGTTCCTGTTACCCATATTTTGTTCCAAATGGTGGCATTAGAACCCGTAGATAGTATCGTTTTTTTGGAAACGCCGGGTAAGACCACTCATACCGTTGAAGTTCGGCGGTCTGAAATAGAAAAACTCATGCAGCAACAGTTGCGACAACCGCGATCGCCTAAACAGATACCCCCTGATATTGCATAGAAAAAATTTGGATGTGGGGTTTTTTAGATACAATCCCACATCCAAATTTTTAAATCTCAAATTCCTTTAAAAAAGTTTTCTAAATTAGGTAGAAAAGAAATTTTTTCTTTCCCTTACACCACACAACGATCTCAACTCTCGGTTAAACCTAAAATTGCTTAAAAAACAGTTATCAGTGAACATTTTTCATTTTTCAAGTTTTAGTTTCCTAGTGAACCAGAGTCGGAAGGCGTAACACACTCTACACCTAAATCCCCACTTTCTAACTAATAACTGATTTAATAGAGGCGACTCAGTGTGTACTCAGCGATGTTAATCAATGCCTGGTGGGATTCTGAGGGTGGGAGAACTGCAAGATGCTCAATTGCTAACTTAGCATGGTCAGCAGCTAAGTCTCGCGCCTGCTGTATACCTTGACTATCTTGAATTATTTCCAGTGCTTGCTCTAAATCGCCTTCTTGAGCAAATTCTCGTTCAATCAGCACTTCCAAAGCTGGTTTTTGGGCTAAAGCAAATAAAACGGGTGCAGTCAAATTACCACTTTTGAGATCCGACCCCACTGGTTTACCCAAGGCATCTGTTGTACTGGTGAAATCTAGAATGTCATCAACAATTTGAAATGCTATACCAAAATGACGCCCGTAGCTATACATATGCTCAACAGTTTCTCGTGAGACTTCACTGAGTAACCCAGCAGCTTTAGAACTGTTGGCAATTAACGAAGCTGTTTTGTAATAACTCTTCTGGAGGTAAGTTTCAATAGAGATGCTAGCCTCAAAACGATTTAGTCCCTGCTGGATCTCCCCAGTAGCCAGATCCATAATCACTTCTGAGAGCAGTTTCACCACCTCCAAATTGTCCAAGTTTGCTAAATACCAGGAAGATTGGGCAAAGAGAAAATCTCCTGCTAATATGGCAATGCGGTTGCCGAACAAACTGTGAACGGTGGGAACGCCTCGCCGCACGTCTGATTCATCTACCACATCGTCATGTACCAAGCTTGCTGTGTGAATCATTTCTGTAATCTCAGCTAGGCGGCGATGACGCGGTGTAATCTCTTGGTCTAACATTGTTGCCCGCGATATTAGCAGGACAATTGCTGGTCTGATACGCTTTCCCCCGGCTCCGAATAAATGTTCGGCTGCTGCAAACAAAATGGGGTGGCGATTTCCAACTAGCTGTTTTAGGTTATCTGCTAGTAGTCGCAGGTCTGCTTCCACAGGGGTAAACAGGGAGGTGGCTGGGGTCATGGATGGGCGGACTCTGACTTAGGTTACGAAAGTTTACATATCCTACACTCATTTTAAGATAACCCTGTGCCAGCGCAAAGTTTTCATAAAGTAATCCCATATTTATGAGCCTATGTATGATAACTAAGGCTGATAGTGATTATGTCAATAAGCAATTATACTTATTTTTTTGAGACTCAGGTTTTAAACTAATTTAAAATATGAATTCTCAGTATATAGAAATAAATATAAGCTTAAATTATGTTAAATAGTTTCCCTGTGCACGTTTTTTACCATAGGTCAAAACATAATTTAAGCAATATTACTTATTGACGAAATGGATACGATTTAAATCTATCGCTAATGGGTAAGACTAAGTTTCTCCAAGACTAAAGTGCAGCTATTCAAAAAATTTCAAATTTAGTAGCCGAGTCAGCTCAAAATTCAGGGTCATTGTGTTACGCTAAAATATAGTAATTTTAAATTTTTCAGATATTCACACCCAAAAGTAAGTCACCTACTAGTTGATTTTAGTTGCTTGGTGATGGAAGTCTAAAATAAGTGGTCGTAGCTTAGATTAAGGGAATAATTCCTTTGATTTTTCCTACGATATGCAAAACTCCGGGTTTGGAGCTATGCGATATCCCTATGGGAAGCCGCTACACGTCTTCAGCGCACGTTGAGCGTAAGCATTGCTCTTGTCACAACAGTTTGAGCAAAAAATAAAGCAGATCAAGTAGACCGGTGAGAATGGTAGTTTTAGATTGCCAAACGGCAAGCTAAGTGCTGTGGGATCTATGGTCTGCAAGAAGTCGCATTAGATAATAAATTGTTTGTCCGTAGATAACTTTATCTCTATAGGTAATTTTACCATAGGAAACTCTAGTCATCAAGAATGCACTTGGTTGGCTGAGGTTCTACTTACTTTTATGGAATTTTATATTTGTTTGAAAAGGTGCTGGTAGAACAATGATTTACGGAAGTATGTCTATGATGATTTTTATTTTAGCGTCTGGATATTTGTTCACAGTGTACCTGTTATTAGCACTGGCGAAGCGAACGGGCGCAAAGACTGTTCCTACAAGTTTCGTTTCATCTGGTGAAGGAAAACACAAGCAGAAGATAAAAGTGACTCAAGCAGTTAATAGTCAATAGTCATTTGTCCTTCGTCATTTGTTTTGACTAAAGGACTAAGGACTAAGGACTAAGTACAGCATTTCCGAAAATCGTAGCTTTTTTAAACGCACAGGGACGCTGAGGGAAGCGCAGAGGGGAGGCAGCGCGTTGCGGGGGTTCCCCCCGTTGTAGCGACTGCCGTCGCGCTGAGTTTTGCCAATTTTAATTTGCTATGAACTTATGAAATTCTGTACTAAGGACTAATTAGTTTTATTGGAGTTGGGAAATAGCGATATCAGTGAAGGAAACCTCTTCAACCATTGGGGTATAGCCTAGCCACTGCAATCCTGACTGGGAAAACTGTTGCGGACAACCGCTCACAGCGAAGCGGGTTGGTAGTGGTGAGTGAGTATTTCTTAAGCCTAGTAAGTCTAGCTCTTGGGCACAAGCTGCCACAACATGAACAGCTGGATCAATCAACTGGACTTGAGAGGGCAGGAGCGATCGCAATACTGGTGTGAGGTGGGGATAATGGGTACAGCCGTGTACTAAGGTGTCAATTTCGTTCTCTAATAAAGGCTCTAGGTAGGCTCGTGCTACTTCGGCAGTGTAAGGGTCGTGAATGCGGTTTTGCTCGATGAGTGGCACAAACTCTGGACATCCAACTTGCCAAACTTGGACATTAGGATTAATTTCGAGTATAGCGTGCTTATAAGCATTACTCTTAGCCGTAGCTGGAGTGGCAATCACCCCAATGCGCTTTCCTTGCTGTACTGCTGCCCTTGCCCCTGGTAAGATAATGTCAAGGATTGGTAGAGAAAATTCCTCACTTACTGTCTCCAGCGCTAATGCCGAACTGGTGTTGCAAGCCATAACAACCATTTTCACACCCTGCTTTTCCATCCAGGTGAGGATTTCACGCATAAATTGGATAATTTCTGCTTGTGAGCGGATGCCATATGGAACTCGAGCTGTATCCCCAAAGTAAATAATAGATTCATTGGGGAGTTGTCGATAGAGTTGTCGCAGTACCGTTAGACCACCCACACCACTATCAAAGATGCCAATTGGGGCACGTTGGGGTTCTTGATCTGAAAACCCCTCAAGATTTCCTTCAAAAATGGAAGATGAATACACAGGCAGATATTGGTTTAGGTTTTTGGATTTTAAATACAGAATCTAGCAGAGAATTCGCTAATTTACTACTAAATTCTGTACTGAAAAGAGTTCTAAACACCACCTTTTGAATGAGTAATTTGTACTATATTAGCGGTGTAAGTATTTGAGGATACCATGAGCGATCGCTTCTGCCATGCGATTTTGATACTCTCGTGTTCCTAATCTAGGATTATCCTCGTAACCAGTCATATAGCCTGTTTCCACTAAAATCGAGGGCATAGAGCTTTTCCTGAGAACGTAGAATCGGGCTTTGCGGGTTCCCCGGTTTTTGATCGTACCGATGTCCTGGAGGATGGTATTGCGAACTACTTCAGCCAGAGCATAACCACTGTCGTAATAATATACTTCTAACCCATTGACATCAGGGCGATTATCAACTGAATTAGCGTGAATGCTGACAAACAAAGTCGCATTAACTCGTTTAGCAATGTCTACCCGTCCCTGAAGTTCTACGAAAAAGTCAGCATCCCGCGTTAGTACCGCTTGTATACCATTTTGCTCTAAAATTGCTGCTACCCTTTTACCAATAGGCAGGATTACATCCTTTTCTAAAAGTCCGCCCAGACCAGGAGCACCTGAATCTTTTCCACCATGTCCTGGGTCAATAACTACTAACAATTTCCCCCTGGGAACCGAGGGGTGTGTTCGTGGCTGGGAAATTGGACGGGGATTATCTGTAGGATTTGGGAATTGTCCTGAGTTTACTGATGGCAGGGGAGGTAAAGCAATGGGGGGTGAGATACTACTGCTACTAGAGCGTTGTAATTCTAAAGCCAAAAGCTGGTCGCCAACCTGGTTGAGTTCCCCAATTTGCACACCAGATGCCGGTTGAACCAAGACCACGACAGTATTGGATTCTTGTGGTTGCAAGCGTACCCGCAAGATAGGGCTATTAGCATTAAAAGCAGGGCCTATGACTCTGGGAGCTAATTTAGCATTGTTAATAGTGATACGGAACAAACCAGAGGTTCTATCCCAGCCTCCTGTAGCAGATAAAGTTTGGTCGGCTCTAATCAGCAGTTGTGTGCCATTATTAGCCAGTTCCACAGACTCAATAGTAGCAAGTGAGCTGTTAGCAGGTTGTATAGGGCGGGGAATATTACCTCCAGGCAACTGGGCAACGCCACGATTGGGTAGAATCACAAAACCACCAAGACTGCTAGTGGTTGCTCGCCAATTTGAACTATTTTCGTCTACCTGTAAAGTCAGGCGAACAACAGATGGGCTTGTTTGCAGTTGGGTGAACTGGATACGGTTGACACCATAGCGATTAATCACCAAATCTCGCTGCTCTAGATTTGGTGATAAAGTTGCGCCAGCTATGTCGATGTTGATTGTCTTCTGATCGTTGCTACGATTTACCTGAATCTGAGGATTACCACCACTTGTACTGATGAAAAAACCATCGCCTGTTACCCGTAAGTTCTCAATTTGAGTAACTCTGGCTAAAAGCATTCTATTGTTAGGTGGATTTACAATCCCGGTTCTCACCACATTGTAAATATTCCTTGGGGATAATATTGGTGTAGATGTTCTCGGTGAAGTTTCTCTGGCTATAACTTCTCCTTGCTGCCCCTCAGTATTTTTTGAGGGTACACCTTCGGCTTCTGGCGTAGGTAATTGCACTGTCCAGCGTTCGCCAGTTGTGCTAACAAATTGCACTCGTTTGGGGTCAAGAGTATAACCAGGAGTAAGTTCAACGACTATGCGCGTTGTTTGTTCGTCAAACTGCCCAATACGGATAGAACGAATTTCACCGCCTACCTGTTGTGTTAGCTGCGGACGCCCAAATGTGGTTCCTGGCAAATCAATTACCAAACGAGTCGGGTTAAAAATTAATTGTGCTTGGGGTTGAACATTCCCTAAAGTATTAATTTCCAGCCGGTTTTGATTGGTATCAAAACGCCAAGATTCGAGTTTCGCTGCCATTGCCGGCGACGATAGCATGAAGATAGTTCCAATAGTACTGGATAGTAACCAGCGTAATTTCACAGTCCTTTCTCCTGATTCACATTCATGGAAGCCGTCAACATCTGAACATATTGGCAAATCCTCACACCATCACCGTACACATTTGAGTTTTTTGCTGTTATTAAGACACAGCTAATGGCGTAGAATATAGCACGCTCCTCTGATTTTGCCATGCCACTAGCACATATAAATTTGACTGCTAATTTTAGATTTTAGATCCCCGATTACAGAAAATCCGATGTTAGGTTCATGCTAGACTAACGTCCCGCTACGCTAACACCCCTTGTGAGTGACACAAATCCCTAATTTAAAATCCCAAATCTAAAATCCTAAGTTTGTTGACTTGCAAGGTATCAGATGACAATAACAAGGAAGCTACTCTTGCCCCGCAGCAAAAATACTTAAATTGTTTTACTACTAAATTGGATAAAAATGGTAAAGACTAGATGTATTTACTCAATAATTTCGACTAAATTACTTATCTTCTCTTTAGATACTGAAGGACGCCACGAGCGATCGCCTCTGCCATTTGATTTTGGTAAGCTGAGGTTCTTAGCCTAGCCATATCCTCTCGACCAGTCATATAACCCGTTTCCACCAGAATGGAGGGCATAGAACTTTTTCTGAGGACATAAAATCTGGCTCGTCGCACTCCCCTGTCTTTGAGAGTACTAATACTTTGGAGAATGCTACTGCGGACAATGCGAGCTAGATCCAGACCACTGTCATAATAATAGACTTCCAAACCATTAACATCGGGACGACTGGCACCTGCTGAATTAGCGTGGATGCTAACAAACACATCAGCATTAGCTCGCTCTGCTAATTGCACTCGTCCCGGAAGGGTAACAAAATAGTCAGAATCCCGCGTCAGAATTACTTGTATACCATTTTGCTGCAAAATCTGAGCAAGTCTCCTACCAATAGGCAAGATAACATCCTTTTCGCGTGCCCCCCCAATGCCAAGTGCTCCTGAGTCTTTACCGCCATGTCCGGGGTCAATAATCACTACCACTCGTCCATTGGTAACTCCGCGCTGTGGTTGTAATCGGGGTTGGGGATTAGGATTATTTAGATCTGGGAATGGCCCCCGGTTTGGCGGTGGTAGCCCAGGTAAAGCAAAGGGGGGTCTTCCAGGGAGGGCGACAACTCGCCGAGAGTCTTGTATGGTTAGAGACAAAAGCCGGTCGCCGATTTGCTTGGGTTGCCCAATTTGTATTCCGGCTGCTAGTTGAACTAAGACAACGACAGTATTGGGTTTTTGGGGTTGCAGACGTACCCGGAGAATCGGACTATTGGCAGCAAAGGTGGGGCCTGTGACTTTCTTAGCTAGGTTAGCATTGGGAATTGTGACCCGGAACACACCAGAGGCTCTATCCCAGGTTCCCGTAGCAGATAAAGGTTGGTCGCCTCTAATTAGCAGTTGTGTGCCATTATCAGCCAGTTGCACCGACTCAATTGTTGCTGGCGCGTTGTTGGCAGATGGTCTGCTGGAAAAAGAAATGGGTTCTGACTGATTGTCCGATAGGTTGTTTGAATTACTACTTCCAGGCAATCTGACAAGGCGACTAGGTAAAACTACCAAACCACTACCATTACTATTAGTTACACGCCAGTCTGGGCTATTTTTATCTACCCGTAAAGTCAGGCGAACACCAGGAGGTTGGGTTTGCGATGAGGCAAATTCAACGCGGCTAACACCATATTTGTTAACGGGTATATTATTCTGTTGCGCCAGACGTGGTGATAAAGATGCGTCAGAGATGTCCATGAAGATGGAAGCGCGATCGCGGCTCCGAATTACCTGAATCGGAGGATTACCACCACTAATGCGAATGAACAACCCATCGCCTGTTACTTGTAAGTTCTCAAGTTGAGTCGCCCCTCGTGTAGTAGTGGCAACCCTTGAAATCCGAGGTTGAGGCTGAGAGTTTGGGTTAACTACACTGTAAGCACTTCTGGGAGGTGAGGCAACTTTATCGACTTCCGGCTTAGGTAATTGCACCGTCCAGCGATCGCCAGTTGTACCAACAAATTGGACTTGTTTGGGGTTTAAAGTATAACCAGGAGTCAGTTCGATAACTATACGTGTTCTGTCTGTATCAAACTGCCCAACACGGATCGAGCGAATTCCACCGCCTACCTGTTGAGTTAGTTGCGGACGCCCAAATGTAGTTCCTGGCAAATCAATTACCAGCCGAGTCGGGTTGAAAATTAGTTGTGCCTGGGGTTGAACTGTTCCCACAGTATTAATTTCCAGCCTGTTTTGATTGGCATCAAAGCGCCAAGATTCAAGTCTCGCGGCCATTGCTGGCGACGATAGCATGAAGATAGTTCCAATAGTGCTGGCTAGTAACCAGTGTAATTTCACAGTCCTTTCTCCTAATTCACGTTCATGGGAGCCACCATATCTCAACTTATTGGTAAATCATCACACCGTCACCACCTCAACTTGACCTCTGATGCCTTTTTTGATTTTTAAGCTGTTATTACACCACTTTTCAAGTAATTGAACTACACCACTCCCCACTCCCGTCTCAGTCGTAGTTTAAATACTTGAAAACTGCCGTAAGTACACACTTAAATTAACGTGAGTTCGACAAGTTTTATTTGACCTCTCCCCCAGCCCCTCTCCGACGCGGAAAGGGGAGCAAAAAGCTGAATTTTTCGTTGCTCCTCCCTTTCCGTTTTGGAAAGGGAGGCTGTCCGGGAGAGGTTCATCGAACTCACGTTAAATTAGTTACAGGTTTCATATTGGGTCTAAATCCCCATGCGAAATCTCCACCTGTAGAGGTAGGGGACTCTGACTCCCAATAAAGCTAGAAAACTGATAACTGATAGGCATTCACTGATAAGTGTTTATTCTTTGTTGCCATTGATGCACTGAGTAAATTATTCCCATTACTGTCAGATGATCTAGCAAAATCTATGGGTGTTACTCCCAATTACCTGGAAAATATTCAGATAAAGGCTCACAAGCCGAGGACTGACAACTGAGACGGAAATAAGTAACATTCTGAATGCTGGTAGAAATTAGAAACAAACGATCATTCTACAATCACACGGGACGGAGATTTGGGAACAGAAGTTTCCATTAGACCTATCCACAAATAAACCTCAAAATAGCTGAAACCCTTACATAGCTGACTTTTTAGCTTATATAAAACAGGAACCTCTAAAACCCTCTCCAGAGCTAGGTTTCAGCCAAATAAAGTTCTCATTTCCGGATAAGTCTATTGCACAATCGCAACATCTCAAGGCACTTGAGATAACCTTTGGGAGATGAGGGAAATGAGGGAGATGGGGGAGATGGGGGAGATGGGAGAGATGAGGGAGATGAGGGACATGAGGGAGATGAGGGAAATAACCAATGCCCAATGCCCAATGCCCCATGCCCAATGCCCCATGCCCCATGCCCAATAATTAACGATCGCCAGAATCTGGGGTTACTTCCAAATTGCCACTCTCATTTGATGCTGGCATCTTGGACGCAGGTGGTTCAATTACCAACGATGTCCCAGAAGAACCGTCTAAAATTAGTTGCTCTGAGCCTCCGCCCACAGTTTTTGGGTCTGGAAATACAAATCGTAACAAAGGAGGAGCTAAAAAGGTTGTCAAGATAACCATCATGATAATTGCTGCCCCTAATGGTTTCGAGAGAGCGCCACTGGCAGCGCCGACACCAGCAAACACTAACCCAACCTCGCCTCTGGGAATCATCCCTACACCGATCGCTAAACGGTTGATTCCCGGTTGACCAAACACGCTTAAACCTGTGATTACTTTACCGAGAATGGCTACTGTGATCAGGAAAGTTGCCATAATTAGACCTTCACGATTGTCGGGAATTGCTGGGTTTAACACTCCCAAATCAGTTTTTGCCCCAACAGTCACAAAGAAAATTGGTACTAACATATCGGCAATGGGACAGACTTGCTTTTGCAGTTCTTTACGCTTATCTGTCTCTTCTAAGACTAAACCCGCCGCAAAAGCTCCCAGGATTGCTTCTAAGTGGATGACGGCGGCCAGGTATGCCATAGCAAAGGCAAAGATGAATGCTGGTATTACCAGTCCACCGCGTGTTTTGAGTTGATCAGCGATCGCTACAAAGGACTTATTGAAAACATTGCCTAGTAAGATTGCTCCCAAGATAAAACCAGTGGCGCTGATAATCAAATAAATGACTTTGCTTACATCCACCACGCCATCTTTAGCTAGACTGGCAACTACCGCTAAAACGATGATTCCCAATACGTCGTCAATTACGGCAGCACCCAAAATAATCTGCCCTTCTTTAGAATTGAGTCGCCCCAATTCTGACAGGACTTTGGAAGTCATTCCAATACTAGTGGCAGTTAAAGCCGCCCCGGCAAAAATTGCAGGTACAGCATCGATACCAAATAAAGTCATCAGTCCCACAGTCCCAGCAGCAAAGGGTACTGTTACCCCCACTACTGCGACGACGGTAGCTTGGATACCAACTGCCATTAAGTCTTTTAAATTCGACTCCAAACCGATTTCAAACAGCAGGATGATCACACCCAATTCTGCCAAAACGGAAACGACCTCCGACTGCGCTGCAAACACGGCTGGAGTGGCTTCAGGGGTTAAACCAGCAGTGATTTGAAGGAAGGAGATGATCAAAGAGCTAGAACTGTCTGTGCTGCCTTCTGGAAACACCAAAAGATGGAAAACAGAGATGCCAACTACCACACCACCAACAAGTTCTCCTAAGACAGGCGGCAAACCCACTTGGTTTGATAACTCTCCACCAACTTTGCTAGCGAGGTAAATGACTACTAAGCTTAGTAGCACTGCTGCGACTACCATTGAACTGTCTGCGGCTTGTGTTGCGCTGGCCAGCAGAGGAAAAGTGAAGCTGATTGGATCTAACAAATGCATGGGTTCTGTGAAAATCCTTCTCTTTGATTCTGACGCGTTTCTGAAAAACATCCTATGAAGATGCAATTGGCAGCTTTTAAACTTTACTTTGTACCATTTGTCAACTCAATCAAACGCTGCCAGTAGACTTCCCAAACCGGGACTACAGACAGTCTTGGAAGTCGCAGCAAGTCAAAGTCTGTGAATTTATTGTCCTGTTTGATTTGGGCTAGGGTGACGCATTGGTGTACTCTTCGTAATGCCCGCACATCTACAACTGCCCGTTTACTGTCATTAAGTGCTGGATCAATATAGGGTTGACCAATTATCTCTGCTAAACCAATGACTTGCCGTTCTTTGCCTGTGTGATAAATTAACGCCAAATCACCAAGAAGCATGGTACGTATATGTTTGAGCGCTAGGGAATTGTTGACTCCATCCCAAACTGTACTGCCGTCCCGTTCTAAATCGAAGTAAGAATAATTTTCGGGTTCAGTTTTCAGCAGCCAATACGCCATCACAAAATCTCCAAAAAGGCTAGTGGTCTATCAAGGAAACTTTGACAAGTAAATAAATTGTTCAATTTCTCTTCTTCCTTCTCTGCGAGACGCTACGCGAACGCGTTCTTTGCGTCCTTCTCTCAAGGGGAAACGCTAACGCGGTTCGTTCCTTTACTTTCAAACTTCGCTTGACAGACTACTAGTGTAATTTTTTAAGTTTCCAAAAATGTAACCATTTCAGCTTTTGACGATCGCAGTGTCAAAGTAAGAACATACAAATCGGATAAGTGCGATCGCACTTAAGTTGTGAAAAACTTGTGGTAGCCGTTGACTCTCAACGGCCACCAAAAGATTATTACATACCCTTGTTAAAAACATCTGTGGATACTTTGAGGAGTGCAAATCTTATGACTAGAGCCACTTTACCCGGTTCTCAGTTTCCCAATGGAAACTTGTGGAAAATACTGCCTTTAGCTGTGCTTTTATGTGCAACTTTTGTACTACCTGCGTTGGCACAAGAAAAAGAGAAATTGTGGCGAACCCTTAGTGTCAGTGGTCGCGGAGTGGAAACAACTCCTGCAACCCTGGCACAAGTCAGTTTAGGAGTAGAGATTCAGGGGAAAACAGCCCAGGAAGTACAGCAAGAAGCCGCCCGGAGGTCATCTGCTGTAGTTGCGTTCTTAAAGAGCCAAAATGTCGAAAAATTACAAACTACTGGTATCAGTCTCAACCCAGTTTACAGCTACACCAATAATGTGCAGAGGATTACAGGCTATGCTGCCAATAACACCGTCAGTTTTCGCATTCCTACCGAGCAATCCGGTACATTATTGGATGATGCAGTGAAAGCGGGTGCAACACAAATTAACGGCATTAGTTTTGTTGCGAATGATGAAGCGATCGCTAGGGCGCAAAAACAAGCATTAAAAGAAGCCACCCAAGATGCCCAGCAGCAAGCTGATGCTGTTTTCAGTGCCTTGGGTTTAAAATCCAAAGAAATAGTGAGCATTCAAGTTAATAATGCGAGTCCACCTCGACCACCCATGTTTTTACGGGCTGAGGCTGCCAAGTCAGCTGATGCTTCCACCCCTGTTATTGGTGGTGAACAGCAAGTAGAAGCATCGGTGACGTTGCAAATTAGTTATTAGTCATTTGTCATTAGTCCTCTCTTACAAAGTTCTGAGCGCCGGAAGCCGGCGCTCAGACTTTGCGCTTTGTCATTTGTGAGGGCAAAGGACTAATAATCAATGCCCAATGCCCAATGCCCAATGCCCAATGCCCAATGCCCAATGCCCAATGCCCAATACCCAATTAAAAATGTTCTGAAGACATATCACCTGCACCGCCCTCTCCATCTCGTTTAGAGCCTAATAAATCTAATTGATCTACTCTAATAATTGGTGTAGAACGGTTTGCTCCTGTTTGGCGATCGCTCCATGTGTCAAACTTCAAGGAGCCTTTGATGCCAATTAGGCTTCCCTTGCGGACATAATTACCTGCTACCTCTGCCGTCTTATCCCATAATTCCAGCGTGAACCAGTCAGGTTCATCACTGTTGCGCGATCGTCTTTTTACAGCTAGTGTCAATCTACACTTAACACTACCAGATTCAAAATATT
Organism: Nostoc sp. S13; assembly: GCF_029379315.1. Lineage (GTDB taxonomy): Bacteria > Cyanobacteriota > Cyanobacteriia > Cyanobacteriales > Nostocaceae > Nostoc. Next base: position 37,590 of record NZ_JAQYWQ010000024.1, read on the forward strand.
TTATATCAGGGTCGCTACCTACACGACCAACAAGGGTGACAATATTAATACTCATGTGCATTACCTTTCAGTACAGGTGTACTCATTAATTCTGATTTTAATCATAGCGAATTATGAAACACTTGAAAATAATGTGTTAAACAGTTAACAATATAGTTGAATTGAAAAATTATACATACTACTTGGAGAAACACATAAAAGTATACAGATATACTTAGTTAACCAGAGAATATCAAAAAATAGAAAGCCTGATACCTAGTAAATATACCTGGCAATCATCTAAAAATGTAGTCTAGTTTACTCAACTCAGGATACAAACTTCATCAAATCGAGCACGATTAACTCTTACCGTTGTAGTCAAGAAGTATCGCACATAGGGGGCTTAGAGACGCGTGGGTATTTTTAGGAACTTTCGCACATCATGGGATATGGGTATCGACCTCGGTACCGCTAACACTCTGGTTTATGTATCTGGTAAAGGTATTGTACTGCAAGAACCTTCTGTAGTTGCGATCGATGTCAACGAAAAGGTCGCGCTAGCAGTGGGAGAAGAAGCCAAAAAAATGCTCGGTCGCACACCCGGAAATGTGATTGCCCTCCGCCCCTTGCGTGATGGTGTAATTGCTGATTTCGATATAGCCGAGCTGATGCTGAAAAGCTTTATTCAGCGTGTAAATGAAGGCAGATCCCTAATCTTACCCCGGATTGTCATTGGTATTCCCAGTGGTGTCACAGGAGTAGAAAGGCGAGCTGTGATGGATGCAGCTCATCAAGCAGGGGCAAGAAAAGTATATTTAATCGATGAACCGATAGCTGCGGCAATTGGTGCAGGACTACCTGTTGCTGAACCGACTGGCAACATGATCATTGATATTGGTGGTGGCACAACAGAAGTTGCGGTGCTAAGTCTTCAGGGTACAGTAATCAGCGAATCAGTACGCATTGCTGGAGATGAACTGACTGAAGCGATCATTCAGTATATTAAGAAAGTTCATAACTTAGTCATTGGTGAACGTACTGCCGAAGACATCAAGATTCGGCTTGGTTCTGCCTATCCGACTAATGATGATAATGACGCCATGATGGAAGTCCGAGGCTTACACCTGCTTTCTGGTCTACCGCGAACTGTCACAATCAAAGCCCCAGAAATTCGTGAAAGCATGTTGGAACCACTATCAGTAATTATAGAAGCCGTGAAGCGGACACTGGAACGCACACCTCCAGAACTGGCAGCAGACATTATTGACAGAGGTATTATGTTAGCTGGTGGCGGTGCTTTGCTCAAAGGCATAGATACCCTGATTAGCCATGAAACAGGGATTATTACTCACATTGCTGCCGATCCTTTGTGCTGTGTTGTGCTGGGAACAGGTCGTGTGTTAGAAAACTTCAAACAGTTGGAACGAGTTGTCACCGAAAGCTCTCGCAATATGTAGCAAAAAAAAATATCATATTTGAGTTCTATTTAAGTTCTATTTGGGTTCTATATAAATAGAATCCAAGTAGAACTTAATTCGTATAAATATACATAGGTATATATGGTTACAATACGGCGTTGGTGGGATCGTAAAGGGTTACAAATCGGGTTGTTAGCTCTAGTAATTGGTAGTGCTTGGATATTGCGACAGACTCAAGGTGAGCTGGTGTTTGAAACATACCAGGCAATTACCCGTCCGTTAGAGATGTTGCAGCCAGGGCCAACTCCAGAAGAAGGTATTAGAGATGCCCGGATATTGGAATTGCAAACTCGGATAGTAGATTTGGAAACTCAAAAGACAAAGCTACAAGATTTATTAGGCTATGTGGAAAAAGAGCCACTGGCATCACGGCCAATTCCAGCACGGGTGATAGGACGTAGTGCTGACCAGTGGTGGCAACAAGTTACGCTGAATCGCGGGGCAAATGTGGGGATTGGTGAAGGCTTCATAGTCAAGGCAGATGGCGGATTGGTGGGTCTGGTGGAGAGTGTAACTCCCAATACTAGCCGCGTCTTATTAATCAGTGACCTCAATAGTCAAGTGGGTGTATCAGTTAGCCGCACGGCAGCTAAAGGCGTTTTACGAGGAGATTCTTCAGCAGAAGCTGTGCTGGAGTTTTATGAAAAAGTCCCAAATGTCAAAGTAGGAGATTTAATTTCCACATCTACTTATAGTCAGAAATTTCCCTCTGGCTTGGCAGTAGGACGAATTAAATCGCTAGATTTAAAGAAACTTCCGGGATCAGTGGCGAAAATTGAGCTTTTTCCGCCAATCCGCTCTCTCGATTGGGTAGCTGTTTATCCAAAGCCAGAAAACCAAGAGTCGGAAAATCAAGTGCTGCAAAAGTCTAAGTAAATTCTCTCTTGAAAATCTATAGAAAAATGAAGATTCCTGCATTTGGTAACAGCAGGCAGAGAAAGCCAGAATCGTCAGAGCGAAAATCGAAATTCCAAATCCAGCCGCTTTCTCGTTGGCATCCGGGTATACGTCAGTTGTTGGGTTGGATTGTGACGGTTGGATCTGTACTGTTATGTTTATTATTATTGCCAACCCGCTTCCCAGGTATGGAATTATTGGGAATTGGCCCTAATTGGCTGTTAATTTGGGTGGTAGCTTGGAGTGTGAAGCGCCCAGTGTTTTTTGGAGCATTCGCAGGTATAGTTGTGGGACTACTTCAAGATTCAATGACATCACCTAACCCTACTCATGCTCTCAGTTTAGGTATAGTGGGGATTTTAACTAGTCTGCTCCAGAAACAGCGTTTTATCGAAGAAGATTTCATTTCGATTGCTGTAATTGTCTTTGTTATGGCAGTTTTGGCAGAAACTATTTTTGGCTTGCAATTAACTTTGATTGGCGACGATCGCAAACTAACAGATATTTGGACATATTACCAACGTGTCGCCCTAGCTTCTGCCATTCTTAGTAGTCTGTGGGCACCTGTAGTCTATTATCCCCTAAATCGTTGGTGGCAGAGGATGAAATCATTAGAGCAATTAGCAAAGGGAGTTAGGAGTTAAGAAGGGGATAGGTTACAGGTGAGATTCAAGAAAATTATCCTGTGTATCCTAAATCTTTATGGAATTTGGGCAACCTCTGGCAATATAGATTTAAGCGACAGTGAATTAAACAACACCCTATGATGGTAGTTGGTAGCATTCCTGTCTGATGCTTTCTTTTTTGCCTTAAAAAAAATCAGGTAAGTCATCTCCTGATTACCTGACGGCAGAATGTGGAAGCTTTCACTGATTAACTTAGTTGGAGAACGCTGATGTCTAAGGAAAGAAAAAGTAATAAAGAAGCTAAAAAACCTAAAAAAGATCCCAAAGACAAAAAGGAGAAACAAGAGCCAAGCAAATAGGATGATTTAGGTTAGTCGGTGCGATATCTACGACGGGCTGTGACACTCGTGACGCTAAATGACTCGCTACCGCTATCGGTGACGCAACTGAATCAAGCAGGAACAAACTCCAGCGAAACACCGTTCATGCAGTAGCGCTTACCAGTGGGTGCAGGCCCGTCATCAAAAACATGACCCAGATGACCACCACAGCGACTACAATGTACTTCAGTTCTGGTCATAAACAACGACTTATCTACAGTTAGAGCGATCGCACCTTCAATTGGATTAAAAAAGCTGGGCCAACCAGTACCACTGTTAAATTTTGTATCAGATGTAAACAGTGGCTGTTCACACGCGGCACAAAAATAAGTACCATTCTCGTATTCTTTATCCAGTGGGCTGGTGTGAGGGCGTTCAGTCCCATGCTTACGCAACACATTAAACTGTTCTGGCGTTAAAATCGTGCGCCACTCTGATTCTGGTTTAGTAATTTCAAATCCACTCTGAGAAGTTGTCATAGCTTTTGACTCCCAATTGATATACCTTGATAACAATGCTGTGCCGACTATTACTGCACTAGCCTGTAAAAAATAGCGTTTGTCCATATATCTATTATTTTCTATTTTCCCCTTAACTGGCCAATCAACTCCAGTACGGGATTCACTACATCCATGAGTATAATCAGCGATCGCTCTGAATTAGCCCTGATAATCTCATTAAAATTAGCTAAGAAATAACAAAATACTGCACGGGAATCAGATCAACTTGACCTGATTTTGGACAGTACACCTGGATGTGTGTTACAGGTCGTGCATAGATGTAGGGGAAGTAGGGGAGCCATAGGTATCAACTTAAGCTGAAAGCCACTCTATAACGAGCTTTTAGAGATTGTCTCGTTCCCAGCCTCGGACTGGGAATGCCTATTAGAGGCTCCGCCTCAAGACTAGCGGCAGAGCCGCAATGAGCAGCATTTCCAGCCTCTGGCTGGAAACGAGGTTTGAAAAGGGTTTTGGCTTAAGTTGACACCAATGCAGGGAAACAGGGGGACAATTGATGCCCAATGCCCAATACTTCTCTACGAGAGGCTACGCCAACGGCTTCTCTACGAGACGCTACGCGAACGCTCAGTACAAGTGCCCAATGCCCAATGCCCAATGCCCAATGCCCAATGCCCAATGCCCAATGCCCAATACCCAATACCCAATACCCAATACCCAATTTTTCCGATCGCCAGCTGATTGAACACGGCTCAATATACATTGGACTGATAGAAATACCGGAATTTTCTGAAAACTTCTTGCTTGATTAAGTAAAATGTGTGGTAGTTTAAGAACTATAAATAAAATACGGTATTTCTATCGGCTTATCGTAGTTTAAAAGGACAGGATTCATGCAGCTACTATGGTTCATCCCAACCCACGGCGACGGACGTTACCTTGCAACTGCTACAGGCGGGCGGGCAGTAAGCTTTCCTTATCTGCGGCAGATAGCCCAAGCGGTAGATGACCTTGGTTATACAGGGGCATTGCTGCCTACGGGACGTTCTTGCGAAGATGCTTGGATTGTAGCGTCAACGCTGGTATCACTGACGCGACAGATGCGTTTTTTGGTGGCGATTCGTCCTGGTTTGGTATCACCTGGGGTAGCAGCGCGGATGGCAGCGACCTTTGATCGCCTCTCTGGAGGACGCTTGCTAATTAATGTTGTTACCGGGGGCGATCCTGTGGAGTTGGCGGGAGATGGCTTGCATTTAAGTCACGATCAGCGCTATGAATTAACAGATGAATTTTTGACAGTGTGGCGAGCGATCGCTAGTGGTGAACAAGCTAATCTTCAGGGCGACTATCTCAACATTCAGGATGGGAAACTGCTGTTTCCACCCGTCCAGAAGCCATATCCGCCCTTGTGGTTTGGCGGTTCTTCTGGTGTTGCTCAAAAAATTGCTGCCAAGCATGTAGATGTCTATCTAACTTGGGGCGAACCACCGGCGCAAGTAGCCGAGAAGATTGCATCAGTTCGCAGACTTGCTTTATCAGAAGGGCGAACTTTGCGATTTGGGATTCGCTTACATGTGATTGTGCGCGAAACCGAGAGTCAAGCTTGGGATGCGGCGAATGACTTAATTCGGTATGTGGATGACGAAGCGATCGCAAAAGCCCAAAAAGCTTATGCCCGGATGGATTCAGAAGGACAACGCCGTATGACCCAATTACATCACGGTAATCGTGAGGCATTAGAGATAAGCCCGAACCTGTGGGCGGGAGTTGGTTTGGTGCGGGGTGGTGCGGGAACGGCCTTAGTAGGCGATCCTCAAACCGTAGCTGCCAGGATGTTGGAATACGCTTCTTTAGGTATTGAGTCCTTTATCCTTTCTGGCTATCCCCACCTAGAGGAAGCTTATCGAGTTGCAGAACTTCTATTTCCCCATTTGCCCTTAGAGAATCTGCCCGCAGTGGAAAAACAACATGTCTTAAGTCCATTTAGCGAGATTGTGGCAAATGAAGATTTCCCTAAGCAACAGCATCAACAAAGAGCAACGTCCATATCCTAGTAATTAAGAACTAGTAGATTACCAGCCATGTTGCACCAACAAATTGACCAAAAAATCTCAGAAAAAGAAGCGTGGGCATTGCGTCGTCAGTTGAGGATACCTAACAATAAACGCTTGTGGGTGCTAGCTTGCATGGACGAACGTTTACCTGTGGAGAAAGCATTAGGAATTGGTGAAGGAGATGCTCATATTTTCCGTAATGCGGGTGGGTTAGTTACAGATGATGCTATTCGGTCAGCGATGTTAACTACACAGTTTTTTGGTACCAAAGAAATCATCGTTATTAATCATACCGAATGTGGCATGATGACAGCATCAGGAGATTTTCTCAGTGAGGTATTGCGAAATCAAGGTATTGACGTGGATCAAGTTAGTGTAGATCCTGCTTTGCCAGAGTTGAAGCTACCAAAAGGCGTTTTTTCCAAGTGGATCAAAACGTTTACCGATGTGGATGAAATCTGCACACAGCAAGTGGAATTGCTGCGTAATTCTGCTTTAATTCCCCAAGATGTAGTTATTCATGGCTACATCTGGGAAGTAGAGAGTATGAGTTTGCGCCATCCCTACAAACGTCTGAGTGAGAAGGTTAACACAGCATCAGCTATGAAGACCAAAACCACGAAACATACTCAACCCGTTTTAGAAATTGGGAGTTTAATTGAATGACTCATATTCTAGCGATCGCTGGTAGTCCAACCCACCCATCTAGAACCTATGGTGTTGTCGAATACACTGCCAAGCTTTTACAACAAGAAGGCTTGCATGTAGACATTATTTCAGTTCGGGATTTGCCTGCTGAAGATTTAATTTTTGGACGATACGACAGCCCTGCTTTAGAACAGCCAAAAGCTTTATTAGCAAAGGCAGATGGTGTGATTATTGCCACCCCAATTTACAAAGCTGCTTATACAGGAGTGCTCAAAACATTTCTAGATTTGCTGCCACAAAAATCATTGACAGGTAAACCCGTATTACCAATTGCTCTTGGTGGGACGATCGCTCACTTATTGGCAATTGAATATGCCCTGAAACCTGTGTTATCTGAATTAGGAGCGCGGCATATCCTAGCGACTATTTATGCGGTAGACAAACAAATTCAACGACAAGCTGATAACAGCGTTCTGTTAGATGAGGAAATTGAGCAAAGACTCAAAGATGTTCTCAAGGAATTTGTTAAAGCTGTAGAATATGATGCCGCAGCGCCTCAAGAATTGGTTCATGCCAATTAAATAATCAAGTTTATACCTCCGTTTGCTCGTAGCAGAAGGGTAATTTTTACCCATCTGCTACCTTTTTCTAAAAGTTAATTAGAGCAACATAAATTTATTGTCAATTACGGATTAAGAGTCGAAGACTTCTTTTCGAGACAATCTTTCAAAGCTTCTTCTAGACTCGCTTTTACCTTAAGTTGACACCACAATGCACACATGTGCGCCCTTAGAATACCAATTCAGTAATCCTGGAAGAAGCTCTCCCCCAACTCCTCTTTGTTGGCGTCAGCCTGGCGTTAGGTAAGCCCAGAGGGGAGTTTGGCTCCTACTTCCCTGGTAGGGAAGGGGGCTGGGGGTTAAGTTTTTGATTACTGAATCGATGCTCAAGCACGTGTTTCATTCCTAGACTTTGACACCAAAAATCTTTGGTATTCACTTTGAGAAGAATGTTCAATCAAGGAACTGAGCCATTCTTTCCACAGCAGTTTCTAATAAAAGTGGCTCATGCACCAAGGCAAAACGGACATACCCTTCTCCAGATTTGCCAAAGCCAGCACCAGGGGAAGCAGCTACACCAGTTTGTTTGACTAACTGAGTACAAAAATCTATGGAGTTTTGACTCCAAGGTGAGGGCAATTTTGCCCAGATGTACATTGTGGCTTGGGGAGTGGGAACGTTCCAGCCAATGCGGTGTAAAGCGTTGATGAAAGCATCACGCCGCCCCTGGAAAGTAGCGACAGCAGATTTTACCCCAGATTGGGGGCCAGTCAGGGCAGCGATCGCACCATTCAAAATCCCTCGATACTGATTAAAATCAACTGCGGCTTTTACCTGGCGTAAGGCGTTAATTAACTGGGCATTACCGATGGCGTAGCCGATGCGGAAGCCGCCCATATTGTAGGACTTGGAAAGGGTGAAAAATTCAATCGAGACGCTTTTCTCTGGATCAGCTTGCAGAATTGAAGGAACTAGCGATTTTGGATTTTGGATTTTGGATTTTGGATTGGGAGAAGAATCTGTCCACTCCCCACTCTCCCCAAATACCAAATCTACGTAGGGGAAATCGTGAACCAGGGCGAGATTGTGTTCTTGACAGAAGGCGACAGCTTCTTGGAAGAAAGATAAAGGAGCGATCGCAGCTGTGGGATTGTGAGGATAACTTAATACCATCATCCGCGACTGGGCTAAGACAGGGGCAGGAATATCAGCAAACACTGGTAAAAAACCGTTTTCTGCCCGTAGTGGCATCGAGTAGATTTGACCACTGGCTAGGTAGACTCCCCCAGCGTGAGAGGGATAACCTGGATCGAGCAACAGGGCGAAATCTCCTGGATTGAGTATTGCTAGGGGTAAATGGGCTGTGCCTTCTTGAGAACCAATCAGAGGTAGTATCTCAGTTTCGGGATCGACTTTGATGCCAAATTTTTGTTCGTACCAGTTGGCTGCGGCTTGGCGAAATCCAAGGGTACCGTTAAACAACAGATAGCCGTGGGTACTGCGATCGCCAAGAGACTGGGCGATCGCCTCAATGACATGGGCCTCGGCTGGTAAATCAGAAGACCCTAACGACAAATCAATTACCTGGCGTCCAGCTGCCAAAGCGACTGCCTTGGCTCTGTCCATATCAGCAAATACATTAGATTGCAGGGGTTGTAAACGTTTTGCAAATTGCATATTAGTCAGGAGTCAACGGTCAAAGGTCAATGATCAAGGGTCAAGAGTCAATGGTCAAAAACTCTTGGACTGTAGACTTTGAACTTTGGACTCTTGACTTTTAACTAATTACTATTTAAGTGGGTATCGAGGAGAGCGAGTAATTTATCTTTACCGATGACTCCCTCGGTGGATATCAAAACTTCCTGACCTTGAAATAGTCTGAGGGCGGGAACACCTTCCACTTGGTACTGCTTAACAGTGAGTGGGTTGGGGTCAATTTCCATTTTAACGACTTTGAGGCGATCGCTATATTCGATGGCAGCTTGCGCGATTGCGGGCGACATCAATTGACAAGGCCCACACCAGTCAGCCCAAAAGTAAACTAATACAGGCTGCTTGGCTTTTAACACTTCGGTTTCAAACTCAGCATCAGTTATGGTGATTACAGCCTTACTCATTGCAGTCTCCATCAGGTGGCGATCAAAGTTGGCACACACAATACTTTATCCCAAACTAGTCAATATTCCATAATCAATAATTCCCAGTTATTAGGACTCGTGAACTACCCACACTACGTTAAGGTGGTCTCTTTCAATCCAAAATCCAAAATCGTTCGACTGAGCGCAGCCTTCGCGTAGCGTTCCGCAGGAAAGTCCAAAATCCAAAATTGGTAGACTAATGACGTAAAATCCCACAGCCAGCAGGTGTGGGACTAGTTCAAAAAAGTTTCCTGCTAATTTTACAGTTGATCCAATTGCTTGCGTAGGGAATCCAACTCGGCATCAACCACCTCATTAGACTTAGGAGTAGTGGGTTGTTGTTGTGGTGGCAGTTGGGGTTGATTTTGGGGAGTAGCGGGTGGTAATATTTGCGCTTTCAAAGCTGCCAATTCATCATCAACATCGCTACCACCTTCCAACCGAGCAAATTGAGTTTCTAAATCTGCTCCTGCTAACTCTCCTAGTGCCTGGGCCCGGGATTCTTGGATCAAGACTTTTTCTTCCATCCGCTCGAAGGCAGACATTGCACTGCTGGTATTCATCCCACTTACCATGCTTTGGAGTTGCTCTTGGGCTTTGGCAGTGGTGATCCGAGCTTTGAGCATTTCTTTCTTAGTTTTAGCTTCAGAAATCTTGCTTTCCAGCTGGATTAAGTTGCGCTTGAGGGTTTCAACTTGAGTGCTTTGTGTATCCAAACTACCTTTGAGGGCTGCGCTGGTATCAGTATAAGTTTTCTTGCGCTCTAGAGCTTGTCGTGCTAAGTTCTCATCACCTTTTTGCAGCGCCAGTTGGGCATTGCGTTGCCACTTATTGATTTCATTTTGGGCATCATTATACTGTTTTTCACTGCGTTTTTGGCTGGCGATCGCTTGGGCTACTCCCTGACGCAGCTGCACCAAGTCTTCCTGCATTTCCAGGATGGCTTGTTCGAGCATTTTTTCGGGGTCTTCGGCTTTGTTAACCAGGTCGTTGAGGTTAGAACTAACTACTCGCTTAATGCGATCAAATAATCCCATAACTTTGTTTTTCCTTGTCTGGTTTACGCTTTTTGTTGGACAGTTAGCTTTTTTACTTTTTAATAGCTACCTATTTAAATGTAATCTTTCCGCTTGGAATCAGTACCTCCTAACAACTCTTAATTGTTAAGATAGCTCCAAACTGAGGTAATTAGCCGAACTTCAAGAGTCCTGAGTTTTGGGTAACTGCTGTTGAGGAGGCTGCCCTGTGTTCTGGTTCTCCTCAGTGAGGAGACTGTTGTGCTGTGTGTTTTCTGTCTGGTTTAAAACCTGCACCTTCATCGCTGCCAATTCGGCATCCACATTATTAGTAGATTCCAAAGAAGTAAATCGTGTTTCCAAGTCGTCGCTACTGAGTTGAGCAATTGCTTCCGATTTAGCCTCTATCTGCAAAACTTTTTCTTCCATCCGCTCAAAGGCACTCAGACTGCTGGTAGCAGAAACTGTGCCCAGCATTTCCTGGAGGCGATAAGAGGCTTCCGCAGAACGGGCGCGAGCAATATACATATCTTTTTTAGTTTTCGCCTCGGCAATTTTTAACTCTAGCGATCGCATATCCTTTTTTAGCCTAGCGACTATATCGTTTTGCTGCTCTATCTGGGAAAAGAGGGCTGTAGAGGTTTCTTTATAAGCTTGGCGCTTAGTCAAAGCTTCGCGTGCTAGAGGTTCGCTGCCTTGTTGCAGCGCCAATTGAGCGCGGCGATACCATTCTTCTGTTTGAGACTGAGCAGCCCCCGCCTGTCGTTCGGTGCGTTTTTGGGTAGCGATCGCTTGCGCGACACCTTGCCGTAACCGCACCAGATTTTCCTGCATCTCTAGGACAGTTTGCTCCAGAATCTTTTCTGGATCTTCTGCACCACGGATCAAACTATTGAGATTAGCGCGAATCACCCGCAGGATACGCTTGATTAATTCCATGTCCGCTCTCCATTCACGAAACTCAGTAATGAGTGCTGAGTGCTGAGTTTTGAGTTTTGAGTGCCTAGTTAAAGTCCTGAGAATAAAAATTTTTGTCGTCGGGTAGTTTTGGAGTGCTGAATGCCCAGTTAAAGTCCTGAGTATAAGATTTTTTGTCGTCGGGTCTTAAACAAGCAAGATTTTGTCTCTATTACTCGGCACTCTTGACTCTTAACTCACAACTCAGCACTCATTGACCCACGACTCTTATCTCATGGTATCGTAGAATTTTGCAACTCATGGCTGCTGAACTCGTGCGTTAATTCCCCTTGCCTGTAACAGTTGCATCTGTTGTTTTACTTGCGCTTTAGTCTTAAAAGCACCCAGATAAATCAATTCTTTGTTAAGTGATAAATAAGCATCGGGAACTACTTGTCGTGCTGAGGCTAAAACCGCGCCTTTATTGTCTATCACTACATGATAAAACCCATCTGTTCCTGGTTTGATTTCTGCATTCGGTTTTGGTGAGGTTGCGATTGGGTTGGGTGAGGTTTTTGCCGGTGAAGTGGAAGGCAAATTCAAAAGAGGCAAGGGCTGTACCGTCGGTACTGGTGCTAAGGCGATCGGATTTGTCGGTTTTAGAGCTGTGTTGGGGACAGGCAATGCCGCTTGAGGATTAGCTCTTTTTTGGGGAACGACTGGATTAGGCACTACTGCCAGAGTTGGTTGGACTTTGGGTTGTAAGCCAACTACATCATTGGGGTCTTTCACCTCAGGAAACTCTTGGGCAGCTAGATTGGGATACTTTGGTATAGAACTGCTTGGTGGCTGGATTTGAGGTTGGACATTACTCGCAACTTGCTCAGTATTTTCTAGCGCGGGAGACGAGTTCCCGTTAAACAACTTGCCTAAATTCCATTGTGAGAAGCTTTTAGGATTGAACACTACATAACCCAACGTAAGACTCGCTACCAATAGCAGCAACATGGAGCCGATACCCAAAGGTGATAGTAGACTGTCGTTATAATTGCTTGGCTTCTTAGTTTCTGGTTGTTCTTCTGTCACACTTCGCAGCAGTGCTTCACTAGATTCCAAATAGTCATCTGGCTGCAAAAGATTTTCATCTTTAGTATCTTTAACGACTACTGGCACAATGCTGCTAGAAAAGTTAGCTGGAGGTGGTGAAAATTTAGTTTGTGTTTTAGCAGAATCTGAGATGGAGGGTAGATTCAGATTATTTAGTTCTTCAGTATTTGCCGTAGCTGGCGCTGGGTTCATTTGAGGATTCACAACTACAGATCCGGGTGGTACGTCAATTTTTGCCATAGCTGGCGTTTCCTGATGATTCACGGGTACAGAGACAGACGGCACGTTGATTTTAATTTCCGTTACTAATGACTCAGTTGTGCCCGATGTTGTAGGAATGGCAGTCAAAGGTTGGGGTTGACTGCTCATATAACTTGAAACACGGGGATAGTTCGATGACATCAAACCAGTTCGCGTGCGTCGGTATCGAGCTAACTCTTGATCTAGCGGCACTTCTAAACTCGCTAGTGCTGCTGCAAGTGCTGGTTTTAAGCCAGGTGTTTTAGACGATTGAGTACCGGAATCGTTCAGGGAGTTTTGAGTCATTGTCTCTGTGCCTCAAACGTAAACTGCTGGAATTAACTTTAGATATATTTGTGACAATAGTAACGGAAATTATAAAGACTGGGCATTGGGCATGGGGCATTGGGCATGGGGCATTGGGCATTGGGCATTGGTTATTCTCCTCATCTCCCTCATCTCCCTCATCTCCCTCATCTCCCTCATCTCCCTCATCTCCCCAATCCCCACTCCCCACTCCCTACTCAGCACTTTTAACTATGTCGTTGAAATCAATTAATCATATTTTAGGCGTTGTGGAAAAGCAGGCTAAATGGCAGGAGCAACCATTTCAACGCCTACTCAAGCTTTGGGCAGAAGTTGTTGGCCCAGTAGTTGCTGCACATACTCGACCATTGTCGATTCAGCGCGATGTTTTGTCGGTAGCAACTTCCAGTGCTGCCTGGGCGCAAAACTTGACTTTTGGTCGCACATCTATGCTTTTAAAGTTGAATAAAAAGCTGCCAACACCTTTGGTTGATATTCGCTTCTCTACAGCTGGCTGGCAGAATCCATCTGTAGAGACAAAACAGCAACAAACGGTTTCGCCCCATGAACATCCCAGTTACCTTGGTGATGAGATTAGCCGCCCTGATGTTACACCTACCACGGATGTAAATGCTGCTTTTGGGCATTGGACTAAGGTGATGCGATCGCGATCGCATGGCTTACCCCTTTGTCCTCAGTGTCAATCTCCCACCCCACCCGGCGAACTCCATCGCTGGGCAGTCTGTTCTGTCTGTGCTGCTAAACAGTTTTGAAGGAGTCAGTTCTGACCTAAATTAAAAGCAAAATATTTTAGCGATTATTCGTTGAACAAAATTCATAATACTGAAGTAACTTGCTGCTGTCACATCAAATAGTTCTGAATTCTTGAGAAGAAAGATATTTTACTACGAGAATATGCCGAAGTTGGTATTTAAAGCAGACTCTTTACCTTAAATTCTCTCCCTTAAACTATCCTTAAGGAGGAAGTTAAAAGGCTGGATAAATCAAAAGCTTTAGTTTTAGTCTTGATCCCTAATCATTTTTAGCCCAAATCTATATTTAACCACTCTCAAAATTATTTAAATATATAACAAGAATATAAAAACATCCTAAAGTTTATTTTTCCTTGGGATCGCTGAAACCTAGACAAAATAATACCTTTTTGGCTCTTATCCGTATTTATATATAGAAGCAGAATAGAAGGGTGAAATAGAGCCTGAAACAAAACTAAAGATGAATCAATATGAAACCTGTTAAATTTTTAGCATCTGCTTGTAAATATTGCCGTCATTACCAGCCAGAGGGTCGCCGTGGCGGAATGTGCCAGCAGTTGGGAGCACCAGTTCAAGCAACTTGGAAGGCTTGCTCTTTGGCGCTCCCACCTTTTGCACCTACTTGGGAAACCTTGGAAGATGCTTGGAGTTTGCCAGATGCAGCCCCAGTTTTAACATCTTCTCACTCCTTAGCCTCAGATTTAGATAATGCTACTCTTGCCTCTGTAGAGGAAATAACTGCATCTATATCTGAACAGGTAAAGACTAAAGCAGTGGTTATTTAATTATTCATTATTACTGGACTGAGTTTGTAGTCTGCTTAAAATAAGATTTGTTTTTAAGATTTTTAGTGCTGTAAAAGTTTATATCTACAAAAATCGCACCTCACTAAAGGGTGCGATTTTTGCAATTCTAAGGCAACCAAGGAAAAGAGCGAAAATCTGGTGGACGCTTTTCGAGAAAGGCTTGTTTGCCCTCAGCTCCCTCTTCTGTCATGTAATAAAGCAGGGTGGCGTTGCCAGCAAGTTCTTGTAAACCAGCTTGTCCGTCACAATCAGCGTTGAACGCGGCTTTGAGACACCGAATTGCGATCGGACTTTTTTCTAAAATCTCCTGCGCCCATTGAATACCTTCCGCTTCTAGTTGTTCTACTGGGACGACGCAATTAATTAAGCCCATTTCTAGAGCTTGTTGGGCATCATATTGGCGGCAGAGAAACCAAATTTCTCTAGCTTTTTTTTGCCCCACAATGCGGGCGAGATAGCTGGCTCCAAAACCACCGTCGAAACTGCCGACTTTGGGGCCAGTCTGTCCGAAAATGGCGTTATCGGCGGCAATGGTGAGGTCACAAATCAAGTGTAGGACATGTCCACCACCGATCGCATATCCAGCTACTAGGGCAATCACCACTTTCGGCATGGAACGAATCAGGCGTTGTAAGTCCAGCACATTTAAACGGGGAATGCCTGTTTCGTCTACATAACCCCCATGTCCCCGCACACTTTGATCACCACCAGAACAGAAGGCATATTTGCCATCAGTGTGTGGCCCATAACCTGTAAATAGGACAACACCAATAGTAGTATCTTCACGAGCATCACAGAAAGCATCGTACAGTTCAAAGACAGTTTTAGGACGAAAGGCATTGCGTTTGTGGGGACGGTTGATGGTGATTTTTGCGATGCCATCATTTTTTTGATACAGGATATCTTCGTAGCTTTTGGCAGTTTGCCAGTTAATTTGCATTGGTATGGAGTGCGCTGTTGTGCTTGAGAATTTTATCGCGGTCTGAGAGCGATCGCTAAAATTGTTGTCTCAAGCCTTTACAATCTGGTAATTGTCTGGGTGTTGAGGAATAAAAATGAGACGTGACACCATCTTCTACAAATTATTTAAGCAATTTCCCGGTTTGCTATTTGAATTAGTAGATGAACCACCCGCAGAAGCGGAAAACTACCAGTTTGAATCAGTTGAGGTGAAAGAAACGGCATTTCGGATTGATGGCGTGTTTTTACCTCCCCCTAATGCAGTTTCCAAAACCGTCTTTTTTGCAGAAGTGCAGTTTCAGAAGGACGAAGACTTATATCACCGCTTCTTTAGCGAATTGTTTTTATTTCTCTACCGCCACTCTATCCGTTACGATGACTGGTTTGGAGTCATAATTTTTGGTTCTCGCAGCCTGGAACCTTCTTCCTCTTCGATTCACCGCGCTTTGTTAGAAAGTGGTCAAGTTAGGCGGGTTTATCTGGATGAGTTGGGGGATTTGCGACAACAACCTTTGGGATTGGGTTTGATGTTGCTGACAAATGTTACTTCTGAAACCGAAGCAGTGGAAGGGGCGCGGTTTTTGCTGGAGCAAGCACGGCAACAATCGGAGCAAGCGATAATTGATTTGGTGAGGCAGCGCGGTCTTGGGGGTTTCCCCCATGAGCGACTGCCGAACCCGAAGGGTGACGACGATTATCGTCTACAAGTTTTCTACCCTAAGTCGAGAGGAGATTGCAGCGATGTTGGGACTGAATTTTGAAGAACCACGGGCTATTGTAGAAGCGAAGGAAGAAGGGCGAGAGGAAGGAAAGGTCGAAGGAAAGGTTGAAGGAGAAAGAGCGATCGTTTTACGACTATTAAATCGGCGCGTGGGTAATATTCCTCATCCGCTTCTGTCCCAGATTCAAGGGTTATCGGTGGAACAGTTGGAAGCTTTAGGTGATGCTTTGTTGGATTTCTCTACTCTTGCTGATTTGTCAGGATGGTTACAAGGTGAAGTAAGGGAGTAAGTTTCACCCAGAGACGCAAAGAAGAAGGGCGATCGCACTCCGTAAAATAGACTTATCCACAAATAAACCTCAAAATAGCTGAAACCCTTACATAGCTGGCTTTTTAGCTTATATAAAACAGGAACCTCTAAAACCCTCTCCAGAGCTAGGTTTCAGCCAAATAAAGTTCTCATTTCCGGATAAGTCTAATAATGATGGCTACAAATAAAGTTTCCCGAACTGAAGAAGCATTTGCAGACACGCGGGTATATGAGAAGCGGTGGAAGAAGGAGTGCGATCGCTCGTCCTCCGACTGTTAAAACGACTATTTGGTAAAATTGCTAAGGAAGTTTTAGCCAAAATTTAGACATTATCGCTGGAACAGTTGGAAGCTTTAGCCTTGGCATTTTTTATAGAGTTATGTGTTTTATACTTAAAAAGTTGTATCGATTATGGCGATGGAGATTGTCTTTTGATTTCATTCAGTAGCTACAAAGTAACTGCATCTAAGTGGATTACCATATTTGATTCACCATTTTACCCAGATTCTTTAGATGAAGCTAAAATGCTCTACGAGAAAGTTTTGGAGCGTTTCATAGAATTGGTATACGAAGCAACAAGCTCTGCAAATTTACTCGAAATTATTACAAAAGAGCCTGATCCTTTACGTATTCAACTTCTTAGAGTATTTCGGAGGTATGTATCACCAGATACGACAGTAGAAATGACCAAGAAAAAACGTAATATTCCCAGTATAATTAACGACTTTCGTGAGAGATTTCGTAGCTTAGAAGAGGTTAGAAAAAATTTGCAAAATCGTCCTGTACCCGATGAAACTCTGATGGCTCTTCTTTTAGAACAGAGTAAACGCGGGCAAAAAGGCTATGACTTAACAGAAGCGTTTTTCTTATGGTTTGACAGAGTATTTGGTAAAAACTATATAATTCAGGGGCCAGTTCGTGCTGGAAAAGATGTAATGCTTGATAAGGTTTTGGATAATTGGGAAGCTCAAACTCCAGCAGATATTTTTATATCTCGATTAGATGGAACCCCATTGGTAGTTGGATTTGCTCGTTATGACTCTGATAGAGGAGGTTCTCAAGAAGATGATCGAACTGGTGGGAATCGAGATAAAGCAACTGATATTCTAAAGTATGCTGATACTTATAAAGTGGCTTTAAAAGTATTTTATTTGAATGATGGCCCAGGATTACTACTAGGATCTATGTGGAATGATTACGCTCGTCTAGAAAGCTATGGGACTGGCAAAATAATGGTATGCACCCTGAAAATGCTTGATGAGAGATTTACACAACATTGGCTTGAAAGTTGAGTTTGCTATCCCAATCCTCTATTACAGTATCAGAGATAAACTCCAATTCTGGTGTTTCTTCAATATATAAATCTAGACCACTTCGTAAAATTCTATTTATACCTATTAAGGATTTTTGTTCACATTTAGCAGAACTATTTCCGTTAATGAAGTCACCCATTACTTCTGTTCCTTTAACTAAACGCTGAACTATTGTAGCTATAGCAAGTTGTGAATTATCAATAGCTATCCATTTTCTACCTAACTCTTCAGCTATAGCAGCAGTAGTTCCACTTCCAGCGAATGCATCTAAAACAATATCTCCCTCATTAGACGATGCTAGAATTATTTGTTTGATCATATCTGGATTTTTTTCTGTTGGATAACCAGTAATTTTAATATTTTGATTGTGAGCATCCTTGAAATCAAGCCAAATATCTTGGACTGAAATACCCTGACTATTGTCTAAATAAACTTTTCTTCTTGGGTTCCCTGTTGGTGACCAGTAAATCTCTCCGCGTGCATCCATTTGGTCTAAAGTCTCTGGAGTATATTGCCAGTGTTTACCTGGAGGAGGTAGTATTCCTCTCCAAGGTTGACCTGTTGCACCTTTTCTTATACCTGGTGCATGAACAGGAACTTTCTTATAAACTCTTCCAGTCTCCTTTTCAACATATTGATACTCTTTCTTTGCAGTAGTTTCAGTCCAAGGATTAAAAGGCTGATTCCATATATAATTATCTGTTTTTGTGTAAAATAAAATATAGTCAGCAGTGTTTCCGTACTGTTTACGCGTATAGTTTTTTGGGTTACATTTTTTCCTGGTAATCCAATTGCGAAAGTTTTTAGAACCAAAAATTTCGTCCATTATAATTTTGACAGCACAAGCCATCTTGTCATCTAAATGTATATAAATAGAACCTTCATCGGATAAAATCTCTCTTAGTAAAATTAGTCTTTGACGTAAAAACTCTAAGTATTCCGCACCTTCCATTAGGTCGTGGTAAGCATGGTCTCTTTGACGAGATTCAAAACTATTTCCTGTCGCATAGGGTGGATCAATATAAATTAAACTAACTTTACCAGCGACAGTATCATCGTTCAAAAAGAAACTAAGAACTCTTAAGTTTTCTCCATATATTAGTCTGTTTCTTGGATGTTCATCTACACTTATCATCCGGTGTAATTTGGCTACCGGAATTCTTAATATATCTTCTCTAGGAATTTTGCCTTCATATTCCAAACGAAAAGGTATTACATTTTGTTTTTTACTCTTACGACTATTTCTACTAGGTATTCCTGTTGCCATTTGAGTTAATATTTATCTTCTATTTGTTTTCTACTTTTATCCCTTTGCAGGAACTCATCTAAGTCTTTTTTTCTGATACGCCAAATTCTTGGCCCCACTTTTGTCGCTTTAAGATTATTTGATGATATCCATCTTTGTACAGTTCTTTGGTGAACACGAAGAAGTTTAGCCACTTCAATAGTTGTCAAAAATGAAATATCTTCTTCACTCTGATGATTGTTATGTTCAGCATCTTGTCGCATTTGTCGTTAAATTCGCTAGAGTCGTTATTGTACTACTAATTATAATACTTTGCAAGGGTGAGCAGCGTCACTACTTGAAAGGCTTGTGGGAAAGTACTTTTAAATTTGATGCCACAAATGCTATGTTTTTATACTGCTATTCAGCTACACCTAATGAGATAGTTAAATTACAATATCTGCGGCAAACTTCCTTAAATTCTCCTGTCGCCACTTAGCATCAGCTTTCCGATTTGTCCGCAACTCCAAAACCCGAATTCCCTGAGTTGGAAGCGGGTTTAATCTTTGCTGCAACTGCTGCCAAGAAGTAATCAATTCATGCTGCACATTATAAGTAGCACACAACTGAGCAAAATCAATATCCTGGGGAGTGCCAAAAAACTCTTCAAATGGTGGGTCAAACTTGGCAATGGGTAACATTTCAAAAATACCACCACCGTTGTTATTAATTAACACAATCGTGAGATGTCCGACAAATTTATTGCGGATTAAAAAACCATTGGTGTCATGCAACAGAGCTAAATCTCCCGTTAACATCACACTACTTTGCTGGCGATGGGCAATTCCTAAAGCTGTGGATAATGTGCCATCGATGCCATTTGCACCCCGGTTAAAGTACGATCGCACTCCTAAATTATTCGGTTTCCAGAAATATTCCACATCCCGCACAGGCATACTATTGGCAATAAACAGAGGCGTTTCTGGCGGTAAAATCTGAGAAATTAACCAAGCTGCTTTACTCTCAATTATTTCATCTATTTTACCCATCGTCTGGTCAACAACTAACCTGACCTTAGCTTCCGCATCACACCATTTCTTTCCATAGTCTGACGAGAAAGATAAATTTCTCTCCTCTGCCTTTATGTCTTCTACAGATATCCGTAAATGCGTCGTTCTGCCATGCAAAGGGTCGAGGTTTTGATCACTATTGTCAATTACCCAACGTCGGGGTTGCGTTGCATCTATCCAGTTACGCAGTTCTTTACTCGTAGGCATTTCTCCTACCTGAATCACCATTTTGGGCGCTAGCTGCTTTGCTAGTTGCTGATTTCGCAAAATCAGGTCATATGTAGAAATTAAATAAGGGTTGAGTTCGGCATAATTTCTGACTGGGGAGAGTCCCTCAGCTAGCACGGGCCATTTGAGAGTTTGGGAAAGTTGCGCGATCGCTTTTGCATATTCCTGTGGTTGCTGTGGTTGGGCAACACCTGCGATAATAATGCCGCGATCGCATTCCTTCCATTCTTTGGGGATAGGGCATGGGGCATGGGGCATGGGGCATGGGTTTGTTATTCCTGCGAAGAACTCTTCTGGTTGAAACTGTGATTGCAAATAACTCAAGTCAGTTCCATCAGGAAGAGGCGCTAAAGGATCGCGAAAGGGAATATTTAAATGTACTGGCCCTTTTGTAGGAGTTTGCGCCCTTTCCCAGCTATGAATTACCATTTGTCGCAGATAAGCTAGCATTCCCATGTCGGCGGAGGGTAAAGCTAACTCCGTTTGCCAATTTGGGTAGTTTCCATATAATCTCAATTGATCTACAGTTTGCCCAGAGTGACAATCTCGCAATTCTGGCGGTCTATCGGTGGTTAATACCAACAATGGTACGCGACTATATGAGGCTTCAATTACTGCTGAATAAAAGTTAGCTCCTGCTGTACCAGAGGTGCAAAGTAGTACTACAGGGCGTCCGGTTGCTTGAGCTTGTCCCAAGGCAAAAAAGGCGGCGGAACGTTCATCGAGAATGGAAATCGCTTCAATCTCAGGTATTTGTTCAGCAAAGGCGACTGCTAAGGGTGTAGAACGTGAACCAGGACAAATGATCACACAAGTCAATCCCAACCGCTTTAGCGTCTCTGTTAAAATATAAGCCCAAAGTTGATTAATATTTTTAAAGGCGGTCGGCATTAAATCAAACATAGCTATAAAACAATCTTAAATTTTAGATTTTGTCTGGGGAAATTCAATTTAAAATCCATCTGGGAAAGTTGGGTGAAGAGAAGTCCGAGGGAGGGAAGCCGAACATCCGAACTTCAAAAGCAGCTTGACCTAAAAATGGGTTGCAAGCCTACCCTCACAAATGCGGTAATGGAACCCAAAACCGCCACGCAAGTTTGTGGGAAAGAAAATCTCCAAACAAACTTGCTCCATTTTCTACAAAATGCACAATTTTCTCTCAAACTTTTATGGACTGCATTCATTTAACAGGAATTCGCTGCTATGGCTACACTGGGTATCTGCCAGAAGAACAGGTGCTAGGACAATCGTTTGAGGTGGATGTAAAGTTATGGTTGGATATCTCCACAGCGGCCAAGACTGACGCGATCGAAGATACTTTAGATTATCGCAGTGTCATTAGCTTGATACAACATCTGGTTAAAACGTCTAAGTTTGCTTTGGTAGAGAAATTGGTAACAACGATCGCAGATTCTATTCTCCAAGAATGCGATCGTATAACACAAGTCCAAGTCATTCTGAGCAAACCTGCCGCACCTATTCCAGACTTTAGTGGCAAAATTAGCATTGAACTCACTAAAAGTAAGTTTAATCTCTAAAGCACAAAATGTGTTTTTTTCTCAATATCTATAAGCTAGCAAAGAGAGGGGCTTTAGGTGAAGGGTAGAAGTATCTGACAAAGAGAATCTTTCCTGCCATCGCCCCCACCACCCCCTCATTCTCAAAAAACTAAAAAATCCCGTGATTTGCTGATGAGCATTTAACTTGCGTATTTTCAGATCACAGGATTTGTGATTAAGTATTAACCAGAAGCGATGAATAGTTCTAAGTAACACCATTTCACTCACTATTCAAAATTTAAGACAGTTTCAGACGGGAATTTAGACCCCGGTTGAGACAAAATCTCTTTGTAGACAAAATAGTATTAAACTCTTTAAATGCAGATAATGATTAATTTTTAGTAGTAATTTAACGAAGAAATATTATTATATATCACACATTCCGCACTTCATCATGTAATATACGAGGATTTCCAACATCTGGCTAATGGTGGTTAAATAGGAATCACAAATTACCAAAATTTGCCAGTATTAATACTTAACAATTGAGCATATTAGGAAATCTTCTTGAATATCTATGTGCTACATCTTGAAGTGCGGAATGTCGGATATATAGCAATCCTATTTGATTTTTGAAAATCGCTAGGCTCAGATCCCCGACAACTTTTACGAAGTCGGGGATCTTGTTGTTCACGAATGATTTAGGATTGCTATACATAAAAAACACTATAGGATTCATATCTGATTTCTGAACAAGATTTTAGATAAAACACAATACGCTTGGGTTAGCGTCAAAAACCATAAACTGCGTAGGTTGGGTTGAGGAACGAAACCCAACCTACGATTCTCCTTAACCCAAGCGTATTGCGATAAAACAGTCTTTTCAGTCTCAGTATGTTTTCAAAAATCAAATCTGAGTCCTATATATTATTTTTCTTAACTTACATTAAAGTAATATACTGTGATTTTATGAACTTTTATTCTTTATTAATTTCTATATAAATACTATACTTAATATTTATGCTTCTCTGAAGAAAAGCTAGTGCATATTTTTGAAAATCACTTTTTGATTGATTTCTGGTTTGATTTATTTCTAGTAGTTATACACTAACTTATACATGCAGTTAATATAATGTCATTAACTGCATGAACTGATCAGAATTAGCTTTGACAATTACAGAAATTATGGTAGGTTAATAACGTGTTATTTGCTCATTAGTCAGTATTTATATGAAGACAGGTAGTTACAGATTGTTTATGATAAGATAATAACTTTCAGATCGAGTTTACACTGATAACACAAATTTTAACCTTAGCAAACAGGTTATTTTAACATGTTCAACCACAAAATCCTAGTTGTTGAGGATGAAAAAATTTCCGCCTCAAATATTAGAAAAAGTTTACAAAAACTAGGTTATTCTGTTTCAGAAATAAATAAGTCTGGTGAAGATGCAATAAAAAAGGTAGCAGAAACTGGTCCACATTTAGTATTAATTGATATCTGCCTAGCTGGGGAAGTTGACGGTGTACACGTAGCGGATATTATCCAGAATCACTTCCATGTGCCTGTAGTGTATCTAACAGAGGGTTCAGAATATAAAACATTACATAAAAATCAGCTAAGTGAGCCTTTTAGCTACATAGTCAAACCATTTATTGAAAGTGATTTACATTTTGCGATTGAAACGGCTCTGCACAAACATCAGAGCAAAAACATATTATACGAAGAAAAACAGAGGCTGGCGGCAGTAATTAACAGTATGGGCTATGCAGTGATTGTGACAGATGCAAATGGTTGTATTCAAATGATGAATCCCATAGCAGAACTAATCACTGGCTGGAAGCAAAGTGAAGTGTTCGGTAAAGATTTAGTAGAAGTCGTTAACTTAGTTGACAAAGATGTAGGAAAAACAACTGAAAATTTAGCCAGATATGTAATCGAAGTAGGTGAAGTTTTGAATCTCCCTGAAAACTGTACACTGATTACCAAAGATGGCAAAGAAATAGCGATTGGAAATAATATTTCACTCATCCGTGATCAGAATAGCAATATTACTGGCGCGGTTTTAGTTTTTCAAGACATCAGCAAACGCAAGCAGACAGAAGCACAACTGATCCGCAATGCATTTTATGATGGGCTGACAGCATTACCGAATCGTGTTTTATTTTTAGATCGCCTCACACAAGCAATTGAACGTAGCAGACGCAGAAGCGATTATTATTTTGCAGTTTTATTTTTGGATTTAGATGGGTTCAAGGAGATTAACGATCGCTTTGGGCACGGAATAGGGGATGATTTTTTAGTAGCGATCGCTAGACGTTTAGAGTCGTGCTTACGCAGTGTCGATACTCTAGCACGATTTGGTGGTGATGAGTTTACTGTTCTTTTGGAGGATATTAAAGACATTACCGATGCCACCAATTTTGCCAAACGTATTCAAGACTCCTTGCGATTGCCAATTCAGCTGAATGGACATCAATTATCAGCTACAGCCAGCATTGGTATTACTTGGAATTTTAGAAAGAATCAGGAGGCTGCAACTCTGCTGCGAGATGCTGATATTGCTATGTACCGAGCTAAACGGCAGGGAAAAGGTACTTATGCCGTATTTAATTAAGGATGGAATATGCTACTCTAGCGGCTACTAAGGTGTATCACATACAAGCGAGAAGCCCCATAAGTCTGTCATGGAAAAGACCGAAAAACAGAAAATGCTCGCAGGCCAATTATATCTGGCAGAAGATCCAGAATTGGCTGCCGAAAATAAGCGAGCTAGTCGTCTATTGCGAAGTTACAATTCTACAACAGAAGAACAGCAAGAGCAACGGCAGCAAATTTTACAAGAATTATTTGGAAATATCGGCCAGAAAGTATTAATTGTGCCACCCTTTCACTGTGACTATGGCAGTAATATTTTCGCTGGCGACAGATTTTATATGAACTATGGCTGTGTAATTTTAGATTGTAATACAGTTCACATTGGTGAAAACGTTTTGTGCGCTCCTTATGTGCAAATTTACACTGCTTATCACCCGATAGAGCCGGAAATTCGTCTTTCTGGTAGAGAATTAGCTGCCCCAATTAACATTGGTAATAATGTCTGGATTGGTGGCAGTGCAATTATTTGTCCCGGTGTAACTATTGGTGATAACACAACCATTGGTGCTGGCAGTGTAGTTGTCAAAGATATACCTGAGAATGTTGTCGCTGCTGGCAATCCCTGCCGCGTCATTCGGTATTTGTCCTAGAATTATAAAACTTATTAGAGCCAGTCTGCGATCGCTTTTCTGACAATTCAGATCATGTGAAAGGTCAACCCCAACTCTTGGAGACGCTACGCGAACGGGGAATTAAAAATTAAAAATTAAAAATTAA
>NZ_JAQYWQ010000025.1 GCF_029379315.1 Nostoc sp. S13
GTTCGCTTTTAGCGTCTCGTAGAGAGCGTCTTGATTCTGACGAATGTATTCTGACTTCTGAATTCTTCTTCAACAAATGAAGTTTCAACACTTCAAATTCTGTTTAAATGTTCTCACACTACCAATTATTGCATCGCTATTGTTGCACTTACATGAGGATTATTCAACGAAATTAAACCGATAGATCGCTACCAATTCCCAGCTTATTTTTACTACGTTCCAACTGTTTCCAGAGTGCTTCAATTTGACTAAAAGTTTCTTCAGGAGATAGTTTGCCACCAGTTTCTAAGTTAGTGATGTAGCTAATTCTTTGAGCAAATTCTTGGAGGTTGGCATTAAATACTAAATTCTTTGGCTGAACTTGACCGTAGTAGCGATCGCGAGGGTAGAGAAAGCTATTTCTATCTTCATAATTGGACTTTGCTATTGATTTACTCATGATGAAAAAGCTGATTTTTTTAGTTAAATACAAACTCAAGTCTAGAAGTGAGGAATTAAAGCTTATCTTCCTATAGCAATTTGGAAGGCTTCAGCAATAGGCCCCAGAACCAAAACAGGAAAAAATGTCAATGCTCCCAGAATTAAAATGATGGCGGCAGTGATGTTGGTAAATAGTTGGGTATCTGTATTTAGGGTTGCGTTTGAGTTGGGTATGGGTTGCTTGCACGACAGGCTATCTGCTAGCAGCAACAAAGCAATGATCGGAATAAACCGTCCCATCCAGAGGGTAGATGCTGTTGTCAGGTTCCACCACAAAGCAGTCGGGGCGGGTTGGGTGTCTGCCAAGCCTTCAAAACCGGAACCGTTACCCGCCGCCGCCGATGCATACTCATAAATCACCTGCGTAAAACCGTGAAAGCCAGGATTACTCATGCCTGCAAGTTGGTTAGGAAAGGCTAGGGTAATAGCACTGGGCAGCAAAATCAATAGCGGGTGGATCAAAATAATTACACTTGCGAGGAGAATTTCCCGTTTCTCGATTTTTCGTCCCAAAAACTCTGGCGTTCGTCCCACGATTAAGCCAGTCAGGAAAACTGTCAAAAACATATACACCACCAAAGAAGCGGCTCCAGTGCCCATCGCTCCCCAAATCACTTGCAAAAACAGGTTGACCAAAGCACAAAATCCACCGGATGGCATCAGCGAGTCGAACATACCGTTAGCAGAACCAGTCATAGTTGCTGTTGTGGTGATCGCGAATAATGCAGTTTCCGCCCAGCCCAACCGGACTTCTTTACCCTCCAAATTGGGCTGCTGACTACCTAACAGGGCATTGACGGCGGGATTGCCCTGATACTCCCCAACGGCAGTCACGCCAATTAAGACTACAAAAATGGTGAATACCATCCAGAAGAGTAGGCGAGTCTGTTTTAAGTTACCGATGAAGATACCATAAGTATGAAGTAATGCCGTGGGAATCAGCAACATTGACATCACTTGCAGCAAATTTGTACCGCCATTGGGATTTTCAAAAGGATGAGCAGAGTTGCCACCAAAGAAAGCTCCCCCGTTCTCACCCAGCAATTTGATGCTTTCAAAGTGGGCAATGGGCCCACGAGCGATCGCCTGAGTTGCTCCCTCTAAGGTGGTAATATTAACAGGCCCGGCTAGGGTTTCGGGTACACCACCCAACATCAACAACATCGTACTGACAATAGCCACGGGTAGTAGTACTCGCGTCATCGAGCGAGTCAAATCTACATAAAAGTTGCCCAAAGGTCTACCTGTTAAGCCGCGAATGAAGGCAATTCCCACCGCTAATCCGCTAGCAGGCGCAACAAACATTAAGAAGCCCAAGGCTGTTATCTGGCTCAGGTAGGACATTGTGGTTTCTGGCAGATAGTGTTGCAAATCGGCAGCAACTAAGAAAGAAATGGTGGTGTGTAATGCTGTGTCCCAAGTGGGTGTGCCTAAATCGGTGGGGTTCAACGGTAGTAAGCTCTGAAACATCAGCAGTAGAAACGCTAAAACTGCCATTGCTGTATTGCTGAGTAGGACGGCGATCGCATATTTTCTTCCACTCATACTCTGTTGCGGTTCAATACCAATCAGGAGATAAATTAAGCGCTCCAATGGGTTCATCACTGGATCGAGCCAGGTTTTGTGCATGAAAAAGACTTCAGCTAGGTAGTGTCCTATGATTGGCACTAAGATTACAACCAAGAAGAGGGTGAGGAAGATTTGCACAAAGCCTTCGAGCATAATTGGGATTGGCATAAAGCGATCGCCGAGAAACTCACCTAATTATAGGTAGAAGAACTCTATTTAGGCATGTAGTCACAGCAATTGAGTGCTTGTTGAGTTAGAGCAATGGCAGGGTGTACTGCACACTTTAGATAATGGTTGTTGTTAAAAAATTGGCAGTTTTTACAGGGATGTTGCTCTAAAGGTTTGATGCTGACTATTTCGTCTTTATCTTGTGCCGCATTTTCTGGGGGATCTTCTACGGCTTTGCAGACAAATGAAACAATAAAAATGACACTTGTCCAAACAATCATGAAGGAAATATGAGCCAAAAATACTGCTACAAACGGAATGTCTCCCTGATGTGGTTTTGGATCATTATGTGTTGCCTTAACTAGGTTAGCTTCAATCAGGGTGGATTGATGAACACTTTTTTGGGCGGATACATCAAGTCGGAAAAGCTCCGAAATATGCATATTAAAAACCTTTAATTAGTCGAACTCTGATTCAGTCAAGGTCATCTCCAATTAAATTTCTTGAGAAGATAGCATAATCAGAGAATAAGTAAATGTTCATCTGTCTAATAATATGTGGAATTGAAACTAGTTATTACCTCTGAATCATCTGAATCAACAGATTGACTGGCTGTTGGTCGAGCTTCGAGTAAGCAATAGTTGAGGGAGTAGTAAACAGAGTGAATTTTCTTAAGAGTGACTTTGAGAGCGGGAACCATCATCGGATGGGTTGCGATCGCTAAGATGTAGTCTCCAGAAAAAATTGGCGGATTATCTGTTGCTGGAATGACTTGACTTTCTCGTAATATTCCTAAAAAAACACATTGATCGGGTAACTGGATTTCAGTTAAATGAATACCACAGTAAACGCTATTAGCTTGGATTAAAACACCAAACAGGCTTGGTTCTAAAGCTTTTTTATTTTTTAACACAAAACCTTTTGTAACTCTAATAGTATTGTGCAATATTTTACAGATAAAATATCTTTTTTCAGGTATATTTTCCGGGTATATAAAATGTATTAAAGAAATAAAATATATGTTTATTTATTAGCTTTTAAGGCATATATTTAGAGATATAGATTTGATATATAGTAATCCGCTTTGATTATTGAACTGACTTGCGTAGGCTGGGAGTAGGGAATAGGGAGTGGGGAGTAGGGAATAAGCCTTTTCGATTAGTACTTAATTTGTTCAAAAATCAAATAGGAGTCCTATATAGCGGTTCCCATTCAGATGCGCTACAACATTACATCACAAAGTGTAGGGGCACGGCAGTGCCGTGCCCCTACGGGTGTACCTCACGTAAACAGGGAAATCGAAATCCTTAGTCATTATTACCAATGACTAAGGACAAATGACTAATGACTAAATCGGCGGGTAGCTATCCCGAACACCCCTGAAAGAGGTGGGTTTTCCGCCGATTTTCTTTGAATTGTTAAGCCTTAATCTGATCCAGAGCTAAATTCAGCTTCAACACATTAACTCCAGGCTCGCCAAAGATACCGAGAAAGCGACCATCGGTATTTTGAGCAATCAAAGTTTCCAGTTGGCTGGGCTGAAATCCTCGCGCCTTTGCCACTCGTGCAATTTGCGCGATCGCAGCTTCAGGGGTAATGTGGGGGTCAAGGCTAGAACCAGAGGTGTAGACTAGATCGCCAGTCGGCTGCACACCGGCTGTTTTCAGACGATTCAAGTCACCGACAATTTTTTTGCTGGGGTCGGGGTCATCTTTACCTTTGATGCGTTCCAGTAATGCGGGATTACTGGGAGCCAAATTACTAGCGCCAGAAACCCCAGTTTTCAAAACTCCTCCATCGTCCTTTTTGGGATCGGCTGTGCTGTAGCTGGTAGTACTGGGACGACTGTTAAAATAGCGATCGCTAGTAAAAGGTTGACCAATTAAGGCAGAACCGACAACTTGACCGGCGCTATTTTTCAGTAGACTACCGTTTGCTTGAAACGGAAACACAATCTGCCCTATGGCAATCATCGCCAAAGGATAAATAATTGCGCCGATTACCCAAAGTACCAAGGTAGAACGAACAGCTCTGCCAGCTTCGCGTGCAAAACTCATTAGACATCTCCATAAATTAAATATGCGTTATCTAGAACCCTTGTAGAAACGCGAAATTTCGCATCTCTACATTCTTTTTCGGAGATGTCTATTAGAATTTCTCCGGTACAAACATTACAAAAAATAAATAGATGGAAAGCCCTAGTGTCACCATTCCTAACAGTCCTAATCCCCAAGATTGACTGCGGGAAAGTTGTTCACCAGTAGCTCCATAAACCACAGGTGCAACCACTAGGTTAAAACACATCGCCAAGAACAAATACAGTGGCAGCTTTTGCCTACGCCATTGACACCAGATTTCAATTATTTCTTCTAATACTTGGGATGCAGAGATAGTGCGTCGGATCGGAACGGCTTTCATAGTGAATTAAGACAAAGGTAAGATAATATCTATCAGTTTGATGGCAATGAAGGGAGCAATGATCCCACCAAGGCCATAAATCAAGATGTTGCGACGTAGGAGTTGATCTGCGGTTAAAGGCAAGAACTTTACCCCTTTAAGTGCTAGCGGAATTAATGCCGGAATAATCAAGGCATTATAAATCAGCGCCGAGACGATCGCAGATTCGGCACTCTTTAATCTCATAATATTAAGTGCGCCGATGCCAGCAGCTGCAAAGATAGTGGGAATGATCGCAAAATACTTGGCAATATCGTTAGCGATCGAGAATGTTGTCAATGCGCCACGGGTAATCAGCAACTGTTTACCTATGGTTACTAGGTCAATTAGCTTAGTGGGGTCAGAGTCTAAGTCCACCATATTAGCAGCTTCTTTGGCAGCTTGCGTCCCAGAATTCATCGCCACACCCACGTTTGCCTGAGCCAGGGCAGGGGCATCGTTGGTACCATCTCCGGTCATTGCCACTAATTTACCCTGAGATTGTTCGGAGCGAATCACTTCAATTTTGTCTTCTGGAGTCGCTTCAGCAATGAAATCATCAACCCCAGCCTCTTCGGCAATTACCGAAGCGGTAATTCGGTTGTCACCTGTGAGCATGACGGTGCGAACACCCATACGGCGGAGTTGGTCAAATCGTTCCCGCAGACCAGGTTTGACAATATCTTTGAGGTAGATGACACCATAAATCTTGTCATCTTGGCAGACAGCTAAGGGCGTACCGCCTAAACGGGAAACTCGCTCATAAGCTGCGTCTACATCATCAGGAACCTGACCGCCACGGGAACGGACAAATCCCTTAATGGCCTCTACCGCTCCTTTGCGAATTTGTTTGCCATCAGGTAGATTCGTGCCACTCATCCGGGTTTTTGCGGAAAACTCTACACCTTCGGCTTTGTCAATGTTAAACTTTACCGCAGCCTGAGATTTTTCTGCTAAAACTACAATTGACTTGCCTTCTGGTGTCTCGTCAAACAAGCTAGCAGCTAGGGAGACTTGCGCCACATCTTCTATTGAATGATTATCCATGGGAATAAACTCATCAGCCATCCGGTTCCCCAAGGTGATAGTACCTGTCTTATCCAGCACTAGGGTGTTGATATCGCCACAGGCTTCTACTGCTCGACCAGAGGTAGCGATGACATTAAACTGGGCAACCCTGTCCATCCCAGCGATGCCGATCGCACTGAGCAAACCACCAATAGTTGTGGGAATCAGCGCTACCAGTAGCGAGATCAGAATCGCAACGCTAGCACCCGCACGCAAACTGTTTCCCGCCTCAGCCCCAAAGGCCGTACTGATAAAGCTGGCAATGTATCCCACGAAGGGAGGCATAGTTGACACCACAATCAAGAATACCTGTGTTAACACTGCCAACAATACCGTCAAAGCAATTTCGTTGGGAGTCTTGCTGCGTTGTGCCCCTTCTACCAGGGCAATCATGCGATCGATAAAGCCTTGACCAGGATCAGCACTAATGCGAATTGTCAACTCGTCGGAGAGTAGGCGCGTACCTCCTGTTACCGAACTAGCAATATCTGTACCTGGTTGCTTAAGTACAGGGGCAGATTCCCCAGTAATCGCAGACTCATCCACTGAGCCAATGCCTTTAATTACATCCCCA
Organism: Nostoc sp. S13; assembly: GCF_029379315.1. Taxonomy (GTDB): domain Bacteria; phylum Cyanobacteriota; class Cyanobacteriia; order Cyanobacteriales; family Nostocaceae; genus Nostoc. The sequence continues at coordinate 6,296 of NZ_JAQYWQ010000025.1, forward strand.
TCGGCGGGAATCATGTTATTTGCAATCACTTTGACCAAATCGCCCCGCCGCAGTTCTGTGGAATTGACTTGTACTACAGAACCATCGGGGAGGATTTTATTAGCGATCGTATCCGATCGCGTCGATCGCAGTGAATCAGCCTGTGCTTTACCGCGTCCTTCAGCTACAGCTTCGGCAAAGTTGGCAAAAACTAGTGTGAAAAAGAGAATGAAGGTAATCAACCCGTTTAACAGGCGTTGTTGGTTTGCATCTGCCTGGATTGTACCGAAAAAGTTTGGGTCAAGGGTAACAATGAAGGTGACAATCGTCCCCACCCAAACAACAAACATTACTGGGTTTTTAACGGTAATCCGGGGATCGAGCTTGAGAAATGACTCGCGAATTGCTCTCTGGTAAAGTCCCCGCAAATCCGCTTTGGGCGTGTGCTTGCGCGAATCACGAGTGCCAGATGGAATCCGGGGCGAACGAGAATCAGTAGTAGTTGGCATACATTAGATATTGGGCATAAGTCTTTGAGGTGGATGAACGGAGTTCCGAAGTCGATGAATGGAGTTCCGAAGTCGATGAATGGAGTTCCGAAGTCGATGAACGGAGTTCCGAAGTCGATGAATGGAGTTCCGAGGTGGATGAACGGAGTTCCGAGGTGGATGAACGGAGTTCTGAGGTGGATGAACGCAGTTCCGAAGTCGATGAATCGAGTTCCGAAGTCGATGAACGGAGTTCCGAAGTCGATGAACGGAGTTCCGAAGTCGATGAATCAGTCTCTAATTTTCCTTGTCCCCCTTGTCCCCCTTGTCCCTTCATCTCCCCACTCCCCAATCTCTACCCAATACCTTTGGCGATAAAAAAGGCTTCACCGATGGGGCCTAATGCTAATACTGGGAAGAATGTAAGTGCGCCTAGAATTAAAATCACGCCTGCGGTGACACCTGTAAACAGTCCCGTATCGGTTCGCAATGTACCAGTTGTGTAGGGAACAGCTTGCTTGCGAGACATGCTATCTGCTAACAACAGCAAACCGATGATCGGAATATAGCGTCCTGCCAGTAAACTGAAGCAGGTACTCAGATTCCACCAGAGGGCGGTTGCAGTAGTTTTAGCACCTGTAGCGATCGCAAAAGGAGAAGGTTGTGAATCCCCTAAACCTTCAAACCCAGAACCGTTGTTAGCAGCAGCTGAGGCATATTCGTAGATCACCTGAGAAAAGCCGTGAAAGCCGGGATTGCTAATCCCTGCCAGTTGGTCAGGAAAAGCTAAGGCGATTCCCCCCGGAATCAAAATGGCGATGGGGTGAACCAGCAAAATCAGGAAGCTAGCAAGCACGACCTCACGTTTTTCAATCTTGCGTCCCAAAAATTCTGGGGTGCGTCCCACCATCAGACCGGTGACGAATACCGCCAGGATGCTATAGGCAAACAAGTAAGCTGTTCCTGTACCCTGTCCACCCCACATGATTTGCAGGAACATATTAGAGAGGAAAATAAAACCACCGGCGGGCATGAAGGAGTCGTGGAAACCGTTGACGGCACCGCACATGGTTCCGGTTGTACTTACTGCAAATAATACAGATTCTGCCCAACCAAACCGGACTTCTTTACCCTCTAGATTTGGTTGCTGACTACCCAAAAGCGTATTTACTGCCGGATTGCCGTTATATTCTCCAATGGCGGTGACAATCAGAAATCCGACAAAAATTACACCGACCATGCTGTAGAGTAACCAAGCTTGTTTGGTGTTATTTGCAAACAAGCCATAGGTATAGATCAGGGACGTGGGAATCGAAAGCATTGCCACGATTTGAATTAAGTTAGTAAATCCGTTAGGATTTTCAAATGGGTGTGCCGAGTTGATCGCAAAAAAGCCGCCGCCGTTTTCTCCTAATTGCTTGATAATTTCAAAGTGGGCAACTGGGCCACGAGCGATCGCCTGACTGATATTCGGATCTTCCAAGGTAGGGAATATAACTGCACCCGCCAGTGTTTCTGGAACGCCAGCTGCCATGAAGGCGATCGCGCCCACAATACAAATAGGCAGCAAAATTCGGGTAATCGAGCGAATTAGGTCTACATAAAAGTTGCCTAACGATCTACCCGTCAATCCCCGAATAAAAGCAATTCCTACAGCCAAACCAGTCCCCGCAGAGGTGAACATGTGGTAGCCCAGCCCCAATATTTGACTACCGTAGCTTAAGTAAGTTTCACCAGAATAGTGCTGCTGGTTGGTATTGGTAATGAAGGAAATCGTGGTGTGTACTATGGTGTCCCAGGTTGGGGCGTCTATCTTGGTTGGGTTAAGCGGTAGCCATCCCTGATTTGCGATGATAAAGAAAATCAGCAACCCCATGACTGCGTTGCTATACAGGATTGCTCGCGCATACTGCCAACCCGTCATATTTTCTTGGGTTTGAACGCCTACCAAGGAATAAAGCACTCGCTCAACCGGATTCAAAATTGGGTCGAGAAAAGTACTTTGCTCTAGGTAAACACGCGCCATATAGCGCCCAAAAAGAGGAGTAACCGCTACTACAATTAGTAGCGTTAATACAATTTGAATCCATCCTTCTAGCATTGGATTAGTCGAACTCCGACATGAATAAACTTCAGATGAATATCAGATATTTTTTGGTGATGAATCAGAAAAAACTATATTGCCATTATTTTATTAACTAACCTATAGCTATATGCTTTCTCAATCAATCATGGAGCTTTTTGTTAAAGAACACAAGGTATAAATTAATATTTAAACTAGCCTATACAAGGAATATATTTGTGTATATATAGAAATCTTCAGAGTGTTTATCTTGATATATCTGCAAATATAGAAGTACAGCTAAATAGGACGGAAGCATCTCAGTGAAAGCAAATATACTAGATGACAAACAGGATTTTTGCTCCCTCTCTGAACTCACAAAGAGGGTTGGGGCTGACGAAGGGAAGGACTTAAACCCACACTATTTAAAATAAAGTGCCTTTTGTCAATCAGTTAAAATACTCAAAATATTCTTAATAAGAACCATAATTCTAGCGGGTGTGAGTGGAGGAGGTTAAGAACGTTAACCTCCTCCACTCCTTTTTAACTATGATTATCGCCCTGACTTTTCACGGTATCTGGAAAACCTCTCTTCTTTATCTCTCTCCTAAAAGGAGGAGCCACTGCGTTGGGGAGCCAGCGCGGGAACAGGGGGTTTCCCCCATGAGCGACTGGCGTCGGCTCTGCCGACTTGAAGTACGTGGCGTCAGAGACTTTGAATTTTCCCCCTTCCCTCGTAGGGAAGGGGTTAGGGGGTTAGGTTTTTCGTAGCTTTTGCACATAACGTGAAAAGTCAGCATTATCGCCAAAGACTTTGACAACTGAAATAGGGTATGAAAAAGCAGGTGATCGCACAGAACAACTTTCTCCAAAAGTGAGTTTCATAATTCATAACTGATTTTGGCGGCAAATTCCAAATGCTGAAGTGTAGGCGTGTAAGAAGGTTCTGCCACCAACAGGGCCGATTTCACCGCCACAGAAAAAGCCACCTACAGGAATATCGTTGAGGTAGCGCTGAAATAGTTCAGAATCGAAATTAGGTTTACCATACAGTCTTTCACCTCGCCCCAGACAGGCAAACATCAAGGCAGCTACGGCAGAGGGTTCAGATTCTCGTTGGTCTTGATAACTTTGGAGGAGTAATTCTAGGTCTTGGGCGGAGGCTTGGGCATCGCGTAAGTGGAATTGCAGCCTTTGACCAGGACGGACGCGATCGCCAATTGCAATCGCCCCAGCTGTTGGATCGACCCCAAGAATACCACGAATTAAAAAGTCTCCTTGCTGCAAAGCCAGCTTAAATTCATCCATTGCCACACCAACAAACAGAGAATGCTGTGCTAAAGTCCGTTCTTGTTCGCTGAGACTGGCAATCAAATCTCGCAACACCATCAGAGGTACTTTCTCATCTAATTCCACAATAATATTGCGATCGGCTTTTGTGACTTGCAATGGTTTGCCAATCGGTCGGCATCCTTGGGCGACAATCGTTTCCAAAACAATATTGCCAGTCAAAGCTATACCAACAGTGCCCTCACGATACAGGCTTTGGCATTCCTCACCCAAGGCATCTTTACAAAATAGGGCAACACGACCACCCATACCCCCACCACTAGCCTGTCCCCCCACGATCACCGATCCTGGATAAGCAAAATCCAGCCCCTGCAACAAATCGTTGATTCCAGAAGCGAAAGAACTAGATAGCAAGATAAACTGGGGTGTCGGTGATGATGGCACACCAAGCAAATCTAGCCAAGCATCCGGCGAACTGTCTAAGTCAGGTAATTCTTCAGCAACAATATGAAAGACTTGAACCTTTACTCCTGGAAGATGTGCCAAAGTCAAGCTAATAGCTGGTTCCGCTTCCAGTTCTTGGGTTTCTCCGCTAATTGTCGTGCCAATCACACCTCCACCACTACAGCCAATTAGCACTGGCACAGAAAGTTTTTCAGCTAACAAGGGTAACAGTCGGGAATACTCACTCGTAAAAGCAGACGAAATGAATACCAGTCCTAGATCCGCAGGTGCTGTTAACGATGACACAGCTCGTTCCACCACATCTGTAACAGCGGCTTCTAAAGAATGACGGGTTGATAGGGCGTTTGCCCACTGCATTTGGTCTGCCATGAGTTTTGAGCTTCTTTCTCTTTTTAGGCTAATAGGTTTTGATTTTTTCTTTTGGGAAGAATTGCATCTTACAAGAATTGACACCAGCCTTTCGTCTCCTCCATCTCAAGAAGCTGGGGTTATCATTCCCTAATATATATAGGCATCTAAATATATTGTATGATTATTTATCTATGCTACTAATTCCACAAAATCTTAAAAAATAAAGGTAAATGCATTGTAGATGCGCTAGTTTGCTGTATTGGTTATAAATCAATAGACTAAAAGGCTAACTTATGATCAGCTAAATGGTTAGAATGGTTAGTAATCTAGCCAAAAACTGCCATTTCTGAACTTTTTCTATACTAGTATTAACAACACACAACGAGACTAAAGCGATGACTAACATCCAAGAAACAGCAAAGAGCGACATCCAAGAAAAAATCCAAGAAGAAGTCGAACAAGCCCGTACTGTCTGTGATGTAAGCGGTAGCAGCTCACCAGAGTGTGCTGCGGCTTGGGATGCAGTAGAAGAATTGCAAGCCGAAGCTTCCCACAAGCGCCAAAGTAAGCCAAAAAACTCTCTAGAACAGTATTGTGATGACAACCCAGATGCAATTGAATGCCGGGTTTACGACGACTAGGAATTGAGGTAAGTGAATTTTCTGTTGTTTGGTCAGTAAACAACCAGGATTGACCAAAGAAGACGCCGAAAGTGGGGGACGCAGCAAGTCGCTAATGTCCTCCGCTTGCAAGCGTTTTGTTTAAAGCGCCCGACTTTAGTCGTGGAGACAAGAAATAAATTCGTTATTTTAATCAAGAGGGTTTTCCCAAAGTAGAGACGCTGTACTTTCAGGAATAAGTTTTTATGTGTCATGGTGTCTCCGTGTCTTCTCATTCTCAGATGTCGCACTTTTACACCACTCCTGCCTAAAATATTACTCAGCCTGTTTTATCATTTTCTGCAACGGGTGGGGAAAATTGGTGAAATATCTGGAGTTAGGAATGTCTAGGGGTTAAACTTTGAGGGTTTGTTGATCTTAAAAAGAAACCTTCACACCCAAAAAAACCAGGCTGATAAAACTTTACCTTATATAGCGGTTCCCATTCAGATGCGGTACAACATTACATCACGAGGTGTAGGGGCTGTTCTGTGCCCATGCGTGTCAACTTAAGGTGAAAACCAGCCTATAACCAGCTTTTAGCAGATTATCTCATTATCTCGTTAAGAGTCTCCAATTGGGAATGCCCCTCATTGAGACTCCGCCTTTGTAACTTGCGATAGAGCCACCAGGAACAGAAGAATTCATGCTGAATTCAGAAGCAAAGCAAGGAAAGCTCCACCAAAGCGTCAGAATTCAGCATGAATTGGAGTCCGACTGACTCCTGAATAAAAGGGTTTAATACCCCTGCCTTATTAAGCGGTCTACAATCAGGTAGTGGTATAAAACCCCATTTGATTTATTCTGACTACTCACTTGTGAATTCTTTTTTATCTATTGTTTGAGAAAAACTATGGACTATAATATTTGGTTTCGCCCTTTCGTTTGGATTGATTACCGACTGGCAGTATTATTCCTGGTAATTATTCCGCTAATCCTTCTGATTTGGGCATTTGTGCAAAAAGCAGAAAGCATACAACGCTTATTGACTATATACTGGCGAATATCAAGCCTGGTGGCAATCACGATTTACTTAATGATTGCCCAGTATCCAGTTAGCTTTATCTCTGGGTTGATGGCTCGGATTTTAATCCCGATTTCGCTGTGGTTCTGGGTGGATATCAACGATGAAATTGAGTATCAAACCAGTGGCTCTTTGAAATTTATTTTTACCTCTTGGCGCTGGGCTACGACTGTTTATTGTATTTTGGGTACACTAGCTTTTATCCCTTTTTTGGGTTGTGCTTTTTCTGGTAATGTGCTTAAGACTCCCTCTTGTCAAGTCTGGTTCGAGGCTCCGTTGCTATTCAAAGAATATTTCCATGCTAATAGCAAGGCTGAGTTCTTAGGTTTTCTTGGCATAACTAGCTTAGTCATTTATGTACTTTACTTAAGCTATTTTGTTCTGATTAAGCTGGGCAAGCAGGGACGTTCAGCCACACCACAGTAACCGTCGCTGCACCGTACCCCTACTCTAAAAAAAATGAATTCCATTGGCAAGCGACTGGAACAATACACCGCTAAACGCACCAAAGAAGTCCTAATTGTAACGGTGGAAATTGCTGATGAGCAAGATACAATCGCTGTTTTCAAAGGCTTTTCTAGTTCTTTGATGCGTCCAACGGCATTTGATGCAGATGTACCGGTTCTACCAGATGGGGCAAACATCCTCTACATTGACCGAGTAGCCAGTCCTTACAATCCTGAAGCACCCCGTTATATTCAACAAGGAATTTCTTGGTCAGCTATGGAAGCTCTATTATTAGAAGTAGGTGTTTGACTAATTCCTAATTTTGGTGTAATTAACTAAAATGCCTACTGCTGCTCAAGTAGCAAGTTTGTATCGTATTAGCTATCAACTGACGTATATCATGCTTCAGCCCATATACCTCATTTGCGTTGATAATCGGACTCGTAATGTATACATCCTTGCTGGGTTTGACGAAGAGATTGAATTCCAAATTTTACCCAACGGAGAGTTGTCTGATGAGCCGAATTAATTACGATTCAATGTCTGATGTTGAATTGAAACAGTACTTTCTCAAGCATCGCGGGGATCAAGCTGCTTTTCAAGCATACTTAGACAGGATTAATCAGCGTCCGCGTAGGATTGTTGCCAGTCCCGACGATCCCGATTTTGATGAGAAGGTTCAAGCAGCGATTCGCCAAAAGCTAGAGGCAGCTAGAAGCATTAATCAGCAAGCTAACACTGCGTTGGAGCCGACCGACCAAGAGTGATATGTCAGAGCCAAAGAAAGGTTATATACTTTTTTATGAATTACCACGACATTATTACGATTGAACCTGGAAAACGCAGTGGTAAACCCTGTATCCGGCGAATGCGAATCACTGTTTATGATATTTTGGAGTATCTTGCTGGTGGAATGACTGAAGCAGAAATCTTAGAGGATTTTTCTGAATTAACTTCCGAAGACATCAAAGCCTGTTTAGCTTTTGCTGCCGATCGTGAGAAGAAGTTATTTGTAGTATCCCTGTGAAACTGCTTCTAAACGAAAATTTGTCTGATCGGATTATTTCACAGATTGTAGATTTGTATCCTGATTCAGTACTCGTTAAAACTTTAGGATTAATCAACACCGATGATGTGGTTATCTGGGAGTACGCTAAAGTAAACGATTTTGTAATTGCTTCCAAAGATTCTGATTTTCATCAGCGCAGTCTTCTCTATGGTCATCCACCAAAATTTATCTATCTCCGTATTGGCAACAGCCCAACTTCTAAAATTGTCCAAATCTTGCGTGATAAATTTGGTATAATCAGCCAGTTTGGAGATAGCGAATTGGAAAGTATTTTGGTGTTAGGGTAGGTTGAAAATACGGCAGAACAATGCGATCGCACCGGGAGCATTATTATTCTGGATATCATGCCGAGTTGGGCAGTTACAGTTATTCTTCGGTTGGGCGATTAAACTTAAGTAGAATCAAGCGTTAGCACGGAAAACTCAACTGTGGTCATTTTTATTGATGTCGATGACACTCTTGTTCGCTCGGTTGGAACGAAACGAATTCCAATACCCAGTGTCATTAAAGTAGTTCGACAGTTAAAGACGCAAGGAGCAGTACTGTACTGCTGGAGCAGTGGAGGCAGTGATTATGTTCGTGCTTCAGCAAAGGAGTTTGGACTAGAGGATTGCTTCGCTGGTTATCTCCCAAAGCCAGAAGCAATGATTGATGATCAACTATTTCCGGCTTGGCGAAGCTTACGCCATGTGTATCCATTGCAGGCTAACAGTTTGCTCAGTGAGTAAAACTGTGGACAACTATGATAGAGCGAAGTGATCGCCCAGTTTGATAAGATGGTTGGCAGCCTAAAATAGAAAAATTAGAGGCGTGAACACGAGGCTATTTCTATGACAGTTAGCCAACCCCGCTACGGCAAAGAAGAATTCGCTCGACGTGGCGATGAGATTTATGAATCTCAGGTGCGCTCACAGGTTGAAGCAGATAATCATGGTAAGATTGTGGCGATCGACATCGAAACTGAAGCTTTTGAAGTCGATGCTAATGAAATTGCTGCCTGCGATCGCCTCGAAGCCCGTTACCCAGACGCTCAAATCTGGATTGTCCGCATTGGTTCTCGCCATGTTCGTCAATTCGGTGGACGCACGAAAAGACCCGTATGATCACCGGAATCGTCAACGCGGATTTTGAACCTCAGATATGATTTAGACATGGAGTTTGAGTGGGATGAGTCAAAAGCAACAGCTAATCTAACAAAGCATGGTGTCAGCTTTGAAGAAGCCAAGACCGTCTTTGATAATGTAGTGGCAGTTATTTTTGATGATGAAGCTCACTCAGTGGGTGAAAAGCGGGAGATTATTATTGGACACTCCCGAAACAATCGCTTGCTATTAATTTCTTTCACCGAACGTTCTAATGTCATTCACATTATCAGTGCCCGTTTAGCCACTCGAAGGGAGCGTGAAGATTATGAACAAAACGCCTTTTGAGGAGTCATACAATTCAGATGACGAGCTTCTAGCTGAGTACCACTTTGATTATAAAAAGGCGAAGCCCAACCGTTTCGCTGCGAAAAGTAGAAAGCAACTGCTAAAAGTTGTGGTTCTAGATGAAGATGTAGCTCAAGTTTTTACAACACCAGAATCGGTCAATAAAGTGCTAAGGGCACTAATTGAGTCAATGCCACAAGTCACAGACGGCGACACAGCCTAACATTATTTTGACTTTTAAATTTACAAAATGTCCCGTTCTGGATACACACTTCCCGTCTTTGCGTGCGCTGCTGCTGTTGCTGCTTTACATTGGTTACACGATCGCAAACCCCTAAAATTTGCGTCTGTAGATTTAATTGAACCCAGCCAAATAGTAGAAATCTCAATTGAACAGGTAGCAGGATTATCTGAGAATACAGCTTTAGCAATCACCCGCAGCGATCCTGGTGATAATCTCGATTTGACTAAAGATACACCGATTTGGGCATTGGTGGAATGGAGGGAAGAGGGGGAGACTGTAATTATTAAAGGAGGGGAAGGGATTGGTAGGCAAATGAATGCTGACGACAAACCTGCTATTTATGCATACGCTCAAAGGCTGTTGCAAGAGAATTTGCAACGGATGCTAGCACCGGGAGAAAAAATCACGGTGACGATTATTCTACCCCAAGGGCGATCGCTTGCTGTTCGCACTTCAAATTCTGCTTTTGGTGTGGTTGAAGGACTTTCCCTTTTAGGCACAACCGGCATTTCTCAACCCTTAAGTACACCAGATCAGCTTGCAGTTTTTCGGGCCCAATTACAAAATAAAGCCAGTCGTTTTGAGAGTTTAGTATTCTGTATCGGCGAGAATGGCCTAGATTTGGCGCGTAAACTAGGGATTAATCCTGAGCAATTGGTAAAAACTGCTAACTGGCTCGGCCCAATGTTAGTAGAAGCTGATGTGCTGGGTGTGAAAGAAATCTTATTATTTGGCTATCACGGTAAGTTGATGAAACTGGCTGGAGGGATTTTTCACACCCATCACTACTTGGCTGATGGACGCCGGGAAATTTTGGCAGCGCACTGTGCGATCGCAGGTTTAAAATCACCAGATATCCAAGCTGTGTTTAATAGTGCCACCGCCGAAGCCGCACTAAAATACCTAAAATCCCTAGATGCTGCAACTGGTAGTAATTGGGTAAATCAAGTTTACAGTGCGATCGCCGAAACTATCGATGTTCGTTCTCAAGAATACATCCAAAGCCATAGCGAAAGCGGCACAGGAGTGACAGTCTGTGGTTCTATTCTCTTTGATCGCGATCGCAAAATTATCGTGAAGAGTAAAACTGCTGGTCTGTTAACCGGAAAATTATGTTAATTTATTATGAATAATCGTAAACAATCCAAATAAATAATCTCTTAAGTAACCACTTTCGGGTAAATTTATCGTTCTAATACCATCTCCGACTCCGGGACTAGACAGATGCACATAAAATTGCGTTTGTAAAGGCTCTCTATACCATTATCAGCCTGCCCCGGCTGAATAATAGCATCACCATAGACCACAAAGCATCTATTTATCCTTAACAGATATAACTCTCCCGTCATGAATACAGCGGTGACTCTACCAACAGAACTAGCGCCCCAAATATTGGAAAATTTTGGGCGGCTTGATCGTCAATTGATTGTAATTTTGGACTTTGGCTCTCAATATTCTGAGCTGATTGCCCGTCGCATCCGCGAGACTCAAGTATACTCAGAAGTTTTGTCCTATCGTACTACTTCTGAACATCTGCGCCAACTCAATCCTAAGGGAATCATCCTCTCTGGTGGGCCGAGTTCGGTTTATGGTGATCACGCTCCCCATTGTGACGCAGAAATCTGGAATTTGGGAATACCCATCTTGGGTGTTTGCTATGGGATGCAGCTGATGGTGAACCAACTCGGTGGCGAAGTGGCAAAGGCTGACCGAGGTGAATACGGCAAAGCATCATTATATATTGATGATCCCACAGATTTGCTCACTAATGTCGAAGATGGCACTACGATGTGGATGAGTCATGGAGACTCAGTTACCCAAATGCCATCAGGGTTTGAATTGCTGGCACATACAGAAAATACCCCCTGTGCTGCCATTGCTGACCACGAAAGGAAACTTTATGGCGTTCAGTTCCATCCAGAGGTGGTACATTCTATTGGCGGTATAGCATTAATCCGTAATTTTGTCTACCATATCTGCGATTGTGAACCCACTTGGACAACAGCGGCTTTTGTCGAAGATGCAATTCGGGAAATTCGCGCCAGAGTTGGTGAAAAGCGGGTGCTATTGGCGCTGTCTGGTGGAGTGGATTCTTCTACCCTGGCCTTCTTGCTGTATAAAGCGATTGGTGAACAACTGACTTGCGTGTTTATCGATCAAGGGTTTATGCGAAAGTATGAGCCAGAGCGCTTGGTAAAACTATTTCAAGAGCAGTTTCACATTCCTGTAGAGTATGTTAATGCCCGCGATCGCTTTTTAGCTAGAGTTGCCGATATCACAGATCCTGAAGAAAAACGCCGCCGCATTGGACACGAGTTTATCAGTGTATTTGAGGAAACATCCAAGCGCCTTGGTCACTTTGACTATCTGGCTCAAGGGACTCTTTATCCAGATGTGATCGAATCTGCTGATACCAACGTTGATCCCCAAACTGGTGAGCGGGTAGCGGTAAAAATTAAGAGTCATCACAATGTTGGCGGTTTGCCGAAAGACCTAAGATTTAAATTGGTGGAACCACTGCGGAAATTGTTTAAAGATGAAGTCCGCAAAGTTGGGCGTTCCATTGGTTTACCAGAAGAAATTGTCCAACGGCAACCTTTTCCTGGGCCTGGTTTGGCAATTCGTATTCTGGGGGAAGTCACATCTGAGCGGTTAAACATTTTGCGCGATGCAGATTTGATTGTACGGCAAGAAATTAATCAACGCGGTCTGTATCATGATTTCTGGCAAGCATTTGCTGTCTTGCTGCCAATTCGTACTGTTGGCGTTATGGGGGATCAACGTACTTACGCTTACCCCATTGTTTTGCGGATTGTTACCAGTGAAGATGGCATGACTGCTGATTGGGCAAGAGTGCCTTACGATGTCCTGGAAGTGATTTCCACTCGGATTGTGAATGAGGTGAAAGGGGTAAATCGGGTGGTTTATGACATCACCTCTAAGCCGCCTGGAACCATTGAATGGGAGTAATCAAGTTTTGAAAGTGAGTTTACTTAACTAAAAGCTCATCACTCTTTGTTATGCTTCAGATTCCTTGTAGTAGTTTAGATTCACATCCAGCAGTTTGCTTTTTTAATTAGGTATACCTTTTCAACTCAAGAGCCAGGTATAAAGAAAGCCTATTTTACTCCTGTTAGCGGAGCGGGGTGTAGCCCATTCTGACGCCTCGGCGGAGCAATCCCAAGCTCCGCTCCTGCTGTATTTTAAAATGGCAATGCCGACCTGGCTCGTTTTAAGCCTCGGCATTGCCTGTTTTTTGACTTTTGGTTTATTAAGAGCAAGAATGCCACAAATTGTAGCAGGAGCATTCTTTGGTGCTAATCTTCGCAATGAGAATGATGTTTATCTTCCTATTAACATAGATTCTTTTGCAATTCATACCAATTAAAAATTAAGTTTTCAGAACGCATTAACTCTAAGCAAATAAATGCGATTAGTGAGCAAAATAATTAACCTTGAATTAGATGGTGGCTGGAGAAATTGAGTTATTGTCTAGGAAAATAGGCGCGATCGCAGTAAAATTACCAATGGTGTGGTTAGAGAGAAAAAATAAGCAGATCATTAGACTTATCCACAAATAAACCTCAAAATAGCTGAAACCCTTACATAGCTGGCTTTTTAGCTTATATAAAACAGGAACCTCTAAAACCCTCTCCAGAGCTAGGTTTCAGCCAAATAAAGTTCTCATTTCCGGATAAGTCTATTAGAAAGAACTTTCATTTGATCAACGTTAATGGAGATGTTATGGAACCTGCTCTTCCCCTTGCTGGCTTAAACATTCTCGTAGTTGATGATGATGACGATAGCCGTTTTTACATTACTACCGTGCTGGAAGCTGATGGAGCCACGGTTATGGCAGTTGTATCGGCGGCGGTAGCATTGAAAGTATTACCTGAGTTGCAACCAGATGTCTTGATTTGTGATATTGCTATGCCTGGTGAAGATGGCTACAGCCTCATCCGCAAGATTCGGGCGTTGAAGCCTGATATTTGGGGAAAACTCCCGGCTATCGCCTTAACTGCCTATGGCGATAGCGAGTATCGTAGCCGTGCCCTGGAAGCAGGCTTTCAGACTCATGTGGCAAAACCAGTTGATCCCGGAGAACTAGTTGCGATCGTCGCTAATTTGATTGCTTCTTATAAGAGTTAATACTAGTCTACATACAATAGACATCTCCAGAAATTAGGTATCAGCCCAAGCTGCACAAGGTTTGTAGACTGGTTTTGGGATATGTCTAATAATTTCTTATTGATCAAGACTCAAAAGAGAGTTATTATCTCGATAGTTCTGCTACCCTCAATACTTTTCGGTTAAGGGAAAGGGAAATGGGAAAGAAAAACCTTTAACCCTTAACCTTTACCGCAAAACCGATTCCGAGTTAAAAATGCTTAACCGAGAAGTATTCTGCATTATCTGCTTGTCTTGGGTTGTTTCGGCAAAAGTTAGATTAACTACTCTTTTTGGCGAAGGTTTGGAACGTAAATATGTCATTTCAGCTTTTTACTTATCACCCTTCTAAGGATTGAATTTACATGAATAAGCAAGCTTTTACACATCCCTCTGTAAACTACAAATTTGATGAAGATAATTTTGCTGTAGAAGATGAGTCCCTTTCCCTTAAATACTTTGAGGAACAAATCATCGATTCGCAAAAGTACTGGCGGCGCTTCGGCGGTCGTCCCGACTTCTCCGGCAAAGTCGTCCTTGAGATTGGCTGTGGACATGGTGCCCTATCTATTGATGCAGCCATTTCGGGAGCGCAGCAGGTGATTGGCCTTGACCTGATTAGCGATCGCATAACATTTGCACGCCGTATCGTAGCAGAACGCTTCCCAGATATCGCTAACAAAATAGAGTTTCATCAGTTAGACATTGACAACATGACGACCCTTGACGGCAAGGTTGATGTCATAATTTCCAAAGACACTTTTGAACACATAATGGGTATAGATAGAATTCTTGTTTCAATCAAAAGGCTTCTACGAGAAGGGGGTTTGCTGATAACTGGTTTTAGTCCACTCTACTACAGCCCTTATGGCGATCATGGATTTCACGCAATCGGACAGCCCATCAAGCTACCGTGGGCGCATCTGATTCTTGGTGATGCACGTGTTGTCGCAGCTTACAATAAGTATCATGAGGCAGTCGAGTCCCATTCCGGAGTCGAGTGCCATTCGGTCTATGAGCTTGGACTCAATAAACTCACGCGCCGCGAGTTCCTGCAAGCCTTTGATCAGGCCGGATTTGCAATTGTTAGCGAGACCGTAAATGCTGTTCAAGGAGCTTCCAAATTGATGCCATTGCTTCGGCTTCTGAATAAAGTTCCTGGACTTGAAGATTACACAACTGTCAATATGTACGTTATAGCCCGTAAAATATAGTAGCTCCTCCAAGGGTATTAAAAGAGAATTCAGAATTCACAGTGCAACCAGTAGTGGATTTAGCGGGATTTAGCGGAAAGTCGGAGCGGCTGCTTCCGGCGATCTGTTAGCCACGCAAAAGCATCACTTTCCAATAGATATCCGTTACTGTGAAAATTAACCCCGATACCACGGCTCGACTGAGCGCTCAGTCGAGCCATCGCCCAAAATTTAATTAGAAAATTCTGGCGACGGCATCTTTATTCTTTCTTGTTAAAAAAATTGGTAATTCGTAATATCCTACGGGTATAAGGTTTCCGAGCATCAGAACAGGGCCTAATTTAGAATTGATGAGATTATTTTGCTCCAGTTTCAAAGCTAATTTGCTCAGACTTATATGCTGGTGGCTCGACGTGAATTAAAATCCTGACTGGACGGAACCTTTCTTCTAATCGGCTTTCTACTTCTTCGGTGATATTGTGGGCGGTTTCTACGTCTGGTGCATCTACTATTAAATGCATTTCAATGAACACTTGGCGACCAAGAACACCGCGAGAAGCAATATCATGACAGTTAATTACCCCTGGAACAGAAGTAGCGATCGCATGAATTACTTCTGGTGCGATCGCTATTTGATCCACAAGCCAAGGCAAATTCTCTTTTAAAACTGACCAACCACTCCAAAATACCAACAAAGCCACAGGAAAAGCTAACACCAAATCCATCCATTGATAACCTAGCCAAACTCCTACCAAGCCGCTAATTACAGAGATTGTCACCCAAATATCGCTCATTGTATGTGTAGCGTCAGCAATGAGAATTGAGCTACCTACCCGCCTACCCACAGCACGTTCGTAAAACGCCACAAAAATATTCACGCCCAGCACAATTAGTAATAACCACAACTCAGGTGGCGATATTTTTATAGGTTCATCACCACCTTTGAGAATTCGCTCGATTGCTCCTTGCAGAATTTCAAAACAGGCTATTCCTAAAAATGAGGCAATTCCTAAAGCTCCTACTGCTTCAAATTTGTGGTGTCCGTAGGGATGCTCGCGATCGGGTTGTGGAGAAGAAAATTTACTCGCAATTAATCCTAAAACGTTGTTGGCGCTATCTGTGACACTATGCAAGGCATCAGCTAGCAAACTCAAAGAACCTGTCCAGTAGCCCACAAGTGCTTTCAATCCTAGTACAAACAGGTTGAGCAGTAGAGTAATAGTTAAAACCTTTCGCACTTCGGCGCGGTTATCGTAAGTCATGGATAATTTATCACATCAAGTTCTACGACTTCTAATGTAGAACTCAAAATACAAATAAACACAAATAAAGTGTATCAAAGTCTTACGCAGTAAGAGTTAAGTCTCTCTATAGTCTCTATGTTTTATCCTAATTTATTGAGATTCTTTTTAACTAATAGTAGCTACAAGCTAGATAGGCATTAGTAATGGCTTTACAGATAACAGCGTATTTTTAGCATTAATTCCAGGAATATTTTAATTAATTTTGTTATTCATACGTCCATTTAGTCCAGAACAGATTGTATTAAAAATACTATAAATGCCATCAGTGGTCTGTTTCAAATTGGGATCATTTGTTTTGTGGGGTTCGTATTGAGCAATTTCTCGCTGAATTTCAATGGTTTTAATCCTTGGCTTGAGCGCCCAGGCGCTGACTACGAACCTCACAAAGTTGCCTTGCCAGAGTACTAAGAGGCTATTTATAAAGTAAATATTAAGTAGGGTGTGTTACGGCTATGCAAGAATTTGGGAGTTCGAGAGAGTGAGAAGTAGCCGTAACGCACCATGTTTCTCGGTGCGTTATAGCAACGCTTAACGCACCCTACAATTTAAGGTTTACTTTATAAATCATCTCTAAGTAGGTGGGCAAAGAAATTTATTACTATGTAATTGCGAAGGTAGCAAAGGGAAGTGAAGCAATCGCAAGGGTTTTGGACAATTTACATTTTCTCATATAGTTAGATTTATTTGTGTTTACCTACTTAGTGGTCTTTAAAGAAGACGCGGCAAACTCTCAGAGTGGGATTCAGACCCCTCCTTCCGGTAATATTAGTACTTATGAAGAAGTTTTAATAAAAAACATATGTCTTCAATTCCTTTAAGGTTGAATCTAATTGAAGGTTCTGTGTCTTTCAGTTTTTCACCCCAAGCAGCACGAGAATTAAAGACAGCGACGGATCAACTCATGGAGCGCTTGAAGGCTGTCGCCGCTAAACCTACTCCTGGCGGCGGTAAAGTCATTCCCCAACCTCCCCTAGAGTATCGTTATACAGGTGAAGTATTTTTAGAAATTTTCTGTAATCCTAATATCTGGCCGACGCCCTTCGCAGCCAAAGTTTTGCTGACTGTCCGCAACGTCAACATCCGCTTGACTACTGAAGCTGAACTTACCCGCATCATTGAAGACATTAATCAGTATTTGGAGCAAGTAGGATAATAGTTCACATGATTTTTCTATGCTTTTCGAGATTTTTTCCGAAAAAATACGATCCAAATTTGCGATTTTGCGAAAGTTGAGCCAGTTGCTTGCGGAGGTTTCCTGGTTTGTAGCAACTGGTGTCGATTAGCCCAACTTTGCAAACTTTTCAAGACGGATTTTGGCTTTGAACACCAAGCAGACTATAGCTTGTGATCTAATGAATTGCAAGTCAAAAGCAAAGTTCCTACACTTACCTATCGGGTAAATGTAGGAACCTCATAGAATCTACATACTAGATTCAAGCTGTAGCACCAGATATACAGAATAAATGCTTCTGATGCCTTCTTTCACTTGAAAAGTTGTATAAATTCAAACTCCAATACTTCTGTATAATGAAAAACGCAAGATTCTGTATGGGGCAATGCTCATCAAAAACCAGAGATTATTCCCCTGATTGGGCGGCAAATCGTTGATTGTGACATCCACACATCAAAAATAAACTCCCAATCCCAAATCCGAAATCAAACATTGATTAGTCGTTGTCCCACTGTTCACGACCAATTAGGTCGCCAATGCGATCGCGTAATAAAAAGTCACATTTCTCTAATTCACATTCAACGCAAACCCACTCTCTCGCTGGAATGTATTGGCAGAGGGTATATATTGGCTGTTGTCTGCTAATCATTCCCTTTTGCACCAGTCGGCGTGCTTCGTCTTGAATCACATCTAGAGAGTAGTAATTGATAGAAGGCACCGTATTCACACTCATGGTTTTTACTCACAAATTAACACTTACGATAGTATTCCCGTTAATAATTAGGAACAAACATGACAGAAATTAGACTTGTGGCTAGCATTTTGTAGTTTGCTATACGGAACTATTTTTATTTTGACGCTACATCTCCTGAAATTATCTCAAGAAATGTTAAGAAAGTCAACAAATACTGACATATCGGCAGAATCCGCTTTACAAAAAAAATTCCAAGTAGTTAACTTAACATGCTTATGCAACTGTATGACTTTGATGCCATAAGTTTGAAAGTCTTGCCATTACTGTGTTTAGGCAAGATTTAGCGGTTGGGAAGAGTTGAGGGCGCGTCACCGATAGCGTCGCGTAAAGCCTTCTCTTCTCCCAAAGGGAGACGCACTCGCGTTCGAGAGGCTTGTCTACGACACGCTTCGCGAACGCCAACAGCATAGCTTCCCTTAGAGCGACGGAGGAGCGTCACAGCCCGCCGCAGGTATCGCTTACATATCAAATAATCACCTTAAAATCGGATCTAGAACTGCTGGTATTTATCTAAGGATAAACAACACAAGAATATTTGTCAGACACTGGGGTATAAACTATTGCAAAACATAACGACTAAAATATACGATGAAAGCTTTTACACTAGTATCTGTTAAGATTTTCTTAAGCAAATCCGTAATTACTTAGGTTAATTTCAGCACTCATATTAAACAGTTTTCCTTAGATAAACATCAGTAAGAGGGAGGAGTAAAGGACTTGCAAATAAAAAAATATGCGATCGCTATGGGAGCAGGGGAAGCAGAGGGAAAGGGAGAATACTAGAGTAGAGACGAAAGTCAAGACAAACAGAAAGCGTATATATGCAACTACTGAATCCCTGAATTAGATTATGGTTACATTAAAACAGACGTGATCTCGTCACGTCTGTAAACTGTTTGGCGGATTTGCTGAGATTAATTGTTCTGAAGTTACATTGTTGTTTTAGTTACTTATTCGGAGAATTCCTGATCATTTTGCTCAGTGCTGTCTTCTACTGATACCAGATTTTCTGGCGGACGCTGATGGTTAAGTTGGTCTAGTAGTGCTAATACCTTATTACCGCGTTCTATAGAGCGATCTTCGAGAAAAATGACCTCTGGTGTTCGACGTAGCCGTATCCGCGCCCCAAGTTCGCTGCGGACGTAACCCGTGGCCGACTTTAAACCTGCCATTGTTTCTACCTTAGCTTCATCTGTACCATAGATACTGACGTAGATTTTGGCGTGTTGGAGATCGCCAGAAACATCAACATCAGTAACACTGACCATTCCTGTACCCACACGGTCATCCTTAATGCCGTTGAGCAGCATTTGGCTAACTTCCCGTTTAATCAGTTCAGAAACGCGGGAAACCCGACGATTTGTAGCCATAAAAATTTCGCCTCATCACAGAGGTTGTACGACAAAAATAGATGCAAGTTGGGTAGACAGTACTTAGCGGGAGCAACGCCAAGAGCAACCGTCTGTGGGGCATAGCCCCGATATAGCGCTAGTCTAGATTGTACTCAAGCCCAACATTGCCCGTAGGGTGAGAGTCAGGAAGACTAGGCTGCTCACAAATAAACCCAAGATAGCGATCAAGGTGACTGGGCGCTTCAACAGTGGCACTAATGGCGCAAAGGTGTTCAGAAACAGTCCTAAGACGATACTAATTAAGTACCGGGGGTAGCGAAAGACGTTATCCCAAAATCCGTCAAACATCTGAATGTAAACTGCCTTGTTATATACTTACGTTTGTTTTGATCTGCTTTATCTACTCAATTGTAATCTATGCAGCTGGAAAATTAGCCAGTTAATATAAAATATGGCTCGTCGGTTATATTGGCTTTATTTAGTCACGATTATTTTCAGTTAAATCGGAAGTAAATGGTAATTCAAATCCCCAAGGAAAATAGCCCGCGTCCATTTTTGAAGTGGGCAGGGGGTAAAAGTAGGTTGATACAGCAATATATTCCTTATTTTCCTAAGAGTTATAAAAATTACTATGAACCATTCTTAGGTGGTGGTGCTGTTTTTTTCTATCTCCAACCAAATGCAGCAATTTTAACTGATATTAATGCCGAATTAATTAACACTTATTGTTGTGTTAGAGATGATGTTGAGGAATTAATTTCTATATTAAAAGAGCATAAAATCCGACATAATAAAGAATATTATTATAGTGTTAGAAATGACTTTGGGGGTACTGATTTAGAAAAAGCTGCTCGTCTAATTTATCTTAATAAAACTTGTTTTAATGGTCTTTATCGAGTCAACTCACAGGGTAAATTTAATGTACCTTTAGGCAGATATGAAAATCCTAATATTTGTCATGAAAACTTACTGCGAGTAGCCTCGGTAGCACTTTCTCACGTAGAAATTCAACAAGCAGATTTTACAGAAGTCCTAAATCATGCGACTAGCAGTGATGACTTTGTATTTTTTGATCCGCCCTACCATCCTATCAGTGGCACTAGCTATTTTACTGCTTATAGTCAAAATTGTTTTAGTAAAAAACACCAAGAACTTTTAAGAGATACTTGTGCAGAGTTAGCAAGTCGTGGTGTCAAAGTTATGGTCTGTAATTCTGATAGTGAATTTATTAAAAAAATTTATACTGATATCAATTTTGAAACTTACAAAATCAAAGCAGCGCGTTCAATTAACTCAAATATAAAAAATAGAGGCATGATTAACGAACTATTAATTACATCTTTTAAAGATTTTTATTTGCCCAAGCAATGAACCTGTCTAAGCTATAAACTGCTAATAAATTATGGTTATCATTAACTCTTGATTTTAGCCATTTACTTGCGCCTTCTCGCATACCTTCACCGCCTAAAATCACGATAGTTGGTGTAGGGTAATAGTGCTGAATGTTCATATTCAAGTAAGGGAACTTTTCATCAACCGAACCGGGACTTTCTTGCCATTTGCACTCGAAAATTAAACCAGATGGCATTATAGGTGAGCCAACAACATAAAAATCAACCTTCAGATCGGTATGATAAATTCCAGTTCCAATATAAATTTCTTTTCCATAACGTTTTGGTAATAAAGTAGCATTTAGAATAAATTCTTTTGGGACATAGTTCCCTACTTGGAAATAATTATGCCCATTCAAGATTGCTTCTACATTTCCTTCTAAAATATTCCCAGACTTATTTGCCCGTCCGCCTTGAGTCAGAGCCATCCTCAATCCCTCTGCCAAAAGTCCTGCTTATTATAGGATTTCACAGAAGCAGTAACAAATGGTTAGTTACTTAATATGAATTTTTGATTTTGACTAAACAAGGTTGGATTAATAGGTAAAAAATCCGAAGATTTTAGTATTTTTGTACTAAATAAATACAAATGTATTAATAATTTGGATAAAAAACGAGTTACTAATTTAGGCAAGTATGAAAGGAATGGAATTTTCCTTTTCTCTTTACCCCTTAACCTTTCTAATAGCTGGAATTGAGCTTGGATAAATTTTAGTGATTTCGCCTTGACTTCAACCTGTCTGAGCTTCAGTATGACCGTTGCGGATAGCCCATGCTATTTCTAAAAGTTGAGTCCAGCGCTTTTGTAACTGTTTGGGGGTGCATTTGATCGCTTTGGCGATCGCAGCGTCATTTTCCCGTGCAGTTTTTAACTGTAATAGTTGCTGTTGCTGTTCTGTGAGTTGATTCACAAAGATTTCCCACTGCGGGGAAGATAAACCCAACTTTTGCTCTAAACCCGCACCTAACCATTGATGTACCAATTGCCAGTGGTGTTGTTTGGCAAACTTTTCAACGTGGTATTTAAACCGTTGTTGGAGATAGTCGCGCTGACGGCTGGTTAAACCGAGAATTTGGTCAATTTCTGGGGCTGAGAGGTCTTGAAGTTTCAAGCTGAGGTAGTTCATACAGTCAGATTGGCCTTGAGACTCCAGATATTTCATCAATTCAGTGATGACGCGATCGCGTTCTGATTCTTCTGATGGATCGAAATTAGTTTGGGCAATCATCTGCGATCGCAGCTGTTGCACTGCCGAGTTACGCTGGTAAGATTCTGCTTCTTCACCCTTAGCAGACTCCACCGCCATTTCAATATCCACGGTAGTTTCTTGGGGCTGACGACGAGCAAAACCTTGGGCCCGCAAGATAATCAATTGCTGATTTGCACCACCAGGTAAATTGATCCGGCGTTTGGCGTACTGCTCTGTAAAAGACATATATTCAGCTAATTGCAGCTGAGTACGCGGCGTGTGATTATCTGGTAGTTCGTTTTCTCTGCGGAAAGCTTTGATCGCTTCAATATAAAATGCTTGTAAAAAATCTTCAATTAGGCTGTAACGAGCATCAAAGCCTAACTCAGAGCCAGATGTAGTTACATGACGGTAAACCATAGCACCCAAATTGCTATGTAATTCCACCCGCCCTTGTTTAGAACCTAGTTGGTAGTAACGTAAGCACTTTTGCATCCGATGCCTTCCCAACGTCATCTGCCAGGATTTGATTTCCCCAGATGTTTGAATACGGGAGCTTTTATCGCAAATGCGTTCTACTTCTATGGCTATGCGCTTTGCTAAAGCTTCTACGCACTTGGGTGCTGCTTTAACTTGCCCTTGCATTTCCTCACATAGCAATTCAATCAAGGTTTCGCTACTGCTGTCTGAAAATTCTTCGGTCGAAAGATGGTTCTCAAAAATGGGTCTAGAGTTCGGTAGATTGACGACGTTAGCTTTCATGACTTTTCCAGGTAGTAGTATTGCACCGTAATTACAACGCAGACACAGCAATCAAGACCATGCAAGGCTTGTGAATCTTTGGGCATTCATCCATCAAAACTTGCCGTATGTAATGCTCACATCTAAAGCTCATATATAAAACTGTAGGAAATACGAAAGAGTTATAGTTATGGCAATGTGTCGGTTTTTTTCACAAGCCACCACATTGACGCTGACACACGAGTACTCGCCATTTTCTTAAAGTTGTCAAATACCTTGCTGTGCCAACTGTTGCCACCATCTTGTTATATCCACTGCATCACCGAACAGCCCGTCGTAGACATCGCATCAAATATGACAATTTCAAAACTGGAGTCGTTTTTATCACAATTTCCGAAACAAAGAGGTGCGCCTGTGAAGTGGAATTTTTATACCCATGCTGCTGCTGCTTCCCAACCTAAACCCCTCCGTATCATTACTGCTTCGTCTCCGGTCATATCCAAGATGGTAGACACTTCATATGTAGGTTCCTCGCCAGTGTCTATAATTATGTCTACCAACTTGTCCAAACGGTCAAATAGCTCTACCCGCGACTGAACAGTTTCTTTCTCTATCCGAATCATGCCATTATCTGCTTCATCTGGTGGCAGATGTGCTGAAGTTGAAATAATCGGATTGCCCAACGCTGCCAGTAACTCCAAACACACAGTATGGTTTGGGACTCTGATTCCAGTAGTTTTCCGCTTGGGGCTTTGCACCAATCGCGGTACTAACTTAGTCGCTGGGAGCAAAAACGTGTACGGCCCTGGAATCAGGCGTTTCATAATTCGATAGGCTGTGTCACTTACGAAGGCATAAGTTGCCACATTTGAAAGCGAGGGACATAAAAATGTCAGTGGTTTATCATTTGCTAGCTGTTTAATTTGCCGCACTCGTTCTACCGCCGACTTGGCATTCAAATCACAACCGATCGCATAGACTGTATCAGTAGGGTAAAGCATGACTGCGCCACTAGAAAGCGCCGACTTTATTTCCTCTATTCGGCGAATTTGAGGATTATCCGGATGAACTGGGAAAATTTTTGCCATAGAGGAACAGGGGATTGGGAATAAGGGAGAATAACTAATGACTAATGATTAATTTATTATGAATAAAATTGCTTATCTTCAATGTCCGACAGGGATTTCTGGTGATATGTGCCTGGGTGCTTTGGTAAGTTTGGGTGTTCCTGTGGAGTATTTAATTGAAAAACTCAATGGGTTGGGAATTGAACAGGAATATCAGTTAAGGACAGAACTTGTCCAACGCAATGGTCAGCACGCGACTAAAGTCCATGTGGATTTAGTAGACGATCATCACCACCACGATCGCGAACACAGTCACCATCACACACGCCACTTGCCAGAAATAGAGGAAATGATTATCAAAGCAGGGTTGCCAGCATGGGCAGAAGCTTGGAGTTTGGCGGTATTCCAACAGCTAGCAGTAGCAGAAGGGGCGGTACATGGCATCGCCCCTGAAAAAGTTCATTTTCATGAGGTGGGTGCTGTAGATGCGATCGTAGATATTGTGGGTACTTGCCTGGGATTAGATTGGTTGGGGATTGAGAGCAATGAAGAAGGATGGCCCTTACTTTATTGCTCGGCGTTCCCGACTGGTGGCGGCACTGTTCGGGCTGCACATGGTCAGATGGCAGTACCAGTACCAGCGGTATTAAAGCTGTGGGAAATGCGGGGTTGTCCAGTTTATAGCAATGGCATTGACAGAGAACTAGTGACACCAACAGGAGCCGCGATCGCCACTACTTTGGCAAGAGATTTTGGTTCACCACCTGCGATCACTATCAAGCAGGTAGGACTGGGAGCAGGAACCATAAATTTACCCATTCCCAATATTCTACGCCTCTGGCTGGGTGAAAGCGTAAGTTTACAGTCCAATTTTAGTAATTCTGAAGACACTATCGTAAATTTAGAAAATTTGAGCGATTCTGAAAATACTACCGCAAATTTAGAAACGATATCAGTACTAGAAACCCAAATTGATGATTTAAATCCGCAAGCGATCGGCTATGTGTTTGAGGCGTTGTTTGCGGCTGGTGCGGTGGATGTTTTTACCCAGGCGATCGGCATGAAAAAGTCCCGTCCAGGGATTTTGCTGACTGTGATTTGTCATCCAGAAAATTTACTCAGTTGTGAAGCGGTTTTATTTAGTGAAACCACTACTTTGGGCATTCGGCGAACAACTCAGCAACGCGCCATTTTACAACGGGAAATTCAACAAGTGGAAATTGAATATGGCAAAGTGCGTGTCAAACTAGCATGGAAGGGACAATCACCACAAAAAGTTATTGCTAATGTGCAGCCAGAATATGAAGATTGTGCAGAGTTAGCTCGAAAACATAATATTCCCTGGCGCGAAATTCAACGGTTGGCGCTACAGCGTTGGTATTTAGTCAATGGCTGATACAAATTCCTCAGGCATTGCGGCAAGAGACAGAAGGCAGTTTTCTGTAAGCTCGAACTGCCTTCCTCGATAAAATTCATACCTTAATAGTCATTGTCAGCCACACAAATCCCTTTACATTTGATACCGTTAGTAACGGTGCGCTGACAATGAGAACATAGAACTTTCTCGTTTTCTGTTTCTTGATTTATCTTTAAACTAGTACTTGCCTGTAATTTTTCTTTTTGGATCTGGATATTTAGAGTCATAGTTAAAAGCCGTTTAATTACTTAGAACTTTAATTAAATATTGTGTCAATGTAAACGCATCTAGACCCAATTCGGTACGCTCTTGGGCTGCTAAAATACCGGCTTGTGAATGCCACCAAGCGGCAGTTGCCACAATATCTTCTATGGGAATCTGTTTAGTTGCTGCTTGCGCTAACAATCCACCTAGTAGCCCAGTTAACACGTCGCCGCTACCGCCACGCGCTAAGGCAGGTGTACTTTCAGGAACAATCCAAACGGCACCTTCAGGGTTTGCGATCGGAGTTCTCGCGCCTTTCAACAACACTACCACCCCACCTTGCGCCGCCGCTTGCCGTACTGCTTTTACTCTGTCATGTTTGGCATCGGCGACATCAGGAAACAATCGCTCAAATTCCCCAGCGTGGGGTGTGAGTACGGTTACTCCTTGACGTTTTTTTAATGTGGCGATCGCTCCCATTTGTGCCAAGATATTCAAACCATCGGCATCGAGAAGCAAAGGGCGATTGCTGTTGATCACTTCTTGGACAATGGGAGTGGCATCTTGGGTTAAACCCGGGCCACAAGCGATCGCATTAAAGGAACTCAGATCGGTTTTTTCTGGTAATTGCAATTGGGCGATGGCTCCGGTTTCTGTCTCTCGACAACCGACAATTAGCGCTTCTGGCAAATGCGACACCAAAAGGGGTTTTAGAGATTCGGGTACTGCGATCGAAAGCATCCCCACACCACTTGCCCTCGCACCCAAACCAGTTAAAATTGCTCCACCTGCATAGCGCCGCGAACCGCAAATCAACAGTAAATGTCCTTGCTTATATTTGTGGGTAACAGCTGGACGGGGTAGAGGTAGAGTCGCAAGTGCCGTTGCTGGTGTAATACGTTTAATTCTGGGTGTATCTTTTAGAACAGCTTCTACATCAGCTAAAGGAATATCAAAATCGATTAACTCAGCTTTGCCGAGATATTCCAGCGCCTGATCTTGTAAGAAAGCTAGTTTCCATATACCCAAGCAAAAAGTGTGAGTGGCGCGAATTGCAGTTCCTAATACTTCGCCTGTGTCGGTGTGTAAACCTGAAGGTAAATCGATGCTATAAATCGGTACAGACAATTCATTTAGCTGATTAATTGCAGAAGCGATGGGATCAGTGAGATTTCTTTCTAAACCATACCCAAACAAGCCATCAATCAACAAATCAGAATTTGGCAGTTGCTCAATTGTTTGATAAATTGGAATGCCCAAATTCTGAGCATATTGCAAGTGCTGCGAAGTTAATTCCTTAAGCTTAGAAAAAGGAGAATAAATCCAAATCTCATACCCACGAAAGTGTAATTCACGGGCTACTACTAAAGCATCCCCGCCATTATGGCCGGGGCCAACAAGAATTCCAACACGAGATCCCCCCGCCTGTGGCGACCCCCTTAAAAAGGGAGTGTTTGAAGGAATATAGCCCCACTTTTTAAGGGGGGTTGGGGGGATCTCTTGAATGCGACGGGCAATTAATCCCGCAACCTTTTCCATCAAAGCTACTACAGGCATTCCTGCCGCAAAGATCCGTTCTTCAATATCGTGCATCTGCCCAGCAGTCACTACCACTTGCGAAATTTTTTCTTGCCTGTTCTGCATCAGTCCTAAGTGCTGAGTTATTGAGTTTGGGATAACTGAAACTTTAGCAGATTTTAAATAACCTCAAGCAGCCTAACGACCAAACTGCGATCGTTAAGGAATAAGAATTAAATAACATATGATTTATGTCCCTGGCTTACCTCACCCTCAATCGCTCTCCTTATAAAGGAGAGGGAAGCTAGATACAGGATGAAGTTTTGCATTTTATTTAATTCACCTTCCTAAATGATTTAGAACAGCTGTTTGATGCTAGAAGATTTGGTGTTTATCGATGAAGCTGGAGTTAAGATGGTCTTAAATCGTTAGATAATTCCACAATACCCCTAGACCCATCAATCCTAACTCGTTGACCATCTTGCAGGAGCCATGTAGCGCCTCGAACATCCATCACAGCCGGAATCCCATATTCACGAGCCACGATCGCACCGTGAGAAAGCCGTCCACCAACTTCGGCAATTAATCCTCCAGCCCTTAATAATAAAGGTGCCCAGCCGGAATCTGTGTAAGGTACTACCAAAATCGTATCTCGGTCAATCTCTGGCAAGTCTTGTAAATTTCGCAACACCTTCACTTTACCTTCGGCTTGTCCGTGACTGGCTCCAATGCCTTGTAAGATTTGGTCAGAGTAGATCACAGAGGGAGCTAAGGGGTGAGGGGGTGTATTGCCGTAAACTAAAAAGGGTACTTGGATGATCTCGCTATCTTGCCGGAATTGCGATCGCCTCAATTCTATTAACTTATCCAACTGCTGAATTAATCTGGAATCTCCACCCACAGCTAGACGGCGCACTTCATCAAAGTTTAGAAAAAAGATATCTCCTGTTTTCTTGAGTAAACCGGACTTTAGCCAAATCTTTTCTAAAGCGAGAAAACTCCAACGCAATTCAGCCAAAAGCCGGGAATAAACTTCGGTAACTCGTCCTTTGATATCTACACGCCGTTGCACAAAAGAGCGTTTGGGCTTATCGGCAAAGATGCTATTAATCGCGTCTTTAGCGCCTGATTGTGGTTCGTTACCCTGCATTAACTGCACAAACATCTGCTTAATCATCTGGGGATTCTCTCGCCAAGTGGTAACGGAGATATCAGTTCCCACTTCACTTAAATAGCCGTAATCCTGAAGCAATTCGTTAAATTCTTGTAGGATCTTCTCTCCCTCTGGGGTTTGCTTTAATTGCTCAAATACCTGCTGTGGCTCAAACTTAAGCAATACCTCCTTGGCATCTGTAGCTATTGCACTCAGCGATCGCAATGCCGCGATCTCTGGGGTAACGCTGTGATCAATTTGGTCATCCTTCACCCGAAAAATTCCCTGGCGGAGGGCAACGCTCAAGGGAGCTAAAATACTGTAATACGTACCATGACGCAGCAACTCCAAAATAAAGTCAATTCTTGCCAACAGCTTGGATGGTTCCAAGTAATCTATATCTGACTGCGCCAACTGCGACAACCCAGGAATGAACCGTTTGTGATAATCCCGCTTGAAGTCTTTTTCTAAACTTAATTCCCGCTTCAGCAACTTCCCTAGTCCTGGCAAATTTTCCCAAGTTGACTCCCAAGACGGCTTACTTAATTTAGCTCCTCTGGTTAAAAATTCCAAACTTGACGATGGCAGTCCCATGCGGAGAAAAATATCTCCTAACAGGGATGCATTAAAATAAGCTCTGGAATAGTGCAGAGTTGCTGTTTCGGCGAAATCTAACCCCAAAGTGCGTTCGCCCAAAACTAAAGTAAAAAGTTCTCCCCAAACTCCACAAGTTAAGGGACGATTAATCGACCATGTTAAGGGGTGAATTACTCCGGGAATCACTTCCGCGGCGATTTTGCGTGTCCACATGGGCAGCAGAGTAGTAATCGGTCGTGCTTGCAACACCCAGAGTGTTTGACCGTCATAACTCCACTCTATATCTTGAGGAGTGCCATGATAACGTTTTTCGAGTCGGTAGGCTAAGTATGCAACTTGCTTGATTAATGCTTGTGGTACTCGTCCTTCACCCTCTAATTGTACAGAGGAAGAATTTTCTGTTTCCAGGACAAAAGCGCGATATTGTTCTGGTGTAACTTTTCCCGAAACAACTTGCGTCGGGCTGCCTAGAAGGGCTTCAATGATGATTGCGTCACCTTGCTGAGTAACGGGATCGCGGCTGAAAGCAACACCAGAATAGATACTCTGGACTTGTTGTTGAATTAACACAGCCATTGCTGTATCATTTAAGCCGCGATCGCGCCGATATTGCACGGCAGATGGATGATTGTAGGAAGCTTGAACTTGGGCGATCGCTGACTGCAATGCCTGTGGACTGATCACATTTAAAACTGTTTCATACTGCCCAGCCGCAGAAGAGTGTTCTGAGTCTTCTCCAATGGCAGAAGAACGAACCACCAAGGGAGATAATTCTGATGGCTGGAGAAATTCTGTCAATAGTTCGGGATCGTCGATTGGGGGAAGTACCCACCCCTTTGGGACTGGATAGCCCCAGCGCTTAATTTGAGATAATGTCGCCGCCTTTTCTCCGACAATGGCAGCATCCAACTCTTCATCTAGAGAAACCATCGTGCGTTGGCGTAGCCCGTCGTAGACATCGCTGCGTAAAAATTCCAACATCGCTTGCGATTCTGTTTGTGCCTGTTGGGCTGGCAGATTCAGATCATCAGGAATTTTTGTATAAATCCAGCCCATTAAACCAGCTAAGGCAACAGCAGCAAACATTCTGGGGATATCGCTAATGTGCAGAAGCGCCACAAATAGAGGAAAGAGAAGCAAAACCCCAAATTTAACGACCTGTCTTGATTGCAGAATTGTAAAGCTAATACCTGCAAAGAAAAATACAAACATTGCCACTAGTGGATCATGTACCACAAATCCCCAAACAACATTTGTCGTACCTGCCCCTCTGCCTATCGAGTATCTACCTATTACTAGAGCGATGAGGGCAATCAATTCCCAAAACGATCCATCTGGGAAGAAAACGCGGGTGAGTAAGACTGCGGCAACTCCTTTAAAAGCTTCTGACAAGACTGCCAGAATTCCCACAAACCTACCGCCGTGATAAAAGGCAGCTGATACACTGATGTTTCTTGTACCAACTTGTGATAATCGTTTGTGCGTAAGCGCGTAAGTAATCCATGCAATCAGGGGTAATCCGCCCAAGAGGGGGCAGACAATTAAAATAACTAAGATACCCCAAGGTTCAAACATTCTGGATTTTGGATTTTAGATTTAAATTTTCCATCTAAAACCTCAAATCTAAAATCTAAAGTTTTTCTGAAATTTTTGATGGTTAATAGGGCGTTTTTATTTACTAGTTGTTAAATGGACACTTGGCTACGACGGAAACCGTTTTTGCCAGTGTCCTTTTAGGCTACTAATGGTTTTAGTTTAGCGCATAGGCAGCTTGCAGCGCCCAGATGATCAGAGCAGCGATCGATCCCAGAAGCAACACGGTAGAGATAGTGACTACTTTTGGAGAATCTGCACCCTCAAATTTCATAATTCCTCGATTTAAGTCGGACATAGCTTTGTAATCCTCTTTTGTTGGAGCATGAAACATTTGTCCGTCTTGATTGTAGTCCTTCTATTTACGGATGATGTTAAATTCCTAATATTATTTTGTTTAAGCTTGGCAATTTTTCCATCACCATAATTACTTATTTCTTTAGAGGTATTAATCTTATTTTTACAATGATGGGAAGCAGGGGAGCAGGGGAGAAATAACTAATGCCCAATACCCCATACCCAATCTTGGTCAATATGTACTAAAATCAAGGACTTGAGTCACAAAGAGAGCAATCATGGCATCCATCCGCGAGTTGCACCAACAACTAGTTAAAAAAGAACGTTCTGCCGTTGAAATTACCCAAGAAGCTTTAGAACGCATTCAAGCGTTAGAGCCAAAATTGCACAGCTTTTTATGTGTGACAGCAGAACGGGCATTAGAGCAGGCGGGTGCTGTGGATGCCAAAATTGCTGCGGGAGAAGAAATTGGGCTGCTAGCAGGGATTCCTGTGGGAATCAAGGACAATTTATGTACCAAGGGAATTCCTACCACCTGCGCCTCCCGAATTTTGGAAAATTTTGTGCCGCCTTATGAATCAACGGCGACGCAAAAACTGGCAGATGTTGGGACGGTAATGGTAGGTAAAACCAACTTGGATGAGTTTGCAATGGGTAGTTCCACCGAAAACTCTGCATACCAAGTCACGGCTAATCCTTGGGATTTATCACGAGTTCCGGGTGGTTCTTCGGGAGGTTCGGCGGCGGCGGTGTCGGCCCAAGAATGTGTGGTTGCTCTTGGTTCTGATACTGGCGGTTCGATTCGCCAACCAGCATCTTTTTGCGGTGTGGTGGGAATGAAACCGACTTATGGTTTGGTTTCTCGTTATGGTTTGGTGGCTTACGCTTCGTCTTTGGATCAAATTGGGCCATTTGCAAACACAGTAGAAGATGCTGCAATATTATTAAGTGCGATCGCCGGTTACGATCCCAAAGACTCTACCAGCCTGAAAGTTGCTATTCCCAACTATGCCGCCAGCTTAAAACCAGACTTAAAACCCAGAGGTCAACTAAAAATTGGGATCATTAAAGAAACTTTTGGTGAAGGTTTGGACTCTGTAGTGGAACAAGCTGTTACTAAAGCAGTAGATCAACTACAAAGTTTGGGAGCGGAGATTCAGATAGTATCCTGTCCCCGCTTTCGCTATGGTTTACCTACCTACTACATCATCGCCCCCTCAGAAGCGTCAGCAAACCTGGCTCGTTACGATGGCGTTAAATATGGATACCGCGCTCCTGATGCGGATAATCTGCTATCGATGTACACTCGTACCCGTGCCACAGGTTTTGGTACAGAAGTCAAACGCCGGATTATGATCGGCACTTACGCACTTTCGGCTGGCTATTATGATGCCTACTACCTGAAAGCTCAAAAAGTCCGCACCCTGATTAAACAAGACTTTGAAAGGGCTTTTGGCGTGGTTGATATCTTAGTTTGTCCCACATCTCCCACTACAGCATTCAAAGCAGGGGAAAAAACTACTGACCCCTTGAGTATGTATTTAACTGACTTGATGACTATTCCTGTGAATCTTGCTGGTTTACCTAGTTTAAGTTTGCCATGTGGTTTTGATGATCAGGGGCTACCGATAGGATTACAACTAATTGGCAATGTGCTGCGAGAAGACCAACTGTTTCAGGTAGCTTACGCTTATGAGCAATCCACTACTTGGCATCTGCGTAAACCGGAAATATCTTGAAAATGGGCATTGGGCAATTCAATTTTAGATTTGGGATTTTAGATTTTGGATTAAATTTTAATTCTTTAATACATCTTAAAAAGTTTGCTCAAACTCTTCCACCCCCCTTCGGGTGAACCACTTTGCTTATGCCGGTAAACCCGTCCACCGCAAGTGGTTCACCCCACGCAACTTTTGTCTCCGACACGCTACGCAAACGCAAAATCTAAAATATAAAATTTTTACTCCCCACTTTCTCATTACTGTTCACCGATTAGTGACCATTGACTGTTGACCATTGACTTTTGGAGTCAGGGTTTCAGATGTAATTTGTGGTGGATTAAGTGTATATAAAAGACCAGCAGATGCAGCTACTAATAATAGAATGTAGGTAACAACAAGAGGTATGTATATATTTGCTTTATTATCTGAATTATTATGATTATTATTGGAGTCTTGGCGGACAACATTGCTTATAAGAGCATGTGATAAAGCATTTCCATCCAGTCCTAAAGCATCTCCATAGCGACGGATGAATCCTTGAACAAAAATAGGCTCAGGCAATTCTTCAAACCGTTCTTCTTCTAAAGCTTGCAAAACACCTGCTCGAATCAGTGTTTGAGCAGCTATTTTTTCTATGGGTATAGATTTTTCTTGTCTAACTTGTCGCAAGTGTGTGGTTATTTCCTTTAGCTGTTCTGCTTGAGCTTGGTTTAAGAACATCACTGTCTTCTCCTGCATGGGCTTACTATTCATATAGTTAGTGAGAAGACTTAAATGTGCATACGTATTTTTACTGAATAATTGTTTTTAGTAAAAAGTTTTTTGAGAATGGTTAAAGCCTAGATTTAAAAATCTAGAGCTGCCAATACTCAGTATTTATTCTATTTAGATGTATACTTTATAATAAAACTAGGGTATAGAAATTAATAAGCTGCAATTTATAATACAAGTATTTTCCCAACTGCTACTCTGGGCTGGGATAATTGCAGCGATCGCTATTACCAAAAGAGAGAGTGGGGAAGAAGCAGGGAGTAGGGGGGAAAGAGCTAATTTTTAATTCTTCCCAATGCCCAATGCCCAATGCCCAACGTTAGAATGGGCTTGCCGTCGGGCGGATAATCACTTCATTGACATCGACATCATCCGGCTGGGACACAGCATACAAAACGGCTCTAGCGATCGCTTCCGCAGTGAGCGCAGTTTTGCGGAGTTCTTTCAAGAAGCCTTTTGCTGACTCCTCCGTGATATCAGAGCCAAGTTCAGTCTTAACCACGCCAGGGGATATGATTGTAACGCGAATATTTTTCGATTCTTGACGCAATCCTTCGGATATGGCCCAAACAGCGTATTTTGTCGCGGAATAGACTGCGCTCGTAGGGCCCACCATATGCGCGGCGATAGATGCGGTATTGATAAACTGTCCACCACCTTGCGCTTCCATGATCGGCAAACCCGCAGCAATACCATTCAACACGCCGTGGATGTTCACATTAATCATGTTGTCCCACTCTTCGACTTTCAGGGCAGTCATCAGCGATAGGGGCATCACGCCTGCATTGTTAAAGATGACATCGACGCGACCAAACTTATCTTTGGCGAAGTGAATGAACGCTTTCATATCCTCACGATTCGCGACATCCACCGCTTTGAATTCTGCTGTATTACCCTGGTTACGGATTTCCTCGATAATCTTTTCTAGCTTTTGGGTGCGCCGTGCCCCTAGAACAACGTTTGCACCGTTTTTGGCGAGTAACTTAGCGGTGGCTTCACCGATGCCGCTACTGGCTCCAGTGATCGCAATGACTTTATTTTCTACGTTTAACATGGTTATTTTTTCCTCTGTTGAGGTTGATTTGAATTTTGGATGTGTTCATCGTATGAGTAAGTGCAAAGGTTTGAAATACACAGACCTCGCGGTTTATTGCCTAATTCTCC
This sequence comes from Nostoc sp. S13, assembly GCF_029379315.1. Taxonomy (GTDB): domain Bacteria; phylum Cyanobacteriota; class Cyanobacteriia; order Cyanobacteriales; family Nostocaceae; genus Nostoc. The sequence continues at coordinate 40,569 of NZ_JAQYWQ010000025.1, forward strand.
AAATCAAGATTTTATCCATAGATATTGATGTTCTACAATGCGTAAGTCCTAGATGATTAAATTAATCGAAAAACATTGTGGCGATCAAAATCATCAACCAAGTCATAAACCAAAGTGCGATCGCTCATCAATGTCAAGAATTGGCGGCACTAGTCACTCGTCACACCGATGGCAAAGGGAACGGTTTTCATAAAACAGCTATTGAGCAGCTGGAATTTCAGCGAGAATCATCTGTTTCCACTACACTACAGGGTGTCTGCGAACCTATCCTCGCCATCCTTGTGCAGGGCAAAAAGGAAGCGTTGCTGGGTGAGGAAACTTATCTTTATGGCGCGGCTCAATATCTGGTCGTCTCGGTTGATTTGCCACTGAGCGCGTTTATTGTTGAGGCAACCTTAGACCAACCGTATTTAGGATTCAAGCTGAATCTAGATCCACGTCAACTCTGCGACATTATTACTGCTCAAACCAGTGTGATTGAGGGTAAGAAGAAGAACTCTGTCAGAGGCTTATTTGTCAGCACCGTCGATACACCATTGCTCGATTGTGCTATGAGACTGACACGGCTTTTGGATACGCCGCAGGATATCCCTATCCTAGCGCCGATGATTATCAGCGAAATCTATTATCGCCTTTTAATGGGTGAACAGGGCGAAGCTGTCCGCCAGATTGCGACATCTGGCAGCAACATGCAGCGCATCGCCGAGGTGATAAAACTCATCAAGGGTGATTTTACAAAGCCGATGCGGGTTGAGGAGCTAGCTGGGCAGGCAAATATGTCTCCTTCATCTTTCCATCACCATTTCAAGTCAGTGACATCAATGAGTCCGCTTCAATATCAAAAGCAATTAAGACTATTAGAAGCACGTCGCCTGATGCTTGCCGAAAACTCCGATGCCGCCAATGCTGCCTATCAGGTGGGTTATGAAAGCCCCTCACAGTTCAGCCGCGAATATTCCCGCATGTTTGGTGCGCCGCCAGTAAGGGATATTGAACGTTTACGCACAGCCTGAGCATAGACTGTCTAAGCCTTCATCAGCTTTGATTAGCTTTGGGTTGCCGCAGGCATCGCTTGTAGTGTTGGCATAATTCCTTACTTCAAAAATCTTCATCAAAATTCTATTCCGATATATCGCGATATATTCCGATATATCGTATAGTAGAGAAAGTTGATTTGAGATTCATTTATGTTTAGACACTTTCGGTCACGTTTAGGGACACCTGCATGGGCAGGAGTTAATGAAGACGATTCATTGTTTGTCAGGTCTTGGTTTGGGCATGGCAAGCATCATGGTAGAGATCATGGCAAACACTTCGGCAATGAAATGTTTGGTCGTGGTTGGGGAGATGAACATCGGACTCGCAGAGGTGACATCAAGTTCATCCTGCTGGAATTGTTATCCGAGCATCCTAGTCATGGTTACGACCTGATTAAAGAGATGGAAACTCGTTATGGTGGTTTCCGTCGCCTCAGTCCTGGCTCAGTGTATCCAACACTGCAATTACTGGAGGAAGGTGGTTATCTTAAGAGCGCACAGGAAGGTGGCAAGCGGATTTACACGATTACGGATGAGGGTAGACAATTATTGGCAGAACGTGCCCAACAGGAAACTTCAGACTCTCCTTGGGATACCTTTAAAAGTTTCGTGACAGGTAAGCCCCAAGAGTTTATTGAGTTACGAAATGCCGCAACAGAATTAGCTGCTGTAGTGGTGCAGGTTGCTCGCAGTGGCAATATGGAGCGAATAAATCAGGTGCGTGAGCTTTTAGAGCAAGTTAAACGGGAAATTTACGCGATTTTGGCTGAAAAGTAAGTGGCGTACAGATGTAGAGGCGTACAGCTAGCTGTGCGCCCTATATCATAGGTATTTCGTAATAATGGTATTGCGATCGCACTTCACACCTAGGCTGGACGCAAAAATATCTGATCCAGTTCTCAAACTATATCTTTTTGACACTGCCGGTAAAGCAACAGAAATATATAATTGTTGTTTACACATCACAAGCATGGCAGTGTTGATCGGACGAGATTTATTAAGTCTGGCGGACATCAGTCCAACAGAACTTCAAGAACTCCTGCAATTGGCAACTCAACTTAAATCACAACAGTTGAAGTTGCAGTGTAATAAAGTTTTGGGGTTATTGTTCTCCAAAGCTTCAACTCGGACGCGGGTAAGTTTTACTGTGGCGATGTATCAACTGGGTGGACAAGTAATCGATCTCAACCCCAATGTCACTCAAGTTAGTCGCGGGGAACCTTTGCAGGATACGGCGCGGGTGTTAGATCGATATCTGGATATTTTGGCAATTCGCACTTTTGCACACCAGGAGTTGAAAACTTTTGCTCACTATGCCAAGATTCCGGTAATTAATGCGCTGACTGATGCAGAACATCCCTGTCAGGTATTAGCGGATTTATTGACGATTCAAGAAGGCTTTGGTAGTCTTGCTGGGTTAACTTTAACCTACGTGGGCGATGGGAACAATGTGGCTAATTCTCTGATGTTAGGCTGTGCTTTGGTGGGGATGAATGTTAGAATTGCCACTCCTAGCGGATATGAGCCAGATTCTCAGATTGTAGAACAAGCAAGAGCGATCGCTAATCATAAAACTGAAGTTATCCTCACTCATGATCCAGAATTAGCCGCTAAGGGAGCTGCTGTACTTTATACTGATGTTTGGGCGAGTATGGGGCAAGAAGCAGAAGCAGATAACCGGATGCCAATTTTCCAGCCTTACCAAATTTCAGAGCAGCTATTAAGCCTTGCTGATCCAGAGGCAATTGTTTTACACTGTTTACCAGCCCATCGTGGTGAAGAAATTACCGAAGCAGTTATTGAAGGTTCTCAATCACGAGTTTGGGAACAGGCAGAAAATCGTTTGCACGCCCAAAAAGCTTTGCTTGCAAGTATTTTAGGGGCAGAATGAAAGGAGAGACGCGATTAATCGCGTCTGTACAAGAGTCAGAATGGCGAGTGTGCGGCTGGCTCTTGACTACTTAAAATTTGTAAAAATCAAGAATAAATGGGTAAAAGAAAGAAAATATTCTTGCTTTTGCCTTTTATATTTTTACTTTTCTCTTGTTATGGGGAGTTTTTTGTAGTACTAATGTTCTAGAGACATTTATAATTACTTCCCGCAAATTTATGGAACGTCTAACGGAAGCTCAACAAGAACTTTATGAATGGTTGATAGAATACATCCGATCGCATCAGCATTCTCCTTCAATTCGGCAAATGATGCAAGCGATGAATTTGAAGTCACCAGCACCAATACAAAGTCGTTTGGAACATTTACGCACTAAAGGATATATAGAATGGACTGAAGGCCAAGCGCGAACGATTCGGATTTTGCGTGCTGTTAAGCAAGGTGTACCAATTTTGGGAACGATCGCTGCTGGTGGTTTAATAGAACCGTTTACTGATGCTGTAGATCATCTAGACTTTTCTAATTTGTCATTACCTCCCCAAACTTATGCTTTGCGGGTAGCTGGCGATAGCATGATTGAAGATTTAATTGCTGATGGCGATGTGGTATTCCTGCGTCCAGTAGCAGAACCAAATCATTTAAAAAATGGTACCATCGTCGCCGCCAGAGTTGATGGATTTGGTACGACATTAAAACGTTTTTATCGCCAAGGCGATCGCGTTACCCTCAAACCAGCAAATCCCAAGTACAATCCCATTGAAGTCATGGCCCAACAAGTGCAGGTGCAAGGTTCACTTATTGGTGTTTGGCGCGGTTACAACTGAGTAATGGGGAGTGGGGAGTGGGGAGTGGGGAGTGGGGAGTGGGGGAGAAATAACTAATGCTCAATGCCCAATTGCCCAATTGCCCAATTGCCCAATGCCCAATGCCCAATGCCCAATGCCCATTTACTTTAATATATGTACCTGACGCAAAATTCAGTGCAGCAACTGCCCATTTTCCGCTTGAAATTACCAATTGCAAGGGAAAGTAAGGGCAGTTATTACACTTGGCAACCATTACCAGGATGCCCAAGAATGCCTCCATCTCTGCAATTGCGGGAATATCAGCGCCAAGCGATCGCCAGCTGGTTTACCAACAATGGCAGAGGGACGCTAAAAATGGCTACTGGTAGTGGTAAAACGATTACTGCACTAGCGATCACTTGTGAATTATATCAGCAGATTAATTTACAAGTTCTGTTGGTGGTGTGTCCCTACCGCCATCTTGTCACCCAATGGGCGCGAGAATGTGAAAAATTTAATTTGCAACCCATTTTTGCTTTCGAGAATTTACGCACTTGGCAAAGTCAACTTTCTACGCAAATTTATAATCTGCGTTCTGGTTCTCAACGGTTTGTCACGGTGATTACGACGAACTCCACTTTAATTGGAGATGGGTTTGGATCTCAACTCAAATATTTTCCCGCCAAAACTTTAATTATTGGGGATGAGGCGCATAATTTAGGCGCACCCAAGTTAGAAGAAAGTTTACCGCGCAGTGTTGGGTTGAGACTGGCTTTATCTGCTACACCAGAGAGATATTTTGATGATTTTGGCACGCAATCTTTATTTGATTATTTTGGCCCAGTTCTCCAGCCAGAGTTTACTTTGAGGGATGCGATCGCTCAAGGTGCTTTGGTACATTATCTGTATTATCCGGTGTTGGTAGAGTTAACTGAAGCAGAAAGTATTGCCTATTTAAAGTTAACTAAAAGAATTGGGCGATCGCTACTTTATCGAGATCGAGAAAATGGACAAGCGGGATTTGAAGACAATGAAGATTTAAAGCCGTTATTGATGCAAAGAGCAAGATTAATTGGTGCGGCGGAAAATAAATTAAATGCTTTGCGGGATTTAATGGCAACTCGCCGCGAAACTACTCATACTCTTTTCTATTGCAGTGATGGTTCACAAGATGCGGGACAACGTTCATCTCTACGCCAACTTAAAGCTGTTGCTAAAATTCTGGGGGTGGATTTGGGGTATAAGGTAAGCACGTATACGGCTCAAACTTCTTTAGAAGAGAGGGAAATATTGCGTCGTCAATTTGAAAGTGGTGAATTGCAGGGTTTGGTGGCAATTCGTTGTTTAGATGAAGGTGTAGATATTCCGGCAATTCAAACTGCGGTGATTTTATCAAGTTCTGGTAATCCCCGCCAATTTATCCAACGACGGGGACGAGTTTTACGTCCTCATCCAGCTAAGGAACGCGCCACTATATTTGACATGATTGTTTTACCTCCAGATTTAGATAGAGAAACTATAGAAGTTGAGCGCAATCTTTTGAAAAAGGAATTGCGTCGCTTTGTAGAGTTTGCTGATTTGGCTGATAACGCAGGCGTTGCCAGAATGAAATTACTGGATTTACAAAAGCGATATGGGTTATTAGATATTTGATGATGAATCAGAGAATAGTTGTATTTTTTTGTAAAATTTTTCGAGTTTTGAAAAAAGAAGCATTAAGTATGAAATAATAAGAGTATGAGTTTGATCATAATGGGATGTAAGTAAAATTTTTAACGCAGCTTAAATCCTATTATGATCAAGATAATTTATTAATAATAACAGATAACAATGAAATAATAAAGTGTTTTTTCAAAGAAAATTATAAATTTGAAAAAATAGTTTTTGCCAAATTAAAAATAACGCTAACAGTGGCTTTACTGAGGCGATCGCAGCACTAGAGAAAGTTAAAATATAGAACAAAGTATATTTAAAAACCCAAGATGTCACAAGAGGCGAATATCGATGATGTCCAAGAGCCAATAACCAGCGCTCCACAGGAAGTACGGCAAATTATTGAGCGGGTATGGAAGCTGGAAAAAGGCAGGCTAGATAAGAAGATTAACAGCCATATAAATGATCATATTTTGGACATTATTAAGGAAGAGGTGCGATGAAGCTAAGTTCAATCAAGCTCTGCAACTTTCGCTCCTTTTATGGTACGACACCAGAGATGCTCCTCGCTGCCGGAGATGTTCATAACACAACAATTATTCATGGGAATAATGGCTCTGGAAAAACCAGTTTACTAAATGCCTTTACTTGGGTATTATATGATAAATTTAGTGCGGCATTTGCATCTATAGAACAGTTAGTTAATAAACGTGCGATCGCAGAAACTCAAAAAGGTCAAGCTCTAGAATGTTGGGTAGAAATTGGCTGGGAACATGAAGGTAAACGCTATCGAGTTAAACGCGCCTGTCGGGGTTATAAAAACGAAAGTGATTTTGACGCTGGCAAAACTCAATTAACCATGTGGGTTGGTGGGGACGATGGTAAATGGAATATACCAACTCAGCAACCAGAGGATATAATTAATCAAATTTTACCCGCTACTTTACATCAATATTTTTTCTTTGACGGCGAACGAATTGAAGAAATAGTCCGTTCTGATAAAAAAGCTGAAATTGCCGAAGCTACAAAAATTTTCTTGGGTGTGGAGGTAATTAACCGTTCTATCAGACATTTGGGAGATGCTAAAAAAACTCTAGAGAATGATTTAAAAGCTATTGGTGATTCCCAAACTAAAGAACTGTTACGACAGCAAGAAAAGATAGAGCGAGAACGTGAACGCATTACCAAACGGCAAACAGAAATTAAAGAAGAGTTAGAACATCAACAAACTTTTAAAAAAGAGACAAGTAATCGTTTACGAGAACTTAGTGCTGCTCAGGAATTGCAAGAAAGATGGCACAATTTAGAATTGCAGAAAGCGGCGAATCAAGAGGAATATAAAAAAACTAAGGAAGCGCTGAAAAAATTTATTTCCGCGCGTGGTTATACCGTTTTACTGTCAGAAACTACAGCCCAGTTTCGCGGAATTATCAATGATTTGAAGCAGCGAGGCGAGTTAACATCAGGAATTTCGCGGGAATTTGTGAATGATTTACTCAATTCTCAGCGCTGTATTTGTGGCGCAGAATTACACGAAGGTAATCATTCTCATACTCATGTGAGTACTTGGTTAAATAGAGCAGGTTCCTCGGCTGTAGAAGAAACTGCAATTCGGATGAGCGCTCAAGTAGATGAAATTGATAAGCAAGCGATCGGATTTTGGGAAGAAGTTGATAGAGAACAAACTAGGATTAATCAATTAAGGCAAAGCATATCCCAAATTGAAGGCGATTTAGACAATATTCAAGAACGGTTGCGAAAAGATGCTAACGAAGAAATTAGTAGTTTGCAAAAACGGTTAGATGAAATTGAAAGTAAAATTGATCAATTAAATCGAGAACAGGGTGCAAATCAGCAGCAAATTGCTCAACTCACAACTGAAATTGAAGGTTTGAACAAACAAATTGCTAAACAAAAGCTGAATGAAGACAAGCAAACTTTAGCACAACGACGAATTAACGCTACCCAAGATGCAATCGAACGGTTAACAGAAGTTAGAAATCGTCAAGAACAACAATTTCGCTTACAACTAGAAAAGCGAGTACAAGAGATATTTACTGAAATTTCTGTGACTCCATACATTCCTAAAATTAGCGAAAAATATGAATTGACATTAGTAGAAAATACCACAGGTATAGAAGCACCAGTTGCAGCTTCCACCGGGGAGAATCAAATTCTCAGTTTATCCTTTATTGCCAGCATCATTGACAAAGTACGGGAATGGAGTGAGAAGCGAAAAATGATGATGATTCCCGATAGTAGCACTTTCCCAATTGTCATGGATTCACCCTTCGGTAGTTTGGATGAAAGTTCGCGGCGACACATTGCGAAGACAATTCCTCAATTAGCGAATCAGTTGATAGTTTTAGTTACCAAGACTCAGTGGCGGGGTGAAGTAGAGGCAGAAATGACAGACAGAATCGGTAGAGAATATGTGCTTACATATTATTCATCTAAGCCAGATTGTGAACAAGACTATATTGAGTTGGGTGGGGAAAGATATCCTTTGGTGAAACAAAGTCCCAACGAGTATGAATATACTGAAATTATCGCGGTTGAACGTACTGTTTAAAGGATAAAGTATATAATTGCAAGTCCAGACGGAAAGTATATGACCGAAAACGAAAAGGGTACAAGCCCCTCTCTTACAAAGTTCTGATGCCTGCGGCGGGCTGCGCCAACGGATAGCGCCACGGAGAGCGAGTCCGCGAGCGTCGGAAACCTCCGCTCAGACTTTGCGCTAAATTGATTTATGGGGATTATTAATTTTTAATTTTTAATTTTTAATTCCCCGTTCGCGTAGCGTCTCCAAGAGTTGGGGTTGACTCGCCATTCTTCTTCAAGACTATTTTCCAATAGTTGCGGTCGAGGGGATTAAGTATTTATCATACCAAGCTAAATAACGCTCTAGGACATCACGTTGATAACTCGGTTTGCTGATTCCGTGGGACTGTCCGGGATAAACTACTAACTGAGTATCAATTCCGAGACTTTTCAGGGCTTGATACATCTGTTCAGAGTTGTGCAGTGGTACAGAACCATCCTTGTCACCTCCCAGAAATATTGTCGGTGTCACAATTCGGTCAGCGTGAAGAAATGGGAAAGAAATTCGCAGCCATGTATTAAGGCTCTTCCACGGTACGCCTAACTCCTGTTCTTCGTCATAGATATACTCATCTGTACCGTAGGTCGCAAGAATATTTGATTCACTAGCCCCACTGACTGCGGCTTTGAAGCGAGTATCTTGAGCAATAGTATAGTTGGTCAACATTCCCCCATAACTCCACCCGCCAATTCCTAAGCGCGATGGCGAAGCAATTCCGGTAGCGATCGCATAATCAGCACCGGCTATAATATCTTGAGCGTCTTTGTTTCCCCAGTCTGCATAAATCGCTTTGGAGAAGGCTTCACCTCTTCCTGAACTCCCGCGTGGATTAACACCGACAACGACATAGCCTTTGGCCGCAAACAGTTGCCAATTAAACATAAACTGATTTGTGAACTGCCCCACAGGTCCGCCGTGCAGCATCAGCAGTGTCGGATATTTCTTCCCTGACTGAAAGTTAGGTGGCTTGACGAGAAAACCGTGAATTTCTGTTCCATCTTTACTATTAAAAGTGATTTCATTTGTAGTTGCTAAATTTAGGTGAACTAGCAACTGATCATTTTGGTGCGACAATGGACGCAAATCTTTACCTTTGAAGGCGAAGACTTCATTTGGTTGTTGTGGCGTTGAAGAAAGTAAAGCGATTTTGTCATCGCCTCCTAAATCAAAGTTACTAATATTTCGCCTTCCTGCTAACAAGCGCTGAATTTTGCCACCAGCTACGGGTATCTTTGCAAGGTGAACGTTGCCATCGTCTTCGATTAAAAACAGTATTGATTTCCCATCTTTTGTAAAACGCGGTTTGACAACATTGCGATCGAGGCTTCCAGTCAGTAGACGCGGAGTGCCGCCAAGGGCAGGAATCACCGCTAGATGGTAAACTGCGTATTCAATCAGTTTGGGTGAACCTCCTTGAAGATAGGCAATTGACTTTCCATCTGGACTCCAAGCTGGACGGCTACCCCAATCAGGATCGCAGTCAGGGCCAGAAAAAGTGGTTAGCTGGCGGGCTTTTGCTCCAGGTTGGGCAGCGATGACATAAAGATCCCAATTATTGTTGTGATCGCTATTTTCACCGCGTTTGCTCACAAAAGCAATATTTTTGTTATCACTTGACCAAGCAGGTAAAGACTCATTAAATGAACCTGGGGTGAGAATCTCTGTTTTGCGAGTTGCTAAGTCCAATACATAAAGATGTTCTCGACTTTTGTCGATAAAACCGACACCATCTTCTTGGAAGTGAAACAGATCGATCACAATCGGTGGTGGGGTTTTGCCATTAAAGGGAGTTTCTGGAGCTGGTTGAGAGGCAATTACGGCTAGTCGTTTACTGTCACCAGACCAGACAAAATCGCTAACATCACCAGCAAAGTCGGATATTTTTTCGGCTTCACCACCTGCTAGATTGAGCAACCAAATTTGCTGTTTTCCAGATTCACGGCTGGAGATGAAAGCTAGATACTTCCCATCTGGGCTGAACCGAGGGTTATATTCACTATCTTTACCGTTAGTTAAATGTAACGTTCGGGAAGCATCCCAAGAAGTCATGTAAATATGTTTATCTTGTGTATCATTTTTCAAATCGGTATTAGTTACTGTGTAAGCAATCCAGTCTCCAGTGGGAGAAAGTTGGGGATCGCTAATTTGGCGAAAGGCAAACTGATCCTCAAGCGTCAGCAGACGTTTTTCTTGAGCTTGAGCCGGAATATTTATACCGAGTGTGATCGTTAAAACAGAACTTATGAAAGCGATTTTTATTAGCTTTTTCATAACTAGATATCATAACTTGGGGTTAGCACATTTTTTTGAGGTAGAGAAATTGGTAAATAACCCTTTTCTGTCACTTCATCTCTGGGCGGTTTCTGTCTACAACAAAATAGCCCTGGCTGTACGCCCCTACTTATAGTGGATTTCAAGGAAGGTGAAGTACAACGATTCGTCTCAAAGCCAGGTATAAAGCCTGCTTTACTTCTGTTAGCGCAGCATAGCCCATTCTGACTCCTAAATTATGCTGTATATAAATTGATTAGGACTTACGCAAAAACCCTCTCAAACTCTCATTCCTCCGTGTCGCGCCAGTTGCTACAACGGGGAGCCACTGTGTTGGACGGGTTCGCCGGCTTGAAGCAAGTGGCGTGGGAACCCCCCTTCGGGTGACGCTACGCACAGTCGCTACCGCTACGCTAATACCAGTCGCCTACGGCGGGAAACCCGCCTACAGCGCTGGATTCACCGCAACGCACTGGCTTCTCTGCGTTCTCTATGGTTCGTTTTGCATTACCTGTGCGTAAGTCCTATTAATAAAACTAATGATGACCATCGATTAATACCGCGCTCAATTCATAGATAAAAAATAATAGATATTATTCATTAATCAAATAGTTGATTATATAAGAATTAATTAGGGTAATTATCTCAAATTTCTTTAGTTAATTAATTCCATTTTCCTTCAGATAACGGTAAGCTGTTTCTAACAAAATTAAACAAAGATAAATTTGCATTATCTGCGGTAGCTACGCCCGTCGTAGACATCGCTGGGTCAACTGGGATCAACGCCAGTTGATTCAAAATTCTCAACTTTTGATGAAAATATAGAGGTAAGTTGATGGCTCAGTTTCTACTTGAGACTGTTTGGCTAGTTCCTTGCTATGCCTTAATAGGTGGTTTGTTAGCCGTGCCTTGGTCGCCAGGGATTATTCGTAAAACGGGGCCAAGACCGGCGGGTTATGTAAACTTGGTGATGACATTTTTGGCGTTTGTACATAGTGCGATCGCTTTACAAGCAACTTGGAATCAGCCACCCCAAAATGTGTTTATTCCTTGGTTATCTACGGCTGGTTTAGATTTAACCATTGCTTTAGAAATTTCTTCAGTGAGTGTCGGCGCTTTGGTTGTGATTACTGGCTTGAATTTGCTGGCGCAAATTTATGCGATCGGTTACATGGAAATGGATTGGGGTTGGGGACGCTTCTATTCGTTATTAGGATTATTTGAAGCGGGATTATGTGCCCTTGTTCTGTGTAATAACTTGTTCTTTAGCTATGTAATTTTGGAAGTCCTGACGCTGGGAACCTACCTCTTAGTGGGCTTATGGTTTAGCCAGCCTTTAGTAGTTTCAGGTGCGAGAGACGCTTTCTTAACCAAGCGGGTGGGAGACTTATTCTTGCTGATCGGCGTGTTGGCATTATGGCCCCTCGCCGGAACTTGGAATTATACAGAACTAAGTCAGTGGGCGGCTACTGCAAATGTCAACCCGACAACAATGGCACTCGTAGGTTTAGCCTTAATTGCCGGGCCAATGGGTAAATGTGCCCAGTTCCCTCTGCATTTGTGGTTGGATGAAGCGATGGAAGGCCCTGTTCCCAGCACGATTTTGCGGAACTCGGTAGTAGTTGCTAGTGGTGCGTGGGTGCTGATTAAATTGCAACCTGTGTTAAGTTTGTCGCCCATAGTTTCCTCAGCGATGGTGGGTATTGGGGTAGTAACAGCGTTGGGTGCTTCTTTAATTGCGATCGCTCAAATTGATCTTAAACGCTGCCAATCCTATTCTGTTAGTGCATACATGGGTTTAGTATTTATCGCCGTGGGAGTGCAACAGTACGAAACGGCGCTGTTGTTAGTACTCACCCATGCCATATCCGCAGCCTTGTTGGTGATGAGTACTGGGGGAATTATCTGGAATAGCATCACCCAAGATGTCACCCAATTAGGCGGATTGTGGACACGTCGCCCAATTTCAGCAATAGCCTTTATCGTCGGGACTTTAGGATTAATTGGTTTTCCACCCTTGGGTAGCTTTTGGGCGTTGATGGAACTAGCCGATGGGTTGTGGGAAACGCAACCTTGGTTAGTGGGAGTAGTGATAGCGGTAAATACTTTAACAGCCGTGAGTTTAACCAGAGAATTCGGTTTAATTTTTGGTGGTAAAGCGACACAAATGAGTCAGCGATCGCCTGAAGCACACTGGCCAATGATTTTACCAATGATGATTTTACTCGGTGTCAGTCTACATCTTCCTTTAGTGTTGCAAAGCTTATCAATTTTACCCGATTGGGCAACTTTAAATAAAGATGTCGCACTGCTTTTAATTTGGTCGAGTATTTTTGGTTGCAGTATTACTGGCGTGATTTATTTAGGCAATATTCCTAAACCGATTCGCCTCCCTTGGCAAGGTTTACAAGATTTATTGGCATACGACTTTTACACCCCAAAACTCTATCGAATGACCATTATTTTCAGCGTTGCCAAAATTTCCCAGCTTGCCGATATGATTGACCGCTTTGTAGTCGATGGCATCGTTAATTTAGTTGGTTTGTTTTCTTTATTAGGTGGTGAAAGTCTCAAGTACAGCACCTCTGGACAAACCCAGTTTTATGCCTTCACTGTTCTTCTAGGAGTAGGCGTTTTAGGAATGTGGGTAACTTGGCCATTTTGGGGAGTGCAGTTTTTAAATGTGATTTTTCAAATCTCGACAGTTAGGTAACAGTAAACTATCCCACTAAAAGTTAACAGTTTAACGAAGTTTGTTCAGTTTAATTCCCCTGTCTCTTGTGGCAGCAGCTTTTGATGCCTAATTAAAATCCCCGTCGCAAAACGTAATTGTAAATTGGTTTAATATTGTGAGGAGAATTCCATGAGCGTACAACATTCCCAAATCAATCTTTCCAGAAGAAGTTTATTCAAGTTTGGTGCAGGTGCAATCGGTACAGGTGTATTGACAGCTGGACTTAGCTCAAACTTACTTGCAGCCGAAAAAGCCCCAGCAGAAGATGAGATTACCCCCGATAAAGCATTGCAAGAATTACTAGATGGGAATGAAAGATTTGCCCAAAGAAAACGTCGTAATCCACACCAAACCTATTCACGTTTAGCCGAAGTTGCCAAAGGTCAAAAGCCCTTTGCTTCTATTCTCAGTTGTGCAGATTCGCGCGTGCCTTCAGAGATTGTCTTTGACCAAGGACTTGGAGATTTATTTGTCTGCCGTGTAGCTGGTAATATTGCCACACGAGAAGAAATTGGTAGCCTAGAATTTGGCAGCTTAGTATTAGGCTCCAAAGTCATCTTGGTAGTGGGGCATGAAAGATGTGGTGCGGTAGATGCTGCGATTAAAGGCGCTCAAGTACCAGGGCAAATTGGAAGTTTACTTGAGGCAATTCAACCAAGTGTAGAAAGCTCAAAAGGAAAATCAGGAGACAAATTAGAAAATGTTTGTAAAGCAAATGTTTTGGCACAAATTAAAAAATTGAATTCATCGCCAGTTTTATCTGAGTTAATCAAGGCAGAAAAGCTGAAAATAGCAGGTGCTTATTACGATTTAGATACTGGTAGAATCAGTATAGTTGGCTAACTTTTTTGTACTAAAATCTCGTTCCCAGTCGGAAACTGGGAATGCAAATTCAGGGGCTGCTGCCTCATGAATTCGCGGCAGAGCCGCTTTTGATTTGCGTTTCCAGTCGGAGACTGGGAACGAGGAAAAGACAAAGGATAAAATTACCATGTTAAGTGTCTTGATTTGGCTGCCAATTTTCGCCGCTATTTTCATCGCGGTACTACCTCTAAATATCCCTAAAGATCGCATTCGCTTATCAGCATTAATTTTTTCTGGGATAGTTCTCTTTTGGAACATTTTTATCCTGCTAAAATTTGATATCAGCAATCCAGGAATGCAATTTCAAGAGTATTTGCCCTGGAATGAAACCCTTGGCTTGAACTATCAATTAGGTGTTGATGGGCTTTCTATATTGATGTTGGTGTTAAATAGCCTGCTCACCTGGATTGCTATTTACAGCAGCAGTAAAGAAACTGAACGCCCCCGGCTGTTCTACTCGATGATTTTATTAGTTAGTGGAGGAGTCGCAGGTGCTTTTCTCGCGGAGAATTTGCTGCTATTCTTCCTGTTCTACGAACTAGAATTAATCCCCTTCTACTTACTAATTTCAATTTGGGGAGGAGAAAAACGGGGTTATGCCGGGATTAAATTTCTGATTTATACTGCTGTTTCCGGAGCCTTAATTCTGGCGACATTCTTGGGTATGGTGTGGCTGAGTGGTTCTACCAATTTTGCTTTTGATGCAGTCTCTACAGAAAACTTGTCAATAGCCAAACAAATCCTTTTACTAGCAGGAATAGTATTAGGTTTTGGGATTAAAATTCCCTTAGTTCCCTTCCATACTTGGCTACCCGATGCTTATGTTGAGGCTTCAGCACCAATTGCTATTCTTCTTGGTGGCGTGTTGGCAAAGCTGGGAACCTATGGATTGCTGCGATTTGGGTTGGGTATGTTTCCCCATGCTTGGAGTATTATTGCACCGACTTTGGCAATTTGGGGAGCAGTCAGCGCTATCTATGGGGCAGTAATTGCGATCGCTCAAAAAGATATCAAGCGCATGGTAGCATACAGTTCCATCGGTCACATGGGCTATGTATTGCTAGCTGCTGCCGCCAGTACTCCTTTAGCACTTGTGGGTGCAGTCGCTCAAATGTTTAGCCACGGTATCATCCTGGCGATTCTTTTCCATTTGGTGGGAGTCGTGGAAGCCAAAGTCGGCACCCGCGAGTTAGATAAACTCAATGGTTTAATGAGTCCCATACGCGGTTTACCCCTAATTAGCGCCTTACTGGTTTTAAGTGGTATGGCTAGTGCTGGTATTCCCGGTTTAACAGGATTCATCGCGGAATTTATCGTCTTTCAAGCCAGCTTTTCTATCTTTCCCATCTCGACAATTTTGTGTGTAGTCGCTAGTGGATTAACCGCAGTTTATTTTGTGATTCTCCTCAACCGCACTTGTTTTGGCAGACTTGATAACTTAGCCTACTATCCAAAAGTCCTTTGGTCTGAGAAAATACCAGCTTTAATTTTGGCAGCTTTCATCATCTTTTTGGGAGTACAACCCACTTGGTTAGTGCGTTGGAGTGAATCCACAACTACAACAATGGTGGCTGCAATTCCCTCTTTGGAAAAAACCGTAGTCTCTGAAGTAGCGGTGAAATAGGAAATAAATTAAAACACTTGTAGAGACGGCGATTTATCGCGTCTCAAAACCTATCCCCCAGACGGCGATTTATCGCGTCTCAAAACCTATCCTCCAGACGCGATAAATCGCGTCTCTACAATTTACGATTACCATGTCAGCAATTAAAACACCAATTAAATTACCTCCTTCTAATCACGAATTTGCCGAAGTAATTCACCGCTTAGAAGCAGGCGGTGCAATGTTACCCGATACCCCAGAAAATTTGATGCAAATCATCGGTTTATACAAAGCTTATGCTGTGCCGATGGATTTTTACTGGCGCGACTTACTTTATATTGCTGAACGCGAATTTTTAAACCCGTTGCCTTTCTTTAAATACTTCTTGCCCAAAGAGTATTTAGAACGGCATAATCATTATGCTGGCGATGATGCCGATTTACGAATTTGGCGCGGCGAAGCTACTGCACATCCAGAACTTTTGGCATTTATGGAGAAGGGTGAAACCTTCAAAATGCCGAAGTTGTTGCATCACTTGTTCCACGATCGCATTAACATGGAATTTGCGGAAGCTTGTATGCGGGCGATGTTGTGGCACAGAGGGATGGGTGGGCAATTTGACCCTTACCTAGATTCAGAAGAATACAAAGCCAACGCTGACAAAGCAATTAAAGCTTACTTCCAAGGCAACCCCGTAATGCTGGGACTTTACAAGCTGTTCCCCGATATGTTTTTGGAACAGTGCCGCCAGATGTCATACTACGCTAACCTGGGTTTATTCTGGGAAGTTATGGCCCCAGTATTCTTTGAAATGTCCGACCGCTATGACGAAGGGACAATTAGCAGCGTCCCAGAGGCGATGAGCTTCTTAGTTAATGGTATATTTGCGATCGCAGGTCGTCCTATTTACCATCACGTTTATATTCGTGGCGAATGCTATGAAATTGTCCCCAAATCTAAGGGTTTCATGTGGCTATATGAAGCCGCATTACCCTATGTAGAAGCAGTTTTCTACCGCACTGCACCCTTCCGAGGGACAAAATCTTATAATGCTCAAGCGCGTCAAGTACCGGAAGACCAAAAAGATTTTCACTATGGCATTCTTTACGCTGATGTATTTCCAGTGGGTACTGCTGGCATTCCCCCGACATTATTAATGCAAGATATGCTGCATTTTCTGCCCCCATATCTTGTTGATTACTACAGCCAACATTGCCGGGGTGAAGAAGATATGTTGATTCAGTTGGGAGTTAGTTTTCAACGGTCAATGTACTGTGTTACTTCTGCGGTAATTCAAGCTTTGCGAACTGCACTTTTATATCCATTGGATGACCAAAATATTCAGCATTTACAAGCAAATCGAGATTTCTTTGAAATGCAGCTAAATCGCTTTACTCGTCCTGAATATAATATTCGTGATGCGGCTCGTTTGGGCAGTATTCAAAAGCAAGATTATAGATAATAAATCCCCCAGCCTCCTTTTTAAGTCCAGGGTTGTTTCATCGGAAAAAAGAAAAATACATAACCCGGATTTATTAGACCTCTTGCAAAAGTCCCTAACACCCCACCCCCAGCCCGTCCCCTTAGCAAGGGGACGGGCTGGGGGTGGGGTTCTTATTTTTGATTTATGCAAGAAGTCTATTGTTTTGTGGCATGGCTTCCGCGATACCGTTAAAAATTCAAGACATTTTCCGACGGGGATTTAAACCATCCGCGTCAGCCGCCGCTCCCACTCTTCCATAAATCAACCACTTTCTGGTTCTGAATTCTTCTTGAATGAATTATTTCGGACTGCGATCGGCTATGCTACGTTTGAGGTTTTATCCTAAAGAAGTGTTAGGTAGAACCTTTTAACTATAGATGAGGAAATATACCTGTGAAAAAAACTTTGTTTCTCAGTCCTCCTTCCTTCGATGGGTTTGATGGTGGAGCCGGTTCGCGATACCAAGCCAAGCGCGAGATTACTTCCTTCTGGTATCCGACATGGCTGGCCCAACCCGCAGCCCTTGTACCTGGTAGTAAGCTTGTGGATGCACCACCACATAATCAAACAGTAGAAGATGTGATCGAAATTGCTCAAGATTACGAGCTAATTATCATGCACACCAGCACGCCTTCACTGCCTAATGATGTGAAGTGTGCCGAGACAATCAAAGCTCAAAACCCTGATATCCAGATTGGTTTAATTGGAGCGCACGTAGCAGTATTACCAGAGCAGACGCTGAGTGAAAACCCAATCATTGACTTTGTGTGTCGCCACGAATTTGATTATACCTGCAAGGAATTAGCAGAAAGTAAATCTTGGGAGGAAATCAAAGGTCTAAGCTACCGCGATCGCCAGGGTAATATACGTCATAATGAAGACCGCGCCTTGATTCACGATTGGGATTCTCTGCCCAGTGTATTGCCGATTTATCACCGTGATTTGGATATTACAAAATACTTTATTGGCTACTTGTTGCATCCATACATTTCTTTTTATACTGGGCGGGGCTGTCCAGCAAAATGTACCTTCTGCCTTTGGCCGCAAACAATTGGGGGACACTTATACCGTACTAAAAGCCCAGAAGCAGTTGGGCGCGAGATGGAAGAAGCTAAAGCGATCTTCGGCGACAAAGTGCGAGAATATATGTTTGATGACGACACCTTTACTATAGATAAACATCGAGCGATCGCCATTAGCGAACACATGCAGCGACTTAAACTAACTTGGAGTTGCAACGCCCGTGCCAATCTCGACTATGACACCCTCAAACAACTACGCGATAATGGGTTACGCCTACTCTTAGTAGGATTTGAATCTGGGAATCAGCAAATTCTGGATGGGATTAAGAAAGGAGTCAAGCTAGAAGTAGCGCGGAAGTTTATGGACAATTGTCATAAACTTGGCATTACCGTACACGGCACATTTATCATTGGTTTACCCGACGAAACCCAAAAAACAATTGAGGAAACAGTTCGCTTTGCTTGCGATATTAGTCCTCATACAATTCAGGTTTCGATCGCAGCTCCCTATCCGGGAACAGAACTTTATCGTCAAGCACAGGAAAATAATTGGTTTAGTAACAATTCCTTAGTTGCCAGTTCTGGAATTCAAATGTCCACACTGCAATATCCAAATCTCTCCAGTGCTGAAATTGAGGATGCAGTTGAGAAAATGTATCGGAAGTTCTACTTCCGTCCCAGAGCGATCATCCCAATTGTCACTGAAATGCTCACTGATCCCCAAATGTTAGTGCGCCGTCTGCGTGAGGGGCGGGAATTTTTCTCCTACTTAAAAGATCGTCGCACCCAAGCAACTGCGAAAGCCGAATCAGTAGTTGTTGGTTAGTAGTTGGTTGCTCTTTTTGGAGCTAACCCAGCCAAATATCAAACAGTGGTATCATACCATTTGTTTGTGAGGCTGCACGCAATACGCTTGGGTTAAGGCTTAACTCTTTGTCAAATTCAATTTTTTTAACGAACCGCAAAGAACGCAAAAAAGAGGCAGCGCGTTGCGGGGGTTCCCCCCGTTGTAGCGACTGCCGTCGCAAAGGAAGAAAAGGAAGAAATGCTTAACTAAACTGTATTGAGGCTGCACCAAATTTTTTTTCTTTCTTCGTGTCCTTTGCGCCCTTTGCAGTTCGTTCCTCATATAGTTTGGCGCATCTTCATGCAGAATTGGTATCAGTCTCAGTCAATACCTCAATTATCAGAAAAAATACAAAACATATGCAAGCAAAGCGATTCGCCATCATCAATGGTGATGACTTTGGTTTCTCTGAAGGAGTTAATCAAGCAATTATCAAAGCACACAAACAAGGAGTGCTAACGAGTACCAGCCTGATGGTGAGCGCTGATGCTGCAAATGAGGCTGTCACCTTGTCAAGTGCCAACCCCAACCTAGCTGTTGGTCTACATCTTGTGTTGATATGTGGGCGCTCTGTCCTACCGCCAGAGCAAATTCCCCATTTAGTTGACAAACAAGGTAACTTTTCCAACAGTCCATTGATTGCTGGGTTACGCTATCAATTTGTCAGCCAAACCCGTCAAGAACTACGGCAAGAAATTCGCGCCCAGTTGGAAAAATACCGTTCAACTGGTTTGCCTCTCTCTCATGTGGATGGACATTTGCATTTGCATATGCATCCAGTGGTCTTACGTATTTTAGTTGACCTGGCACCAGAATTTGATATTAAAGTAATTCGTCTTCCCAGTGAGGAGTTAGGGTTGAGTCTAAGATTTAATCGCAGTCATCTGCTGACAAAGCTAGTTTGGTCAGGAGTATTTGGCAGACTACGCTGCTATGGTGAGAAGATGCTAAAATCACAAGGCATTAGCTTTACTCAAAGAGTTTACGGTTTATTGCAAAGTGGTGGCATTACAGAGGAATATTTGCTTGGGTTGATACCCCAAATTCAGGCAAACTTGGTGGAGATTTACTCTCATCCGGCGAGCGCTATTCATGGCGCTCCTTTGAATGGAGCAGCAGGGGCAGGTGAAGCAGAACTTGCTGCCTTGTTAAGTAATCAGGTACGGGAAGTACTTCTTAGTAACGGCTTTGAAATTACCAACCACCATTTATTATCCCAACGTACCACCTAAAGAAGAAGGCAGAATTCTGAATTCAAAAGTAATAACTTTGTCATCCCAATTTCATTTAATAGACATAAAAAAGTCCTAAACTTATCGGCAGCGAATCTAGAAAATCCGAATATTACTTGCCTGCTAATCAATGTCCATATTTGCATCTACTTTTTTCACGAATTTTCACCTAATTATCATTGATTTCCTCCTAATTTGGTGTATATTATCTGTCTTGTTTTATTGCTATGCAATTTATGCAGCAATAACTTTTTTTGCTGATACCCGGGCAATTGATTTAGAGTTTCATCCACCTGTTAGTATCCTCAAACCCATTTGTGGGCTTGATAGCGATACTTATGAAAACCTAGCCTCATTTTGTCAGCAGGATTATCCAGAATATCAAATCATCTTCGCTGTGCAAAACTCTAAAGACCCTTGCATAGAGGTTGTAGATAAAATCATCGATCATTTTTCAGATTTGGATATTCTACTGATTGTAAGCGATCGCGTCATTGGCACAAATCTCAAAGTTAGCAACTTGGCCAATGCCGCAGCCAAAGCTAAATACGAAATTTTACTCCTTGCTGATAGTGACATCCGAGTTGGAAGAGATTATTTGCAAAGAGTTATCCAGCCGTTACAAGATAAAAGCGTGGGTGTAGTTACCTGTATGTATCGAACCTTAACTCAAGGATGGATATCGACATTAGAGGCTATTGTTAATACTGAATTTCATGCTGGGGTTTTAGTTAGCAACATCAAGGAAAATGGGATAAAATATGCCTTTGGTTCCACCATTGTCATCCCTAAAAAAGTACTAGAAGCCATCGGTGGATTTGAAGCAATTGCTGATTATCTGGCAGATGATTTCCAACTTGGCTATCTACCTGTGCAAGCAGGTTACAAAGTTGTGCTTTCTGACTATGTTGTTGAACATGTACAAATAAGCAACAACTTAGTTGATGCCATCAAGCGCCAGATTCGTTGGGCGCGTGGTAAACGAGTTTCTCGTCCTTGGGGTTATTTAGGACTAATTTTTACCTATGGTGTCGTCACTAGCTTGCTACTGCTAATTGCCACGGATGGTTCAATACTAGGATGGCTAGGACTATCTATCTGTTGGATAACAAGATTGGTGATGGCTTGGGTTGTTGGTACTATCAGTCTGAAAGATCCAATTGTCAAAAAGTTTATTTGGCTCGTTCCTTGCTGCGACTTGTTAAGCTTTGCTATTTGGTGTTTTGGCTTCATTGGCAACACTATAGAGTGGCGGGGACAGCAACTGAAGCTAACTAAAGATGGAAAGTTACTAGTACAAGAAGATAGAAGTTATGAATTATCAATTATTAATTAGACATAGGAGTGAAAAAGAATGTAGAGAGGTAGCACTGCTACGTCACACAATGAGAGGATTTTAGATTTTAACTTCTCTCCGAGACCCTTCTCTACAAGACGCTCTGCGTAGCTGGCTTCCCGTTCGCCCTTGGCCTCCTGTAGGGAAGGGTAGGGCAAGCTCAGGGCATCGCGCTACGCGAACGCTCAGTTGAACGATTTTATCCCTCTTCTGTCACTTTCCGAGTATTCTTAATAAAAGGATTAAAAGAAAAAA
>NZ_JAQYWQ010000104.1 GCF_029379315.1 Nostoc sp. S13
ATGCTATGGAAGATGTGCTTCGCACAGCGTCCTAATCGCCTTGGCGGTTGCTATATTTCGGGACGGGCTTTTCGGCCCACCCTACAAAAATCATCCCTTGATTCAGCAACACCATCTAAACAAGAATCGCTATAGGTTATCAAAAATATGAACGCAGACATGAACTGACTTAGCGCAGAAAACTTGCTCTCCCATCCGCACCCATGCCGAAACTTGAGGAACAAAACCCAACATCTACTCTCTGTTAACAGGAATTGGATTGAATAATCGAATACAAGGTGCTTTTGTAAGTACCTTGTATTCCGTGCCGCTTAGTGATGGAAAAACCCTAATTCAGATTAAACAACCACAAAATTGTTTTTGGTTAGTGTCACACCAGCAGATAGTTGGGCAAATTTTACCTGACTAAACCCAGACGCACTGCCATCAAGGTCAAAATACAGTCCACCTGTAATATTGTCATATATAAATCGTTGATTGCTTGTCGTTGCAGACGTTCCAAGGGTAAACTGGGTCGCTGAGAGTGAACCGATTGATAACCCGCCACCAAAACCAGCAGCCGATACCTGAATCAATTCATTAGTGGGGTTGAAGTCATAAAGACGATCAGTGCCTTGATTGTAACTATTGAAAGCAAAGGTATCAGTACCAGATCCTCCATAGAGGGTGTCATTACCGTTGCCACCCGTGAGGATATCATTGCCATTGCCACCCGTGAGAATATCATTGCCATTGCCACCATCAAGGATGTTATTACCAGTGGCGCCAGAGGCGGAGAGAGTATCATTGCCATCACCACCAGAGAGTAGGTTATCACCTGTTGAACCGCTAGCACTCAAGCTATCGTTACCTATACCACCGTTGAGAGTGTTCTTGCCAGACGAGCGAGAGTCGTATGTGATGGAGACGTTGCGGGGTTCGTGCTCGTCTCCGTTGGGAGTGTAGCTGTAGTAGCCAGAGATGGAGATATAATCATTGCCATCGCCACCATTGAGCAGGTTATCGCCTGTTGAACCGCTAGCAGTCAAGCTATCGTTACCTATACCACCGTTGAGGGTGTTATTGCCAGACGAGCGAGATTCCTGGAAGTCGTAGTCATTTCCTTGGTAGTAGCCAGAGACAGAGAGAGAATCATTGCCATCGTCCCCAGAAAGCAGGTTATTACCTTTTGAACCGTCAGCACTCAAGTTATCCTGACCAGCGCCACCGTTGAGGGTGTTATTGCCTGACGAGCGAGAGTCATACTCGTCGTCTGGGTATGTGAAGGTGTAGTAGCCAGAAACGGAGAGAGAATCATTGCCATCGTCCCCAGAGAGCAGATTATTGCCTGTTGAACTGTTAGCGGTCAAGTAATCGTCACCAATACCACCGTAGAGGGTATTATTGCCCGTACCACCGATGAGAGTATCATTCCCCGTACCACCCCGTAGCAAGTCGTTACCACTCAAGCCATCGATTTTGTCATTGCCCCCCTGACCATTGATGACATCATTTGAGTCGTCTAAACCCGTAATGTTGTTATCAAGGTCATTGAGGAAAGTTACCGTGTTCTTGATGCCCAGGCTAGTATCAGTGGAGTTGGCATCAAGGACATTAAAATTGTCCGTGATGCTAGTTTGCCCATTAAACAGGATATTACCGATCGCTGGTATTGTTGCAGAAGCTTTGAGATTCTCCAAGTTTTCTAATTTGAAGTTTTGCAAGATGACTTTTGCACCACCTACCCCTTCAAAGGTGATTTCCAGATTGCTCCCATTCTGGGTAAGCAGCAGATTTTGGGGAGTGAAACCAGCACCAAGGAATTTGATGGTATCCACTTCAGCAATGACTGCTGGTGTGGGGTTTATCCCTTTACCAATGCCACCGAAATCGGTGATAGTATCAGTGCCGTCGCCCAAATTGTAAACAAATTTATCCTTGCCACCGCCACCAGTCAGAGTGTCGTCACCCTTATTTCCTGTGATGGTATCGTTGCCTGCTTTACCGTTGATTGTATCTGCACCGTTACTACCCAGTAGGGTATCATCACCAATAGTGCCAATGATATTTGCCATAATTTTTACCTGACTAAATCAATTTTTTCAGTAACTTCAGTTCTCAAGTTGCTGTTAGTGCTGTTTTATCGAAACAGAATTCAGGAGTCAGGAGTGAGAATTCATGCTCAATTCTCACTCCTGACTCGTTAACGTCTTGATTCTGACGCCTTGGCAGAGCTTTCATTCCTCCGCTCCTGAATTCTGACTTCTGAATTCTTTAACTAATTACATCCTAATTTACTTAGATGTCTATATTTCAAGAAACATCTTTGCATATTCTTCACATTATTTGCGGATAAATCTATCTAAAAGTACTGATCTTTGTATAATCTTCATATTTTTCGAGTTTAGGACTTACGCAAAACTACACGCGCTTTAGGGCAATTCCTAAATTGCGCCTAAGAGGATGATGGCAGCGATGCCCTTCCTACGAGACGCTCCGCGTAGCAAGATCCCGTTAGCGCAGCCTCTCGTAGAGAAGGGTACGGCGCAGGCTCAGGGTAAGACCTGGGTTGGGACTAGCTGCGGGTATGATTTAAGATCAAGCGATGCCTGCGGTTTTTGCTAGCCTACGCATGGCAATGTTTTGTATTTAAAAGAGAATAAACATCTCCAGAAATTAAATATGCGTTATCTAGAACCCTTGTAGAGACGCGAAGTTTCGCATCTCTACATTCTTTTTCGGAGATGTCTATTCGCTATAAATGATCAAAATTACGGACGCAGACATGACTAGACTGAGCCAAGAACACTTGCATTGATCAATTAACCCAATATCCTTAGAGCCAGCACTTCCAAGTTAATGCTATTTATTCTGAATAATCTGATCACAGCCGACTTATTTCATAGTTCTTATATACTATTTTTACCGATGTGATAGTTGAAGGTGCTGAATGTGAGTTCTAGTTGACTCAGGCCTGTCAAGCTACCGCATAACAATACTTGGTCGCTAACTCGCAAGTCCATACCGCCATCAGGATAGCGGATAAACTTGCCATCTCGCCGGATTGCCTGTACCTGTACTCCATATTGCTTGGCGATATCTAAATCTGCAAGGGTTTTACCTAACGTTGGCGCATCTGCATTAACTGTAATCCACTGACAAGCACTATTTTCTCCGGGAACAACAGCTTGTCCTTTAGCTAATTCTGCCAAAGCCGCCAGTTCTTCATCTGCTCCCACTACCAGCAAGCGATCGCCATCTTCCAATTTGGTTTGATTATTGGGATAATCGATTTCATCCCCGTTAGCGCGGCGAATTGCCATCAAACTCGCTCCTGTTAAGTAGCGCATATCTGCTTCTTCTATGCTCATGCCAACTAGGGGTGAAGCAGATGGTAAAGGATACCAGCGCTGATTTAAATCGCGAGTTGCTTGGCGCAAATCATGGGCAACTTCAGTAGCAGAACGCTCTGGCCGCAAATCTAAATAATGATCGTTGCGGATTTGCTGCATTTCGCGTTGGACGACAGCTGGCGACAACAAGCCTAAGCCAGTTAATAAATAGGTTGCCATTTCTAAGCTAGCTTCAAACTCTGGTTGCACAACTTCTCTGGCTCCTAATTGATACAGCACTTCAATATTTTTATCCTGGGTAGCACGGACAACCAAATCTAATTCTGGGCGCAACTCTAAAGCACGTTTCAAGCAAAGACGGGTACTCATGGGGTCTGGGAGTGCGATCGCCATTCCTTTAGCATGATTCACCCCGGCAGTTTCCAGAACATGTAAACTCACGCAATTGCCATAGACATAAGACACCCCAGCCTCACGCAACTGTTGAATTCTACTCTCTGATTGGTCGATTACTACCACAGCTAGGTCGTGTTGCAGCAATAATTTCACCAAATTTTTGCCGACTCGCCCATAACCGCAGACTACCACATGGTCTTTGAAGGGCAAATCTTCTGATACATCCCGCGCCTCTTGTTCTTCTAAATACGGTTTCAACCAGGGCATTGATTCGGCAAAGTTAAATAAAAATGGCACTAACCGCAGGACAAACGGAGTAAGCATGAGTGTGACTGCGGTGGTTCCCAAAATTAATAAGTATATTGGTGGGGATACCAGCCCTAAAGACTGTCCTTCACTGGCGAGAACAAAGGAAAATTCCCCAATTTGCGCCAGTCCCAAACCGGCGATTATGGCTGTTTTCAAAGGGTAGCGGAACAGTTTCACTAGGGGGGTAATAATCAAAAATTTACCGACGAAAACTATTGCCACCAACCCCAAAATCAATTCTAGGTTGTTCCACAAAAACACTGGGTCAATTAACATCCCAATGGCGGCAAAAAATAAACTGGCGAAAATATCTCGCAGTGGTTCGACATAAGTCAGGGTTTGATCGGCGTACTCCACCTCAGAAATCATCAAACCGGCGACAAATGCCCCCATCTCAATCGACAGCCCCAAATGCTCTGTCAGCAAGGCAATGCCCAAACATAGGGCTACAACCCCTAATAAAAATAGTTCTCGGCTTTCGGTACGGGCTAAGAGTCGCAACAAAGGCGGTATCAGCCAAATCCCCGCAGCTACTGCACCAGCAGCAAATAAACCAATCAAAGCTAGGGCTGTTAGTACGGTGATGCCAATGGTTTCTGCTGGTTGGTTGAGGGCTGGTAAGACTGCTAACATCAGTCCCAGTGCCAAGTCCTGTACTACCAAAATACCCAGCATCACTTGCCCGTGAGGCGTTTCTGTTTCGTTGTCCTCCATCAAGCACTTGAGGACAACGGCTGTGGAAGACAAGGACAAAATACACCCCAAAAACATCCCCTTTGCAGGTAAAGTTCCCCAGGCTCCGGTTAACCCGCATACCACAACTGTTACCAAAATCGTCAAAGCAATCTGGAGTCCACCTCCACCAAGAGCGATCGCTTTTACCTTTTTGAGTTCTGCAAAGGAAAATTCTACACCCAAGGCGAATAGCAAAAAGGCGACCCCGAACTGTGCCAGAGTCTCTACTTGAATAATTTCTTTAATCAGTCCCAGTCCGGCTGGCCCAATGATCATCCCGCCAATCAGATATCCTAGCAGCACGGGTTGTCGCAAAAGTGCCGCCAACAGTCCGCCACAGGCTGCAACGCCTAGAACTAAAACTAAATCAACAATTAGCCTAAAATCTTCTTGCACCAGTTTTAAAAGAACTATTAAGACCTCTTAATCCAGGATACAAAGTTTTATGATCTCAAGGCAATTGAGGGTTAATTTAAACGCAAAGGCGTGCAGAGGGAAGCGCAGAGGCACGCAGAGAATTTACTACGAATTAATCAAATGCTGTACTTAGCGATCGCCTATTCAATTCCTCTCACTCATAGCGTATATGGGAATCGTCAGTATAATAACTAATTCAGTAGCTTATTGCAGTATCAATAATGGTGTAGAGTTAAGGCTGTTTTTTCACGCACAGCTTATTTTCAGATAAATGGTCATGTTTGAACGATATGGAAACGAGGGACATACTATATTTCATGGCGATGCCCTACATATTTTATCTAGTGAGATTTCCTCTGAATCTGTAGATATTGTTTTTATCGATCCTCCCTACAACATCGGAAAACGGTTTTCAAATTTCTATGACAAATGGGAGTCTGAGGAGGAGTATGCAAAGTGGGCATACAAATTACTTGATGAATGTATTCGGATATTGAAGCCAAATGGAACCCTATATGTGATGACAAGCACTCAAGCGATGCCATACTTTGAGCTTTACTTAAGGCAGAAAATGGTAATTCTTAGCCGAATTGTCTGGCATTACGATAGTTCTGGAGTTCAAGCAACAAAATACTTCGGCTCAATGTATGAGCCAATACTTCACTGTGTTAAAGACAAAAACAATTATATTTTCAATTCTGGTGATATTAAAATAGAAGCAAAAACAGGCGCACAGAGGAAGTTGATTGATTATAGAAAATCCGTTCCAAGCCTATACAATACAGAAAAAGTACCTGGGAATGTATGGTACTTTCCTCGTGTAAGATATCAAATGGAAGAATATGAAAATCATCCCTCACAAAAACCCGAATCATTACTAGAGAGAATTATTCTTGCAAGTAGTGATCAGGGTAGTATTGTGCTTGATCCATTCGCAGGAACTTTTACATCTGCTGCTGTGGCAAAACGTTTAGGGCGGATTTCTATTAGCATAGAATCTCAAGAAGAATATTTGAGAATTGGTCTTAGACGTGTTCTAGGGTGGAAAGAATACAAAGGAGAAAAGTTATTATCTCCGCAAAAGAACAATACTAAAAAAAATAAAAATGGGCAAGAAATCAATATACAGGGGAGCCTTTTTGATGCCGATAGTAAAGCATGAATTCACAAAAAAAACCTTGATATTCTAAATTACTATTTTCCAAACTATGGAGATAAAATTTTTAAATATAGTGAGTTATTGCAGTACCTAAATATTAAGACAAAAGCTGCTAATAGAGGATCTAAATCACGAGCAGGATTTGCAAACCACTACGCTATCTATGTTTTAGTTGAAGATTATTTGAATAATGAGTTTCACCTTAAGGATGGATATGATGAGTATCAAGGTGCCCAGTTTTCGACACTTTTTACAAGACAAAGAAAGCTTCCATTTGGCGATAAGCTGCAAAATCATGCACTAAACCATCGACTAAATGAAGAGTTTAAAAAATATTTTCCAACGTTATATTATGTACCTGTAATAAGAGATGCCAAAACAAATAGATATTGGATTAACGAAAATCTCATAAAATTTTATATTGATGATACTCAAATAAATATTGCTGAGGCTATTAGAGATATCATTGATGCTTATGTGGCAGCACGTAGGGAGGCATTTAGCCAGTTCATGTTCTATTGTCAGGAAATGATTGACATTCACCAACAAGAGCCTTTGCGAGCAATTGAATTTATCCGAGGTTTGCTAAGACCAAATATAGATGCAAGAGTTTTTGAAATTGTAAGTTATGCAATTCTAAAGGAGTATTACGGAGATAAAAAAATATATTGGGGATGGTCGCCTGATGAACTAAATGCTGAATATTTAATTTTGTATAAGACTGGTCGTACAAATGCAAATGATGGGGGTATAGATTTTGTTATGAAACCCCTCGGACGATTCTTCCAGGTAACAGAGACTATTGATGCTGGTAAATATTTTTTGGATATTGATAAGGTACAGAGATACCCTATTACTTTTGTTGTGAAAAGTCAACAGACAGCCAAAGAAATATTAGGTAAAATTGAGGAACAAGCCACGTCAAAATATAACATCAAAGTTATTGTCAAAAAATATATGGAATCTATAGAAGAAGTTATAAATATCCCAGAACTAATGCACCGTTTTGATACGGTTTTAGAACAGGGCAAAGGAGTAGCAGTAATTGAAGAAATAGTTTTACAGAGTCGTGTTGAATTCAATGTAGAAGCAGAGGAACAGGATATTCTCATCTATGAAGATACAGTGGAAGAGGAGTAGTTTGTCACCACCGAATAACACGCTGCACCCGATCGCGTACAGATGTATGCCCCTACCTATATATCTGTATTAGGTATTTCGTGAAATAATATGAGAGTAGAGAGGCGAAATTGCAGTTTGTGCTGCTTTGCTAACACCTCTCTACAGACTTTAGTTAACGATACAGCCAAACACGCAACAATGAAAGCAATTGTTCGGTATCTACGGGTTTGGTGATGTAGTCTGAGGCGCCGGCTTCAAGACACTTCTCGCGATCGCCTTGCATGGCTTTAGCAGTCAGTGCAATAATTGGCAAAGTTTTAAATTGATCGTTTTGGCGGATTAAGCGTGTTGTTTCGTAACCATCCATTTCTGGCATCATTACATCCATCAAAACGACATCAATATCTAGTGTATTTTCCAACAGAGTAATCCCCTCTCTGCCGTTTTCAGCATATAAAACTTGTATTTGATAACGCTCCAACATACTGGTAAGGGCGAAGATATTACGCATATCGTCGTCTACAATTAGCGCTTTTTTGCCAGTTAGTAAGTAATCTTGTGAATGCAGTTGTTCGAGTATTTCTCGCTTGGGTGCAGGTAAATTTGCTTGAATTCGGTGTAAAAATAATGCTGTTTCATCGAGGAGACGTTCGGGCGATCGCACATCTTTAATGATAATTGTCTCGGCAATCCGTCTGAGTTCCGTTTCTTGAGCTTTACTAATTTCTCTACCAGTGTAGACAATAATTGGTAAAGTTTTGCCGTGAGGTAGAAGCTTTATCTGCTCGATCAGTTCAAACCCGGTCATGTCGGGTAGCCCTAAATCGAGAACCAGGCAATCAAAATGTTGGGCGCGAATAGCTTCTAGTGCTTCTGTAGCCGTGGCCACAGCAGTGATAGAAACATCGCTGTTGCCAATCAACTCGACAATACTAAGCCGTTGAGTGTCGTCATCTTCGACTACTAACAAATTTTTCACTTGGCGCTCCACAAAACCTTTAATTTTGGTCAACGCCTCAGATATTGTCTGGCTGGTTAACGGCTTTTGCAGATATGCGATCGCACCTAGTTGCAAACCGCGCTGTCTCCCTTCCTCAACGGTCATAATATGTACGGGAATGTGACGCGTATTTGGGTCATGTTTGAGACGATCCAATACCGACCAACCATCCATTTCGGGCAACCTGATATCTAGCAAAATCGCTGAAGGTAGGAATTGCTGCGCTAGCATCAAACCTGTACTGCCGGTTTGGGCAGTTATTACCTTGAATCCGTGCTGTTGCGCCATATCTAGAAGGATACGCGCAAAATTAACGTCATCTTCGACAATTAGTAACACGCGATCGCCTCTTTCAATAGTAGTGCGATCGTCATTTATTAGTAGAGAGGCGATTAATCGCGTCTCTGAGTGGGGAGTGGGGTTGCCCTGAGCGTAGCCGAATGGGAGTGTTGATGTTGACTCAGGAGTCAGCAATCGTGACTCGGAACTCAATTGTGGGAAGTAGAATGTAAAGGTGCTACCTTGACCGTGTTGACTAATTAGTTTAATTTCGCCGCCAAAGAGACGGGCAATTTCGCGGCTAATTGATAAGCCCAATCCGGTGCCGCCGTATCTCCGACTGGTAGAGCCATCGGCTTGCTGAAATGCCTCAAAAATAACTTTCTGCTTGTCAGGGGCAATGCCAATACCTGTATCGCTGACTGAGAAGGCAATCACATGCTGGGCACTATTTAAAGTTTCATGGTCGTTACTCCACCCTTGCTTTGCCACCGCAATCCGTAAGCGTACCTCCCCTTGCTCTGTAAATTTAAAAGCATTGGAGAGCAGATTTTTTAATACCTGTTGTAAGCGTTTGACATCTGTATATATAGTCAGTGGCAATTCCGCACTAAATTCAATTGCGAAGGCAAGTCCTTTGCTCTGAGCAATTTGGCGGAAAGTGCGCTCAATCTGCTCACCCAACTCTGTCAATGGCATTTGGGTGATGTCAATGGACATCGTTCCAGATTCAATTTTCGCGAGATCCAGAATGTCATTGATTAACGTCAATAAATCAGTACCGGCTGAGTAAATTGTCTGACTGTATTCGACTTGCTTGGCGGTGAGGTTGCGATCAATGTTATCTGTTAACAGCTTCGCCAAAATTAATAAGCTGTTTAACGGTGTCCGCAGTTCATGGGACATATTGGCAAGAAATTCTGATTTATATTTTGAAGAAAGGGCGAGTTGTTCAGCCTTGTCTTCCAAAGACACTCTTGCTTGTTCAATTTCCCGATTTTTGCGCTCGACTTCTTTCTTCTGCATAGCCAACAATTCTGCCTTTTCTTCTAATTCGGCGTTGGTTTGTTGCAGTTCCTCTTGCTGTCCTTTGAGTAAATCCTCAGAGGCTTTGAGTGATTGCGCTTGTTCTTCTAAACGTTTGTTGGTTTCCCGAAGTTCGCTTTGCTGGGTTTGGAGTTCTTCAGCCAAAGATTGCGACTGCTTGAGTAATTCTTCAGTTCGCATCGATGCGGCGATCGTATTCAGAACGATCGCTATACTTTCGGTAAGTTGGTCGAAGAATGTCAGATGAATTTCGCTAAAGCGGCGGAAGGATGCTAATTCAATTACTGCTGTGACTTGTCCTTCAAAAAGTACAGGTAACACCACAGCGTTAAGTGGAGTTGCTTCTCCTAAACCAGAGGCAATTCTGACATAATCACTTGGGACTTCCGTCAGTAAAATTCGCTCTTTTTCTAAAGCGCATTGTCCCACCAAACCTTCACCCAAGTGAAAGCGGTTAGCCAGATGTCTGCGTTCGCGGTAAGCGTAGCTACTAATTAGTTTCAAATATGGCATACTTTCCCCATACTCCATCAGGAAGAATACGCCGTGTTGCGCTCCTACCAAGGGCGCCAGTTCTGAGAGAATTAGTTTAGATACAGTTTCTAAGTCTCGCTGACCTTGGAGCATTCGGGTAAACTTGGCTAAGTTAGTTTTCAACCAATCTTGTTCGGTGTTTTTCTGCGTTGTCTCCCGGAGATTGGCAATCATCTGGTTGATGTTGTCTTTGAGGATGGCAACTTCCCCTAATGTTTCCACGGCAATTGAACGAGTTAAATCGCCCTTAGTTACAGCTGTAGCAACTTCTGCGATCGCTCGCAACTGGGTGGTAAGTGTAGCAGCGAGTTCGTTAACATTATCTGTTAAATCTTTCCAAGTCCCAGCCGCCCCAGGTACTCTAGCTTGTCCGCCCAACTTCCCTTCAATTCCCACTTCCCGCGCCACTGTGGTTACTTGATTGGCAAAGGTCGCTAGGGTATCAATCATTTCGTTGATTGTCTCTGCCAAAGTTTCAATTTCTCCCTTGGCATCTAACATCAGTTTGCGTTTCAAGTCACCGTTAGCAACTGCTGTCACAACTCTGGCAATCCCGCGCACTTGTGCCGTTAAGTTACCCGCCATCGAGTTAACGTTATCAGTTAAATCTTTCCAAGTCCCTGCAACACCTTGGACTTGGGCTTGTCCGCCCAACTTACCTTCAGTTCCCACTTCCCGCGCCACCCGCGTTACTTCACTTGCAAAGGAACTGAGTTGATCAACCATTGTGTTAGTGGTATTCTTTAAGTCTAAAATTTCACCTCTAGCATCGACGGTAATTTTCTTCGAGAGGTCGCCATTTGCTACCGCCTTGGTAACTTCGGCGATGTTGCGAACTTGTCCGGTGAGGTTCCCTGCCATCGAGTTAACGTTGTCCGTCAAATCTTTCCAAGTACCTGCAACTCCTCTGACGTAAGCTTGCACCCCAAGTTTACCTTCCGTTCCCACCTCACGGGCAACCCTGGTAACTTCTGATGCAAAAGAATTAAGCTGATCCACCATTGTGTTAATGGTGTTCTTGAGTTCCTGAATTTCACCTTTCACATCGACAGTGATTTTCTTCGAGAGGTCGCCGTTTGCTACCGCCGTGGTAACTTCGGCAATGTTTCGCACCTGTGCCGTCAAACTTCCCGCCATGAAGTTTACACTGTCAGTTAAATCTTTCCAAGTCCCGGCTACACCTTTAACTTCTGCTTGTACGCCCAACTTCCCTTCAGTTCCCACCTCACGGGCAACTCTTGTAACTTCCGATGCAAAGGAATTTAGTTGATCTACCATCGTGTTGACGGTATTTTTCAACTCTAAAATTTCACCTTTGACATCAACGGAGATTTTCTTAGATAAATCGCCATTTGCGACGGCGGTGGTAACGGCGGCAATGTTTCGCACCTGTGCCGTTAAGCTTCCCGCCATAAAGTTCACGCTGTCGGTCAAGTCTTTCCAAGTGCCAGCGACGCCGCGCACATCGGCTTGCACGCCTAGTTTACCCTCACTTCCCACCTCCCGCGCCACTCGCGTCACTTCACTTGCAAAGGAGTTAAGTTGATCCACCATTATATTGATGGTATTCTTGAGTTCCAGAATTTCGCCTTTAACCCCAACAGTAATTTTCTTAGAAAGATCACCATTTGCGATCGCAGTCGTAACTTCGGCGATGTTCCGTACCTGTGCCGTTAAACTTCCCGCCATGAAGTTCACGCTATCGGTTAAATCTTTCCAAGTACCAGCAACGTCTTTCACATCTGCTTGTACACCCAATTTACCTTCAGTTCCCACTTCCCGCGCGACTCGCGTTACTTCACTTGCAAAGGAACTGAGTTGATCAACCATCGTGTTAATTGTGTTCTTCAACTCCAGAATTTCACCTTTAACATCGACAGTAATTTTCTTAGAAAGGTCGCCGGTTGCGACTGCTGTTGTCACTTCCGCAATATTTCGCACCTGTGCCGTCAAGCTTCCCGCCATGAAATTCACGCTGTCGGTCAAGTCTTTCCAAGTGCCAGCGACACCGCGCACTTCTGCTTGCACGCCCAGTTTACCCTCACTTCCCACCTCACGCGCCACCCTTGTGACTTCACTTGCAAAAGAATTGAGTTGATCCACCATTGTATTGATGGTATTTTTGAGTTCTTGAATTTCACCTTTGACATCGACAGTAATTTTTTTGGATAAGTC
Organism: Nostoc sp. S13; assembly: GCF_029379315.1. Taxonomy (GTDB): domain Bacteria; phylum Cyanobacteriota; class Cyanobacteriia; order Cyanobacteriales; family Nostocaceae; genus Nostoc. The sequence continues at coordinate 12,506 of NZ_JAQYWQ010000104.1, forward strand.
GCCTGTTGCCACAGCAGTAGTCACTTCGGCAATGTTCCGCACCTGTGCCGTTAAACTTCCCGCCATAAAGTTGACGCTATCGGTGAGATCCTTCCAAGTGCCAGCTACACCTTTGACATCTGCTTGACCGCCCAATTTTCCTTCAGCACCCACCTCACGGGCAACTCTTGTGACTTCCGATGCAAAAGAATTAAGTTGATCCACCATAATGTTGACGGTGTTTTTCAACTCTAAAATTTCGCCTTTGACATCAACAGTGATTTTCTTAGAAAGGTCGCCATTAGCTACTGCTGTGGTAACTTCCGCGATGTTTCGCACCTGTCCGGTAAGATTACCTGCCATTAAGTTAACGTTATCAGTTAAATCTTTCCAAGTCCCTGCTACGCCGCGCACTTCTGCTTGCACGCCCAACTTACCTTCAGTTCCCACCTCACGCGCCACCCTTGTGACTTCCGATGCAAAAGAATTAAGTTGATCCACCATCGTGTTGATGGTGTTCTTGAGTTCCAGAATTTCGCCCTTCACATCCACGGTGATTTTCTTGGAAAGGTCGCCTGTTGCTACTGCTGTTGTCACTTCCGCGATATTTCGCACCTGTCCCGTCAAGCTTCCCGCCATGAAATTCACACTATCGGTGAGGTCTTTCCACGTTCCCGCTACTCCCCGGACATCTGCTTGACCGCCCAATTTACCTTCAGCACCCACTTCACGGGCGACCCTTGTGACTTCCGATGCAAAAGAATTAAGTTGATCCACCATGATGTTGACGGTGTTTTTCAACTCTAAAATTTCGCCTTTGACATTAACAGTGATTTTCTTGGAAAGGTCGCCATTCGCTACCGCCGTTGTCACTTCCGCAATGTTACGCACTTGAGCTGTAAGATTCCCTGCCATCAAATTAACGTTGTCAGTTAAATCTTTCCAAGTCCCTGCGACTCCTTTAACTTCGGCTTGCACACCCAACTTACCTTCAGTTCCCACCTCACGCGCCACCCTTGTGACTTCCGATGCAAAAGAATTAAGTTGATCCACCATCGTGTTGACGGTGTTTTTGAGTTCCAGAATTTCGCCTTTCACATTCACAGTGATTTTTTTGGATAAGTCACCATTAGCGATCGCAGTGGCAACTTCGGCAATGTTGCGAACTTGTCCAGTCAGATTACCCGCCATCAAGTTAACGTTATCAGTCAAATCTTTCCAAGTGCCAGCCACACCTTGCACTTCGGCTTGGACGCCCAACTTCCCTTCAGTTCCCACCTCACGCGCCACCCGCGTTACTTCTGATGCAAAAGAACCAAGGCGATCCACCATCGTATTAACGATATTAGCAGTTTGGAGAAACTCACCTTGCAAAGGTCTGCCGTCAATTTCTGTGGTGATCGTTTGCGATAAGTCACCATTGGCAACTGACCGAATTACACGAGTAGTTTCAGCTGTTGGTTGGACTAAATCTGTAATTAGAGTATTGACAGAAGTAACACAATTTAACCAAGAACCCCGAACATCTCCGAGAGAGGCGCGATCGGCAATTTTGCCTTCTTTGCCGACAACGTTACCAATTCGCTGTAGTTCCGCGGCCATCCGCTCATTTTGATTAATAATATCATTGAGCGTATCAGCTATTTTCCCCGCCACACCAGTATGGTCTATGGGCATCCGAGCCGAGAAGTTACCCTGTTTAACAGCATTCAGCGTTCTTAGTAGCTGATTTAAATCTAGATTATCGCTGTCTCTAGTTAACTGTTCGGTTGCCATAGCCTTATCCTTTAGGTTTATTCTTTAAAAGTTTTTTGTATTTTTTTCGCTCCGTACCTGCTTAAGGTACTGTGAGGTAATGCTTAACGCTTCTTGACCTTTGGGCAATAGTTGGGTGAAATTATAACCCTTATACACCTGCTATTTAGATGGTAGTGCTGCTAGCCCTCTCTGGAGTATCATAATCAATCATAGCTAGCTGGCAAATCTTTCTCCAAAAAAGCGACTAGTAAGGGAAATGAACAGGATTTACGCAAACAATAGCCAAAATCTTGATTTTCTTTTTAGGGGGAATTCATGAATTGCCCTAAAGCGCGTCTAGTTTTGCGTAAGTCCTAACTGTAATGAGAACATCAAAGACTCATTAATGGAGTTCAAAGGCTCATTAATGGAGTTCAAAGACTCATTAATGGAGTTCAGAGACTCATTAATGGAGTTTAAAGGCTCATTAACGGAGTTCAGAGACTCATTAATGGAGTTCAGAGGCTCATTAATGGAGTTCAGAGGCTCATTAATGGAGTTCAAAGACTCATTAATAGAGTTCAGAGGCTCATTACAGCTGTTTTCAGGTAAATAGACCACGCGGTAGGGGCACAGCAAAAACAAAAATATTTACAGTCATTGCGATCGCACCATTCGCAGAGCATATCGTAGATAAGTAGTTATAGCTGCGATCGCATTATTTTGCTTTGGTGTATTGGCAATAACATTGTGTAATTAATTATATTGCCTACTTATAGACTAGGATTTGAATCCCAGGCGGGTAATGCAGCCGATGCAGATTACCTAAATTACTAAAACCAAGGGGAGACAAAAGCAACCATTCTCCTGAATCAAGGCTGACGATTCCGCCGCAATTCTTCCAGATTTTCACCAAAGGTTACTGTATTGGGATGATTTGCCCCCAATCGTTTTTCAGCAATCTCCAAAGCTTGGATTGACAATTTTCGACGTAAGTCTTCCAGATTTTGACGAAAGGTTATTGTATTGGGATGATTTGCCCTCAAACGTGTTTCAGCAATCTCCAAAGCTTGGATTAACAAAGGTTCGGCATCGCTGTACCTTCCCTGTGAATAATAGAGTCCTGCCAAATTGTTCAGGCTAGTTGCCACAGAGGGGTGTTTATCCGCCAGCAGGCGTTTTCTCATAGACAAAGCTTCGATATACAAAGGTTCGGCATCGCTGTACCTTCCTTGTGAATAGTAGAGTTGTGCTAAATTGTTCAGGCTAGTTGCCACAGAGGGGTGTTCATCCCCCAGCAGGCGTTTTGTCATCGCCAAAATTTCGGTGTACAAAGGTTCGGCATCGCTGTACCTTCCTTGTGAATAGTAGAGTTGTGCTAAATTGTTCAGGCTAGTTGCCACAGAGGGGTGTTCATCCCCAAAACGTTTTCTAGCAGTTGATAAACTTTGTTCACGCCAAGGTAAGGCTTGTACGTAGGCTCCTTGACCTTGGTAAAATCTACCCAAGCCCAAAAAAGGCCAGATTAAATCATCATCGCTTAACCAAGCTTGGTAAACTGTAGCAGTTCCGGCAAGGTGAGGGATAGCTAGGGTTGCTTGAGCAATTTCTATCAATGTGGGTGTCTGAGGAATATCTTTAGCTACGGCTACCATTGCTTGACAATAGCCATGCTTGAGTTCGTCAGCTTCAGCTAACTCTTCTAACTTCTGCTGCAATAATTCCCGAATGCGATCATGGATTTGGTAAGTGTCCTCTGCCAATTCTTGCAGCAAATAACGCTCAACTAAAATAGTGCAGTTAGCTTTTAAGTCAAATTCCAAATCGCTATAACTTGCTGCTGATTCTACTAAAGACCAAGGGATAGGAGCCAAAGCAAACAAACTCAACAGACAAGCCAATTTTTGCGCCTCTGGTTCCAAGCTTTGCCAATTCAACTTAAAAGCTGCTGCTACACCAGACTCGCCTGGTGATGCTTGCTTTTGTAGCTGTGCGAGGATGTCTGCTAGCATAATACTCTCCCTGGCTCTCGGCACTGTGCTGCTATTTGGTAAAGTCCAATAGGTAGATAATTTACAAATCGGCAAAGTCCCCTAGCAAATTCTAATTCATTCTCAACCCTATCTTTTCCCAGCAGGGTTGTTAATAATTCTAAGGCTACATCTCCTGACAATTGACCTAGCGGTAGTGATGGATATGTTAACCCTGTATTTTGACGAGTGGTAATTAACACCTTAAACCGAGAACCTCTAGGTGGTAGGTAGAGTTGAATTTGCCTCCAGTCTTTGATATCATCAAACACTAATAAAACTTTGCCAGCCTGCCAATTCTTCCAACAATAAGCAACTTGACCTGCTAGGCTTAATCCATCAGGAAAATTAAAGTTAGGTAAATTCACAACTCCAAACTCTACTAACTGGGTTCCCAAATCAATACCTTGGGGATTTAACCAACAACACCCGCCAGAATAATCTTCCAAATATTGCCATGAGTATTGAATAGCTAACTCTGTTTTACCCACGCCACCTAGCCCAGTCGCATCGGTAATTGCCACCACATCATTTGCTTGTAATAGCTGCCGCAATTGTTCTATTTCCTCATCCCTACCGACAAACTTACGAGCTTGACTCTGTGGGATATTATGCGGGATATCAAACGGGTTGAAATGAGATTTTTCAATATCTCCATTCCAACTGCGAGAATAAAAATAAGTCGGCAGTTGTTTTTTATCTAAACTGGTAAATCGCTGCTTAACTGCCTCAGTAACTTCCATCATATTCGGCGGAAAAGTCCCATTAGCTGCGGCAAAAGCCTCTCTGACAGCTTGAGAAAAGTATCCTGTTTTATTTTCAGAATTTACCTTAGCTTGCTCTCCTTCCCGCGTAGCCAGTAACACAAATTGTTGAGTATCTGTCCTTGGCTCACCACTCAAAAAAGCTTTACCACCTAAGTTAGTTGGTCTTCCATCCAACTCTAAAAGATAATTGGCACAGGCATCAATAATACAAATATGATTAGGAATCTGAAATTTATCGGAACCCAACAAAACTAATAAAGAATTCAAATCTAAATTCTGCCAATTCTGTTGATTTGCATCAGCACAAATCAACCGACGCTCTCGTTCTGAGGTAATCAAACCATGTCCCGCCCAAAAAATGTAGAGTAAATCCCCCGACTTTGGAGATAAAAAGTTAGTCACAATGTCGGAGATATTTTGCTCTGTTGCCTCCTCTACAGTTAACCCACATTCCCCAATTAACTGATGATTTTCTTCCAGCGCTGATAAACATAACCGGATATTTTCTTTCGGTACACCGCGCCGATGCAGCCAACGAGCAAATTTCAGTGCGTCATCGGCTGGCCCCCCACCCGTGACATTCCATTCAGATTTCTGGTACTTTTCAATACCCACGATTAACCCAAATGTCCGCTCAGGTTTAGCCATCAACTGCATGATGATTTAGCCTCTCAGGTTATGGGGAAAATGACCTAACCCCCTAACCCCCTTCCCTACCAGGGAAGGGAGAAAATTTAAAGCCTCTCCCCTAAAAGGAGAGAGGTTTGGAGAGGGGTTTTCCAGATACCGTAAAAAGTAAACCATTATGGCAACCTCGAAATAATCGCCTCCCAGGTTTTGGCATTTGTCCAATAAGCACCGTGGGAACGGGGAAATGGTTGTCTGCTATCCACTAGCACATCCTGCACGCGCTCAGGGAAAATTTTATTACCAACGTAACTGAGAAAATCCCGTAAATCGTAGATATTCAACCATTCCGGGAAATGCTCTGGTAATAACTGTCCATATTCTAAGCTGTAGAGGGCGTTAATCTCATATAAAAATGGTGCTTGGGAACCAACTGTTACCAATAATTCCACCCCAGACAACTGCTGCTGCACTAGCAAATCTACACAAGCGATACCTCCCAAGCTATGGGCGAGTAAAACCACTGGCGGTTCTGCTTGGGCAATTTGTTCCTGGATAAACTGCCTGATTTTTTCACCCCGTGTCTGATACAACAAAATATCTCCAGGCATAGGCGAAATTTTATCAGTTAGCTCAACACGGTTTCTTCTTATATAATTCGTTCCGCCGTGCTGCGCTAGTCCAAGAACTGGCTTTAATAACCAGCCACCCAATCCTAACTTTGCCTCTGTCAAAGCCAGAGTCAGCAATTCCACAACTTTATCGCGCAATTGGGCATCAGTGAGTATCGGGGGAAATTTTTCTTGCAGTTCGCTAATAAACATTGCTTGAGCTGCGATCGCTCTTGCTATTGCTGCATAATATTCACTCAAATCAGATTCGGAAACTGTGAGCAATGCCCCTTTATACGGTTGACTACGGATAACTGTATCTCGTGCTTGGGCAAATATCTCTGCAATTCCCGCCTCTTGCAAGTTAGCTTCCAGTTCCAATGTCGGAGTGAGACTCGCAACACGAGATTGTAAAATATCCCCTGGTTTTTCCCCAAAAGGATTTCTTGACTTAATAGGTTTCAAAGACAACAGCCGCAATTCATACAAAGGGTCGCAGTATAATTGCCCCCATAATACAATATCTGCGTCTTCTTCGCCTTGAGATAAAGCTAGTGTTCCATCCTCCAAGGGTACTGATGCCCGATTTTCATTGAACTTTGCACCTAATGCACCCCAAAGGCAGGGAGCAACTTTGATGTCAGGACGTTGAGCGTGAATCTTTTGCTCAATTATCTCAAAGGTATCGTTGTATTCTCGTTGTCTAATGCCAGTGCCATGTACAAATATTACAGTGGTCACGTCGCTTCGCTCCGAATTCAAAATTAAAAATTAAAAATTAAAAATTAATGATTCCCCTAAATAAATTTACTTGCTCTGTATCCTTTTCGTTTTTGGTCATTATGATAAGGGTAGATCGCAAAGCTTCTCTTCTGTATTATTCATCACCACCTTCTCTCATACAACAGGACTTCTCGTGAAAATTCAGGTATTAGCGATTTCCAACAAATGAAAAACCCCACCCCCAAGGGGATGGAGTTTTTGGGCATGGGGCATGGGGAATGGGGAAGAATTACCAATGCCCAATGCCCAATGCCCAATGCCCAAAGTCAGTATATTCACCCTTAGACCTAAGACGTGAGAAACCTTGATATCTCCGCATGTGCCAACACAGCACCAGGTTCGCGCTGGAGAGCGTTGTAATACTTTCTCTCGAAGGTATTACCCGTCTCTAACGGTATAATCAGCGTGCGGACATCAGCAATCAACTTTTGGAAATCGTCCAGCGCTATTGGTTCATCTGCTTCGAGCATTTCATCAACTTGCACAACTACTTCAGAAATGCGATGCAACCAAGCAAATTGTTCATGGGCGATGACGAGCTGAAGAAGTTCTCCGCTTGATACTCGTCCACTAACCTGTTCGTAGGCAATGCGTTCTGTCTCCAGCAACATCTTGTGCAAGTGGAGTAATTTGTTTCGTAAATCACGCAGATATTGATGTTGACGTATTCTTTCTAAAAGTATGTTAGAAGTCAATGTTACCCATCCTCTCGTTACAATAGTCTTTGATGGCTTAAATAAATTCTGCGTCGGTATTCATCACGATAAACCGGAGCGAACAACTGGTTTCTTGAGTAATCCGCTAGCGATGAATAGCATAACCAATGATGCCGTATAGGCTCGCTAGAAGGCTTGCGGCTCTTATCAGAACTTTTTCCTTCCCTTGTTTTCAAAACGCTCCACATAGCTTACTTATAAGTAAGAGTACGGGAGCTGCACTTAAGATACATTGCCACTTTCTCAGTGTCTTGTATAAACAACACCATTAGCCATCTGCCCAACCTCAGTTCATGTATTTGGTTTCGTTGCTAAGAAGCATTATAATCAACATATCTTTTTATAACCGTCATATCTTATATTGGATTAATCATATAGTAGCATAAAATTATAAGAAGTACATAGTGTAGAAGCGATCGAGAAAATGTCAATTATGGGAAAACAGTCTTCATGTCGCTAGCATATATAATTGTAGGTCTTCTTCAGCAGCAAGAAATGACGGGCTACGACCTTAAAACGAGCTGCTTTGATCAATGCCTTGCCCATTTGTGGCCAGCAGACCAGGCACAAATTTACAGAACTCTTGATAAGCTAGTTGAGCAAGGCTGGATTACCTGTAAGATTGAGATTGGGCGCGATCGCCCCAACCGCAAAGTCTACAGTGTGACGGAGCCAGGGAAAGCCGAATTTGCGCGATGGCTTGGGACTTATCAGCCCTTACCGACTATCCGAGAACCAATGCTAGTCCAGTTGCATTTTGCAGAGCAGTTGTCGAATGAAACCATTATTCACCTACTGAAGCAACAAGTGGCGGCTCGAAGCAAAAAGCTTGCTGAATGTGAAACCATCGATTTGCCATCACTTGCTGATGAGTCTGCCAACCGTGAGCAGGTAATGCAAAGGCTTGTGCTGGAGTTGGTTCTCCGAAGAGAACAAACTTATATTGATTGGTTGAAGATAGCGATCAATGTTATCAGTCATCAAAAGCCATATGCGATTCTTTGACATTCCCTAGCACTAAAGCTACGGGTATTCCCGTTTCAACCCTAATAGTGGTGAATGCCCAAGATGTTACCACTGAACCTGTGCGCGGATGATAATTTCTCAACGAATGCTTATGGTTTTCATGGTGCTTGGGTTGCTGAGGAATAGTTACAGCTATTTTCCTCTTAAATAGACTATGCGGTAGGAAACATTGCTCATTGGTGTCAACTTAAGGTAAAAAGAGCGGTTAGAAACCCCACGCCAGTTACTACCCTCCGGGAACGCTTAAGAGCAACTGGCGTACGAATTCCATTCGCTAGGGCTTAAGTGAGTAATTCTTAGCTTATTGAGTGCTGTTGATTAACCCTTAGATTCAGAAATATTGGGTTGAGCGTCTATTTCCCTAGCTCACAAAATCGCTCCAGTTTCTTTCAAATAAACCCGTGTAAATGGTTCATCTTCACCCAAAGTATAATCTTCAATCAACCCTTTGCGACGCACAGAAATGCCGTTGCCTTTTTTAATCACCACAGTAGAACCATCGAAAACATCCCGCACTAGTATCATCTCAGTTTCGGTGGGATTATCCAAAACTACGATATTACTACTCTGGTAAAACATACCCTCTTCATTTAGGATGTCTTCCCCATACTCGGCAATCAGCAAATCAAGTTTGGGATGACGCAGCAAAGTTTGGACATTGCTGTTGTAATTTTTGCTTAATACTTTTTTCGAGCGATTCACAAAAACGGCATCACGACAAATAGCGCCTATTGTCCAGTTGGGATGTTGCAAAAGGATATGGTCTATCGTTGCTTGCAGTTCTTCAACAGAGATTTTATTAAAGGTAATAATCGGTATCCTCGCATCTGTACCCGACTCAAAAAATGTTTCTAAGATATGAGAAGGCACATCAACGCTTTCACCAACAGAAGGTTTAAGATGCATTAAAACGCCTGGTGCAGCATTGATTTCCAGAATGGCAAAGTTACTGAACTTCCAAGATTCTGAGAGACTTTTGGTAATGACATCAATCCCAAGACAAGTTAGCTGGAAATGTTGGGCAATATCTTGCGCCAAGATAATATTGTCATCATGAACTGTCTGGGTTGCATCGATGCTTATGCCTCCGGCTGAAAGATTGGCGACTTTACGCAGATAAACAGTCCGTCCCTTCTCAATCACGCTGTCTAATGATAAGCGCTGTTCGTCTAGGTAGAGTTCCATCGCTTCATCTATCTGAATCTTACTCATCGGCGAGGTTGGCGTGTCTAAACGTGCAGGTTTGCGGTTCTCTTGGCGGATTAACTCTACAAGTGTTAAATACCCATCACCAACAACCGATGCTGGACGGCGTTCTGTGGCAGCTACAAATCTACCATTGACACACAACAAGCGAAAATCTGATCCTGAGATGCTTTTCTCAACAATTATCCGGGTTAGCTGATCTTCGGGAATCGCTGCCAGTGCCCTATTATAAGCAGATACCAGTTCTTTTGAGTCCTGCACATCAGCCGTGACCCCAATTCCTTTGTGACCCACCACTGGCTTAACTGCCACTGGGTAGCCAATTTGTTTTGCTGCCGCCAGGGCTTCCTTTTCAGAAAAGACGATATCACCTTCAGGTACTGGGAAACCCAAGGTCTTTAAAAATGCCTTGCAGTCATCTTTGCGGGTGGTAAATTCCGAATCTAGATGACTATCACAGTTAAATGTTGTTGCTATCCCCCGGACATGTTTTTTTCCCAAGCCATATTGCATTAATCCTTCTTCCCACAAATAAAAGGCGGGAATACCTTTTTCATAGGCTGTTCGCAATAGGGCGTAAACCGTCGGGCCACCATACACAGATGCCCGGAATCTATTTTGCAGCTTCACTAGCTGCTCATCAAAGTTAAAGTCTTCGTTTTGGGTAATGGCTTCAAACCAATCCCAAACAATATAAACGATCTCTCTGGTTGTGCGTTCATGTAGCGATTGCACACTAATCCGCGTGCAATTTGGATACGGCTTGACACTCCAATGGCTAAGGTGCAAATCCATGTCCAGTTTTCCGACTTCGGACACAACTTGGGCAAATAAATCGGCATGGGATTCGTAGCTTTGGCTGGCCAGGTGTGGATAGCGATCGCTCTTGACAAGGCGCTCCGCATCTACGGCAATCCTTGCAATATAATCTTCAATGGGCAAAGGCTCTCTAGAGTCAATTAGAGCAAGGTCAAATACTAGCGCCCCTGTATTTAAATAGGGGTTGGGCCCAATATAATGCTTGAAGTTGAAAATATCGAATACATCTGTTCTTCTAGCATTAATGCGGACTAAATCACTGCTTTTTTGTAGAACCATTGATTACGAACCTTTGGCTAAACACCCTGAGATATAGATGCTGAGTTATGGTAACTCAGACTTATTGATTGTAGATTGATTCAGATTAATTTTGGAGAGGGATGGCAAAGCCATTGATCTAATTCATAACTCACCGTAACTTTATTAGTAAGCATTTTCAACTATCTCAAGGCATAATTAAACGCACCTTCTTCGGTAAAGAATAAAGAACAGTCAATTCATCCTCATGACTAGTCAAAGATATAACCTTTGAAAGGTGCAACACCAACCCAAGAATTGGTATAAATGGGCATGGGGTATTAAAAAGACAGCAAAGTTATGAATAGCACACAAGCTGCTCTAAGAGATGAAATTCGAGAACTTGCTGAGGAAGCTTTTCACCAAAAGCTGATCTCTGGGCATGGTGATGGCCCAGACATGAATGAGTATCAAATTGTCTATCAAGGTAAACCCAGGCATCTCCCATTAGAACAAGCACGTTTTTTCTTAACTAACTTGCTTTACAGAAGTCGTATTCATTAGGACTTTCGATCAGATTATCTAATTGCACTCAGCTAGAGTTAATCGCAATCACTGACGATCGCCCGATAAACTTCCAATCGGCAATAAGCAAGATAGTCAACAATGCTTTTAGAAAATCTATCTAGAGGTAGTTGACATTGTGGATTTTATTAAACAAACAAAAATTAATTTTGAGGATAGTTATTTTGGATGTAATTTTTCGGAAAAATCTCTTGGTTTGATTGCGATCGCAAAGCGAAGCAAATTTTAATTCTACTTCTATCAAGTAATCTACCAAAGAGATGCTTTGCTAGTTTCAATTGTCATGGTTTACTAAAATTTATTAACTCAAATCAGGAGGCATTATGGTGGAAAGTAATTCCAAACGGCAGCTGGTAATTATTGGGGGAGCTGAAGACAAGGATGGAGATTGCATAATTTTGCGGGACTTTGTACGACGCGCTGGGGGTACGAAGGCGTACATTGTAATTATCACGGCGGCCACAGAATTACCAAGAGAAGTGGGAGAAAATTATATTAGAGTCTTTCAGCGGTTGGGAGCGGAAAATGTTCGCATTATTGATACAGAAACCCGCGAAGATGCATCTTCATCTACCGCTTTAGAAGCAATTAATAAAGCAAGTGGGATATTTTTTACTGGGGGAAACCAGGCTCGCATTACCAGCATCCTCAAGGACACCGAAATTGATCTGGGGATTCATAAACGTTTCTCTGAAGGTATAGTTATTGGAGGCACAAGCGCGGGAGCTGCCGTGATGCCAGACGTAATGATTGTGGAAGGCGACTCAGAAACACATCCTCGGATTGAAACTGTGGAAATGGGCCCCGGTCTAGGCTTCTTACCAGGGGTGGTAATTGACCAGCATTTTTCGCAGCGCGGCCGCTTGGGACGTTTAATATCAGCTTTGATATTACAGCCTGCTGTTTTGGGATTCGGTATTGACGAAAATACCGCTATGGTAGTGACAAATAACCAAGTTGAAGTGATTGGTCAAGGTGCGGTTACGATTGTTGATGAATCAGAAGCTACATATAACAATATGGGCGAAATTTTGAAGGATGAGTCTTTGGCGATTTGCGGAGCAAAGCTTCATATTTTGCCACATGGCTTCAAATTTGACTTGAAAACCCGCCAGCCTATCTTAAACAATGGCTCTGTGGCAAATGTCTCTGTACCTGTTGATTTAGTCAGCACTTAACTTTTAGCAGGTGTGTTTAAATTGAATAAATAATTAATACTTGTAGATTAGTGAGATTTATCTCTTGAATATCCTCCCAAGTACTCTCAGAAATAGGGGACATAGCCCCGCTTTTTCAGGAGGAAAGGGGGGATTAATTATTAATATTACCTTCAGCAAACTCCTAAAACTACGGTTAAGGTAATTTTTATAGTTCTTGTGTAATCTGTTCTTTAAACATCATTGTCTTGTTTTGTGTTTCGGCAATATCTAAAATAATATTTATCATATTGGTTTTTGAATGAAAATATAAAATCCAAAAAATTTTGCAACTGTGAAATTTTATATGACATCGAGCAGCGATCGCTCTCGTATTGCTAAATTAACTAAATAAATCAAAATCAATCCTACCTTGCTGTGGTCAGCAATAGTATCTATAGGACTCCTATTTGATTTCTGAACAAGACTAAGAGAGAATACGGAGAGGTTT
>NZ_JAQYWQ010000026.1 GCF_029379315.1 Nostoc sp. S13
TTTGACTTTGCCACTCTTCAGATGTACGGAGCTTGTTCAAAACTCAAATAGGATTTTTATAGCTCTTACCCTTGTATGTGATGTTGACGACCACCTTACCCTTACACTTAGTGACGGCTATGAGTTTAATCTTTTCCTTACCCTTGCTATTGATCTAGCCCGTATCTTGTTTAGCCTTACTCTTGAGCCTAAAATGCAACAATCACTCCAACAACTTAAGGCTCAACTACCTTATGTAGATGGTGGCATAGAAATATTTAAACAATGGTGGAAAATCAAGGGACAGTCTTGGATTAAGCAATTGAGAACTGTGATGATTAAGTCTCGTAATATTGGTCATGATTGGCAGTTCAGCCAACACCAGAAGGAATTGCTTCAGCAGTATTATGATGCCAATAAATTACTGGTAGATTGCCTAAATAGCGATTGTTATGTCAGCCGTGAAGTGCGACAGCAAATAGAAGACACTTTGCTATTACCGATCGCAGAGATTAAACAGCGTCAGCAGCAATCTTAAATACACATATAGCAGATAGTTGATCTTTCAGTTCCACAGGTAAATAATTCGTTAAGAAAACGAAAATATTTCTCAAGTCCTAGCAAATCAATCTAGAATAAAAGTAAGAGTTCGCACTTAGCCCATTCGCCTCGATTCAATGGCTTAGATATGGGGACATAAGTAATAAAACAGGATTTGGGAACAAGATGATACTCGTTTTGCGTCCTACGAATGTCTCGCCTCTGATTTTAGTAACGCACATTAGCAAAATACAAATTCTGAGGAGTGATGTCTACGATGGTCACTGACTTGTACTCAGCGGAGTCGAAGTGCGGAATACGCCTATAGACAGGTTCAAAAACAGTCAGAAACAAACTCAGTGAATCATCGTCATTACATACATCACATACACAAAGGACAACCCTCTTATGACTCGCCTACATCAATGGAAATCTGGAACTGCTGCACTTATGGCAATAGCAGTTACTACAAGCGTCATTAGCCCCCTATTGGGCTTTGCTCCTGCTAATGCACAATATAGAAGTGGGCAATACGGAAACGTGACCATTCCTTCTGGGGTTACTTTTCCTGTCACCTACGAAAAACAGACAATTACTATTGCTCCTGGAGAAAGTAAATCTCTAACCTTGAGAATAGCGAACGACATTATCGACAGAAATAGAAATGTCTTAATTCCGGCTGGTACTAAAGTAATTGGACGCCTAGAATCTGTTGACTTAAATGATAGTTATTCAAGAGATACAGATGATAACAAAGGAAAAGGCGTGCGGTTTGTAGCTCAAGAATTAGAATTTTCCAATGGTCAGCGTCAGTCAATTAATGCAACTTCTCGGACATACACCAGAACTGAAAAAGTTACACAGGGTCCCAGCACAAATCAGGTTTTAACTGACGCAGCTATTGGTGGGGGTGCTGGTCTTTTAGGTTCACTAATTACTGGCAACCACAGAATTGACGATTTAAAACCTATTATTGGTGCGGGTGCGGGTGCGGGTGCGAGTATCCTGTTGCGGAAAAAACAAGTAAATGCCTTTGTCCTCAGACCTGGACAGGATTTGAAGCTGACACTGAATTCTAACTTGAATTTAGTACCACCATCCCGCTACTAGATTTAACTCAATTTAAGTCGTGACTTTAATCATCCCCCAGAGGCGATCGCCACTTTAAATATAGTGTGCGATCGCCCTCATTTTTAATCATAAAAAATTCTATTTAACAGCAACTATTCTATCTCTGTATCGTCTGACTCGATATCCATATTTATTGGAATACTTGTTTAATTATACTATGAGGGAGCTAGGAAAGTTGGCTCTATTGTATTACGTATTCAAAAAAGTATTCAAAATTTCTGAATATCCTGATACTTTTATTAAAGAGTACCGATAAAGGAGTATTTTATTGTGGTAATTCAAGGTTTTAGTTTCAGCGCATATCTGGCAATTCCCGTGGCGTTAAGTCTTTTGCCTCTCGGAGAAAGGATAAAAGTATCTTTAGTTGAAAACGTTCATCAGGTATCCACTACCAGCCGTGAACTAATCAGCACTAATGCGACTCCGAAAACATACTATGTTAGTGGTACTGGAAACGACAAAAATAGTGGAATTTCTTCTTCATCCGCCTTTATGACAATTCAAAAGGCGGCAGATATGACTAACCCTGGCGACACAGTATTGATTATGAACGGAGTATACACAAATTCACCTAAAGCTGGGAGTGTAGTAAATATTAAACGTTCTGGAAATGCAAAAGCATGGATTAAGTATAAAGCATATCCTGGGCATTTCCCAAAAATTCAGCACAATACATGGAACGGTATCGTAGTTTCAAATGGAGCTTCATATATCGAGATAAATGGGCTGGAGGTCATAGGAAACAATGCCAATGTAACTCTTGATTATGCGATGAGTCAAAAGACTAATACACAAAACCCACTGACGAACGGAAACTGCATAAGTCTTGATGGACGAACCAATGGTCATGTTCATCACATCCGTATTTTGAACAACAAAGTACATGACTGTGGAGGAGCAGGTATTTCAGCAATTCAGTCAGACTATGTGACAGTAGATAATAACGTGGTGTTCAATAATGCCTGGTACTCAGTTTTTGGTACTAGTGGTATTTCGATGTTGAACAATTGGAATTTTGACAACAACCAGGGATACAAGATGTTCGTGACCAACAACAAGAGCTACAACAATCGCATGTTCATTCCTTGGATTGCAGTCGGAAAGATTACAGACGGTAATGGCATTATTATCGATAGTTCTAGAAATAGTGATAAGCCAAATTTGGGTGCATATAAAGGACGTACTTTAGTAAAAAACAATCTGACATTTAATAATGGTGGTTCAGGTATTCATGCATTTTTAAGTGAGCATGTTGATATTGTAAATAACACTGCTGTTTTAAATAATCAGAGTCCAGAAATTAAAGGTGGGCAAATCTATGCTCATACGTCATCTGACATCAAGATTCTAAATAACATTCTCTATGCTTTTCCTGGTAAGGATATTAATATTAACATTAGAAATCAAAACGTTACTTATGATTATAATATCTACCTGAATAGTTCTAAGATAAGTGTTAAGGGGCCTCACGACATTGTTGCAGACTCAGAGTTTTTAAGTAAATATCCGACTCTAAAAAAAATATCTGATGATTGGAAATCGCGGCTAGATAAACAAAATCCGCCAAAGCAGCCTTATGTAGAGTCTAACTCAGCAGGTTTTGTTTGTGGAACACTGACTTATCGTTTGCAAGGGAAACTCATCAAAGTGGGATGCTCCCCGCAATCTTTGGCTCAAACGGCTCAAACTACTTTTTCTGATGTTTCATCTAACTATTGGGCAGCAGAATTTATTCAACAATTGTCACAGCGAGGAGTAATTGCTGGATTTCCTGATGGTAGCTTCCGCCCTGAAGAACCGGTTACACGCGCTCAATTTGCCGCTATGGTCAATAAAGCTTTCCCAAAAACACAGCAACGACAGGCGATCAATTTTACTGATGTGCCTAGCAACTATTGGGGATTCAGTGCGATTCAGCAAGCTTATAGCATTGATTTCTTATCAGGATATCCTGGTAATCGCTTTGAGCCTTACCAAGCTATTCCTCGCCAGCAGGTTTTGGTTTCCCTCGCTAACGGTCTGAAATATACTGCTGGCGGGAATACCGAAAGGACTCTGCAATATTTCAACGATGCCTCTAAGATCGCTAGCTATGCCCGTAGTCCAATCGCCGCAGCAACTGAAAAGCAAATTGTGGTCAACTATCCGAATGTGAAGTTGCTGAATCCAACTGCAAATGCTACTCGCGCCCAGGTAGCAGCTTTTATCTATCAAGCGTTGGTTAGTTCTAATCAAGCCTCAGCAATTAACTCGCCCTATATCGTGCCAAACCCCAGCAATTAACTCGCTCTATGTCGTGGTTGTCGGCTCTACTACCCCAACACCTGTATCAGCAAGTCGTGACTTTTATCACTCCTGATAGGCGATCGCCATTTTAACTATAGTGTGCGATCGCTTTCATTTTTAACCCTAAAAATTCTATTTTCCGGCAACTATTCTATACTTTGTATCGTCTCACTCACTATCTATCTTTATTTGAATATTTGTTTAATTGTGCCAAAAGATAATACGGTGATTAGACTAGTTCTATTGCCTAAGTAAAGCGGCGTAAATGATCGTATGTTTGTTGAGAAAAATTTGGTTCTCAGTTGTTCATGTAACGTTTCGTTGGCGCAGCCTCTCGTAGAGAATGAAGGGCTTCAGCCCTTGCTACAAAATAATCTCAAGACTTTTTATCTTACTTAACTTACTTTGTTTTATTCTCGCCTACTTACCTACTTACTTTGACAGATATTTTTTAAATGTGACTGTATATCCAAGGTAGTATTTTTTACAAAAAAATAAATAATTGGGAACCTAAGACTTTAGCAAATGTCTAGTTATTTAACAGCAATAATAGTAATTATACTGAAGCAAAAATAATGTTTACATTAAATCGTTGGCAATCTCGAACAGCTGCACTCATGGCTTTGAGCGTCACAGTCGGTACTGTAGCGCCTTTGATTACAGCTTCGCCATCTTTGGCTCAAACTACTTTTTCTGATGTTTCATCTAACTATTGGGCAGCACAATTTATTCAACCGTTGTCACAGCGAGGAGTAATTGCCGGATTTCCTGATGGTAGCTTCCGCCCTGAAGAACCGGTGACACGCGCTCAATTTGCCGCTATGGTCAACAAAGCTTTCCAAAAAGCACAGCAACGGCAGGCAATCAATTTTACTGATGTACCCAGCAACTATTGGGCATCCAGTGCCATTCAGCAAGCCTACACTATAGGTTTCTTATCTGGTTATCCTGGTAATCGCTTTGAGCCTAACCAAGCTATTCCCCGCGAGCAGGTTTTGGTTTCCCTCGCTAACGGTTTGACATATACTCCTAACGGTAATACCGAAAGCACTCTCCAATATTTTAACGATGCCTCTAACATCGCTAGCTATGCCCGTAGCCCGATCGCCGCAGCAACTGAAAAGCAAATTGTGGTCAACTATCCGAATGTGAAGTTCCTAAATCCAACCGCAACTGCTACACGGGCGCAGGTAGCAGCTTTTATTTACCAGGCGTTGGTTAGTTCTAATCAAGTCTCAGCAATTAACTCGCCCTATGTCGTAGCGGCTGTCGGGTCTACTACCCCAACAGTTGCATCAGTCACAATTTCCCAAGGGACTGCTATTGCTGTTAAATATGACAAAGCAGAAAAAATTCTGGTTACAAAGGATGAAACAGCGCCTTTGACATTGACAGTATCCCAAAATGTAGTTACGCAAGACGGAACTGTAGTGATTCCTGCTGGTAGTCAGGTTATTGGTCAACTCAAACCTGCTACAGGCGGTTCTCAATTCGTTGCCCAGAAACTAGTTTTGGCCAGTGGTCAAGAGTATCAGCTTAACGCTACTTCTGAAGTGATTACCAAAACTGAAACCGTCAAGAAGGGTATTAGTACTAGTGCAATTATCAAGGATACTGTATTGGGTGCAGGTGCAGCCACTGCGATATCTGCTGTCACTGGCGATCGCGCCATTGCCACAGAAGAAGTTTTGGGTGGCGCTGGTATCGGTGCATTGGTTGGTCTGTTCTTCGGTAAGAATAGTGTTGACTTAATTGCCATTGACCCAAATACCGATTTACAAATGACAATCAATCAGAATTTGTTGGTTTCACTTAGATAGTTATTGGGCATTGGGCATTGGGCATTGGGCATTGGGCATTGGGCATTGGGAATTAGTATTTACAAATGACAAATGACAAATGACAAATGACTAATGACTAATGACTAATTTCCAACTTCAGGCAACCAAATAATAAATGTGGTTCCCGACGCATTAGGTGAAGTAATAGCAGAGTTGATTGCGGGGCTGAAAACCTCGATTTCGCCCTGCATTTGTTCGATTAATTGTTTAGCGATCGCTAACCCCAAACCTGTACCAGGGATTTCTGTTTGCGCTTGTACACCCCGATAATGCCGTTCTCCAAGATGCTCTAAATCTTGAGGTGGAATGCCAGGCCCGTTGTCACTGATGACAATTCCCTGAAAATTAGCTTTTTCTCGCCCCGCCTGAATCAAAATTTTGCCACCAGTGGGAGTATATTTCAATGCATTATCGATGATGTTAGTTAACACCTCTCGTAATGCTTTGACGTTGGCACGTACTAGGGGTAAATTGTGTTGAATTTCAGTTATTAGTTTTAGCTTTCGCTCTTGGGCGATCGCTTTAGCTGATATTAATAATGGTTCTAATATATCTGCTAGCGAGCAGTCAACTGCTTTATCTCCTGTTCCGGGCAATAATAACAGTGGTTTAGCGTCTTTTTGAATAGTTGCTTCTACAAATACTTCATCTTCGGCCAAATGTAGTGGTGCTAAATCTGCCTCTGTCAAGTCGATTACTTGCTCAAATTGTTGCAGCAATTCTTGGAGGCGATCGCTTTCCCGGACAATACTATTTGCCACATTTCGGTTAGGGTCTGCTGGTCTTAGTCGTTTCAATAGCAGTTTACCAAAAGTCCGCAACGCTGTTAATGGGTTACGAAACTGATGCAACAGGTTATCCAGCAAATCGCGCTGTTTTTCTTGAAGAATTTGTTGCTCACGTAACTGCTGCTCAAACCATGCTCGCCGTTGATCTAAAATACAAGCGATCGCTAATGTTTGGGCTATCCGTTGAATCTGACTTTCTTCGTGTTCATTCCATGCGCGGTCTTCCCTACCTGTCACCAGTAACCCCATCATCACACCCTCATAAATCAGAGGTAAAACAATTTGGTTGCCACTAAATAAATATTCCTCATTTAGATAGGGTTGAGACGCATCTGGTATCTCCGACTCCCGTGACGAAGTTGGAGATTCTGACCCTCCTGTCAATAACCTTCTCTGACGATTGGGTAATACAAACACATTTCCAACTTGAAGTTGCTTGTGTACTCTCGCTTCAGCAGTCTCCTCCCCTGGCGGTAATAATGCTGTTTCCGGGTAAATCACCACAGGAATCAGTTTAGCCTCACCTGAAGGAGTCTCTACCAATTCTTGTGTTAGGTACACAATACTTAAAGTTGCTCCCAGCCCTTGGGTTAGCAGCGCTATTTGCTCTCGACACAGAGCAAGAAAATCGGAACTGGCAGACATTAACATTTTTTAGCTCTTGCTCAAGATTACAGATTTTGAGGCATGATTAAGAGAAGATTCTTAGTTTTTACCTCAGTCATTTAATAAAGCTTAACTAAAATCTTCTTACTGATGGTTTGTACTAAGGGATTATATCCTTAGCTGCTTTTGTTTTATTTATCTTCAAAGATATTAATTTTCTTATATTAAAAGCTGAAAACCTATTGATATTTTGAACTAGAACTTATATAATGGCGACGGATTTTGTAGCTACCACTACAATCTATAGCTTGAAAGAGGAGGACAATAGATTGGCAAGGAGACGCAAAAGGAAAAGTCGTCGTCGTCAGGAAGGACGGCGGATTCTGGAACATGTGCCTCAATATAGCATCGAAAGTGGCGAAGAAAAGCCTGTGACAGCAGCGAGAAGATTCATTCAAGCTGAAGGTATTTTGCCACCGGCGTTGCTACTTGTAAAGCGAAATGAACACACAACAGATCGTTATTTCTGGGCAGAAAAGGGACTGTTTGGTGCTCAATACGTAGAGGAAAACCATTTCTTGTTTCCTAGTTTGAGGGTGTTAGAACCTTCGCCAGGTCAAGAACCTCTTGCTTTAGCTAGTCGGTGAAGCAGAGATGGTCATTTTAGGCATTGAATGTAGCTCCTGACTATCATTAACTGGCAAAATTGCTAAGTTTATGCCAAATTTAATTTTTTTTTAGTTTGTAGCTGATTTGCCAGTAAATCTAGTCCAGGTAGTTGGAAAGTAAACTTGTCTCAAACCACGCTAGATTGCATGGGTTGATGCTATTTTGATGATGCAGAAGGGAGTGGTATAGAGCCAAGCGCGTCAAAAGCGCTAGTGGAATTGCGCTCTTATGCCGTAGATTGTTAAGTAAGCTCTGTCAACAAGTTTAAGTTAAGAAATTTAAATTTTTCCCCACGCCACAAGTTGTGGGGAAAATTGACAAAGCAGCAGCATTGATTTCCTCTTTCCTACTTTCCATTGCCTAAAGAGTAGGTCAGGACAGAAGTCTGCATATCATAGTTAAAAGATCATTACAAAAATCAACAATTATTCACCAGACTTTAGGTGTAGAGTCGTCTGTAACTCACTGAGTTCATCTCGATGAGCAACTACAGTTATCTTACTTGAGGAGGTTTGTTCGCTCTGAGTTGTTTCTACTTTGAGCGACACCTTTTCAAGTCTTCCAGATTTTTGCCAATAAAACAGACCGCTTAAAGGCGACAGCAGTACCATAGCCAGAACAAGGGTACTAAGGCTAGGAAAAAGCATGGACACAACCAGAGATAGACAAACAATACCAGTAGCTGCTAGTAAAGTTAGAAATATAGCTAAGAACCAGCTGGGGCGAACATTACCTTCAAAAGTCACCTGGTTTAGTTCTCGGTTTACCGCTACCACTCGGTAAGACCGCGATCGAAAATACTCTTTTAATTGAGGCATTAAAGCAGCTTCACTTTGCTCAGATACCAGTTGTGCTGTTTCTGTGCGGTCTTTAGTTGAGGCACGAATAAAGAAAAACAGCCCAACCGATAACAACAAGGTTAGCAGGAACGTAGATGGCAGAATAGCAGTATCCATAACTAATTGTTAGTGTTTGACTGGAGGAGACTTATTCATTATCAATTATTCGTTATACCAATTTGAACAATGATTGCGACAAATGGAGCGCCAAAAAGCGATTACCAGGGACTCTTCCACAATCCAAAATCTAAAAGCGTTCGACTGACTTGTACTGAGCTTTGTCGTTGGCGCAGCCTAAGAAGAGAAATAGCGCTTACGCCGTACTCCTTCTCTACGAGACGCTCCGCGAACACACAAGCAAGCTACGCGTAGCGTTCCGCAGGAAAGTCTAAAATCTAAAATGCTATTACTTTGTCCTCCCGTTAATGTAGTCTTGCCAAAGAAAAGCTAAATTCTGGGCTTGAACTTGCCATTCTGGAGAAACTTGGTACATCCGCCTGGGGCGTCCCCGTCCTTCGAGTTTCTTCCAATATCCACTGATTGCCTTTTGGTCTTCCAGAAATTTGATTGCACTATAAAGTACGGTATCTGAAAGCCTATAGGTGGAATATTCAGTTTCTAATTGCTCAATCAACTCGGTTCCGTAGGATTCATTTTGTAACAAAACAGACAGTATGTAACAAACTGCTACTTCCTGACAAAGGTAAGTTGGCGGAGGATTTTCAAAGAATTGATATATATCCTCAAGTTTCATGGTTAGTGAATGGCTAAAAAAATGCCTTAGGGTAAAATATACAATCCTTGTAGTCAGTATACAGTGCTACTGCTAAGTGAGTAATATATATAAAGCTACTTAGACTAAATTTCCAAAGCGTAAACACCAAGTAATTACCCACGCCTGTGAAGTTGTGGAACGAGTTTGCGAGTTTTAGGGACACACAATAGTGTACCCCGACCCAAGCTCGATACGGTGTAGTGAGGAGCGAACAGACAGTGGCGAAGTCACTATCTTGGTGTTAAGTGATGCCGAGGTGGTTAGAACTGCTTAAGCAATAAAATGCCATCGAAGAAATTTTACAGGTAAAATGCTATTTTGTCTGCAAAACTTAATAAACACTTTGTTTTACAGTGATTTTCCCAATGCAGATTCTCAAAGCTTAGGCTAAAGGATATATCTGAGTTAAAGCTGCTACGCCTGTGGATACACCTAAGCAGTAAGCATTTCTGATTTCCTCGACAAGAGAATTTCTTGTCTTATTTGGTAAGTGTGATAGTAAATTTATCAAAGAAGACGCAAAGATTAGGAAAGGAAGAGACGCAAAGTGCGATACTTCTCAACAAGGCTTTCCGTATCCCCCGTACCCCTACGGGGAAGCAAGCTACGCGTAGCGTCTCCCTGAGGAGAAGTTCTGTTCGGTTCGGTGTCAGCCGCCGCACCCTGCGGGATCTTACTACAGACTTCTCTCCCTGTTTTTGTGTCCTTTGAAAGCGCCCAGCACATTGGTTCACAGTATGTCACAAACTCCCGATGCCCCATCATCTTCCTCAACTCTTAGGGCAATTGCCCAAACTTTTCGCCTTACAGGTTGGATTAGCTTCTGGATTCAGCTAGTGCTAGGCGTTGTGTCTAGCATAATTGTGCTGCTATTCGCCATCTTTAATCAGAGAACTGGCAGTTCTAGCAATAATCCTGGGACTGGCTTTGGCGTATTTTTAGCAATTTCTGGACTGGTTATTTTGGGTGGGGGCATTTATTTAGCTTACCGTTACACAAGGATTGGCAAGCAATTGGAATCCTCCAATCCCAGCAACCGCCCTCGGAAAAGCGAGACTGTGCAAGTATTACGCTTAGGGCTGTGGGTGAATTTAGGAGGAACGCTGGTGACTCTTTTGGGGGCGCAAGCGATCGTTGGTACACTGGTAGCAAGATCCATATCTCCTCAAGCTATAACTACCCAATTTTTTGACCCTACCCGGATTATTAGCGGTCTAGATATGCTTGTGGTACAGGCAAACACCAACACTGTATCAGCGCACTTTGCAGGGCTGGTGGGGTCGCTTTGGCTACTTAATCGCATCAACAGACCCTAGAAACAAGAGTCCCAAGCAAAAGATCAGCCAAAAATCAGTACTTCTTTTAACTTATCGTCAAATAAAGCGTTTAAGACCACACGTCTATACGTAGCTACAGTTTCAGTGCGGGTTTAAATGCCCGACTGAAACTCTTTTAAATTTTTTATGTTTGCTTTTCTGCTAATGGCAAGCCAAAATCAGTATATGCTGATGTGTTGGCAGGTAGATAATAGGCTAAAAACTGAGAATAATCTGTGCTGGATATCAAGCAAATACGGGAAAACCCGCAATTAGTTCAAGAACGATTGAGTAGTCGTAGTGGTAAATACGATATTGAACCGATATTACAGTTAGATCGGCAACAACGAGAACTTGAGGGGACACGTAGTCAACTCCAAGCTCGTAGCAACGAAATCGGTAAAATTGTCGGGCAAAAGATAAAATCTGGGATCAATCCTCAAGACCCAGAAATTCAAGCTTTGCGGGATGAAGGTAACTCTGTCAAAGCTACGTTGAGCGAACTGGAACCTCAGGAAAAAGAACTCAAAGCTGAAATTGCCCAACTTGTGTTGGCACTTCCCAACTTACCAAGCGACTCTACACCCCTTGGTAAGAATGAGGAAGATAACGTAGAAGTGCGCCGTTGGGGTGATGAGTACATTCCCCAAAATCCGAATATTCTCCCTCACTGGGAAATTGGCGAAAAACTAGGTATTCTGAATGTTGAGCGAGCTGTAAAAGTGGCCCAAAGTCGCTTTGTGACATTAATAGGCGCTGGTGCGGCATTGGAGAGAGCATTAATTCAATTTATGCTGACTCTCCATACTCAAGCTGGGTATGTGGAAGTCAGTCCGCCCCTGTTAGTGAATACCGAGTCTTTGACGGCGACCGGTCAGTTACCCAAGTTTGCTGAAGAAAGCTTTAAATGTGCTGATGACGACTTGTGGCTGATTCCTACGGCAGAGGTTCCAGTTACAAATCTCTACCGGGGTGAAATTCTCGCTGCTGAAAACTTGCCTATTTACCACTGTGCTTTTACTCCTTGTTTTCGCCGCGAAGCTGGTAGTTATGGGCGCGATATGCGAGGATTAATTCGCCTGCATCAATTTAACAAGGTGGAAATGGTGAAATTTGTCGAACCAAGTACGTCTTTTGATGAACTGGAGAAATTGGTGGGGAATGCAGAAGCAATTTTACAGGCGTTGCAGTTGCCTTACCGAGTCGTAAATTTAAGTACTGGGGATTTGGGATTTGCCTCTACCAAAACTTATGATTTAGAGGTTTGGTTGCCCTCTTCTGACAAATATCGCGAAATTTCTAGCTGTTCCAATACTATAGATTTCCAGGCGCGACGGGCTGATATTCGCTTCAAAGAGGCGGGGAAAAAAGGTACCCAGTTCGTACATACTCTGAATGGTTCGGGTTTGGCGGTGGGAAGGACGATGGCAGCAATTTTGGAGAATTATCAACAACCTGATGGGACGGTGAGGATACCAGAAGCGCTGCAAGCTTATTTGGGACGTGAAGTTTTGTAATTTGTAATTTGTAATTTGTCATTTGTTATTTACCAATGACCAATGACCAATGCCCAATGCCCAATGCCCAATGCCCAATTAGAATGGAGATAACTATAGCTTAATATCTTCACTAATTTACTCTATGTCAGTTTTAGCAGCGATCGCAGTCTTGGCTGTTTTGATTTTGGTACACGAGTTGGGACATTTTGTTGCAGCACGTTCTCAAGGCATTCTGGTTAACCGTTTTTCTTTGGGTTTTGGCCCGGTTCTTTTGAAGTACCAAGGTTCACAAACCGAATATGCTATCCGCGCCTTTCCCTTAGGCGGCTTTGTGGGCTTTCCCGATGATGACCCCGATAGCGATGTTCCACCCAATGACCCAAATCTGCTGCGTAACCGTCCAGTTTTAGACCGGGCGATTGTTATAAGTGCCGGAGTGATTGCAAATTTAATATTTGCCTACTTGGTGTTGGCTCTGCAATTGGGTATCGTTGGCATTCCCAAGGAATTAAATTATCAAGCTGGTGTGCTTGTACAGCCTGTTAATCAAGAATCTGTTGCCTATCAAGCCGGAATTCGAGAAGGAGATATTATTCTGGCTGTGAATGGTCAGGAACTTCCTGCTTCTGATAAGTCAACTCCTTTGCTGACAAAAGAGATTCAAACTCATCCTAATCAGCAAATCGAACTGAAAATTCAGCGTGAAAACCAACAAAAAACCCTGAAATTAACACCAAAACTGGGGGCCGATGGCAAAGGTGTAGTTGGTGTGGCACTCAGTCCAAATGCTACAGCAATTTATCGCCGTCCTAATAGTCCTTTTGAAATTTTCGCCATTGCTGCTAACAGATTTCAACAACTATTTGTTGGCACACTCGCCGGTTTTGGGCAGTTGATTACTAACTTTCAACAAACTGTTGGACAAGTTTCTGGGCCAGTTAATATTGTCAAAATAGGGGCAAAATTAGCTGAGGACAATAGTGTAAATCTGTTGTCTTTTGCCGCAATTATCAGCATTAACTTGGCTATTATCAATATTTTGCCTTTACCAGCTTTGGATGGTGGACAACTCGCTTTTCTGCTGATTGAAGGTTTGCGCGGTAAGCCTGTGCCTGCACGCATTCAAGAAGGTGTAATGCAAACTGGTTTGGTGTTACTCTTAGGGTTAGGAATTTTTCTGATAGTCAAAGAAACTACTCAATTAACTAGCCAGTTGGAATGGGTGCAAAGATTGTTTCAGTGAAAATAGGGAGGGGAGAGACGCGATTAATCGCGTCTGTACTAAGGAATGGGGAGTAGGGAAAAGAAACTTTTACCTTTAAGGAAGCGATCGCTAGAAATTTTAGCTCGTCTGAAGCGTCTTTATCCAGATGCTACTTGCTCTTTGAAGTACTCAACACCAGTACAATTATTGGTGGCAACGATTCTCTCCGCTCAATGTACTGATGAGCGGGTGAATAAGGTGACACCAGCTTTATTTGATAAGTTTCCCGATGCTGCTAGTTTAGCGATCGCTGACTTAGTAGAATTAGAAAACTTGGTACGTTCAACTGGGTTTTATCACAATAAAGCTAAGAACATTCAAGCCGCCTGTCGGATGATTGTCACTGAGTTTAACTCTGTTGTCCCCAACCAAATGGAACAGTTATTAAAGCTTCCAGGTGTGGCGCGGAAGACAGCAAATGTAGTCCTGGCTCATGCTTATGGCATTCATGTTGGAGTGACGGTAGATACTCACGTCAAGCGCCTCAGCCAACGTTTGGGTTTGACTGAAGCAAAAGACCCCGTTCGGATTGAGCAAGATTTAATGGGTTTATTACCGCAGCCTGATTGGGAAAATTGGTCAATTCGGTTGATTTATCACGGTCGTGCTATTTGTAAAGCCCGCTCTCCCGTCTGCATTGCTTGTGAGCTTGTTGATTTATGTCCTGCTGCTAATAAGCCAGTGATTGTAGGGTAAACGAAACGAGTAACCCCAGAATTGATGGGGAGACTGTAGAATGGAGAACGGTGTCTTTAAATAAGTTAGAGAATATATGGCAAAAAAGAGCTTGATTGAGCGCGAAAAAAAGCGCACCAGGTTGATAGAAAAGTATGCTGACAAGAGAGAAGCTCTTTTGGAAGAGTTCAGAAGTGCACCATCTCCTCTGGATAAGCTGGAAATCCACCGGAAGATTCAACAGCTACCCCGGAATAGTGCGCCCACCCGCCACCGCAACCGTTGCTGGTTAACTGGTCGTCCTAGAGGTGTTTACCGCGATTTTGGACTGTCTCGGAATGTGCTGCGAGAATGGGCGCATGAAGGTCTTTTGCCTGGAGTCGTTAAGTCTAGTTGGTAGTCAAGAGTCACGTAGAGACGCGATTAATCGCGTCTGTACAATGGTCATTGGTAAAGAACAAATGACAAAGGACAAATTTATTGACCACAACATTTATCAATTCCCAGACTTTCTAAGAGTAGATCGCTGACGGCGTTGGCGATCGCAAACTCTCCATAGAAACTATTGGAAAAATCATACGACTGCATCTCTGTGACAATGGCAATTACCAGAGAACCAAGGTCGTTTTCTCCTTCCATCCGTTGACGCATAAAAATCTGTGCGGCTCGTTGGGCAATATTTTGGTTGACTGCTTCGGGGATAAATTCGGTATCTAGCCAACGTTGTAAGCGCTCTCGTAACCATTCACCTTCGAGCAAAGGATTTTCAGGCGGTGGTAGGGTGATGGGTGGTATTGGTTGAGTCATGTTTTTTAAACGCAGAGGGAGGCGGAGGGAAACGCAGAGGAACGCTAAGGTTGACTGTTAGCATCAAATTGCGTTTCTAAGAGTGTTTTTTTTATATTTATTTATGCAATATGATATCGCCGCTATTGTTGAGGGTTATGCACAAGGCTATTTTCTCATGGCTGATGAGCGCGATCGCCTGAGTTGGTACGGAAGTCGCGATCGGACTTTTATTCCTTTGGATGAGCGATTTCGTTACCCCAAGTCTTTACAGCGCGTTCTGAATCAAGAACGGTTTACTGTGGACATTAATCGGGACTTCCAAGCTGTGGTAGCTGGGTGTGCTGACAGAGAGACAACTTGGATTTCACCGGAATTGCAAAAGATTTATTGGCTACTTTACCAGAATGGTTATGCTTATAGTTTTGAAACTTGGCAGGGTGACGAATTAGCTGGGGGAATTTTAGGGATTATCATTGGTGGCGCTTTCATTGGCGAGTCGATGTTTTACCGCATTCCCGAAGGTTCAAAGGTAGCGATGGTGAAGTTGGTGGAAAGATTGCGTCAGAGGGAATTTGTGTTTTTTGATGCCCAAATGATGAATCCCCATTTAGAAAGATTTGGTGCTTATCGGGTTGGGGATAAAGAATATCAAGTTTTACTCAAGCAAGCGTTGCAATGTCGTTGTAACTTAATATAAAAAGTAGATACAAAACTTTTAACTTGATATAACTGAATCAAAAGTAATACACCTTTTAGCAGATATGCGAGTGGAATCTAAAGAAGTTTTTCTTTCCTATGCTTGGGGCGGTGATAGTGAGGAATTTGTCAATCGATTAGATCAAGCATTTCAGGGAAAGGGCATTACTATTGTCCGTGATAAACGTGACTTAGGTTATAAAGGGCTGATCAAAGAATTTATGAAACGTATTGGTTGCGGTAAATGTGTAATTGCAGTAATCAGCGATAAATATTTGAAGTCACGCAACTGTATGCTTGAACTCCTAGAAGTCTCAAAAAACGGTCAATTTTACGATCGCATTTTCCCAATTATCTTCCCAGATGCCAAGATTTATGATCCTGTTGATCGAGCAGACTATATCATTCATTGGGATAGTGAAATTAACAAACTAGATTCCAAACTCAAAATGTTGGTTTTAAATGCTAATTTGGCTAGCTTTCAACAGGCAGTAACTCAATATACAGAGTTCAGAGCAACATTTGATATCATCATTTATATGCTTCAAAATATGAATACATTAACTCCAGATATTCATAGTGACTCAAATTTTGAGGCATTATTTGAGGCAGTTGAGCACAAGTTATCAGATTCAGATCTAACTCCCAATGCGGTTTGTTCAAACTCAAGCGGCTTAACTGCTAAGACGTTAAGTACAAGTGGCAGAATTACAGACCAACAATTTGTTGGCAATCAGGCTACTATTGTCGATCAGCTTGCCTTTTTCGTTCAGCAGATTGGCTTTCAAAGCCCAAGGCAAGATTATACTAGATCCCAATTTGAGGCTTATTGCAATACTTGGAAAAGCCTAAAAAGATTGCGATTAATAGGAGATGACCTATGGGCCAGAGTGAGTGAGGATACCCTTATTAAGTTTGCTGAACAACTAAAACTAACTAAACAAGTAGCGCATGAAAATGAAATTTTCTTTGAAGAATTAGATCGTACACAGTTGTTTTCAATCTTAGAGGAATTTGAAAATTTTAGATTAGGAAAGCGGTGTTTGATCGAAATCCGTTCTAGAGACGATTTTGAGGAGTTTTTGCGTGAAGGTTCTATTCATTTAGAGGAAATTACTAAGCAAATTGAGCGAAACCAAAAGTATAAATGGGAGTATGAGCAAATCCTTGACAAAATCCGAGTATCCTTTCGAGAAAAACTATCAGGTAAACCTAGCGATGCCGTCCTAGATGCAAACTGATAAAGCTCTGATGAGCGTTTTGATTATGGCGAAGATCGCTGGATCGGAATCGGCTTTTTAGGCAACGGTGTAGCGGTTGTCGTTTGGACAGAACGCAGAACAACATAGTCCGCATTATCTCAGCACGAAGGGCAAACCGATATGAGCATCAACGACTTGAACAATACCTCACGTACTGATTGGGCTGGATTAGAGGCAATGACGGATGAGGACATTGATTACTCAGACATCCCACCGTTGAGCGATGAGTTTTTTGAAAATGCCACGCTGAGGATTCCGGCAACACGAGCCAGTGATCTGATTCAGTTAGATTCAGAAGTAATAATGTGGTTTCGTAAACAAGGTGCAGAGTACAAAACACTGATTAACTCAGTTTTGCGCCGTTACATTGAAAACAGTGGCCATCGGGGCGCGGGTTGACAGTGGATGCAAAATGCTGTTTGCACAGCCAGTGCCCAAGGGGTTGATTTTAATGTCTATCTTCATCTCCCCTTTTGATTAACAGGTAGTTGAATTATGCAGAAGACAATCCCAACCTATTTAGAAGTCTTATCAGTTGGTTCAGTGTGCTTTTCCCCAAGGCATTGATGATCAGAGATATTTACCCTTGCTGTCAATACTCTACACAAATATGTCCGATCGCAGTTTAGCTCAAATAATTACTGAGTATACGGGAAAAGATTACCACGTTGTCTTAAATGACGTTTACCGAGTTGGGTCAATGACGGCTTTTTCATCTGAGGTCATTGATTCGGTTAAGCAAAAGCTGATGAGTTGCAACTACCAAAAGTGGTTAGCAGATGAGTAATGAAGCGATCGCAGTCTAACAAACCTACTGCATTGTAACATAGTCAATCTGTTATTTTGAAGTTTCTTGGGCTACCCTTTAGAAAAGCAGTTAGGAAAGTTATTAACTGAATTCAAAGAATTAAGGGAGGAAGAGGATTCATCAGTCGATATACCATGATTGTTTAATGGTCTGATGAAGATCAGCTTTTCCTAGTCACGATTCCAGAGTTTGCTGATCGTGTTATCATGCCCTGTACTCAAAACTATTAGCACAATGTTTGATTACAAGCTACTGTCGGTAGGGTAAAACATATAACTCTTCAGAAATAAAACATATAGCTCTTCAAAAGTATTGATATTTTAAATTTTTCAAGCATTCATCTTGCATATTCTGATAAAAAGTTATAAATTATTAGATTATGGGGGAAGAATCTGACTTCTTAGTGTCAAAAAATAATCCGGCTCAAGTAAATATACTGCAACCAGTTTTAACTTCACGCAAACTCTAAACAGCACTGAAGATATTTTTTTGTTTGGAAAAGCAAAGATTCCAGACATGAAAGGGAATAATAAATAATCTCAGAATATATCTTTTGTGACTGTTTTGAAAAATCATGTTAGTACTTGCGGTGAAGAACAACAAAATTAACCAAAATAGTAATCGATTATAAACAAACTAACTAGCAATAAAGTGCATAAATGTCAGCAGATTCATTTCTTGTTAGTTGATTAATTTTTCTCGCAATTATATTTGCTATTCAAAGAATCGTTTTTGCTATGCTGAGAATAGCAAAAACAATAAATGAAGACACAATCTCCCACAAATTCACAATCCAAATGGAGTTATTCTGGCGATGCACCTAAACGAATTGGAAACTACTGAAAATTTAAAAGAAGTGGAAGAAGCATGGCGAGCGCTAGAAAAATCAATTCTCTACTATCAGGGACGCCCCGTTGGTACAGTAGCCGCTTATGATGCATCTGTAGAGGCGCTCAATTATGACCAGTGCTTTGTCCGGGATTTTGTCTCTTCAGGTCTAATTTTTCTGATCAAAGGTAGAACAGATATTGTTCGTAATTTCTTAGAAGAAACCTTAAAGTTACAGCCTAAAGAAAGGGCATTAGATGCCTATAAGCCGGGACGAGGATTAATCCCAGCTAGCTTTAAAGTTGTATCAGAAAATGGGCAAGAATATTTAGAAGCAGACTTTGGTGAACATGCGATCGCTAGAGTTACACCAGTAGATTCTTGCCTATGGTGGATTATTTTGTTGCGTGCTTATGTAGTCGCCACAGACGATTTTTCTCTAGCCGATAAACCTGAATTCCAAAATGGTATCAGGTTAATCATGGAAATCTGCTTGGCGAATCGTTTTGATATGTACCCAACGCTGTTGGTTCCAGATGGTGCTTGTATGATTGACCGTCGTATGGGCATTTATGGGCATCCTCTAGAACTACAAGTTCTTTTTTACACGGCATTGCGTGCATCTCGTGAACTGCTAATTTGTCAAGGGAATTCCGATATTGTTGCAGCCATTGATAACCGTTTGCCTCTTTTATGCGCTCATATTCGCCAGCATTATTGGATAGATATTAATCGCCTGAATGCAATTTATCGCTTCAAAAGTGAAGAATATGGCAAGGCTGCTGTTAATCTGTTCAATATATATGTAGATTCTGTTCCCTATTATGAATTAGATAAGTGGCTGCCAAAAAAAGGTGGTTTTCTAGCAGGTAATGTTGGCCCGTCGCAGTTAGATACTCGCTTTTTTTCACTCGGAAACTTAATGGCAATAATTTCAGATTTAGCCACCGAAGAACAGTCACAAGCGATTATGACTCTCATTGAGGAACGATGGGATGACTTGGTGGGAGATATGCCAATGAAAATTTGTTTCCCAGCTTTGGAAAATGAAGAGTACAGGATTGTCACTGGATGTGACCCCAAAAATATACCCTGGTCGTATCATAATGCTGGTAGTTGGCCAGTTTTAATGTGGATGTTAGCGGCGGCGGCGGTGAAAACTAACAAAACAAGTCTTGCACAAAAGGCTATTCAAATTGCCCAACCACGTCTCGTTGATGATGAATGGCCAGAGTATTACGATGGTAAGAAAGGGCGACTGATTGGGAAACAAGCTAGGAAATATCAAACTTGGACAATTACTGGGTTCTTATTAGCAAAAGAACTGATGGCAAACCCCACTTATTTACCATTAATTAGTTTTGGAAAGTTACCAGCAGAACAAGTTTCTAGAGCATGTGAGTTTGAAATTGCCAGTGTAGACCCGTATGTGACTCGATAGGAAGTTCAAATAATTCGTAATTAAAGATAGTTCCGAACGTCGATTTAGACCTGGATTGAAACAAAACCACTTACAAGGGAGAATTAAACCCGACAATTACGAATTACGAATTATTTAGGAGTTGGGAGTTAGAATACAAAAGCCTCCTGAATCATCTTTCCATGACAAACCCCCGTCAAATAGCTTTTACCGCCTTACGAGATGTTCATAAGGGGGCTTATGCTGATGTTGCCCTAGATAGAGTGCTGCAAAAAGTTAATTTGGCTGATTGCGATCGCCGCTTGGTGACAGAATTGATTTATGGGAGCGTCAGAAGGCAACGCACTCTTGATACTCTCATTGATCAACTCGCCAAAAAGAAATCTGATCAACAACCACAAGACCTCCGCACTATCTTACATCTAGGTTTCTACCAACTGCGTTATCAAGAGCGTATTCCCGCCTCAGCTGCTGTTAATACCACCGTCCAACTTGCTAAAGAAAACGGTTTTTCTGGACTCACAGGTTTTGTTAATGGTCTATTACGCCAGTACATCCGCCTTGCAGAGAAGATAAAGACAGATCCGTTACAACTTCCAGAAAACCCAGTGGAACGCTTGGGTATTTTACACAGCTTTCCTGACTGGATTATTCAAGTTTGGTTAGAACAATTGGGTTTAGCCGACACAGAACAACTGTGTGAATGGATGAACCAATCACCAACAATTGACTTGCGTATTAACCCTCTTCGCACTTCAATCGAGGAAGTTGAGGCGGCTTTACAATCTGCTGGTATTTTGGTGAGGCGCGTTTCCCATTTACCTCAAGCTTTAAGATTGATTGCTAGTGCTGGGTCAATTCAAAAACTACCTGGTTTCAAAGAAGGTTGGTGGACTGTACAAGATAGTAGCGCTCAATTGGTAAGTCATTTACTCGACCCCCAATCAGGTGAAGTGGTAATTGATGCTTGTGCTGCACCAGGGGGTAAAACAACCCACATCGCTGAATTGATGGCGGATAAAGGGAAAATTTGGGCTTGCGATCGCACTCCTTCTCGTCTTCGCAAACTCCAAGAAAATTCTCAACGCCTGAATTTACAATCTATTCAAGTTTACACTGGCGACAGTCGTCACTCCCCCCAATTTCAAAACACCGCAGACCGTGTATTACTCGATGCTCCATGTTCTGGGTTAGGAACCATGCACCGTCATGCTGATGCGCGTTGGCGACAGACACCAGAATCTGTTCGAGAACTTTCGGTGCTGCAAAAAGAGTTGATAACACATACATCTAATTTTGTCAAGCTTGGTGGTGTACTAGTTTATGCTACCTGTACATTGCATCCAGCAGAAAATGAACAAGTGATTTCGGCATTTTTAGCTGAGTCACCTGATTGGCAAATTGAGTCTCCCAGAGGTTTTGAGTTTCCTGATTCTGCCCAGAGCACGCCTCAAGGTTGGTTTAAAGTCTGGCCCCATCGACAGGACATGGATGGCTTTTTTATGGTGCGCTTAAGAAAAACCAATAATTCCGAGTGAATACTGTTTGGGATTGTACGATTTGGTGGAGGACTGAATCTACCAGAGGAGGCAGCAATGGTTTCCCCTTCCAATGTGAAAAACTTAGTTAAAATCCTGATTGGAGCAGCCTGGATTGATGGCAAAATCCAGCCAGAAGAACGGCAATATTTGCGCGAAATAGCTCAAGCAAAAGGTTTGGCTAACGATCCAGAAATTAAGCCTTGGCTGTATGAATTAGTTCCTGTAGAACCAAAAGAGTGCTATGACTGGGTGCGGGAGTATTTAGGCGATCGTCCCAGCCATGAAGATTGTGAAAATCTGATTGAAGCCATCAGTGGGTTAATTTATAGCGATGGCGAAGTTGCCGTCGAAGAAGCCAGACTCCTGACCCAATTGCAGGATATAGCCAAGCCTACTGACTCCAGTCAACCAGCTCACAATCTGCTTCTCAAACAAATTCAAAAGCTCTACCGCCGTTGGGTTGAAGTGCAAAACTAACAGGGAGTTATGAGTTGATAAGACGCGAAGAATCGCGTCTTTAGATGATTTTTTTAAGTTTGGCAATTAAACTCAGCACTCATCACTCATCACTCATCACTACTTTGACTTCGGTTCACCTAGACCCGGAGTTTCTTCTTTCTCTATCTTAGGCACAAAATCAGGCCGCTCTTTGCTTTCCCAACCTGCGGGGCGTTTCGAGTTGTACCAAGCTATTGAACCAATGCTGACAGCAGCAATAAAACCAACGACATACACCAAGGTGAAAGCGAAGGGAAAATGAGGAGCAGCATCTATGGCTGGTGCTGCTGTTTGCATCAATAAATCCATGATTATATCCTCCAAGGCTAAGTAACAGTATTTAATACACTATAAGATGAGCGTATCACCTAACATCCCCCCGGAGTTTAGTTTGAGCAAAAGTAGAATGCCTAATGTCCACTGCTCATTGCTGAGGAGGTCTAAGTTTATCCCGCCAGCTAGGCTGTGATGATGAAGAACCTGAAGAACCTGAAGAACCTGAAGAACCGGAACTATTTGCGGGAGAGGAAGATCGCCGAGTTCTTCGAGCCGGGGAAGAATCAGATTCTACTCTTCTAGTTCGCCGCCGTGAACTAGATGATTCTGAAGAAGAGTTACTGGAACTTGATTCTTCGCTGCGATCGCGCCTTCTCCGTCTTGAGGTAGAATCGCTAGATTGCTGTTCTTGTTGAGAATAGCTCCTCCTGCTTCTACGTCTGTTAGATGAACCACTATCTTCAGAATTAGAATTTCTAGAACTTTTCCCTTCTGAGTCATCATCAGAGGATATAGAACGATTCAGCAATTGTTTGGGCTTAATGGACTGGGCTTTGATAGTACCTTTACGACCTTCTAACTTGGGTCGTTTGGGAAATTTTTCTACTGGCATCCCCTCTGCCGCTTTTTCCATAAATTCGTGCCAGGTATAAGCCGCACTACCACTGCTGCCGTCTGTGGGGTGGTTGTCATCGTTACCTAGCCAAACCCCTGTCACCATCTGGGGAATGTAGCCAATAAACCATAAATCGCGGGCTTCGTCAGAGGTGCCGGTCTTGCCAGCAACTGCTCTATTACCTAATTGGGCAGCACCACCAGTCCCCGCTTCTACGACGTTGCGTAGCATCCAAGTCATGATGGCGGCACTGTCAGCGTCAAGGGCCCGTTTAGACTTGAAATTAGCTGACCAGATTACTTTGCCTTGGCGGTTGATGATGCGGCTAATACCATGAGGCTCTGTATGCAATCCTTGAGTAGCAAAACTGCCATAAGCGCTGGTCAATTCCAGTAGATTCACTTCATTCGAGCCGAGTGCTAAAGAATAGGTGGGCTTGAGTTCAGATTTTATCCCCATATCGTGGGCAAGTTTAATCGTTGGTGTAAATCCCACATCAATCAACACCTTCACCGCAATAATATTGATAGAGCGGGTGAGGGCATCTCGCATGTTCATTGAGCCGTGGAAGTTTTCACCATAGTTTTTTGGTTCATACCCATCTACTACAAGGGGTGCATCCTCATAGCTATCGTAGGGGCTTTTACCGCTAGCGATCGCAGTGGCATATACAAACCCTTTAAATGTCGAGCCTGGCTGCCGTTGTGCCTGAGTAACGCGATTAAACTGGTTTTTACCAAAGTCTTTTCCCCCAACCATTGCCTTAATTTCACCGTTTCGGGGGTCAATGGCCACCATTGCTGCTTGCTTAAAGTTTTCCCAGCGTCCTTGATTTCGCAGTGTTTTAGCTACTGCCTCGTCTGCCACCTTCTGCCAAGTTGGATTTAGCGTGGTTTCCACAACTAGACCTCCACTTTTTAGCACATCCTGGGAAACGTACTTCGGCAATTCTTTTTGGATGTAACTGGTAAAGTAGGGTGATTCTACTTGCAACCTCTTAGGTAAACTGCTTTTGAGGGTTAGTGGCTCCTGAAGCGCTGCCTGCCTTTGTTCTGGCGTAATAACTCCATCTTCTTGCATCCGTTGCAATACTAAGTCCCGCCGCCGTTTTGCCGCTACTGGATTCTTGTCTGGGGCGTACAAGCTGGGGGCGGGAGCTAATCCCGCAATCGTTGCCATTTCTGCCAAAGAAAGCTGATCTGGTGATTTACTAAAGTATACCCAGGCTGCATCTGCCACACCATAAGCTCCAGAACCCAAATAAACCAGATTTAGATAACGCTCTAAAATCTGATCTTTGGTTAATTCTTGCTCCATTTTTTGTGCTAGGCGGACTTCTTTGAGTTTGCGCCAGATTGTCTGCTCTTGTTTCAAAAACAGAATCCGCGTTAGCTGTTGAGTAATAGTGCTACCACCTTCTACCACACCTTGCGATCGCAAATTATTCCAACTCGCTCTCACAATCCCTTGAGGATCAACTCCGTTGTGTTGCTTAAACCTTCTATCTTCTGAGGCGATAAAAGCTTTTTTTAAATTATCTGGGATTTGTTCTAGTTTTAGCTGTTCTCTAGTCGCTTCACCTTGTTGTTGTAATATGGTGCCATCAGCAGCTTTGATGGTCAGTGTTTGCTCTCTCAGCACGGCATTCAACTGTGCCTGATCTGGCAAAGTCTGATCGATTAAACTTACACCGTAGAACAAGGCAGCTATGCCACCACCTACACCCAAGCCTGCCCAAAACCAGATGCGACGATAGAGTGGTTTACCGCCAGTTGCCTGATTGCCCCTCTTTTTAGATGGTAAAATTTTCATTTTGCTCAGTAACTGCCTCGGCTGCGCCACATGTGCTGGTGGTAAGCTCTCATTTGTTCCTCCTTGTCCAGAGTCACTCTAATTGGTTGGTCTTCGCTTGAACCAGGAGGTAAGCTTCCCCACGTCAGTTCCTCGCTCAAAGTAGTAAAAACTATCTAACCACCATTAATCAGTTTTGGGGTTAGCGGACTACCATAGTGTTAGTATAATATCCTATAAATAATTAATTAAATTTACCAGAAAATAATGTTTTTTAGATTTCGTCAATTTAGTTTTGTAAAAATGCTGCAATTTTGATAACTAATTAAGGAGAGTGCGATGCCTGGGGTGGTCACTGAGCTTTGTCCAAGTGCTGGTTATGCCGAAGCAAAGCCGAGACGCAGCGCCCTTGCACTTGGTAGTAATATCGGCGATTCACAGACAATTTTAGAAGCAGCTATAGAGACTTTAGCCCAAACGCCAGGTATTCTCTTAGAAGCCAAATCCAATTGGTACAAAACCAAAGCCGTGGGGCCACCACAGCCAGATTACCTAAATGGCTGCGTCACATTGCAGGTAGAAATCACAGCCCAGCAGTTATTAGAAATTTTGTTAGGAATTGAACAACAATTTGGGCGTGTGCGTCAGGAACGCTGGGGGCCACGAATCCTAGATTTGGATTTGTTATTATACGATGACTTGATTATCGATACACCAAAACTCCAGGTTCCCCATCCACGAATGCGCGATCGGGCCTTTGTGTTAGTACCACTGGCGGAAATTGCCCCAGACTGGATAGAACCTGTTTCTGGGTGTGTTATTAAAGAACTGCTGAAAGAGGTAGACTCTTCTGATGTACATTTATTGATGGGCAATTAAAATTACCATCCCTAAACGTAGAAGAACGCTGATTTGGCCTCTGTATTCATATATAAGATAATCAAGATTATACTATGCCATTAGGTAGAGAATTACCACAACTGCTTAAACAACGCCTGTTTTATAAAGGACGTAAGTTTGATTTTGAAGTCAATCGCTTGCGTTTGCCGAATAAATCGGAAGGAGAATGGGAATGTATTCGTCACCCTGGTGGCGCTCTAGCAGTGCCGGTGACACCAGAGGGCAAACTTGTACTTGTGCGCCAGTATCGTTTTGCAATTCAAGGACGAATATTAGAATTTCCAGCGGGAACTGTGGAACCAAATGAAGATCCCTTAGAGACAATACAGCGTGAAATCGCAGAAGAAACTGGGCATAGTGCCCAAAAATGGGACAAACTAGGCGAATTTTTCCTAGCTCCCGGCTATTCTGATGAGATTATCTATGCTTTTCTGGCGCGAGATTTAGAAAAGCTGGAGACACCACCACCACAAGATGGAGACGAGGATATTGAAACTGTGTTTTTGACTCCCGAAGAATTAGAGAAAGCTATTCTGGAGGGAGAGCCGGTAGATGCTAAATCAGTTTCTAGCTTTTTTCTGGCGCGTCCGTTTTTAGTCTAATACCCATATGCTGCTAGAGTTAGCAATCGCAGATGCCTACGGTGCAGGCTTTGAATATGCAGACGAGATGATCGTTAACAACCATTTGAGTCGATACGTCGAACATCCGCGTTTTCGACTCATCCCTGGCACTTACACTGACGACACCCAGATGAGCATTGCCATTGCGGAGGTGATTGTTGCTCAAGTGCCTTGGACACCAGAAGTTTTAGCCGATAGTTTTGTTAAAGCCTTTAAACGCGATCGCAGAGAGGGTTATGCTAGAAACTTCTACGATTTTTTAGTAGAAATTCAGGATGGGCAAGAGTTTTTAACCAAAATTCGCCCTGACAGCGATAAAAGTGGGGCGGCGATGCGTGCAGCGCCCATAGGTATTTATCCTACAGCAGAGAAAGTCATTGAAGTGACAACAATTCAAGCGGCAATTACCCATAATACACCTGATGGGATCAATGCTGCCGTTGCGGCTGCTTTGATGTCACATTATTTTATCTATCGACTGGGAGCAAAACGCAAATTAGGACAGTTTCTAGAAGGTTATGTATCTGGGGAGTGGTCTAAACCGTGGGAAGGTAAAGTTAAAGTCCAAAGGTTGGATGAGTGTCAGGGCAGCGATTACTGCGGTGATGCGAAATGACACTATGAGCGAACTTTTACAAGATTGTATCGCTTTTACTGGGGATGTAGATACAGTAGCTGCCATCGCCCTAGCTGCTGCTTCTTGTAGCGAGGAAATTAGACAAGACATTCCCAATCATCTCGTTACAGGCTTAGAGAATGGAGCTTACGGTAGAGATTACCTCATGGGCTTGGATAAGCAGCTGATGAGTTTAGTAAACAAAAAGATCAGCTAAATGTAATACATGGATTGCGAGCGTTGCACCCTCATCCATTTATCATAAAAATACTGTCGCCTATAGCCTTCAAAAACTGTCATTGCTGCTCCCATTGCTTCATGACAAATTTCTCGCCAATGATCATATTCTCCATGCTTGGGGAAGCATCTGGGCACGTTTTTTGATTATTAGCAGTGTGATTGCCCTGCCGCTTTACTTAATTAAGGGCAAACTTATCTTTTCAAATACTACGGTTTTTCGATATTATTACAGTGATTTAGGTAAACATAAAGCTACCCTAACCTTCACTATTTCCAATTTGGGGTAGTAAAGTACACATTGGTGGCTTACCTATATGCCTGTATATTGAACAGATTAACTGCTCAATCAAGCACTTGCTACCTATTGGTAATACTGATTTGTTAGCTTGGCTAGAGTGACATAAAAATTGACTTAGAGCCAAAGTTATAAGACCATGACAGGAAGAAGCCCACAACTCCTAAATATGTGCCTCTATGCAAGACGCATATATGTTTCATACACATGAGAAAAATTACAACTTTTAATAGCGCCGGTAAACTGACTGCTCTTTTGTTCCTGATAACTCTCTTCCTCACACCTTGTGTAATTGTAAATGCAGGTGAACGTGGTGTATTGATGAAATTTGGCGAAGTACAAAACCAAATATTAGGAGAAGGACTTCACTTAATTATTCCTGTAGTCAATACGGTGAAAAAATTGAGTATTCGAGTCCAAAAACAGGAAATTTCGGCTGAGGCTTCTTCCAAAGATTTACAAAATGTTTTTACCGATGTAGCTCTCAATTGGCATATTATTCCCCAAGAAGCAAATACAATTTTTCAAGAAATTGGAGATGAACAAGATGTAGTCATTCGCATTATTAATCCAGCAGTTGAAGAAATACTAAAAGCAGTAATGGCAAAGTATACTGCTGAAGAAATTATTACTAAACGAGCAGAGGTAAAAAGTACAATAGATGATGCATTGTCCACACGACTGGCTAGCTATCACGTTGCAGTTGATGATATTTCTCTAGTTCATGTCCATTTCTCAGAACGATTTGGTGAAGCGGTGGAGGCGAAGCAGATTGCTGAACAAGAAGCAAAACAAGCAGAGTTTATCGCGCTGAAAGCAACAAAAGAGGCTGAGGCAAAAGTTAATTTAGCAAAAGGAGAGGCTGAGGCGCACAGATTATTACGTGATGGCTTAACTCCAGAAATCCTGCAAAGGCAAGCAATAG
Organism: Nostoc sp. S13; assembly: GCF_029379315.1. Classification (GTDB taxonomy): domain Bacteria; phylum Cyanobacteriota; class Cyanobacteriia; order Cyanobacteriales; family Nostocaceae; genus Nostoc. The sequence goes on from NZ_JAQYWQ010000026.1 coordinate 28,333, forward strand.
AAAAATGGAATGGTAAGCTGCCATTAATTGTAAGTAAGGAGGCTCCAAAATTGTTTAATTTAAGTGAAATTTTGAAATTTGATAAAAATTGAGATTCTTTTTAATCAAATATCTGCTTATACATAGAGACGCACAGATGTGCGCCTCTACAATAGACATCTCCGAAAAAGAATGTAGAGACGCGAAAGTTCGCGTCTCTACAAGGGTTCTAGATAATGCATATTTAATTTCACCAGATGTCTAATCGATTCATTTGTATAAAGGTGAGAAACTAAATTAACCGTTGGAGAATAAAATGGGAGAATCCAGAATCTTCAACTGGATTAATAGCATAATTAACAGAGTATAAACTGTTGAAGAAATTAGACCCGTGACTAATTCTTTTTTGAGGTTATGTTCTTGAGGTTTTTTTTGCAAAATGTCCTTAGAACCGAATTGCATCAAGAGAATTCCCACAATATTAGAAAGCCAGTATCCGATAATTGAACAAGGTAGAAGTAATTTTGGGGAAAGTAAACTACACGCATACCCAAAACCATAAGCTATTGGCAGATTGAATAGTAAGTCATTCCACCAACATAGTGGTGACAATAAATATCCCAGTACCAGAAAAAATCCACCTCTGAGTTTTTTGAAAATGTCTTTTTTGAACACTTCTGGGGTAGACTGTTGTAAGTCTTCCAGAGTTGTGTCTCCTGCTACATTCAAGTCTTGACTGACGTTTTGGACGCTTTCCATAAAAACCCACTATTCCTATCGGCTTAGTGTAGCTTAATCTATAAAATAAAACAAAGTCTATTACAGGAGTGATAACATTTTGGCTTTTTGATGCTGAAAGTTTTACCACTGCATAGTTTCAGCAAAATACTAAAAAGTAAAATTCAGGTTTGAATCAGCTGCAACTTAACAATAGCTGATTTCTCCTAGAGGTACATCAGTCAGTTCGCTTCTGGCTAAATCTGGTTTGTCCTTCGGTATCTAAGCCAAATAGAAAGATTTATATACAATTGAGACAATCAACGGTATTTATCGCTCAATAGGTTTCAAAATCAGAATATATCTTTCTAAATCATAGCATAGGATGAGATCTAGCACCGAGATTGGAATAGCTAGAGCCTCTTTAGGGTAGGGTGTGTAGATGTTGAGTAGCAAAATTTTTATGTTTTTGCATATAGCCGGGGCAAAAATTTGAACTCATAATAGCTACAATAAAAGTACTGAGGCATCTTAAGAGGAAAATGACAGATTTAACTCCAAATAGCACATTTTTAATAGCAGGAATTGTTTTTATAACGATTGCTGTCATCGGGCAATCTAAATTAGGTTTTATTGAAATTAATCCCGGTTGTTTTGGGAGATTTTTGGCTCTATTTATTGGGATTTCGAGCCTATTATATGCTTTGGGATTACTCAATTTTTCAGCCGAAACCCTTAACTTATTAAGAACTTCTCTGACAGAACAAATTAAACAGAGTATAAGTTCCATTAATGACCTTTTTCAAGGTTCATAATTTATTTGTGGGTGTATTTCAATATCTTGAGGGTATGGGGAAAGGTTTGGATTTCCCCTTAACCTTTGAAAATATTACTAATAACCGAATGGGCTGTATTCTATGCAATTGAGAACTGCTATATAATATGAATGCTCTCGTTAGCCATATTTAGTTGATTTTTTGCAGATTCTTAATTGTGAAAAAGATTTCATCATCAGCTATTTGACTATTATAATCAATGTTAATTTGAGTTGGGTAGCCAATTATCGGAGCATATTGTACAGTCAGATTTGCCGCTTTCTTAATGAGCGCATTTTTAATGATGTTAAAGAGTTTAGGAATAGTATTGTATTTTTGAAACAATTGTCCATCTACTGGTAAACCAGTCTCATTAGAAGTAATAGAAGTTGTAACACCATTCCGTACTTCAATAATCACTGGTTCTGTGGCTTTGGGGAAACAAAAGCAACTTCTAGTGAATTCATAGCGATAGTTAGGGATTCTTTGCCGTCTCCATAATTTGTAATTAATCTTAAATTGTTCAAAGGTGAAACTAGTCAATGCTGGTGTTTGCGCTACCTGTATAAGAGGTTGAGACATAACAGGTGCATTCAAACCTAAAGATGCCACTAAAAGGGCACTAATTGCGATTGGCAAACGCATATAAATCTATCCTTGACTCCAATTGCTGACTTTAATGTGCTTCAATGTGATTGCCAAAATAGTAAAATTATTTGTGACGCTCACTTTTTGTGGTATTACAGATTCTCTATTCGTTTCTTAACCACCCCTATTGATGGTTAGAGAAATCAACGTGATCTTCTGTTCATAATCTGTATATGTAAATATATCTTGTTAGTGATGGATACAGCAACAAGCTTTCATATCATTTATCATTAAAAAAATCTTTTTGTGTTTCCGTATTTGTGCGTCAGCCTAAATAATAAGTCTTTAAGCGGACATAATATCACTCGTCAGTTATTAACTTTTTTTCTTCAGGGAGTAAGCTAGTTTCATCTTCAAGGCGTTCGCCATCTACGGATTTGGCTTTAGTTCTATAGGGTTTGATAATTAGACTGACGCCAATTGTCCAACCTAATGCAACCATCCAACCCGCGAGAATGTCACTAGGAAAGTGAACCCCCAAATAGAGACGACACCACGCAATAGCTATTACATATAAGCTGCCGAATATGAGAAGCAACCAGCGCCAGGAGCTAGCCCAAGTTAAGAATAGCAAAATTGCTACCAGAGTTATACTCGTCATGGCATGAGCGCTGGGAAATGCAAAACTAGACTCAGGTGCAATGGACTGCCACAATTGTGGACGGACTCGATGCATTAATTCCTTTGTTGTGCGATTGATGATGATGCTTCCGACTGAGGCGGTTAGTAAATAAGCTAGCGATCGCCAGTGTTTTTGAAGTAATAATATGAGTGCGATCGCACCTAAAATCGGTATGGCCGTCCAAGGCAAGCCAATTATCGCTAGTGTCACTGCTAAAACATCCAGCTGTGGGTTGACTGTAGAATGAACTGCTAACAGAATAGGCACATCCCACGGTAAGCCAGCTTGATTTTGCCATATCTTCACTGTCAGGATTTCAAACGCCTGCAAAGGTAAATATACTCCGATCAAGAGGAGTAAGAGCGATCGCCAACGCGCAATCAACAGGTTTTTCAGAAAAGAAACAGGCGACTGACTCTCTTTCTTGGCTGTTTTCACTTTTTCCATATCTAAGTTAAAAAGACTAATAAACGACTTCAGTGATTACAAATTACTGGAATCTTGAGAAGTTCCACAAAGTTTACAATACGACAAATGTTTATAAGTAAGATTATGACAGTTTTGGCATTCAATATATTGATAATAACCACAGTACGGACAGTAACTATCAAGATGTTGAATTTTCTTAGCGCAATTGACACAGCGTGATTTTTGAACTCTGCTAGCTGCCTGGACTTTAGCATTAAAGACAAATTTTTGAAAAAACTGGATAATTCCAAAACCAATAATTGGAATCATTAAGATATAAACATAATTGAGCAGGAAAAGCAAACCACCAAAAAGGATGCTAATAATCTTAAAGAGAAATTCAAATATTGCACCTATTTGAAGAAATTAAAATATTTTAACGATTAGTGGGATAAAAAAGATAACTAGCAAATGCCAGCTAATTAACGAGACGAGTCCATATCCTCTTCCTTGGGCAAATTTGTGAACTGATAAGGCAATAAGAATCAGTGGTAGAAGAAAGAGGGACTGAAAAGCAAGCTGGATACCTGGATACTGAAATGACGCCTTTTTATAGCCTTTCTCAACTTCCCGGAATTGATTGTTATCTTTAAGAAAGGTTATAAAACTAATGCTTTCCGGTTTGGCAAGCAGTTCATTTTTAAGAGTAGAATTTTCTTGATTAAGGGTAGAAATTTGGCGATTATTTTGTTCTAATGCCTGTTTAGCTTTTTCAGCACTGACTTGATTAATTGATTGTTCACGACCATGACCGGCAATTTTTTCTAAAAGCGTTGAGTCATATTGGGCTTGAATAGTGCGATTGTCTTGTTCAAATGTCTTGATTTTCGCTTGTTTCTGATCAATAGTTTTGACGATTTGCTGTTTTTCAGGATTGTTAATCTTATCTTTGTAATCGGCATATTGCAAGCAAGTTTTAAAAACCTTACCCAAATGTCCTACTTCGACTTGTTGATAGTTTCGCTGAAAACTGAGTTGATACTTCGTGTTATTTGGCAATGAAAGTCTAACAATTTCATAGTCTTTATCTTTAGTGGTTTTTGTCTGGTAATCTTGCCACTCTGAATAACATGGATAAGCCTTATCCGGGCTGATATACCATCTGCTAATATCATCCAGTCCCGCAAAAACATTCATCAAGATAAAAATATCAATTAAAATAATGACAATTAAGCTAACTTTATTCAGTGGTTCGTTGTTGATTGTCCGTGATTTACTAAAAAATTGACTCAAAAGACGGCGGATTCTGGCAAACATATTGTCTTTTAAATAAATGGAAATTTAATCCGAATCAATTTTATATGATCAGTATTGAGTAACTGGGCAAAAATACACTTACTCATCTAAAGATTTGTTAACTGCTGACTTTTGAAAAAAAAGATCCCCGACTTCTCAAAGAAGTCAGGGATCTGTGACTCTCAATTCTCAAAAATCAGGCTGCGGTAAAAAATACCATGATTTTGGTAACGCCTGTGCGCCGCAACTGAAACCTATTTAGCAGCGAAGTAGGCTTCTAGTGCCTCAGAACCACCAATTAATTTACCATCGATAAACACTTGGGGAACTGTTGTCGCACCTGTAACTGCTTTTAACGAACGTGTGGTGATATCCTTACCCAAGGTAATTTCTTCGTAGTTAATGCCATGTTCCTTGAGCATCGCTTTAGCACGGGCACAGAAAGGACAACCGACTTTCGCAAATAGGGAAACTACTTCAGGCTTCACTGCTTGGGGGTTGATGTATCTGAGCATTGTTTCGGCATCGGACACCTTAAAGGGATCTCCTGGCTCGTCTGGCTCAATAAACATCTGGTTAATTACACCATCTTTCACCAGCATAGAATAGCGCCACGATCGCTTGCCAAACCCCAAGTCTGATTTATCTACCAGCAGACCCATGCCTTCAGTAAATTCACCATTACCATCAGGAATTAGTGTGATATTTTCTGCCTCTTGATCCTTTGCCCATTCGTTCATCACAAAGGCATCATTCACAGAAATACAAATAATGTCATCGACACCATTTTCTTTGAAAACCTTAGCCAATTCGTTGTAGCCAGGGAGATGAGTTGATGAACAAGTTGGAGTATAAGCACCCGGTAAAGAGAAGACAGCCACTGTCTTATCAGCAAACAATTCATCGGTTGTCACATCCACCCAGTCGTTATTATTGCGAGTATGGAAAGTGACATTGGGTACTTTTTGTCCTTTGCGATCGGTGAACATAATTTTGCTTGCCTTTAGTAATCAATTCCAGTCATAACCTATCATGGGAGAACTCGTATAATCTTAGCTTTTAAGCTAGCTTGGACAGGAATACGTTATGAAAGACATTCACGGGCTAAAACACTAAACTCAATTTCTGTCATATTCAGTCCAATGTATTGGCAGGTTTGTTGCAAGCCCTTCATTACTAAGTTTAAGACAATCTCCCTTCCCCATGTCCGATCAGATGGGGAAGTTTGGACAATTGTCAACCGGATTGTTTAATGTCAGCATTTCTAAATTCTAAATATGAGGGGAATAAAGGGGTGGTTACGAAACCACCCCTAAAATTTTGCCAAGATATATCCTGAAGACAGGTGAAGTCCCCAAAAATGAATATGAATACAAACTTACCTGTAGCCACAGAAATTATACCAATGGTCTTGCAATTGCAACCTGCGATCGCACTAACCGAAGACCAGTTTTACGAGTTTTGTCAGCTAAACCGTGATTTTCGCATCGAACGTAATCCTGCTGGAGAATTACTGATTATGCCCCCTACTGGTTCCGAAACTGATGAACGCAATTTTAACTTAGTTGGGCAGTTGTGGGTATGGACAAAGCAACATGGTACAGGTGTAGGGTTTGGTTCCAGTGGTGGGTTTACTTTGCCTAATGGTGCGGTGTCTTCTCCAGATGCGGCGTGGATAAAACGCGATCGTTGGGAAGCGATACCACCGGAACTGCGAAAAAAGTTTGCACCGATTTGTCCTGAGTTCGTGATTGAATTGCGTTCCCAGAGCGTAGTTTACGGCCGTAGGCATCGCTTGCAAGTTTGACAAGACAAGATGCAAGAGTATATAAATAATGGGACGCAACTTGGTTGGTTAATTGATAGAAAACAACCCCAAGTTTTGATTTATCGTCCTAATATTGCAGTTGAAAAATTAGATAATCCTAAGACACTTTATGGTGAATCGTTGCTACCTGGTTTTTTTTTGGATTTAAGTCAGGTTGTTTTGTAAAGGTTTTATCTGAAATATTGTTCAAAAATCAGATATGAGTCCTATAGTTGGTAAAACTATCCAATAAACGATGTTCTGAGTAAATAATTTATGTCAGCAAAAAAAGAATGGGAAAGGTATGAAGATGTTGCCAGGCAACTTATTGACGATATTAAATTTCATTTAGGTTTATCTTTAGTCAACGAGGATAAAAGGAAATTAAAAAAGAATGATGGTGGCGAGTGCGAGGTAGATGTTAGTGCTTATGATATGAGTGATGAGAAACTTGTCTTAGTTGAATGCAGGAAAAAGAAAGAGTCTTTAGCTCAAGAGGAAGTACACGGATTTGCTTACAGAATTCAGCAGACTAATGCGAAACGTGGAATAATTGTAACGACAATAGGTCTTCAACAAGGAGCGCGAATAGCAGCGGATGGAGCAAAGATAACGCTCATAAGGTTAGATGGTAACTCTACTAAAGAAGAGTATATTGCCAAAATCACACAGCAAATATTTGTTAAAGTGACTGATACATTTAACGGAATTAGTTGTGGTGGAGGAATTTCTACGGTTACTCATCATCTTCCTATTATGGAGCAAGCACTAAAAAGGCTTCAGCAACAGACAAACAGAACACAGTTTTCAAATATTGAGTTAGAAGAAGAAATGGCAAATATCCAAAAGGAACTATAAAGCTTTTCAAAATAGGATATTCAAAACTAGCTTGATGAAAAAAATTGGGACTGAGAAATAAATCTCAATCCCGATAAAAAAGCGGGTTAACCGCTATTTAGATAGTTAACCCGTGCAGCTTTGGGAACGCGCAGAGAAATGGTTATTGCAATACCAACTTCACATTGGCGTTTTGTAGACCGCGTTGTTTTACTTCAGCCAAAGTTTTGTTAACTGCATACTTTTGGTTGATAGAGTTGATCAACTCGGTTTGGTTGTGCTTCTTAGCAACTCCCCACAAGTCAGCGATTAGGTCAAAAGAACCATCGCTGTTGCGAGACCAGCCGAGGTCATATTCGCCATCCAACATAGCAACGATGTCAGAACGGACACGCTGACCGTTATAACCACGGACATCAGCTTCAGTCTTTACGCTGATACCTAAGTCGCGCAAGGAAGCCTTGAGGATTTCGGCATCGGTGATTTTGGTACGCAGGGTGCTAAAGTGAGACATTTGGGGTTTCCTCCAATGAGAAGATTGAGAAAAACGACAACGGTTTGTTTTGGGCGAAGCCGCGCTTAACAGGATGCGGCTTTTCTTATAACTGCTAGCATTAAGAGCTAGCCTTTCCCCCTGGGATGGCAGAGGAAAGCTTTTAAAACTCCATTCGCTGATATTCAGCTACGGAGGATGCTGCGGGGCGTGCGCGCTGTCTGGCCCAATCTCTCAGAGCCGTTACTTGTTCTTGCATCGTTCGAGACAGCGGCAATGTTGCCTTTAGTGCAGCAATAATATCTAGTTGGGTGAACTCCCGATCTTGGGCAAAAGCTTCGTACATTGCCGCAACGATCGCTTGCTCAACTTCTGCCCCAGAAAAGCCATCAGACATCTTCGCTAGTTGCTCAAGGTCAAATCTAGAGATATCTTCACGGCGCTTCGTCAGGTGAATATTGAAAATCTGCTGCCGTTCTTCTGGTGTTGGCAGATCCACAAAGAAAATCTCATCAAAGCGTCCTTTCCTCAAAAACTCGCCAGGTAAGCGTTCTACTCTGTTGGCGGTTGCCATCACAAACACTGGTGATTTCTTATCTTGCATCCATGTGAGGAAAGAGCCGAAGATTCTACTTGAAGTCCCCCCATCAGAATCGGAGGAACCTCCACTACCAGCAAAGGATTTATCCAATTCATCGATAAACAAAATCGCTGGGGAAATAGATTCTGCTGTTTTTAGGGCGTTCCGCAGATTTGCCTCACTTCGTCCCACCATTGAGCCGTCGTAGACTCGCCCCATATCCAACCGCAACAGTGGTAAACCCCACAGCCGGGAAGTAGTTTTGGCGATTAATGACTTACCGCAACCGGGAACTCCGAGAATTAACATCCCCTTTGGTTGAGGCAAACCATACTCTCTCGCTCTTTCTGTAAAAGCGTTAGAGCGTTGCTTGAGCCATCTTTTTAACTCTTCTAAGCCACCTACAGCATCAATGGTTTCATCTTCTTCAATGTATTCTAAGATCCCATTGCGCCGAATTAGTTGCTTTTTCTCAGATAAAACGATATCTACTTCATCTTCCGTCAAACGCCCTGTAGTTACCTGTGCCTTCCGATAGACTTTCTCAGCTTCATCTTTAGTTAGACCCAAAGCGGCTCTGAGAAGTTTTTCTCTGGCTTCTGTTGTCACCCGCCGACCACGATTTTGCTCTATATGGTGAGTTAGTACTTTATTCAACTCAGCCATATCTGGCAATGTAAAATCGAGAACGACAACTTCCTTTTCCAGTTCTATAGGCACTTGCTGCATCGGCGACATCAAAATAATATTCTTTTGCGTACCTTTGAAGCTAGCGATCGCATCACGCAACGATCTGTTGGTTGCAGGCGCATCTATAAATGGATGTAAATCTTTAAGAATAAATATACTAGGTTCCTTTTGCCGGATTATCCACTCAATCGCCGCCTCTGGAGACACGGTATTATGTTGGGTGACATTTCGGGGTTGACCATACTCCACAATCCCGTGTGTTACTGTCCAAACAAATACGCGACGCTGGGGCTTTAACAACTGGGCAATTGTGGAAACTGCTTGCTCAGCCCGCTCTTCCTCGGAGGTCACAAGGTAGATTAAAGGGTATTGAGCTTGAATTAGGATATTGAGCTCTTCTTTCATACATCGACCTACTTGAGACCTTATAGAGACAGTAGAGACATTGCTTCTGGTAAAAACAACCTAATCATGAATAATTAATTCATAATTGCTATCTATTTTCTAGCAAGGAACTAACTCTTCCTCACCTTTGGGATAGCTTTCATCTTCGTCCATCTCATCAATGGAAAGATGGTGTTGACCAACTAATCCTGGTTGATTGCCCAAAACAACCAGTTCACCATCACGTAAGACTAGTGAGCTATCACAAGTTGGACACGAATAAACTCTATGAGTCCGCCCATAAGAAGAATCTTCTGCCTCGTCAACCAATTCTGCATTAGATAGGTAAAACACGATGGCACGTTCGGCAAGTTCTGACATTGGTTCGCAATCGACTGCTGAACGAATCTTCAGTTTTCTGTGCAACTCTGGCGATAAATACAAAGTGACCTTTTGCTTAGTTTGCGTTTGCATATAACTCTTTAACGGTCTTACCCGGGTATGTATATCAAGTTATCGGTTCTTTTATTGGTTGTCAAGACGGCAAAACGTTTTGCCGCTATTTTCGTTACATTTCTTTATATTTTCAGATGAAATGCTGTTTAATTTACTGATAAATCGCTGACTAGGAAGCTCTCAAAATCAGGACTTACGCAATCAACACCTGAAACCTCAATGGGAATTGAGCAATTCCGATCCCAATCAACACCCATCCCAGCAGTTTCCGATGATCGCGCCCACCCCAATTCAGAGCTACCATACCTCCCATACATAGCAAAATTCCAGGTGTGCTACGTAAATAAACACTGATATAAATGCTTATACTTAAAAATGTAATCCTGCTAGGATTAGTCCTAAGCTAATAAGCTTACTGGCAAGGATTACTTGATCTTCCTCTTCTTTAGCGATGGTAGGTGCTGTAATTTCTGTTGGCGCAAAGTTGGGTGTAGGATTTTTTGTGGCAGATGCAGAGTGTTGCTGCACCCTAAACATGAAAGTTATTTTGTGTCCCTGCCCAAGGGAAACTCTGTCTCCCGTTTGCAGTGGGGAAAAAACTTGAGGTTGAAGTTTCGCGCCGTTAATATATGTGCCATTAGAATCAGTAACTTTGGCAAAATGTGTAATGTAAATGGCTACTGCTAATAAAATCTGTAGTTTAGGGCGAAGAATTAATCGCTTTGCCGCCTGCGTTAGCGGAGCCATTACCCTGTTTATAATTCTGTGGGGTTGTACTGCATCTGATTTTAATGCTGGAGCGATCGCGTGGAAAACTTATACCAACTCTCGTTATGGCTTTGAATTTCCATATCCGAGTAACTGGACTTCTTTAGCAGCCCCAGCAAATGATGATGGAATTGCGTTTATTTCACAACAGGATAACTCAGTGGAAATTCGGGGGTGGGCAAGCCAGCAGTTACCAAATTCGATTGTTACAAACCAAGAGTCCGTAAAAAAGATAAAACCCAACTTTCAGACCGCCCAAGGGGTATCTGGGGTGATGGTTGTAGAAGTTGATCAACGAATAGGTTCGATGACACTGACACTAACTCAGAGTCAAGTGAAATACTGTTGGCAGGGACGAAGCAAAAGCCAAAAATTTCAATATTACTATCGTTTGTTTTATTACATTGCCCAGCAGTATCGGATTTCCAAGTCTTGAAATATCGCGCATTGGGCAATTCAATTTTGGATTTTGGATTTTAGATTTTGGATTAAATTACGCGATGTGCAACTTATTCTTAAAACCCCGCTTCCATTCCTCTCCCCGTTGGCGTCAGCCTGCCGTTAGGCAACCAGAGAGAGGCTTTAAGTCTTGCTCCCCAACGCTAGTAGGGAAGGGGTTGGGGGTTAGGTTTGAGAAAAAGTTGCACACCGCGTTAAATTTCAATCTAAAATCCAAAATCTAAAATCTAAAATTCTCACTCCCCATTCCACTAAAATCCATATCTCCGCCACAATGATGATTGAGAGGGGACAGAAACCTGATAGATTTAGCTATCAGCAAGTAAAAACTGGTGAAGATGAAAGTCCTGGTTATTGGTGGTGATGGATATTGCGGTTGGGCAACTGCTCTTTACCTTTCCAATCGAGGTTATGAAGTTGGAATTTTAGATAGTTTGGTGCGGCGGCACTGGGATAATGAACTTGGTGTCGAAACTCTCACGCCGATCGCACTGATTCAGCAACGCCTCCAGCGCTGGCAAGATTTGACTGGTAAATCTATCGATCTGTTCATCGGCGATATTACTAATTACGAGTTTCTCCAGAAAACATTACATCAATTTCAGCCAAACGCCCTAGTACATTTTGGTGAACAGCGTTCGGCTCCATTTTCCATGATTGACCGAGAACATGCAGTTCTCACCCAGGTCAATAATGTAGTTGGTACGTTGAACTTACTGTACGCTATGCGGGAAGATTTCCCGGACTGTCATTTAGTGAAGCTGGGGACGATGGGTGAATACGGTACACCCAACATCGACATAGAGGAAGGGTACATCACCATTGAACACAATGGACGCAAGGATACCCTGCCTTATCCCAAGCAGCCCGGTTCGATGTACCATTTAAGCAAAGTCCATGACAGTCATAATATCCACTTTGCTTGCCGGATTTGGGGATTGCGGGCAACGGATTTAAATCAGGGTGTAGTTTACGGCGTCTTAACCGAAGAAACGGGGATGGACGAACTATTGATTAACCGATTGGATTACGATGGTGTGTTTGGTACAGCACTGAACCGCTTTTGTATTCAAGCAGCAATTGGACACCCCCTAACCGTCTATGGTAAAGGTGGGCAAACTCGCGGATTTTTGGATATTCGGGATACAGTACGATGTGTGGAATTAGCGATCGCTAACCCTGCCGAAGCTGGTGAATTCCGCGTATTTAACCAATTTACCGAACAATTCAGCGTCAGCGACTTGGCATTGATGGTAAAAAAAGCTGGTAACGCTATCGGATTGAACGTAGAAATCAATCACCTAGATAATCCCAGAGTTGAGAAAGAAGAACATTACTTCAACGCTAAAAACACCAAATTGCTAGATTTAGGTTTACAGCCTCACTTGCTCTCTGATTCTTTACTTGATTCTCTGTTAAATTTTGCCATCAAATATCAGAAACGAGTTGATAAAAAACAAATTCTGCCTAAAGTCTCTTGGCACAGAAGTTAGGATAAACCCCGGTAAATCGTGGGTCTAAAAATGGTCATCATATTGTACTAGAATATGATGACCATTCAATTGGTGTTTATCAGGCATATCGTACAGCTATTACTAAATTTGCGGTTTCCCACAGTTATTTTGACTGTGCAGAATTGATTACAGCACACGAGACAGTTTAATCTGTGTTTAATAGCAAAATGCACTCTTAAGCTGAGATTATCTGCCTGGATTGAATAGTTTTATATGAGAATTGCCCTATTCACCGAAACCTTCTTGCCCAAGGTTGACGGCATCGTAACGCGCCTACGTGATACTGTTGACCATTTACAGCGCAGTGGTAATCAAGTGTTGGTGATTGCCCCTGATGGAGGCATCACAGAATACAAAGGCGCTAAAGTTTACGGCGTTACTGGCTTTCCTCTGCCATTGTATCCAGAATTGAAAATGGCATTACCTCGCCCAGCCATTGGTTACACCTTAGAAGAATTTAAGCCTGATATTATTCATGTCGTGAATCCAGCAGTTTTGGGTTTGTCTGGCATATTTTATAGCAAAATCCTCAAAATACCCTTAGTAGCGTCTTACCATACCCATTTACCCCAATATCTCCAGCATTATGGTTTGGGGATGCTGGAAGGGTTTCTTTGGGAACTGTTGAAAGGCGCTCATAATCAAGCGGCTTTGAATCTGTGTACCTCAACTGCAATGATGGAGGAACTGACAGCACACGGTATTGAACGTGTAGATTTATGGCAGCGCGGGGTGGATACGGAATTATTTCACCCTGATTTAGCTAGTGTAGAGATGCGATCGCGCCTATCGCAAAATCATCCAGAAAGTCCATTGCTACTTTACGTTGGGCGGCTTTCTGCCGAAAAAGAAATTGAGCGCATCAAACCAATTTTAGAGGCAATTCCCCAAGCGCGGTTGGCATTGGTTGGGGATGGCCCCCACCGTCAAGCATTGCAAAAACACTTTGCTGGCACAAACACTTATTTTGTTGGGTATCTCATGGGGAAAGAGTTAGGTTCTGCCTTTGCGAGTGCTGATGCCTTTATCTTTCCTTCCCGTACAGAAACATTAGGCTTGGTACTACTAGAAGCGATGGCTGCTGGCTGTCCAGTGGTAGCAGCCCGTTCGGGGGGAATTCCCGATATTGTCACAGATGGGGTAAATGGATATCTTTTCGAGCCAACAGCAGATGTTCAAGCAGCGATACCTGCGGCGGGCGGAGCCATCGCTGCTACTATTCGCCTCTTAGGACAAAAACAACAACGAGACATCATCCGTCAAAATGCTCGCCAGGAAGCAGAAAGTTGGGGTTGGGCGGCTGCCACTAGGCAGCTACTAGATTACTATCAAAAGGTGATATTTTCTGAACAGTTGACAAAATAGGGGAGTGGGGATGAGGGAGATGAGGGAGTGAGGGAGAAGAATTAATAACCAATGCCCAATGCCCCATGCCCAATGCCCAAAATCCAAAATCTAAAATCTAAAATTCCCATGACACTCCCCAACCCTGGCAGCGTCTTGGCTACATTAACTGAACTGACTCAAGTTAATCGTACTCAGGCCCTACTGCATCGCGTAAAAGACTTATCTGTTAATGAATTTGTTTGCTTACTCGACTTCATAACTGCTGAATTTCAGCAATTTCTTAGAGCCATTGAACTGATTAATAATGAAGCTCTAGAAACTATGTTGGAGAAAGTCCTAGAAGCTATCACACTCAAAATTGGTCAAATACTGCAAGCAGAACATACAGCAATTTTTTTAGTTGACTATGACAAAGGTCAACTTTGGTCAAAAGTCCCCCAAGATAATACTCAAAAATTCTTAGAAATTCGTACTCCGATCACAGTGGGTATTCCTGGTTATGTTGCTAGTACAGGTCAATATCTAAATATATCTGAAACTTATACTCACCCTTTATTTAGCCCAGAACTTGAAAAACAAATGGGCTACAAAATTCATAATATTTTATGTATGCCCGTTATCAGTAGCAAAAACCAGACCGTAGCGGTAGTGCAACTGGCTAATAAAACCGGGAATGTTCCCTTTAATCATGATGATGAAGAACGTTTTCGAGACTTTGCCGCTTCTATTGGGATTATTCTAGAAAGCTGCCAATCTTTTTATGTAGCCGCTCGCAATCAACGAGGTGCAACGGCTTTGTTGCGGGCAACTCAGACTCTGGGGCAAAGTCTGGATTTAGAAGCAACTTTGCAGATAGTCATGGAACAAGCTCGAATTTTAATGCAAGCAGACCGCAGCACACTGTTTTTATATCGTAAAGAGATGAGTGAACTCTGGACAAAAGTTGCAGCGGCGGCAGATGGCACAAACTTGATACAAATCCGCATTCCCAGTAACCGTGGTATTGCTGGATATGTAGCTTCCACTGGAGAAGCCTTAAATATTTCCGATGCCTATAAAGATCCTCGCTTTGACCCGACTACAGACAGAAAGACTGGTTATAGAACTCGCAATATCCTATGTTTACCAGTATTTAATTCTGCAAATGAATTGATTGGTGTCACGCAATTAATTAATAAGCAACAAAACAGTTTTACTGCTTCTGATGAAGAGTTTATGCGGGCTTTTAATATCCAGGCAGGAATTGCTTTAGAAAATGCTCGCCTGTTTGAAAATGTGCTGTTAGAAAAACAGTATCAGAAAGACATTTTGCAAAGTCTGTCAGATGCTGTGATTTCTACAGATATGGCAGGACGGATTGTCACGATTAATGATGCGGCACTGGAGTTATTGGGTTGTCCGATAAAAGACGCTAATACTAAGAACAACAAGCTTTTGTGGGAACAAAATTTGATTGGTCGCCTAGTTTGGGAAGTTGTGCCAATTGAAAATCTCCAAATGCGGCTAGAAGATAGTTTAAAAACTGGAGCTAAACATTATGTGCCAGAGCAAAGTTTGATGGTGGGACTTTATCAAGTTATCAGTGAGGAGCGATGCCCTGAGCCTGCCCAAGGGTTAGGAATTAAAAGTGAGACTCACTACTCAGCACTTAGGACTCAGCATTCAATTTTAGCAGTGCGCGATCGCACTAATCCCGATGTTTTCATTCCCTGGAATCTAACCCTCACTCCCCAATCTGAGTTTCTCACTTTTGATCAGGTGCAACAATTAGAACGCAGTATTAATCTCACTGTTAATCCCCTAACTAACCCAGAAGGCAGTGTCCGGGGTGGTTTGGTGGTGTTGGAAGACATTAGTCAGGAAAAACGGATGAAAACTACTATGTCCCGCTACCTAACGCCTCATGTAGCCGAACAAGTTATGGCTCTGGGGGAAGATGCTTTAATGGTGGGTGAGCGCAAGGAAGTAACCATTTTGTTTTCTGATATCCGGGGCTACACAACACTTACGGAAAATCTTGGTGCAGCTGAGGTGGTATTGCTGCTCAATCAGTATTTTGAAACGATGGTGGAGGCGGTTTTTAATTACGAAGGCACTCTCGATAAATTTATTGGTGATGCTTTAATGGCGGTATTTGGTGCGCCGCTACCACTTACAGAAAATCATGCTTGGAGGGCTGTGCAGTCGGCATTAGATATGCGATGCCGCCTAGAGGAATTTAACCATCGGCGAATTATCCAGGCGCAACCACAAATTCGTATTGGCATTGGGATTAGTTCTGGGGATGTAGTTTCGGGTAATATTGGTTCCCGCAAACGGATGGATTACACCGTAATTGGAGATGGTGTAAATTTAAGTTCGCGTTTGGAAGCGGTAACTAAGGATTATGGTTGTGATATACTTTTAAGTGAATTTACTTACCAGCTTTGCAGCGATCGCATTTGGGTGCGCCAGTTAGATAAAATTCGCGTCAAAGGAAAACACCAGGCGGTGAATATCTACGAGTTAATTGGCGATCGCACTACTCCCTTAGATGCTAATACTCAAGAGTTTTTGTATCACTATCATACTGGACGCTCGGCTTATTTATCGCGCAACTTCTCACAAGCGATCGCCTGTTTTCAAGCCGCCAAATGCATCCAACCCCAAGACCAAGCTGTTGATATCCACCTAGAACGTGCGCGTAATTATCAACAAATCCCACCCCCAGAGTCCTGGGATGGTGTTTGGACAATGCTTACTAAGTAGTTATTGGGCATTGGGCTATTCAATTTTGGATTCAATTTTAATCTAAAATCCAAAATCTAAAATTGAATTGCCCCTCATTTCCCCTTCAATCTTGAGCCTCCCCCTGATCATCCTGAAACGAGTCTTCGCCAATTCTTAGCTCTTTTTTTGAGTGTTTCAACTGTTTCCATAGATCCTTTATTTGTTCGTAAGCTGCACCTGGAGGCACTTTTCCACCTGTTTCTAAATTGCAAATGTAGCTTACTCTTTGGGCAAATTCCTGTAGATTGGCATTAAAAACCAAGTTCTCTGGCTTTACCTGACCATAGTAGCGACCACGAGGGTACAGAAAATCATCCTTGTTCACCATTTTGTTCTCCAATTTATTTAACTCCCTTTCTCTTTGAATCTCTAAAGCTGAATCACTAGCTACCCTAATCTTTCTTTTGTCAGACTGGGGGAAATCAAATCATCCAACTCATTTTCCAACAGATAGTGCGGGAATTGGTTAATTCAGATTTTGAGACTAGAAAATTAAGCTTAAAATACTTTTGTTGTAACATTTACAACAAAAGTTATTGCAAAAGTAACTAGAGGGAATATTTGATTTTCCTCCTGGTTGTCAATTTATCTCTATCTAAATTTATGAAGTTCTAACTGTAATTGACTTCAGTCTAAACCCTGAGTTACAAACTATATAAAATATAACCGTATTTCCTAATAAAATGTTTTTAGCAAAAATAATTACTTTTTATCTAAGTATATATATTTAGGTAAAGATACCATATACTAAAGCCAATTGTCCTCTGTTAAAAGTTAGAGATTCAGTTGTGAATCTTTAGTAACTGGGGCAAAACAGTTGCGAGTTCCGTTAGCTATCCGCGAATAGCACTACTGCTCCCTCATTTTACTTTGCCCCTCTGCACAATCATCGGCAACCCCGTGTCCTCTTCAATAATCACCAATGGCTAATAGTTAATAACTAAAGATAAAATGGTGAAGCCTCAAAGGACAACCTTTGGTTCATCGCCTAGAACTTACCTGCCACCATGTCTGTTAATTCCAAGTTATACGAAGGCAAAGCGAAAATTCTTTATACAACGGACGATCCGGAAGTCTTGTTGGCTGATTTTAAGGACGATGCCACGGCGTTTAACGCTCAAAAGCGTGGCAGTATCCAAGGGAAAGGAAAAATTAATTGTAGCATTTCCAGCCAGCTTTTTAAACAGTTGGAAGCGAATGGTATAAAAACGCACTTTATCGACAGCCCTGCCCTGAATCAGATGCGGGTGAGAGCAGTAAAGATTTTACCCTTAGAAGTAGTTATCAGAAATATTGCTGCTGGCAGTCTGTGTCAGCAAACAGGGTTAGTAGTGGGTACAATTCTGAAACAGCCTTTGGTTGAGTTTTATTACAAAAACGATCAGTTAGGAGATCCTTTATTGACACGCGATCGCCTATACCTCCTAGAACTAGCTACTGCGGAACAAGTAGACGCAATTACACATCTAGCATTGCAAATCAACGAATTTCTCACTAACTTTTGGCAACTGTGCGGCATTACCCTAGTAGACTTCAAACTAGAGTTTGGTTTGGACTCACAACAGCAGTTGCTCTTGGCAGACGAAATTAGCCCCGACACCTGCCGTTTGTGGGATACAGCAGAAGAGGACTCAAACCGCCGGGTAATGGACAAAGACCGCTTTCGTCGAGACTTAGGAAATGTAGAGGATGCGTACCAGGAAGTTTTACAAAGAGTGCTAAAAGCAGTAGAGAGTAATAGTTAAGTGGGTAAAAATCAATTAAACTCGTGTGGATTGTACTTTGTCACTTATCCTTCGTAACTGATAGCCAATAACAAATGACAAGTGACAAATGACAAATTTGTCATGGTGTGTGTGTGGTCGTGAATAGGAATCATAAGTAAAATGCGTTTATCTCCCGTATTGCTGGCAGCAGTAGCAATTGCAGTCCCTTTGGGCGGCTCAATGAGTGCAAATGCAGAAGCCGCCAAAGGTTCAAAACAGACAACAGAAGTTTTGACACTAGAAACAAATCAGCAGCCAGAAAAGGACACTGGTCAGGGTAACACTAGTGAGAGTCTAAAATCTCGACCTAATTCCACAGGGGTTACAGAGGCGGAACATCTTCAATCCCGCGTTGTCCCAGTTTATACTGCCAAACCAGCAGCGATGCCTGCGGCGGGCGTAGATGCAGCGACATCAGAGGTAATAGTACCAACCTCCATAACCCCAAGAACTGCACAAACCCCTCAAATAAATCCCAACCCTAATCAACAGCCATCTCCTGCTCCAGTCATTCCACCCCCAGGTAGTCAACAACAAACACCTTCGCCAACTCTTGAGACTACTCCAGTCCCAGAAAATGTCAATCCACCGACAACGGCACCTTTATTACCCACAACTCCAGAACCATCTCCCACTCCAGTCATTTCACCCCCAGGTAGTCAACAAAGAACACCTATCCTAAGCCCAGGCACGACTCCAAGTCCGCAGAATGTTAACCCGCCGACAACTCCGGGAAATACTCAACCCAACACAGCCCCAGAAGCCAATGATCCCCGCGTACTGGTGTCGGAAGTAGTAGTTAGATCACAGGCTGGGCAACTATCACCAGAACTCGAAGACCAAGTTTATAAAGTAATTCGTACCCAACCAGGACGAACGACAACTCGCAGCCAATTGCAAGAAGATATTAACGCCATCTTTGGTACTGGCTTCTTCTCCAACGTCCAAGCATCACCAGAAGATACCCCCTTGGGAGTGCGAGTCAGCTTTGTTGTACAGCCTAACCCCGTCCTGACCAAGGTACAAGTACAAGCCAATCCAGGCACTGGTGTTGCTTCCGTACTACCAGCTAACACTGTAGATGAAGTCTTTCGCCAACAGTATGGCAAAATCCTCAACTTGCGTGACTTGCAGGAAGGCATCAAGCAGTTAAACAAGCGGTATCAAGACCAAGGTTACGTGCTAGCCAACGTGATTGGAGCGCCACAAGTCTCTGAAAACGGAGTTGTTACCTTGCAAATAGCAGAAGGGGTAGTAGAAAACATTAGAGTCCGGTTCCGCAATAAGGATGGTCAGGAGACAGACGAGAAGGGACAACCGATTCGCGGACGGACGCAAGATTACATCATTACACGAGAATTGGAATTAAAGCCAGGACAAGTATTCAACCGCAACACCGTGCAAAAAGACCTACAGCGCGTGTATGGACTGGGACTGTTTGAAGATGTAAATGTCTCCCTTGACCCTGGTAGTGACCCCAGCAAGGTAGATGTAGTGGTGAATGTAGCTGAACGCGGCAGTGGTTCTATTGCGGCTGGGGCAGGGATTAGTTCAGCTAGCGGACTATTTGGCACGGTTAGCTATCAACAGCAAAACCTGAATGGTAGAAACCAAAAACTGGGTGCAGAGGTACAGGTGGGAGAGCGGGAACTGCTGTTTGACTTGCGGTATACAGACCCCTGGATCGCAGGAGATCCTTACCGGACTTCCTACACGGTCAATCTTTTTCGCCGCAGTTCCATTTCGTTGATTTTTGATGGCAAAGATCAGGATATTAGAACATTTGACCCAAAGAATCCCACTAATACAGATTCTCAGGATAGCCCCCGCATTCTCCGTCTAGGTGGTGGTGTTACCTTTACCCGTCCCCTGTCCTCCAATCCCTACAAAACTTCCGTATGGACAGCCTCAGCCGGTTTACAGTATCAACGAGTTTCCGCCCGTGATGCCGATGGCAATCTCAGAAAAACAGGAGCGATATTTGATGATAATAATGGGAACCGCATCAGCCAAGAAGTTCCACTTACTTTCTCTGGTGGAGGTGAAGATGACTTGGTGCTATTGCAACTAGGGGTACAGCGCGATCTCCGTAATAACCCCTTGCAACCTACCAGTGGTTCTTATCTCCGCTTTGGCATCGATCAGTCAGTTCCTTTGGGACTAGGTAATATTTTTCTCACCAGATTACGCGGTAGCTACAGCCAATATTTCCCCGTCAAGTTGATTAGCCTCACCAAAAAAGGGGCACAAACTCTAGCATTTAACTTCCAAGCAGGAACAGTTTTCGGTGACTTGCCTCCCTACGAAGCTTTTACCCTTGGGGGCAGCAACTCCGTCCGAGGTTATGAAGAAGGAGCATTAGGTAGTGGACGCAGTTATGTGCAAGCATCAGTTGAGTATCGGTTCCCAGTTTTTTCAGTAGTCAGCGGCGCACTATTTTTTGATATCGGCAGTGACCTGGGTACTAGTACCCAGGCAGCTGAAGTGTTGAACAAAAATGGCAGTGGCTTCGGCTATGGTCTCGGCGTTCGCGTCCAGTCTCCACTAGGGCCAATTCGGATTGACTACGGTATCAACGATGACGGTGATAGCCGGATTAATTTTGGTATTGGCGAAAGGTTTTAACCAGTTAGGAGTAGAGACGCGATTAATCGCGTCTGTACAGGAGTTATGAGTTTTAATTCCTCACTCCTCACTGTTAACTCATAACTTTTCTGGATTAGCTTGCTAATTTTTACATTTACCTCAATACTGTTCCGATAAAGGGATTAATGACATTTTTAGGGGAATATCAGGGATTTTACCAAAACAGACGATGAACAATACTAAAGGAAATATATTGACTTTTCGGTTATGCAACAGCACACTTTAGCAGATCAAATCACTCAAACTGGAGTGGGACTGCATAGCGGTGTGAGTACCCAGGTGCGGATACTACCAGCTGAGGCGGGAAGTGGACGCTACTTTGTGCGGGTGGATTTACCGGATTTGCCGATCATTCCAGCCCAAGTTGCGGCAGTTAGTCACACTGTTCTCTCAACTCAGTTGGGCAAGGGTGAAGTATATGTTCGCACGGTAGAACATTTGTTGGCAGCACTTTCAGGTATGGGTGTAGATAATGCCCGTATTGAAATTGATGGCCCAGAGGTTCCACTTTTGGATGGTTCAGCAAGGGTGTGGACAGCCAACATTGCCCAAGTTGGTTTAGTATCACAACCCGTTAACAACCAAGTTGCCTTGGCTGTTACAGAACCAATATGGGTCTATCAAGGGGATACCTTTGTATGTGCCCTCCCAGCACCAGAAACCCGCTTTAGTTACGGTATTGATTTTGACCTACCCGCTATTGGTAATCAATGGCATAGTTGGTCACTACCTGCCGAACTAGGAAAAGCTGCTGCTAGCTTTGCTGCGGAAATCGCTCCTGCCCGTACTTTTGGGTTACTGCATCAAATTGAACACTTACAAAAAACAGGGTTAATTAAGGGTGGCAGTTTGGATAATGCACTCGTTTGTGGGCCAGAAGGCTGGCTAAATCCACCATTGAGATTTGCAAATGAGCCAGTGCGTCATAAAATATTGGATTTAGTAGGAGATTTAAGTTTACTAGGAACTTTTCCTAGTGCTCATTTCTTAGCGTATAAAGCCAGTCACTATTTACACATTCAATTGGCTCAAAAAATTTTAGATTTGGGACTTTCCTGCGGAACGCTACGCGAACGGCTTCTCTCCGAGACGCTAGGCGAACGCTCAGTCGAACGATTTTAGATTGGAGCTAAAGCCTAAAATCCAGGATTATTAAGGCTTTCGAGATACGCCTGCCTACTCAACTTTCAAATGAAAAATTAACCACACGGCCAATGTCAATCCTGACTCAAGTGAATACCATCGATACAACTACACCTATATCTACCGAACCACAGGCTATAAATGAGACTAAAATCATCTCTGAGATTAAAACAACTTTCACATGTGAAGAAATTCAGAAATTGCTACCACACCGCTACCCATTTTTACTTGTAGACAAAATAATTGACTACGTTCCAGGTAAAAAAGCTGTTGGTGTTAAAAATGTCACTATCAACGAACCCTATTTCCAAGGACATTTCCCTGGACGTTCACTGATGCCAGGGGTGCTAATTGTCGAAGCAATGGCACAAGTTGGGGGCATTGTTCTAACTCAAATATCTCCGGCAGAAGGCGGGCTGTTCGTCTTCGCTGGTATCGATAAAGTCCGCTTTCGCCGCCAGGTCGTACCGGGTGATCAACTAGTAATGACGTTGGAACTGTTATGGGTAAAACAACGTCGTTTCGGTAAGATGCAAGGTCGTGCCGAAGTTGATGGTCAACTTGCTTCTGAAGGGGAATTAATGTTTTCTCTAATTAATTAAAAGTTTGCTTCGTGGTATGGGCATAGCCGTGAAATGCCCCTACTGAATCCTGAAAAAGGATAACAGTTAAAAAAAATCCACAACAGCATCTGATAATTTCTTGATTTTCGACGCCCTCTTTACGAGATGCACTCACAAACACACTTAACTTGCTTTGCCCGACACTTTCGTTCACTGAAAGACTTCACGCTCAACAACGCCAGTCGCCTGAATGGGACGGCAGTCGCTATAACTCTCTTAACCAGAGTAACACGCTGCCTCAGAAACCCGGCCCGGCGCTGGATTATCAAGACAGTTCTGGAGATTCACCCTTGAAAACGCTAATTCATCCAACTGCTGTAATTCATCCGAAATCGGAACTCCACCATACAGTGCAAGTCGGTGCCTATGCTGTGATTGGAGCGCATGTCAAAGTGGGCCCTGAAACAATAATCGGCGCTCATGCAGTGCTAGAGGGGCCTTGTGAAATTGGGGCGCAAAATCAGATTTTTACAGGTGCAGCCATCGGTATGGAACCCCAGGATCTGAAGTTTGTGGGAGAACCAACCTGGGTCAAAATTGGTGATCACAATTTGATTCGTGAGTACGTTACCATTAACCGCGCTACCGGTGCCGGTGAAGCAACGGTAATTGGTGATGGGAACTTGCTGATGGCTTATGTCCATGTGGCTCATAACTGCGTGATTGAAGACCAAGTAGTGATTGCTAACTCTGTGGCGTTGGCAGGTCATGTCCATATAGAGTCACGCGCTAGGCTGAGTGGGGTTTTAGGTGTCCATCAATTTGTGCGTATTGGTAGACAGGCAATGGTGGGAGGCATGGCACGTATTGACCGGGATGTGGCCCCATATATGCTCGTGGAGGGAAATCCGGCGCGGGTACGAACCCTCAACCTTGTCGGACTTAAACGGTCTGGTATGGAATCAGTAGATTTGCAAATGCTGAAAAAAGCCTTCCGCATTCTCTACCGTTCTGATTTGTCCTTTAAGGATGGTTTGGAACAGTTGGAATTGTTAGGAGATAGCGAAGAATTGCAGCATCTGCGCCGCTTCCTGCTACTTTCTCAGATGCCAGGAAGGCGTGGTTTGATTCCCGGTAAGGGGAAAAAAGGCGTGAGTGATGAATCGTGAATTATGAGTTAGGAGTTATGAGTTATGAGTTGATGAATTAAATTTTTAACTATTCACTCCTAACTACTCACTCCTAACTGCTAACTCCTAACTTTAATTATAAAATGCGGATATTTATCAGCACTGGGGAAGTATCTGGCGATTTACAAGGATCACTGCTAATTACAGCGCTGAAGCGTCAAGCTGTGGCGATTGGGTTGGAATTAGAGATTGTAGCGCTGGGTGGCGAAAAAATGGTAGAGGCTGGGGCAACTTTGCTGGGCAATACCAGTAGTATTGGCTCAATGGGTATTCTAGAAGGGCTGCCTTATATTTTACCGACTCTCCAGGTGCAACGTCAGGCGATCGCTTCTTTAAAGCAAAATCCACCTGACTTGGTGGTGCTGATCGATTATATGAGTCCGAATATCGGAATTGGGACTTATGTGAAACGGCATCTGCCAGATCTGCCTGTGGTGTATTACATCGCTCCACAAGAGTGGGCTTGGTCAGTAAATTTACGTAGAACTAACAAGATTGTTGGCTTTACAGACAAGCTGTTGGCAATCTTCCCACAAGAAGCCCGTTACTTTCAAGAACAAGGGGCAAAAGTTATTTGGGTAGGGCATCCTTTGGTTGACCGAATGCAGAACGCTCCTAGTCACCAAGCAGCCCGTGTAAGATTGGGGATTGCACCAGAACAAATTGCGATCGCACTTCTCCCCGTCTCTCGCCACCAAGAACTAAAATATCTTTTACCAATTATTTTTCAAGCTGCCCAGACTATTCAAGCTAAATTACCTGAAGTTCATTTTTGGATTCCTCTATCTCTGGAAGTCTATAGACAACCAATTGAGAAAGCCGTTAAGCGTTACGGTTTGCGGGCTACAGTTCTATTAGATCAACAAAAGGAAGTTTTTGCAGCTGCTGATTTAGCCATTAGCAAATCTGGTACTGTCAACCTGGAACTTGCTTTGTTAAATGTGCCGCAAGTTGTAGTTTACCGTCTAAGTTCCCTGACTGCTTGGATAGCTCGTAAAATCCTCAAAGGTTCTTTAACTTTTGCATCGCCACCTAATTTAGTAGTGATGAAGCCGATTGTGCCAGAATTTTTACAAGAGGAAGCCACACCAGAGAATATTATCCAAGCGGCGATGGAACTGCTACTCAATCCCAGTCGGAGAGCGCAAACTTTGCTAGATTATGAGGAAATGCGGCGGTGTTTAGGAGAAATTGGGGTGTGCGATCGCGCTGCTCAAGAAATTTTGCAAATGCGACCAAATAATTCGTAATGACGCTCTCTACGTTCGCGCAGCGTGCCGAAGACAGACGCTAAAAGCGAACTAATACTCGCTCTTTGTGACGCTAACATAATTCGTAATTAAAAATAGAGAATCAATCAGTTTATTAATGAGTAAAATTAAGTGCGAAGCATCTGTTTTTGCCAGAAGCCACATTTCCAGCAGAATTCAGAAATAAAACAGGCTTTAGATCTGGTTTTGAGACGAATAATTGTGTACTTCACTAACTTGAAATCCTCTGTATCCATAGGGTAATTACGAATTACGAATTATGTTGAGGTGTCATGGCTTATGAGATGAGAAAACAACGAGCGATCGCAGTTGACTTATTCGCCGGAGCGGGCGGTATGACTCTTGGCTTTGAACAAGCTGGTTTTGATGTGCTGGCGTCTGTGGAAATTGACCCGATCCACTGTGCAACACATGAGTTTAACTTCCCTTATTGCTCAGTGTTATGTAAAAGTGTTGTGGATACAACCGGCGAAGAAATTAGAAGTCGGTCTGAGATTGGCGATCGCGAAATTGATGTGGTAATTTGTGGCTCACCGTGTCAAGGATTTTCCCTAATTGGTAAACGGGCTGTTGATGATCCCCGAAACTCTTTGGTGTTTCACTTTCATCGGCTGGTTTTGGAGCTAAAACCGAAATTCTTTGTGATGGAAAATGTGCGGGGAATCACAGTTGGCGAACATAAACAAATCCTCCAAATCTTAATTAGCAAGTTTAAAATTGATGGCTATAAAATAGAAGAAAATTACCAAGTTCTTAATGCTGCAAATTACGGAGTACCACAGTCCCGTGAGAGATTATTTCTCATAGGTGCAAGGGAGGATGTAGAGTTACCGAAATACCCTCAGCCGATTAGTAAACAAGCATTACTAAATAATTTAACTACTAAAAAAATATCTGATATTCCATTGAGTCCTACAGTATGGGATGCAATTGGAGATTTACCGGAAATAGAAAAATATCCTGAGTTACTAATAAAAAATTGGGTTGTAGCAGAATACGGAAAGCCTAGTAATTATGCTCTTGTACTTCGCGGTATCAAATACCTAGAGGATGATTATTCTTACAAACGTGAATATGATTTGCGAATACTTTCTTCAAGTTTAAGAACAAAACATTCTGCGGAAACTATTAAACGTTTTCAGGAGACTCAACAAGGCGAGAGAGAAAAAATTAGTCGTTTTTATAAACTACATCCTGCTGGTGTTTGTAATACTTTAAGGGCTGGAACAGACAAGTATAGAGGTTCTTTTACATCTCCTAGACCGATTCATCCAATTACGCCCCGTTGTATCACAGTCAGGGAAGCGGCGAGATTGCATTCTTACCCCGATTGGTTTAGATTTCATGTAACCAAATGGCACGGATTTCGGCAAGTTGGTAACTCTGTACCACCGTTACTAGCAAAGGCTGTGGCAGCGGAAATTATTCGCAGTTTGAATATTTCGCCTTTTAAGCCGAGTTTGCAATACAAGTTGCCAGAAAAGAAGCTACTACAATTTAATATGTCGCAAGCGGCACAATATTATCAACGGGACTGATAAGAATCATCAGTGATAAATTAAGGTCATGAATAATTTGTCAATAAGTAATAGTGCTTAAAATGAAACCAAAAATCCGGTTTGAAAACACAATTTTCGCTCCTGCGATCGCCTAATGTTTAAACCGAGCATTCGTGTGGTAACCTAGCTTCTCATGTCACCCTGCCTCAATTCTTGCAAAGCTTTGTCTAATCTCGATTTCACCCACTTCTGTCAGGCAGTCAGGGTGTAGTGAAGGATATGCGGCAGAACCTAACGGCTAGAAGATCAGCGACGGCGGGAGGAAAAGCAACCTCTCTGCGTCAGACATTACTCCGCCGTTCGTTGTAGCGCCTTGTTAGGTTCAGTGGCCCGACAATGAAGGTGGATAGATTTCCATGCTTTGAATCAAGCCATGCTCAATGGTATAACGATGACCAACGTGCTGATCAAAAAGAACTGTTCCAGCTAGATCGCGCACGACTTGATGCACATCGACTAAAATACGCCCGGAATCCTCCCGGTGAAAGGAAATCGGCTCAACATGCGGATTGATGCCGGACCATTGCCTCGTCCAGTAAGCGCGGACTGCTTGATGTCCATGGACATAACCGCCTTCAAACGCTTTCGGCCAAGCCACGTCAGGAGTAGTTGTGGCGAGGGCGGCATCAATATCTCGCGCGTTGAAGGCAGCGTACGCCGCGCATATCAGTTCAATTTCTGGTGCAGATTTATCTGGCATAAGAGGTGTGGTGAAGGACATGCAGTAGGGCTTAAGAATTCTTATACAGAATGCTTCCGTATAAGATCCC
Source organism: Nostoc sp. S13 (assembly GCF_029379315.1). Taxonomy (GTDB): domain Bacteria; phylum Cyanobacteriota; class Cyanobacteriia; order Cyanobacteriales; family Nostocaceae; genus Nostoc. The sequence continues at coordinate 55,830 of NZ_JAQYWQ010000026.1, forward strand.
GCAGCGTGTGGATAAGCTGAATGATTTTCTATAACACCATAACACCTTACATCACCTAGACATTCCGACACCGCTTTTAGTGCAAGGTTGACCTAAGTCCAGGCACGAAAGAATGTACTATCTTCCCAGATATTAGCAGTCCGCCCTGCGATCGCTGTCAATTCTTTCTTCTTAAGAGGCACAAAAGCCCGCGCTATCTTGACATTATTCTCTAATTGTGCAATATTCTCTGCGGCAATCACGCAACAATGAACTCCAGGCTGAGACATTGTGTAACCTAAAGCTTGCTCCATACCTGTCAACCCACCTGATTTAAACAGCCGATCATAAGCCGGGACTTTCATCGCAATCACACCGACATTTTTTTCTTGAGCAACTGGTAGAACTACCGGGATAAATGGACGTGGGTGGTGTTTGTCGGCGGCATTCACAGGAATCAGTGTAGTGTGGAAAGGATAACGGCGTAACCCTTCGGCAATCACTTGAGGGTCGTGATGTCCGGTAATACCTGCGAACCGCACCAATTTTTGTTGTATGGCTTCTTCCAAAGCTTTAATTGCGCCAGATGCACTAAAAATGGTATCGAGTTCTTCGGAAAAAGAAACGCGATGCAACTGCCACAAATCGAGATAATCTGTATTGAGACGTTTAAGCGATCGCTCCAATTCTCGCCATGCACCATCCCGATCTCTTTTATCAGTCTTGCTTGCTAGAAACAGCTTTGAGCGATGGGGTGGTAGCACTTTGCCTAAATAATCTTCACTCGGCCCATAACTAGTTGCTGTATCAAAGTAGCGAATGCCAAGTTCTAGCGCTCTTTGAATTATTGCAGTAGCATCACTCTCTTTTCCTTCCCAGGATAGCGGCGTTTGTCCTGCTCCTCCTAACCCGAAGATAGGCAGTTTTACTTCAGTGCCTCCTAACACCCGTTCTGGCATAGTTGCTGGCGGTGTTGCGGTGTTAGTAGTATTTTGCTGAAAAGCATTTGTGGCAATAACTGCCTCTAGCAGATCCGATAAAGCTAGTTAGAGGCTTTTCAGAATACTTTGGGGGTGACTCAATAAGTACTATTACCTCCACAGTTACACCTGCTGGAAGTTCTGGAGAAGAGATTTCTACTACACCACCAGGCTTGACGATCGCCTTTTGCCTGAGTCCATTAAGCATGATAATTTATCCTGATGAGTGTCGGAATATCGCACTCCTTTTTCTAGTTTAGCTTTGAGGTGCGATCGCTTTACTTTTTACCGACAGAATTTTTCTCGGCATAGTTTAAATTTTTCTGATATTCTTTAATTTTTTGTTGAGCAACTACATAATTAGGGCTAGAAGATGGCACAGTTTTCATAAGTGCGATCGCAACTTCCCACTGACTCACAACTGTTTTCCACTCATCTGGAGATTTTGCTGATTGAGTCAGGTTAGCTGCATTGATTGCTTTATTTACTGCCTCTCGGAATGTATCAGTTTGAAGTAACACAGTCGGCGATTCTGAAGTCACTGGGGAGGGTGTAACTAATACAGACTTTGATGATATTTGTGTTGGAATTTTAGAAGTTAGGGACTATTCGGCTGTGTCATAACCAATAAATCCAAAAACCTGAGATAATATCTTCTATCTCAGGATTCCCCATTTACAGAGAAAAGGAACATTTTCCGAATATTTCCAGCCCTATGTTTAAAATTTACATAATTTTATTAAACTTATTACAAAAGCCCCTATTTTATACCCTCTCTGTGACTCTGCGTGAAACAAAAAAATTAGCGTTCCTTTGTAATTACAGAACTACCATTACTAATACTTACTTTTTGAATAAAAACGTCTGTACAAGATGATAAAATATCAGTGCTTATTTGATTAGCAATAATTTCAAAATCTTGGTTTGTTAATCCGCGTGCAGTATCGCCACTTAAGTTGATACAAATAGTTAGGGTTTGAAAATTACTAGAAGAGTCTTCTTTATCTACTGCTTCTAATTCAGCTTCTGCTATGCCTAAATTAAACTCTTTACTCCAAGCTGGAAATTCCTTACCCGTTTGTTGTCCATAAACTTTCACTATTTCAACGGATGCAGCCTTTAAAGCCGTTAACCCTTTGCGGACAAATGCAACCAAGGCTTGCTGATTTGGTACTTGGGTAGATTCTAGCATTACCTCTAAGCAAGCATCTTTAAAGGCAACTTTTGCAGTCATACCTTTGGGCTGTAGGTGGCGGTTCATTAGAGATGCGATCGCCTCGGTATCTCCCTGTTTTGCAAGTTTTACAATATTCGGCTGTGTCATAACCAATAAAAGAGAAAATCTGGGAAAATAAACTTATATTCTCAGGATTCCCTCTTGACAGCCTTAAGTAACATTATGATGCAAGATATCAGCTAACTTCGGCTAAAATATCTACTATAAAGATAGTCTTTGACAGAGTTTTCCAATAAATATCTTTTCCCTGTGTCAACATCAAAAACTCTTGTCTTTGTGCTTGCCAAATTAACAAGACTAATATTAATCAGTTTAATTACAATTTGAAATATGAAGTTTCATCGAGATCATGCTTGGCCTTCGACGCTGGAAGAAGCTATAGCTATCCAAGAAAAGCTGCGAGATCAAGTAATTACAGAGGATCAACTACAAGAACCTGTCCAGTACGTTGCTGGTGTGGATATGGGTTTTGAAGCTGATGGAACAATTAGCCGTGCAGCTGTCGCAGTACTGAGTTTTCCTGATTTGCAAGTAATCGAGACAAGCCTAGCACACCGTCCTACGACCTTTCCTTATATTCCAGGGTTCCTCTCATTTCGGGAAATTCCAGCTGTCCTTGATGCCCTGGAAAAGATTAAAACAACACCAGATATCATCCTGTGTGATGGTCAGGGAATTGCCCATCCCCGCAGGTTAGGTATAGCTAGCCATTTAGGGTTACTTATAGATATGCCAACAATTGGTGTAGCTAAGTCGTTGTTGGTAGGCAAGCATGAGGAATTGCCAGAAACAAAAGGCAGCAGGCAACCACTGGTATATAAGGGTGAAACGATTGGGGCTGTTTTACGCACACGCACAGGAGTAAAACCTCTCTACATCTCTAGTGGTCATCGAATTAGTTTACCTACGGCAATTGACTATGTATTACGCTGTACACCCAAATATCGGCTGCCAGAAACTACACGCATTGCTGATAAATTAGCATCGGCGAAATAAAGCTTGTTGAAGTTTTTTTTAAATAGTTGCTTGCACTAACTCAATCGTGTTAAAAATCGCACATAAAGAAGTTGAAGTAACTAAATACGAGTTATGAAGTTAGAACAATGAACGCACTAACTTTACAGTGGCACGATGCAGGTCAAGATAAAACTCAAAACATTTACGAACAACAGCCAAGTCAAAATCCTGGCACTGTTCGCATCGGTCGCGACCCACTCCGGTGCGACATTGTTCTGAGTCACCCTACTGTCTCTGGTCTGCACATTGAAATCTTTTTTCATCACCAGCAACAGCGCTTTTATATCAGAAATTTGCGATCACAAAATCCCTCCCTTGTCGATGGACGGCAATTAGTCCAAGGGGAAATGCCTTTAACTGAAGGTAGTAATATCTCTTTGGGACAAATAAAACTCAACGTTACTAGCATTTCCACGGGTAGCATTCCAGTAACAATTTTGATGCCACCGCATCCACAGCCAGGAGTTTATGGCTTAGAATGCCCCAAATGTCATAAAGTTTCTCCAGGAGAGAATCTACACATAGGCTGTCGTTGGTGTGGAACATCTTTGGCTGCGGCTGTGAGTGTGATCGTAGTAGGGAGTTAGGGAGTGGGGAGTGGGGAGTGGGGAGTGGGGAATGAGGGAGATCAGGAGAATAACCAATGGCCACTGAAAAATGACAAATGACTAATGAACAAATCCAATTGAGTTGGGAAGAACCAGCGACGGGTGAACGGCGAGAACCAAGGTTAAATATGCCGATCGCTTTTGGTCGAGAATTTGCTCGTTTACCTGCTGAACTCAGGGGAGTGCGCGTTTCTAGGATGCTGCTTAACAGTAACGAAGTTTCTCGCTACCATGCCCTAATTGACTGGGAACAAGACCATCTGGTGGTGATTGACCAAAATAGCGTTAACGGTGTGTATGTTAACGGTCAACCACAAACCCGCAGTGTCCTGGTTAATGGCGATACGTTGCAAATTGGCCCCTATGTGATCATGGTGACATTAGCTGCTAGCGCCTCTGCACCAGATACCACTCCCCCTTCAACGATTCACTTCAATGCAAAGACGAATCTTCCAGACCCCAGTTTGCCAGATGTTCAGCCGCTAAGGCCCTTGGCGAGTAATTTCCCGCCATTAGCGTTTCAGACCCAAAAAGTCGCTGTGCAAGCACTTCATGCTACGGGTTTACCAGTAGATGAATCTGATTATCTCGCGATCGGGGCGGGACTGGGTAGCTTTTTCTGGGCTGATTTGCTGCGAATTAGTGGTGTGCGTGCTGACAAGATTGTGGCTTTGGGATTAGAGGGGGAGCCTTATGCTCGTTACAAACGGCTTTGTTTGAATTCGCAAATTCCCTTACATGAAAGACTGCGTTCTAATTCTGACTCTTGTCCTGATAATATTTGGGGCTGGCCTAGTTATGCCTTGCGTGAGGCTTGGCACGATTTCACCAAGGGACAGATAAACTCAGCATTCAAGTATTTGTGGCAGGTATTTGCTGAACCAACATTTGCAGAAACTTATACACCCCGTGCGGGTAATGTCTTTGATTCCATAGATAGAGAGGCGAAGCGCATTGGCTGGAATCAAATTTATCGCTATGGGCGAGTTCAGGTAATTCGCAAAACTGATGACGGTAGGTATTGCGTAGCCTATTCTCGCGGCCCAGGAAATTATGCTTTTTTAGTTAGTCGTTATTTACATTTAGCTACTGGGTATCCAGCAATTCAGTTTCTTCCAGATTTGCAAGCTTATAGGGAAAAATATCAAGATTTTAAATCTGTTGTCAATGCTTATGAGGCACACGATCATGTTTATGAGCAACTAGAGCAACAAGGTGGTACCGTCTTGATTCGGGGGCGGGGAATTGTCGCTTCGCGGATTTTTCAACGCATTTATGAAGCCAGAAAGCGAAATCAGAATATTTCAGTTTTGCATTTAATGCGATCGCCTAAACCCCAAGGCAACAAATTTCAAAATGCCCAACGCCCAGTCAAAAATCATTACGAATTTCAACCCTTTAACTGGCCTAAAGCCTGTTGGGGCGGCGAACTCCGGGCAATATTAGAAAAAGCCAGTCCCGACGAACGCAAAGGCTTACTAGCAGACTGGGGCGGAACTACCACCGCCGACCGCCACGACTGGCAGCAAATTACTGCCCAAGGGTTAAGTGAAGGCTGGTATCAAATTACTTTTGGTGAGGTGCTGGATGTGGAACGAGATGGCCAAAACCGGACTATTACCAGTATTCGAGAGCAAAGTTTTGGGGAAATGAAATTGCTAGCTGACTTTATTGTTGATGCTACTGGACTGGATGCCAAGGTAGATACTAATCCTCTATTAGCAGATTTGGTGAAACATTACAATCTCCCAGTGAATCATCTGGGGCGATTGGCTGTAGCGAACAATTTTGAATTAGTAGAAATGCGTAGTGATAGAGGTCAAATGTATGCTGCTGGGGCTATTACTTTAGGTGGCCCTTATGCAGCAGTTGATAGTTTTTTGGGCTTGCAATACGCCGCATTAGTCGCCATTGATGGACTAGCCGCCGCCCGTGCGCCTGGAGTTCAAAAGTTGAATGTTGTAAGTTCCTTTAGGCAGTGGTTGAAGTGGGTGTTAAATCAGTCACCTTAGTATTAGGGGGCATGGGGCATGGGGTATGGGGGATGGGGCATGGGGCATGGGGCATGGGGCATGGGGCATGGGGCATGGGGCATGGGGCATAGAGTATTTATCTGGCTGCTTTGAGTACCAAACTCGAAATTTGAGGTTCAAAGGTGCAACGTTGAGGTTCAAAAGTGCAACGTTGAGGTTCAAAGGTGCAACTTCGAGGTTCAGAGGCTCAACATTGGAGTTCAAAGGCTCAACATTGGAGTTCAAAGGCTCAACATTG
>NZ_JAQYWQ010000105.1 GCF_029379315.1 Nostoc sp. S13
TTTGACTTTGCCACTCTTCAGATGTACGGAGCTTGTTCAAAACTCAAATAGGATTCCTATATATATATAGTTATCAGCATTGCCAGCATTATCTAAAATAGATTGTCTTGAAAATATTGTTAATCACATAACAATTGTGCCGATGAGTGTAATATACTTGGCCAGGTTGAGATAAAAACTAAAGGATTATGTTCCTATTAGCTCAACGTCAGCTAAAATAAAATCGATTCAAACACTTCAAACATTCCTTTTCGACCTAAGTTGATGCCTAAACAGAAAAAAATTGAACCCCTACTCGGTGAAGAACTGCTCAAAAAAGTCAAAGAGCTAGAGAGTGAGAGCAAGGAAGACAAAGCCAAAAAGTGCGGCTACTATACCATTACCAAAAACGGTATAGAGCGCGTCAATATGATGAAGTTCTTAAATGCCCTAATTGATGCCGAAGGCATTCAGTTGGACAGTACACCCAGTGCTAATGGGCGTGGTGGTCGTAGTGCTAGTTATAGAATTAGTGTGCAATCGAATGGTAACTTACTTATAGGTTCAGCTTATACAAAACAGATGAATCTTAAACCAGGAGATGAGTTTCTGATCACTTTAGGCAAAAAGCATATTCGTCTAAGACAGGTAGATCCAGAAGATCGGGAAGATGATGAAGCCATAGAAGCCACAGCTTAATAAATTGTCATTAGTCAATTGTTATTTGTCCTTTGTCATTTGTCATTTGTCCTTTGTGAAAACCAATGGATATAAATGGTCATTAGTCAATTGTCATTTGTCCTTTGTGAAAACCAATGACTAATGACCAATACTTCTCTACAAGAGGCTGCGCCAACGGCAACGCTACTTCGACCCTTCTCTACGAGACGCTACGCGTAGCTTGCTTCCCCGTAGGAGTACGGCAAAGCTCAGGGCAATGCGTCGCTGAGTACAAGTCAGTACAAGTGACTAATGACTAATGACCAATGACTAATGACTAATGACTATATCTGTAGTGGGTAAGACTGGTAAATAGTGGCGAAGTGCTTTGCGCGTAACAGCTAAATTGCAGGTGAAAGCAATTTGCTCTCTTTCTAGTAAACCCAAAATGCGATCGGGTTTGTCTCGTGCTACCACTGGTAATTGATGCAAACCTCGAAGAGTCATGCGGTCTAAAGCCTCAGATAATAGTTCATCCTGCCATGCGTAGAGGATTTCAGTAGTACAAATATCTATCAGGGTTTGCCTGGATAAATTATCTGAAATTTCAGTTAGCGAATTTGGGTAAGTTTGCCAAAGAGCAAGAGCATGGTTAATATCTTCCAGAGAAAGTATACCAACTAATTGCTCTGCTTCATCAATTACTAAAGCACTGCGGACGCGATCGCGTGTCATTTCCACAGCTGCATCTAACACCCCAAGGGTTGCAGGTAGCTTTTTTGGACAGGGGTACATAGCATCTTCTACCAAAATTTGCTGCAAAATTTCCGCTTTTTCATCTTTCAATTCCGAAAGACCAATTTGTTGTAAATTAGAGTTAGAGTTAAAAGTTGGTTTAATCCTTTCTACTAGCCAAACACTCAAACCCACAGCTGCCATCAACGGTAAAACAATCCGATAGTCGCGGGTTAATTCAAACAGCATTAAAATAGCCGTTAACGGCGCTCTGACACTAGCAGCCAGCACTGCTGCCATGCCTACCATTGCGTAAGCTGGGGGAGCCGCCATCTGATCGCAAATAGCCGGGAATACCACAGCCAAAATTTTGGCGTAGGCTGATCCAAAAGAAGCACCTAAAAACATTGCTGGTGCAAACAAACCACCGATAAAACCACTACCTGTACTAATTGCAGTAATCAGTAACTTCACCACCAACAGCACCACCAACAGGTAGAGGGGAAACTCCACATCCTGAAGCATTGCTTCTACAGTTTCATAACCGACGCCCAGAATTTGCGGGAAGTGCAAAGCAACTGCGCCAATAATCACACCGCCAATAATTGGATGAATCGGTTCAGGAATTCGTCCCAAAAAGGCAAAACCTGGAACTTTACCAGCAAAGCAGGCTTTTGCTAAACAAATTGATTGAGTATAAGCCAGAGAAACTAGGCTGGCCCCTAAACCCAAGCCAAGGTAAAGGGGTAATTCCAAAGGACTGCGGACTTGGTAAACAGGTAAATCAAAAGCAGGTTGTGCCCCCAAACCAATTTGGGCAATTAATGCTGCTACCACCGCCGCTAGCAACACTACACTCACAGCAGAAGTAGCGAAAGATGTAGCTCCCATCACCACCTCTAGGGCAAAAAACACTCCAGCGATAGGAGCATTAAATCCAGCCGCAAGTCCAGCCGCCGCGCCAGCGCCCAACAGCAAACGTTGTCGTTCTTGAGATACATTCAGGATCACAGACAACAACATCCCAAAATTTGCGCCAATTTCTACACTTGGCCCCTCTGGCCCCAAAGAAGCACCGCTTCCCAAAGAAACAGATGCGGCCAGCATCTTCCTAACTGGTCGTAATGGGCGTTTAATCTCTGTTCCCTGAGAGGCGGCGATTAAAGATGAAAGTCCCGGGCCAAAGTCTTGAGTGCGCCAGCGCATGAAGCCAACGATTAATCCGCCAAGGGTGGGAACGCAGGCTAAAGTCCAAGCACCCCAGACGCCGATTTGACCCATTAAATTTTCCAGCATCAGCTGGTGAATCAGCTGGATTAAATAGTGAAAGGTGACTACACCCATACCAGTACCACCGCCAATGAGCATGGCTAAAAACAGCACAACGGTTTCCGGAGATGGTTGAAAACGATTAATTAGGTGAGCTAAAGGAGTAGAAGGTGTAGGAAAGGCAGGTTGTTCCGTTACCTTCCTCAGTTGAGTGGGAGGCAAGAGAGTCATTGAGAGGCGGGGTAAATGTAAGAAAAAATTTAAATTTTCATCTGTTACTTCTCATTGTGAGCCATTATTTAGCAACCAGACAAGTAGACTTTATTTGCTTGATTTATAAAGCTTTAGTAAAAAATGTCATTGTGCAAAATTTTTGTGGAGAGAATGGTTAAATGGGAGACAATTATTATTTAAGGATCAACGAGCGCTAGTGGGGTGCGAGTGGGCACCAACACTATTCTTTCTAGAGACAACAGAGTTTTTGTGGGCTGGGTGGACGCACCCGCAAACATTAACTAGCCCTGCATCCTTGCCTAAATCTAGCTATACTCGTGTTGCGACCATTGACTCATCCTTGGTAGTAATACAATATATGTATGATTTATGGCTGATGTCAGACCATATTTGAAAATCTGCTAAGTATTGATCCCAATTCAATATAGCTATTGTTATAGAGCGACTAAATGGACTAGGCGGATGAGGTAAATGAATATACACACCTTTGATAATCATTATGTTACTTGCCCAATTTGCCAAAGAAATGCTACGCCCAAACCAGTTAAAACGCGCATGGGCTTATTTTGCTGTCCCTATTGTCAGGAACGGCTAGTAGTTTGCCAAAGTGGTCATTATGTCCGCGATCCGTTTACTTGGAGACAATTGATGATTTCTTCGGCGCTACGTCGTCAAAGCCGACCTTTAGCGAGGATTATCAGAGATTTTGTCTTGCTTAAGCGTCCGATGATCGCTCTGGCTGTAGGAAGTGCTATTTTCTTTAGTGCGATCGCCCTGACTCAGGAAAGGACAAACTACGATCGCCAAATCTTTCCCACAACAGAGAAAGTTAATGAACCAGGAAACAAACCTCAGTAAATGGATTACTTTGATATAAATCAAATTTTACTTTGATTTTTGTAATTTTATAAGTAAATACTCCTGTAAAACCGTGTCTTAAGCTAAAATCCATCTAATTTGCAGATGAGAATTTTCTCAATATATTGTGGGGTGGGCAGCGTTCGACTGAGCGCTCACGCCGAAGTTTTGCCCGCCTTGATTATGCAACTTGAATGCCGATTAGCTTATTGCCCCAAATAGGACACGGTTTTACATTATGTCCGCTTAAACCCGGATTTCTCAGTTGTGAGAAAAAATCATTGGGACGATCACAAATTAGGATGATTTAATTGAGACACCAGCAAATTAAATTTAAAAAGAGGTTGAAGAAGAATACATTCGTCAGAATTCAGGAGTCAGAATGCAATCAGTTGGAGATTCAGACCCGCCACTGATTGAAGACCACAAAACAAGAAAATTTGGTGGGGGTGCAAAAATGCCGTTTATTTATCCACCAGTCGCACAAAATTCATTCTGAATTCTGGCGACTGGCACCTTTATTCTGTTTGATAAATTTCAGTATAACCCGAAAGAATATAGACAAGTCGGCTCGATAAACCAAGAATCACACGGATTGAACTTGTAGGACTGCCAAAGATGTGTTTTTTGCCACGCAGATGAGCTAATTAGACGTTAACGCTATATAGTTGCTACAACGGTGAACTAATTAGTTCCTGATGGAAATTGCCTAAAAATATTTTGATTACTTTCTAACTACTATGTTGAGAGGAATACCAAGTCAATTTATGCCATTTCAGATGCTGCGCCGAAGTTCTAAGGATCGGCTTTCGACCTCCCCAGCTTTCAGCTACAGAAGCGTCTACAGACTTCTGCCCTTGTTAGTGGGAGGATGGTTAGTGCTGATTCCCGACTCTACCCCAGCACAAGCACAAATCTACAACAGCAAGGTGCTACTGGCTCAACAAGCAGGTGAAATTTTACCGCCACCGCCAATAATTCCGTTTAGACAACAGGCATCACCGCAGTTACAACCAGTACAGGACAATCAATTAGAGCAGAATTTTCAACCCTCACAACCACTACAAAACAATCAATTAGAGCAGAATTTTCAGCCCTCCCAACCATTACAAAACAATCAACTAGAGCAGAATTTTCAGCCCTCCCAACCTACACAGTTTAGTCAATATAACCAGAACTTTGAGCGCTACTTAGTTTATGTTGATGGTAGTGATTTGCAGACGCTACAACAAATACGTCGGATTGAACCCAGTGCTTACATTCGCCAGTATCAAGGACGGAGTGTAATTCAGTCAGGAGTTTTTAACAGAGTATCTAACGCCCAACAACGGGTGAGTGAGCTACAGTCACGAGGTATATATAGCGCCCGGATTATCAGCTTCGCGAATGGACAGGAAATAGGTGTAGATAATAGAAGCTTTAGAGGTGATCGCAATAATCTAAGTGCTAGTAGGCCAGTCTCTAGATATTATGTCGCTATTCCGACCACTTCAGAACAGTTACCTGCGATCGCAGCCCAAGTTAGGCAGAATCTAGCCCGATTTAGCCAAGATTTAGGACGATCTGGCGCAGTCCTCGAAAGGACGCAACCACGAGGCCCACACGTAGCAGTCGGGCCTTTCTCTGATCGATTCCAAGCTGAGGAATGGAATAAATATCTGCGAAATATAGGATACGCTAATGCCAGGGTTTACTACGGCAAGTGAATGAGTTAGGAGAGACGCGATTAATCGCGTCTGTACAGGAGTTAGGAGGATTTTGGATTGAAGAAAAAATCTAAAATCGTTCGACTGAGCGTAGCCGTTCGCGTAGCGTTCCGCAGGAAAGTCCAAAATCCAAAATCCAAAATTGAATAACTCGCCACTCCCTCGATTCTTAACGTAGGGATTCAATAATTACTGCTGTTGTAATTAAACACAACAGGATAATTCCTAGTGGAAGCAAAAACTGTTGTAAAAGATATAGCAGTATAGGTATGATTTGTAAGATACCTAAACCCCTGGATAGAACGTAGGCGATCGCAATGCCAAATAGCACCAACAAGAAATATTTCAATGATTTAGAAGCAAAGCGAAATAGAAGTGTATCCCGATTTGTATCCATAATTTTACTCACGAAAGTACCGAAACTTTTAGTAGTGAATATTCTTTTTGATTTCCCATTAACCCTTGAAAAAATCAGGCTATAGAAAATCATACCCAGTCTGAACAGTATTAGTTTTACAGGTGAATGATTGCCTGATTGGTTGAATTATTCCCAGACTGTTGTGGCCTTTGTGCATCGTTTTGCTTTTCATAATTAGCTAATAGTTGGAATGAAATAAACAATCCCAACAACAGCAACAAAAACGAGCCAAAACCAGAGGAATACTTATTTATTTCTCGTTCAACACCACATTTGAGACAGACATATCTATTGGGATTACGTGTATCTTGGGCAAAGGGGCACTGATTTTGATTGCAATCATGATGACAATCTTTGTCTAACATCATTGAACCTCCTGTAGGGTAAAGATTTACATACTTAGTTGTAAATACGCTCTACAGAATCTAGTTAGTTAATACCCACTGCCTGTTTAGTAAACACCACTTTCATCAATCATTAATATCGGACAGTAACAAGTAATATCTGTGATTTACTAAGCTTGCAGTAGTAGCGCTGGTAACATTTCTCCTCAACCACCTTTTCTTGGCGCTTAACTTAACTTTGCCTGTATTACTTACAAGAGTAATACAAACCAAAATCCTTTGCAGTTGGATAAAGTAAGTTTCCTACCGAGTAGGAAAAAGTATTTTGTAGTATGACTGGTAGGAAGAAATAGTAAAAATATGGTTATAATGAATACAAATAATACATCAAGTTAACAAATGGGTGCAGAAGAAGCCTTAGAGTTTGTAGATAACTTGGTTTTTCTCAAGACGGGAGAACACTTAGATAAAACTCAAAGGATTATCTTGCGTCATTTGTGGGAGGATGAAAAGCGGACTTACCAGGATATTGCCAACAGCCGTGGTTATACAGAAGCGCACTTAAAAGCAGTTGGTGCAGACCTTTGGCATTTACTATCAAGAGTGCTGGGAGAGAAAGTCTCAAAATCAACCTTCCAAGGAGTGCTTCAGGGATTTAGAACCACCCAACAGGCGCAAAAAATCAGCCATATTCCCAATTTAGCGGGCAATGACGCTAAACCCCAAGATTTAGATTCTAACTTTGTCGGGCGCGATCGCCAAATAGCCGAACTCCACACCCTTGTCAGTGGGGGAGCAAAAGTTATTCTCATCCAGGGTGAAGGCGGTGTTGGTAAAACAACCTTAGCACGCAAGTATTTTAAAACTCAAAAGTTTAATTTTGTACTGGAACTATGGATGGCCACAGAAATCCAAAACATCACTCCTGTAGAGAGTGTGGTTGAAGAATGGCTGCGGCGAGACTTTAACGAAGAACCAGGACGCGATTTTGGCATCAACTTGGAGCGACTACGGCGGAAACTGCGAGAGCAAACTTCTAAAATTGGGGTGTTTATCGATAATCTAGAAACTGCTCTCGATAAAAATGGCAAGTTCCAAGAATATCGTCGCCCTTATGTTGAGCTATTGAGAGTATTAGCAGATATCGATGTGCATTCAGTTACTTTAGTAACAAGTCGTGAGCGTTTGCGAGAGTCTAGTGTAGAGGTTAATCTCTATCCACTTGAAGGTTTAGATGATGAAGCGTGGCAACAGTTTTTTAGCCGTCGCCACATCAATTGTGATTCTACTATTCTCACTGAAATGTGCAAATCTTATGGAGGTAACGCCAAAGCAATGCAAATTCTCCGAGGAGCAATATTGACAGACTTTTCTGGTGACATATATGCCTATTGGCAGGAAAATCGTACAGATTTATTAATAGAAAGAGAGTTAAAAGATTTAGTTACCAGTCAATTTAGCCGTCTCCAAAAAAATGACTTAGAAGCCTATCGCCTCCTCTGTCGGTTAGGATGCTATCGTTATCAAGATATTACTTCATTACCGATCGAGGGAGTTTTATGTTTGCTTTGGGATGTACCAGAACAAAAACGTAGAGGTGTAATTAAAGCTCTACAAGATTTATCTTTAATAGAAGCGAAAAAAGGACAATACTGGCTGCATCCTGTAATTCGTGATGAAGCGATTATTCGGTTAAGGTTAGTTAGTGAAGAATGGGAATTAGTAAACCGAAAAGCCGCAGCATTTTGGACGCAACAGGTTGAAATAGTCAAAAATATCAATGATGCATTGACGGCTTTAGAAGCTTATTATCACTATGTAGAAATTAGTGATTTTGAGCAAGCTGGTGATGTAATTTTACAAGGGCGAGGTAAACAGTGGAGTATAGGGTTGCCTTTGGGTTGCTCGTTTTACCAAGTGGGACTGCTCCAGAAAAATTTCTCTGTAATTAAACGGTTAATAGACGAGATAAAATCGCCAGAAAGACTAATTAAACTTTACAATATACTTGGGTATACATATCGTATTATCGGGTGTATTAGAGAAGCTATAGAATGCTATGATCAATCAGAAAAAATATTAGACGAGTTAGATGAAAAGCCAACAAAAATCTCCAAAATATCTATTTTGTTCAATGCAGGGCTTTGCAAACTTGAATTATGGGAAATAGAAGCAGCCGAAGATTGTTTCAATTCTGTTTGTAGCCTTGCTGAACAAAATAGCAACCTTGATGATTACATGGTATATGCTCAATGCTGTCTAGCTTTGATAAAATCATGCTCTGTTACCAGAAAAGATGCTTTTCATCTTGCTGAAAATGCCTTTTCTAGCATGTCATTATCAACTAGAGTGACTTTATGGGGAATAGGGCATAGTTTAGTAAATCTCTGCTTAACTTATAAAAATTTAGGGAATCTGAAAAAATCCTTTGAGTTGTGCCAACGAGCTATATTTCATGCTGAAGAAAACAACTTTACCCAGATAAAAGCTAAAGCTATAAGTTGTCTGGCTGAACTTTTTCGAGAACAGGGAGAATTTACTAGAGCAATTTTTCATCATACAGAAGCAATAGAAATCCTTGATAAAATCGGTGCTAAATCTAATTTAGCTGAGGCTTATTATCAGTTGGCATTGACTTATCAAAAAATGGGTAATATTGACAAGAGTACGGAAGGTTTTGTGCAAGCGATCGCAATTTTTAACGAAATGCAAGCACGCAGGCAAGTTGATAAAGTACAAACAGCAATGGAGTATTTTTAAAAATAAGCAATACTAGTTTAAATCCCCTTCTGAAACTATTTTATATACGAGATGCTGCGCGAAAATTTTGAATTTTGAATTGTTAGCCATGTTCTCGAATCACCTGGCTAAACTCATTGACTGCATCATATTGATCTGCCATGCGCGAATACTGCGCCAGCAACTCTATATCTAAGTCTGAGAAAAAAGAACTTTGGGACACTTTTTCATATTCTTCATCTCGCAAACAATATACTGAAAGTAGTCCATCTTCCCAAAACCAGAGTTCTGGAACTTTTAGACGTTTGTATATCTGCAACTTATTAATGCCGCCACTGGTGACAATAATTTCAATAATTAAATCTGGAATCGGTTTTTTAGTCCCAAAGTTATAAGACTCATCTGGTTCTCGTCGCGTACCATCTTGGCGTTTGCCGAGTGTAGCACTTCCTCTAACGTAGAAGCGAATTTTCTTTGCTCTCAGATATGCCTCCAACAAAAGACTTGTAGTACTTTTAGCATCTTCATGGTCATCTGAAAGTGGAGACATAATTTCTAAAATTCCATCTAAATAAGTTAGTCTGGCACTTGTACCTTGTAAGTCTACATCCAGCTTTTCTAGTTGCTCCCAACTGACGTTATACAGCAGAACATAAGAAGTCTTTGGAGTGACAGGTTTGGCGATGACTGGGAAATTCATGGGGCGATCGCTCCTGGAGAGGTCTATAAGTATTACGATATAGTAATTCTAGGCGGAATAAAGCGATCGCTCCTAGAGAGGTTTTATGTCCCTGACGTTTGAAGACTTGGAAAAAATGCAGCAACAGTATCCCGACTATTGCATGGAATTAGTCAAGGGTAATATTATTGTCATGAGTCCATCAGGATACGAATCAGGTGAGGTCGCTGCTGCAATTATTGCCGAGTTAGATAACTGGGTTAGACCGCGCAAACTGGGACGAACAGCAGCTTCTAGCGCTGGTTTCAGATTGCCAAATTTAGATTTGCGGGCACCGGATGCTTCATTTGTTTTAGCCGAACGCTTGCGTCGCAGTCCCAAGTCTTTTGCTCAATTGGCTCCCGATTTGACTGTAGAGGTGAAGTCCCCTAGCGATAATTTAGAGGATCTAAGAGCTAAGATTAAAGAATTTCTAAGTTTGGGAACTAAGGTAGGAATTTTGCTCAATCCAGATGAGCGGATTGTTGAAGTTTACAACTTTGGACAAGAGGCAATAATACTCCGTGATGGCGATGTTTTAACAGTTCCCGAACTGCTCCCAGGATGGGAAGTCCCAATTGCAGATTTGTGGTCTCCAGAGTTTGATTAAGATAGTGATCAAAAAGAGGGGAAAGGGAACCCCATATTTAAAAATAGGGGTCTAAATCCCCGTGACAAAACTTAATTACTGTCTTCGTCACGCTTTCTCGTGTCAGCGTACTTCTGCGTTCAAGCAAGGTACGCCTTAGTCTGTCTGCGACACGCTGCGCGAACGTAGAGAGCGTCATTACGAATTACGAATTATTTTAACTTTCTGGAGTTTAAAAACTACCGAATAAGGACGTGTTTTGGAATTGAATAGCTTCTGGTCGTTTTCGGCAAGATGATATCGCTCTAGGGTAATTCTTGGCTCTTCAAATTCGTCCACAGAAAAACCTGCTGCCTTGAAAGCTTTCCAGTAATCGGAAAGAGGACGGTGAAACCAGATAAATGGTGTTGTAAAATGTTTCCAAGGTTGGTCGTTGTGTTGCGTCCTTTCAAAATAAGAAGAAGGCCAACCATAACAAACCGTCCCATCCTCATTTACAGTCGTCGAGTTGCCTTGGGGAAAGCAAGGATGTGAGAACACTAGGATTGCAATACCATTAGGCTTGAGAACACGATTGAATGCCCTGATTGCTCCTTCGAGATCAAGCAAATCCATGAGAACGTAATTGGAGATGATCAGATCAAATTGCTCATCTAAAAGCGACTTGAGTTCAGTGCATGAATCCAAATGAAAATCTATATCTAAATTATTTTGGCTAGCTCTGAATTGGGCAATTTCGAGCATTTGAGGTGAAAAATCTACAGCAGTTACACTGGCTCCTTTAAGGCAAAGCTGGCGTGCCAGATATCCTGTGCCACAACCAGCATCGAGGACAGACAATCCCGCAACATTACCAGCAAAACTCCATAGTACTGGATCTGAGTTGAGAATTCGATTACTGTCGCCATCCTCACCAACTTGAATATCCCAGTCTCCAGCTCTATTATCCCAGAGTTCAAGTATTTCTTTCTCGTCAAACTTTGCCATTATTTCTTCAGTCATATCTTCCTCCCGAAAAGAATAACTTAATTATTTTCACATAGGTATCTGCTAAACTTTATGGTATATGGTAGTGCAGTGCTGCATTTAATACTTAGTTGAATTGGGAGAGTAAACTCCAAAAGCAAGATTTTACAAGATAGCGATCGCAAATCCCAAAAAAGAATAAAACTATCAAGATTTGGCAACTACCATAGTGATTTAGTCCTTCATCAACTGAGGGACAGTAGAATATACCTAATTTTCGTAGCTTCAAAAACGCAACCATGACAATGTATTCCACACTCCAACGTGCATTTACTAACCGCCGCGTTCTGAAAGTGATTAGCGGCTTGAATAACTTTGACCCCGCTAGCGTCGCTGCTATTGTTAAAGCTGCTGAATTTGGCGGTGCCACTTTTGTCGATATTGCCGCCGATTCAGCCTTAGTCCAGTTAGCTAAAAGTTTGACAAAATTACCGATTTGTGTTTCAGCCGTAGAACCAGAGAAATTTGTGCAAGCTGTGGCAGCTGGTGCTGATTTAATTGAAATCGGGAATTTCGATTCCTTCTATGCTCAAGGACGCCGGTTTGAGGCTCCAGAAGTGCTAGCGCTGACTAAGCAAACTCGTGCCCTCCTCCCGGAAATCACCCTATCTGTCACCGTTCCCCACATCCTGGAACTAGATCAACAAGTACAGTTAGCAGAAGAACTGGTGAAAGCTGGAGCGGACATTATCCAAACAGAAGGCGGTACTAGTAGTAACCCAGTTCACCCTGGAACTCTAGGATTAATTGAAAAAGCTGCCCCCACCTTGGCAGCAGCTTTTGAGATTTCCCGTGTGGTGTCAGTGCCAGTATTGTGTGCTTCAGGCATTTCTAACGTTACCGCACCGTTAGCGATCGCTGCTGGTGCTGCTGGTGTTGGCGTTGGTTCCGCTATCAACCAACTCAATAGCGAAGTTGCAATGATTGCCGCCGTGCGTGGCTTAGTGGAAGCCTTAGCGACTGCAAATAGAGTTAGGAGTTAAGAGTTAGGGAGTGGGGAGTGGGGAGTGGGGAGTCGTGAATATTAAAATTCCCTATTCCCTATTCCCTACTCCCTACTCCCCTTACCCCAAACAATCTTTCAAGGCATAAATCACCTGATCTTGCTGCTGTTGTGTCAGTTCTGGGAACATAGGCAAGGATATGACTTCATGGGAAGCTTGCTCTGCTATTGGTAAGTCCCCAATTTGATAGCCCAGACTTTGATAAACTGGCTGTAAATGTAAAGGATGGGGGTAGTAAATCATTGAACTGACGCCCTGCTCTTGCAATTGACTACGCACCGAATCTCGATATTTGGCGCTAGAACCATTTCGCCCTTCGCCTGATATGCGAATAGTGTATTGATTCCATACCCCAATACCCCCAGGTAATTCTTGGGGCGGGACGATCCCCGGAACTTGACTAAGAAAGTGGTAATAATAATTGGCGATATCTCGTCGGCGATCATTCCAAATATCTAAATAACGCAGCTTAATCTGCAAAATAGCCGCTTGGAGAGCATCCAAGCGGCTATTTACACCGATTTCTTCATGTAAATATCTAATTCTACTACCATGATCCCGTAGTATTCGTGCTTTAGTAGCGATCGCTGGATCATTAGTCGTTATTGCTCCGCCATCGCCGCAACCACCAAGATTTTTGGTAGGGTAGAAACTAAAGCAACCAATATGTCCAATACTTCCGACTTTTTGATCAGCCCAAATTGCTCCTGTAGACTGAGCGCAATCTTCAATTATTGACAAATTGTGAGACTGAGCGATCGCTAGCAATAATGTCATATCCACGGGTTGTCCAAATAGGTGAACCGGGATAATCGCTTTAGTTTTGGGTGTAATCGCCGCCGCTACTTGCTCCACATCCAAATTAAACGTAGTCGCGTCAATATCAACGAAAACAGGCTTTGCACCCACGGCGCTAATCACTTCAGATGTCGCAATAAAGGTAAAAGGCGTTGTAATCACTTCATCGCCTGCACCAATTTCCAAGACTCGTAACGCTAAGTAGAGCGCATCAGTACCAGAATTACAAGCCACACATTTATTAACAGTATTATAAGCAGCAAACTGTTGCTCAAAGCCTTCGACTAGGGGGCCGCCGATATAGCGGCCAGAAGCCAGAACCTCTAAGACGGCTGCACTTACTTCTGCTTCGATGGTGGTGTATTGCTGTTTGATATCAAAGGCAGGGATGGGATTTACACTTTGGATCATGAGTTCTCATTTTATCGGGAGATACAAAGGATGCACTTCGACAGTCAATTTTTGCTTAATCAAATAGGAGCTACTAAAAGACTATCGCCCAAGATACGCATCTATTAGGGTTTTTACTTAAATTGTGGCGTGGGAAACTACCGCACATTTAATTTCCAGAGAGTAGACATACTAGGTGTTTGCCATGTTAAGGTCGTACCATTTTGAATTTTGAATTGATGAAAGTGATATATATCAACCAAGATCCAACACATCGGATCAAAGTTCCAAGAGTGGGAACTGCTTTGATAAAAAAATACCAGGAGATAGAAAACCTATGCAGGATCTGATCAAACTGGATTTCGTGGATTTAGCTATTGCTGGAGGATTGATGGCGATCGCCATTGGTTTATCTGCCTGGGAAAAATTAGGATTGGAGTTGAACTTAGCCCTTGCTACTGGGAGAACCATCTTACAACTACTTGTATTGGGATACATTTTAGATTTCATCTTGGCTTTGGACAATGCTGGGGCAGTTTTGGCGCTATTAGCAATAATGCTGACAATTACGGCGATTGTCGCACGAAATCGCATCAGCCAAAAAATTCCTCATGTGTTGCCTTTGGTGTGGGGTGCAATTTTAATTAGTACCGCCCTGACAGTGCTTTACACCAACTTCTTGATCATTCAACCAGAAAGATGGTACGAACCACAGTATGTAATTCCCCTGGCAGGGATAGTTTTAGGTAATGCTACCAATGCAGCTGCGCTCGCAGGCGATCGTCTTGTCAGCACGATTAATTCCAGCCATCTCGAAATCGAAACCCATTTAAGCTTAGGTGCAACTCCAGAGCAAGCAGTTAGTCAGTACCGCAAAGACGCCATCAGAGCCGGATTGATTCCCACTCTCAATCAAATGATACTCATAGGTATGGTGGCAATACCAGGAATTACCACCGGACAGTTATTAGCTGGTGTCAAACCCCTGGATGCTGTATCCTACGAAATTTTGATTATGTTCATGGTGGCTTTCGCTAACTTGCTGACAACAGTTTTAGTTACTAAGGGATTATGCCGTCAATTTTTCAATTCCGCCGCGCAGTTGGTGACGTGAGGGGGTTAATCTAGATTCAAGAGTATTTCATCATCTTGCCCTGGTAGATCAAGATAACGTCGTAATACAATGGCAGTTTTCAATTCTGAATTCTGGCGACTGATACCTTTATTCTGATTTGTTAATCTGGCGGTGTAGGATAGAGATCCAGCATCAATTCGTGATTTTTTATGTCTGCTACGCCTCTTGTATCTCAGGTTGACTTACACAACCCAGAAAAATCAGAATTAATCCCTCCCCTTCTAGGTGCCACCCTTGCGGAGTTAAGCACTTGGGTGCAGCAGCAGGGACAACCTGCTTACAGAGGAAAACAACTGCATGAATGGATCTATGACAAGGGGGTGCGATCGCTATCTGATATTTCTGTCTTCCCTAAGCATTGGCGTGCAGAAGTAGCAGAAATTCCAATTGGGCGCTCAATTTTACATTACCGCTCTGTGGCACCCGATGGCACAGTCAAATATCTTTTACGATTAACAGACGGGCAAATTATTGAAACTGTTGGTATCCCTACTTTCGGAGAAGGGGGAGAAGGCCCAAAATCCCGTTTAACGGTTTGCGTCTCTACTCAAGTGGGTTGCCCAATGGCCTGTGATTTCTGCGCTACTGGTAAAGGCGGCTACAAACGCAACTTAGCACGGCATGAAATTGTCGATCAGGTGTTAACTGTACAAGAAGATTTTCAGCAACGGGTTAGCAATGTCGTATTTATGGGATTGGGGGAACCGTTATTGAATACTGAGAATGTCCTAGCAGCCCTGAAATGCCTAAATCAAGATGTCGGTATAGGACAGCGATCGCTTACAGTTTCTACAGTTGGGATTCGCTCGCGCATCCGTGAGTTCGCGCAAAACCATTTGCAAATCACTCTGGCGGTTAGTCTCCACGCACCCAATCAAGCACTACGGGAAAAACTCATCCCCAGCGCCCGCGCTTATCCTCTTGAAGATTTGCTGGCTGAATGTCGGGAATATGTGGAAATCACTGGCCGCCGCCTTACCTTTGAATATGTTCTTCTTGCTGGTGTTAACGATTTACCAGAACACGCATTGGAACTTTCAAAATGCCTGCGAGGATTCCAAAGTCATGTAAATTTGATTCCTTATAATCCCATCCAAGAAGTAGACTATAAACGTCCCAACCGCGATCGCATTCAAGCCTTTGTCAACGTCCTCAAACAGCAAAATACTGCTGTTAGTGTCCGTTATTCCCGTGGTTTAGAAGCGGATGCTGCATGTGGACAACTCAGAGCAAGTAAGAATTAAATCTTTTCCATTCAGTAAATTTAATTGCTTTGCTCTCACAAATACCTGGCAATACTGCTCGGTTAAAATATTTAAGGGTTTGCTCATGTAGCGAACTGAAGCAGGATACTAATAGAGGTGATAGCTATGGTAACTTCTTCATATTCAGTTCTCAGACCTTATATTGCTGCTGATTTTAGACCCGATTTAGATAAACAAGATATCCTAAATTTTCCTATTTCTACTTCCAGTCCAGCCATCAAAGCGAATAGTTATTACTTTGGCCATCCAGAATGGGCAAAAAACTATTTTGAAAACTGTCATCGTGATGAAGTGTTCAAGTCCTGCTGGGAAGCTGCTACGGGAACTTGGGATCATAAAATTGTTGTAGACATTGGTTGTGGGCCGGGCAATTTGTATGCAACGCTTGGGGGAAAACCACAATTGTTAATTGGTGTAGATATTAGCTATGGGGCATTATCTATGGCTCAACGTCTTGGCTATATACCAGTGAAAGCAGATGCCCACCAACTTCCTTTCATTTCTAATTTTGCTGATATTGTAGTACTTAATGCGACACTGCATCACTGTGATTACATGGACATCGTATTGCAGGAAGCAGCGCGTTTAGTCCGTCCAGGCGGCATTCTAATCACAGACCACGACCCTCAGTTGACTGCCTGGAACTTCCAAGGATTAGCTTTGTGGTTATGGAACTTACGCTTAAGGCTATATCGGCTAATCAAACGAGGAGGTCATACCTCAGCAGCAGAGCAAACTTGGGGATTAGCAACTGAGGTGCATCACCGACCTGGGGATGGAGTCACGCCAGAGCTTTATTACAAAATTCTGGAGCCACTTGGTTTTAGTGTCGAGGTTTATCCTCATAACCATACAGTTGGTGCAGAGGTATTGCAAGGCAATTACGGTGAATCTGACAATAAGTATCGCTTGGCTCAATTATGGTCTGGTATCAATCCTAATTCACCAGAAGCAGCATTATCGCTGATGTGTATTGCCAGACGCAGTGTTTGACACAAACAAACATAGTTGTTGGGGGCTTCGCAACAAAAGCCCTTAGGACTAGCCCTCAGTGACGCAATTGTGGTAGGAGTGCTGGACGCCTAGCTATGTTAACGCCAAATCGGTGCAAGGAAGAAGAATTCTTGTTCGTGTACCAATCCTATCTGAGTTGTGAAAATTACTGTTTTAACGTAGACGCAAAGCGGTGAAGCAGCCCGATCTTGGGGGTTTCCCCATGAGCGACTGCTGTTAGCGGCACGGAGAGCGAGTCTTCTCCCTTCGCGTAGCGTCTCGTAGAGAAGGGGAGACGCTTTAGCGCAACGAGCGTCACCCGGAGGGCTTGCCGCAGGCTACCACTCCAGGCGCGGAGAGAGGAATCAACAGAAATTTTCACAAATGATTTAGGACTGCTATATCTCCAGTGATAGAAGCAGATGAAGTATTTAGGGCTATAAAATTATAACGATTGACAAAATAACTGTATGTTGAATCGATCATTGATGCTTAAACTATGGCTACTAGTGATTGTTATTGCAAAAACTTTGCCGATAAATTCTCCTGCGTATGGACAAGTAATTCAGACCAATCCTCAGCAACCTGAGTCCGTTCAAGAAAGAATTAGACAACAACAAGAGGAACAAACTCAGCAAGCACAAGAGCAACTTAAAGAAACATGGCTACGGCTACACTTTAAACAACCACAACAACAACAACAACAACTGAGAATACAACAGCAAGAATTTTCACGCCAACGCGAAGAACTCATACGCCAGCAACAACTAAGACTACAACAGCAAGAAACTAGACTACAACAGCAAGAATTTACACGACAGCAACAACTGAGAATACAACAGCAACAACTCAGACAAGATCAAGAACTTAGACAACAACAACAATTGAGATTAGAACAACAGAGGCAACAGCAAGAATTCAGATTACAAAAACAGAGACAACAGAACGAGAACCTGTGAAGTGTTCAAAATTTTTGATAAATAACTTTATTGTTGAAGAAGAATACAGAATTCAGAATCAATTATTAGGGGATTCAGACTCGCACTTGTCTACGAGAGGCTGCGCCAACAACAAAGCTCTGTTACCACCACTAATATGTAGACCACCAAATTTTCTTGTTTTGTGAGGGACTTAAATCCGTTTATTCATTCGCTAGTCACACAGAATTCAATTCTGAATTCTGGCGACTGGTATCTTTATTCTATTTTATTTATTATCTAGCGGTGTGCGTAAATGCCAGGAGCATAAGCTTCAATGACTTTGCCAGTGCGAGTGCAACTAATCATCAAGTAGTCACAACTTGGGCATTGTGTCCGAGTTAATTGACTATCAGAAATATAATAACGCTCCGCGTGACTACCACAATTTGGGCAGTAAATCTTTTGTACTGTCTGCATTTTAAAACCCCTGGTTCTAATTATTTTTTACTTAGTAAAGCTACAAGTTAAACCAGGAAAAGTTCTGGTTCGACCCAACTTAACAAACTGCCGTAATATTTAGTTGATTATTTTAAACAAAATTTCAAGTTGTAAAACTTTTCGATATCTCTATCTATTATCCTAAAACTTAGGTGATTTTACCCTCCTACTTTAGATACATAAATTGTTTTTTAATTAAATGCTCCTTAGAGATTTACTGATCCCTATAATTAATTCCTTGAGAAAGCCTTATTTATAGTCATTTAAGACAGCTATAAAAAAAGCTATTCTTGTATTCAAAAATTAAAACCCGGAAATTACTGTATCTTTAGTAACAAAATCTCCATCTTAAGATTTAGTTAATATTTGCTGGTAAGATTTATTGTTTTCACCTATTTTTTAAGGTGAGAGTGGGAGTTCTCACTTTAAGCAGGATGAAAATAATCGTAAATTTCTTGAGCCAAACGCGGCCCAATTCCTGCTACTTCAGCTAGTTGTGTGGTTGTTGCTTGCCGAATATAATCGACTGAGCGAAAATGTCCTAGTAGCTGCTTTTGTCGATGGTGTCCTAAACCAGGAATCTCATCTAAACGCGATCGCTTCAATTTATCACTGCGTTGCTGACGATGGAAACTGACTGCAAACCGATGCGCTTCATCCCGCAGCCGCCGCAATACCTGTACCCCCGGTTGTTCTGCATCAGTTATCAAGGGTTTAGATTCTCCCGGTAAAAAAATCTCTTCTCGCTGCTTTGCTAAACTCACAACTCGCAAGTCTTCTAATAAATTCATTTCTTGCAAAATGGCGACAACCGATGATAATTGACCTTTACCACCATCAATCATAATTAAATCAGGCCAGTCGGGATTACCCAAACGTGCTAATTGCTGATCTTCCCCATATTTGCGAAACCGTCGCTGGATAACTTCAGCAAGACTGGCAAAATCATCTGAGTGTCCTGCTGTCACTGTGGGATTTTTGATTTTGTAGTGGCGATAGTGTTGTTTAGCGGGTAATCCGTCGATAAACACAACTTGCGAAGCTACAGCATTTGACCCTTGAATATGGGAAATGTCATAACCTTCGATGCGGTGGGGTACATCTGGTAAATCGAGAATGGTGGCTAAATCTTGCATTGCTTGGTGATTGCGATCGCCAAATTTCTGCATTCTTTGCAATTCATACTGAGCATTTCGCTCTACCATCTCAATTAATTCTGCCTTAGTTTGCCGCAAAGGAGTTAAGATTGTAACTTTTTTACCTTTACGTTGAGTTAAGACATCCGCCAATATTTCCCCATCTGGTAACTCATGCTGCACCAAAATCTCTATGGGTATTTCCACTGAGTCAGCTGTTTGGTAATGTTCCTCTAAAGCGCGTTGTAAAATAGCTCCCGGTTCCGCGTGAGCATCCGCCACAAACGCCAAACGTCCTACCAATTGCCCAGCCCGAATCTGGAATAGTTGAATGCAGGCGTGCTGTTCATTGGCTGCCAGGGCGATCGCATCCCGCGAAACTGTATCATCTGGTAAGGAAACTTTTTGGTCGGCTGTCAGCGACTTTAACCCAGAAATTTGATCGCGAGTTCGTGCTGCTGACTCAAAATTCAAGTCCTGAGCGGCTGCGTTCATCTGTTGGTTCAAAATATCAATCAGTTCCTGAGTTCGACCTTGGAAGACCATCGCGATCTTTTGCACAATTTTGCGATATTCTTCTGGTGAAGTCATCTGTTGACAGACACCCGGACACCGCCCTAAATCATAATTTAAGCAAGGACGGTCTTTGAAAAGTGGTTGAGGTCGTTGTCGCTGTGGGAAGATACGCTTGCAGATGCGGACAATTTCTCGTAATAAACCAGCATCAGTATAAGGCCCGTAAAATTTATCCTTTTCTTTGCCGAATTGGCGTTTACGGGTAATAAAAATTCGCGGATAATCTTCTGACCAAGTGATACAGAGATAGGGATATTTTTTATCATCTTTGAGCAGCACGTTAAAGTATGGCTGGTGCTGCTTGATCAAATTGGCTTCTAGCGCTAAAGCTTCGGCTTCAGTATCAGTGACAATGAATTCAATTTCAGTCACCAACTTGACCATTGTGGCGATGCGTTCACTCTTGTTGTAGCCATCGCGGAAATAGGAGCGGACACGCGATCGCAACTTACGTGATTTACCTATATATATAATGCGATCGCTCGCATCCCGCATGAAATAAACTCCCGGTTCCGGTGGAATTTCAGCTAGACGGTTTTCTAATCGTTCTGGTTCTTTAACCAGTGGTAATATTTCAGTAGATATTGTCACAATCAAAATTAGCTAATCTTTCTCTATTTTAAGAAAAATTATTTTTTTGTGCCGATTTAACGGACTATTTATCGAGAAAGATAGGGTAGGTAGGCTTTTAGTTCGTATAGAAAAAAGTCTGAAAGTCGGTTTCTGACCCAGATGCCTACCAAAAAATTTTACAACCTATTCATTTTTTGCAAAGCTTTAAAAAATTTTAACCATTACTTTTCCTCAGAAACCGTTAAAAGTGGCTTAAATCTTTTTAAAATACTCTGCACAAGTAGGGCGATCGCTATTTTTTAATATCAAATACATCTCAAGATTATAAATCGTATAAAGTTTTAAACCATATTAAAAATGTCTGCGCCTTTGGATGTTGAGGATTCAGAATTTCATACTCTATAGCTTGATGCATAGGTTGACTCTACCAAGTTGCTGAAGCTCGAAGGACTGGAAACCACGGAAATTCTCTATTTTTATCGTTTTCAACATAATTTTGCTAGCCGGAGACAACAAATAGTTAATGACTGGTATTAGTATAAGCAGTCTTAACACCTCTCACTTTAGCAAAAACAAGTGATGCCTGCCGCAGGCATCGCTATCTGAATTCACTAAGTACAATATTTCATTAATTCGCAGCGAAATAAATTAACCAAAACTCTGCGTTACTTTGCCTTTCCTTTGCATTTCTCTGCGTTTAAAAACATTACGATTTTACGCAAATCTAAGTAGCTAAAACTGTAATAAAGCCTGCCAGCCTCCTTTCCTACTGATAACCGGCTGCTTGTAACAAAAACAACTTGGCATAACGTCCTCCTAGCTGTAACAATTCTTCGTGAGTTCCCTGTTCTATAACTTCCCCGTTTTCTATAACTATGATTTTGTCAGCCATCCGTACCGTCGAGAAGCGGTGGGAAATCAAAAATACCATCTGATTTTGAGTAATAGCGCGAAAATGATTGAAAATCTCAAACTCAGCTTGGGCATCTATTGCTGATGTTGGTTCATCCAATACCAAGATATCTGCTTGCGATCGCATAAAAGCACGAGAGAGGGCAATTTTCTGCCACTGTCCCCCAGAAAGTTCCTGTCCTTCCTTAAACCAACGACCAAGCTGAGTCTGGAAGCTTTGGGGTAATTGGTCAATAAAAGATTTGGCCGTGCCTTTTTGGGCAGCAGTTTGCCAACGGGTTTTGTTTTCCAGATGTTCGACATCGCCGACGCCAATATTCTCACCCACAGTGAATTGATAGCGAACAAAGTTCTGAAAAATCACACCAATGCGACGCCGCAGCACATCCACATCCCATTCCTGCAAATCCAAGCCATCTAAGAAAATTCGCCCAGAGTCTGGGGTATAGAGTCGGGTAAGTAGTTTGATTAAGGTAGTCTTACCAGAACCGTTTTCACCCACAATTGCCAGTTTCTCTCTGGGTTTCAAATGTAGCGAAATGTTTCTCAAGGATGGTTTGGAACTTCCTGGATAAGTAAATGATACGTTCTCAAAACGGATACCATCTTGGGAATCTAAACCAATGGTTGCCTTACCCCAAGACTTTGGTACTTCTTCTTCCAGGAAATCGTAGAGATTTGATAGATATAGGTTGTCTTCATACATTCCTCCAATAGAGGTGAGAGCATTGGAAAAAGTAGACTGTCCTTGGCGAAACACAGTGAGATACAGTGTCATATCTCCCAAGGAAATTTTACCTAGCACAGTTTCCAACACAATCCAAGCGTATGCTACGTAAAAAGCACTAGTACTAACTAAACTCAGGAGATACCCCCACAGTCCTCGCCGCAGAGTCAAATCGCGGTCTTCCCCATAGAGTTGCTCAAACAGGTTGCGGTAACGTTCTAGCAGCATCTCTCCCAGCTGGTAGAGTTTGACTTCTGTGACAAAATCTTCTCTTGCTAGCAGATTCTCTAAGTAGTTTTGTTGACGAGTTTCTGGCGCACGCCAACTAAACAAGCGAAAGCCTTCTCCAGCAAACTTTGTTTCCGCAATAAATACAGGCATAGCTGCCAAAACCAGGATTACCACCGCCCAAACTGAGAAATTTACTAGCAAAATCCCGTAGGTGACAAGGGAAAGAGCATTTTGCACTAACCCAAAGGTGCGGTTTACTAAGGAAAGGGGACGAACTGATGCTTCTCGTCGTGCATTGGTCAATTTGTCATAAAATTCTGAGTCTTCAAACTGCCTAAGATCCAGTGTCAGCGCCTTTTCTAAAATGAGTACATTCACTCGCTGACCCATTAGCGCCCGCAATAACGACTGACAGATGATCAGTCCACGCTGACTGCCAGCTAGTAAAATTACAGCGATCGCTTCTAATCCTACATACAACAGAGATGGATAAATATTTACAAAACCATTGCTGTTTGAATTAACTTGAGAGGCAAATACCACTGCATCAACAATTAACTTACCAATGTAAGATATCGTCGCCGGTAAAAGACCACCCACTAAAGTTAAACTAGCCAGAAGAATAGTCAGCGATCGGCTAGTAGTCCATACTAAGCTTACAGCCCGTCCACTGTACCGGAAAACCGTCAGTGATTGGCGGAGGATATTTCTTTTTTTTTAATTTTCATCTTTCTTTGAGCGAGATACCCCAGCTTGGGCGGATTTTCCTGAATCTTTTAATCTTTATAAATTTTACCAATAAACAACTCAGGAGCCAGAAGTCAGAATGACGAGTATGCGACTGGGTGGTGACTCCCATGCTTAAGTCAACGGATATTCAGAATTCTGAATTCTGACTCCTGTTTACATTTTTATCCCCATAATCTCCTAACTGCTTTCCCACTTAATTTTTGGTGAGTATCTTCCAATAAAGCTGGAATATCTAACTTTTCTGGACACCGAGGCAAACAGTCACCACATTTTGTACATCGGTTGCCTTTCATTCCAGGGAACCAGTGACCGGCATTTTCAAACATTCCGTAACGATATTGGCCATAGTCAGTCATATCGTATGCCACTGCGAGATTATGTAACCGCAATACCTCTGGAATATTGATATTTTCTGGACAGGGCAAACAAGCATAACACTGACTACATTTGTCAGTTCCCAAAGCAACCTTTTGGTAATTTTCTAATTGCTGGAAAGCAGAAATTTCTGCTGATTTTAGCTCTCCATCATGGTCAGCGACTCGCAAAGGTTCCATTAATTCATCTGGGTTTGCTGGCCCTATACTTAAAGTAGTAATACGGTTGTCAGCAAGTAAAAATCGATAACTCAATTCTAAGGGTGAATACGGCTGACACAGGTCTTTTAGGGTTTGAGGTGGCGTGTAGAGGCGTCCTCCCTTATCAGCAGGGGAAATAATAAAAATACCCATGTCCTTTTGGGCAGCTAGTTGAATCGCTGCTGCGTGCCGTTGGAAAAAATAGTAATAATGCAGATTGACAAATTCAAAAAAATCTGTATTAATTGCAGCCTGAATTACCTCTAATGGCCCATGGCTGGAAAAACCAACGTGTCGCACTCGTCCATCAGCAACAGCTTCTTCTACAGCTTTCATACAGCCATTTTTGGCTTGCACCCACTCCAAATGTTGCCAAGTGTTCAACCCATGAATACCTAAGCAATCTAAATAATCTAGCTGTAATCGTTCTAGCGACTCGTTGATGCACCGACGCATGGTGTCAGCATCTGCTGTGGCTGAGATTTTGGTAGTAACGTGAAGCCTCGTTCGGGGTACTGAGAACCCAGCTTTTAGCGCCTTACCAAGATACTCCTCACTTTTGCCATAACCTCTGGCGGTTTCTAGATGATTTATTCCTAGCGCTAAGGCTTGTTCGATCGTTTGGTGAGCATTTTCAAAAGAAGCCAAGTAGCGCATTGTTCCCAGAGAAAAAACCGAGAGGTGCAGATTAGTTTTCCCAAAGCGTCGGTATTGCATCTTTAACAAAGTTAGGAGTCATTCAATTTTAGATTTTAGATTTTAGATTTTAGATTTTCCTTTTAATCTAAAATCCAAAATTCAAAATCTAAAATTGCCTAGCTGTCCCCATTACCAAAGCGCTTAATCAAATCTTCCGGACGGAGATTGGAAATAAATTCACGGAAGGCTTGCTGTTCGGCTTCATCTGCATCGCGATCAACAGGG
>NZ_JAQYWQ010000106.1 GCF_029379315.1 Nostoc sp. S13
AAACCTCTCCGTATTCTCTCTTAGTCTTGTTCAGAAATCAAATAGGAGTCCTATAGTTAATAATATACAATCTAATAGTTGTCTATATACTATGAGTAAACATCTCATACATATTTTGTAAATTTAACTAATACCAAAAAAATGGATTTAATTAAACTTCACATTTAGAAAATATATTATGGCTAAATTACAATTACATTTTAATGGGTCTTTTGCCTTTAAAAAAGACGAAATCAATAGACTTCTTCATGCATCTGCCCAAGAAAAAGGCTTAAATGATAGCTTGCCTAATTTGATGGAGAAAACAAGTTTAGGTAATGGCAAAGTAGGACGAGTAAAAAGTTGGGCAGTACGTGCAGGCTTAATTAAGAATAATCGCCCTAGTCGGGAAGGAGAAATTGTCTTGCGGCTAGACTCCGCCTTGGAGTCAAATATTACAGACTGGTTGATGCACTTTTATTTAAGTTTTGGTGATAAAGGACTACAACAAACACCAGAAAATCCTGTTGATTGGGGTGGATGGACTTACTTTATATATACGTTCTTGCCTCGTTATAGTAAATTTACTAGCGAGGAATTATTGTATCATATTGCTTCAGAGTTTGAAGAAGAAAGCAAAGTGATTGCTGACAGAATCAAATTTATCTTACGGGCATACACTGAGTTTCAAGCTTTAGCATCCTGCAAGTTTATCACTCAAGAAGGGGATAAATATGTTGTTGGAAATGCTCACTTACCTAACTCTTACCTGGTGGGATATTTACTAGCAAAGCTGTGGGAACGTGACTTTAAAGGCGAAGGTTCTGTTCTTACCGAGTCCATCTTGAACCAGAAAATGGGAATTGCTGCTGTACTGGGCATCAAAGCAGACGTACTACAAGAACAGCTAAATGCACTAGAAGCTTACGGTATCATCGAACAGCGACGCGCAGTACCTCCTTTCCAAGTGATTCCCCGTTGGAATGAACCCTTGGCACTGCTAGAAAAAGCCTATGACAGATAAAGCTGATTCTCTGCTACGAGATGCTAGACCGGATGACAGAATTCACTTGCTAGTGTGGGATACACCTGACGAAAACGAACTAGTACGTATCGCTTTTGACAATAATGCTCAACGGGTCAACTACCGAAAAAATTTGTTACAAAGGATTCATCCGGGAGAAAACTTTCTCACGCTTCATCACGATCTGGATCTGGAATTGGATGCTATCAAGTCAATGTGTTCTGGGGTTAGCAAGCAAATTGTTTTACTGGAAGGGTTAGATTGTCTGATTACTTATTTACAGGTGACATCTGGCAGTCACATTACCCTTTTCTGGAAGCAGATGGAAGAGACTCGCAAGCTAGAAAAACTTTTGTGGATACTGCTACCCCAGCAACTAGCACCCAACAATTGGTCGTCAGAGAGAATTAAGCGTATTCCTTCAGGATAATTATCACTTTGCATTTGCTATTTTAATTGATTATGCTCCTCAACCAACTTGTTGAAATCAACAAAAAGGGTAGTATTGCCAGTTCTGTGAACTTTGGTATGTTGGATGATTTAGAGAAGAATTTGCCTCTGTGTGAGAGTTTTATCTTTAACTACGACTCAACAAAACCTGAGTTATCGACGGTTGGTATTTTGGATGCGGTGCGCCGTAGCTATCATAGTCCAAATCAGCCGAATATCCATTTGATGATTCAACAATATGGTAAGGGGAAGTCTCATTTTGCGATCGCTATAGCCAACTTTTTCAAAAAAACCTTCCACAGTCAGGAAGTGCAAGGGATTTTGTCACAAGTAGAAAAGGCGACATCTGCCAAAAATCAGGCTATCTCTGAAGGATTAAAGCTTTTTAAACAAAACCAATGCCACCAACATTTAGTTATCTGTCTTAGTGGAGATCAAGGCGGCGACATTAGGAAGCAATTTCTGCAACAACTCGTTAAAAATCTGGAAGAAGTAGGTATTCAGGATTACTTAGCACAAGATATATGCAGCGAACCCCTACGCTACTTAGAAAATTTAAATCTAGAGAATCGGACAAAAGCAGAGAAATATCTAGAAAGCATTGGTAATCCTGATGGTGATTTAAATTCTCTCATTCGCTTACTCAGAGAAAATAACTCTGGCGTTCTATCGTCTGTTAAAAAACTTGCCTTTCAAATCACGGGATTTACTCCTGATTTTACTGCCGATATAAATATTGAAGTAATTATAGAAGACCTGTTAAAAAATTATTGTACTGGACAAAATGCCCATTTCCAGGGGATTTTAATTTTATTTGATGAGCTAAATTACTATCTAAAATCTTGGGCAGCAGATGACATAGGTGCTGGGGGAACTGCACTACAAAACATTACAAACATTTGCGAAAACTACAAAGGAAAAATTGCTTTACTAAGTTTCACCTAAATTCATCCTGGTAGAGGATTAGGAATCTCTGCTAATGCCATGCCAGAATACCTCAAGATTGCTAGTCGCCTTGCCCCAAAAGATGGTACTACCTATGATAATCCCACTTCTAGCTTAGAACTAGTAATAGAAAACTTATTGTTGACAAAAAATAACTCTATTTGGCAAACATTCTGTTCTCAATGGGATAACACACTGAGAACAGAAGCTGAAACCGCCTTCGAGGGAAGAATTAAAATTTATAAAAACAAAGGCTGGTCTTTTGAAGAGTTTTATACCCACTTATCTAAGGGTTGTTTTCCCCTGCATCCTCTTACAGCATATCTGCTGTGTAACCTTGACTTTACCCAAGATCGAACTGCTATCCAATTTATAAAAGGCTATGTCAAAAACTTTATCGAAACTCAGCCTGTAGAAAATGCTGGTAAACTTAATTACATTTATCCTATTGCTTTAGTAGATACCTTTATTGAAAACTTTTCTAATTCCTCGCTTTATAATCACTATAAAAAAGCTGTGGATTTGGTTGCAGATGCCGAAAATGGCGATGAATTAATGGTTATTAAAGCTTTATTTTTATATGAAGCTAGTGGAGAAAAACTTACCAAAGCAGACCAAGAAGAACATCAAGAGATTTTAGTAACTTTAACAGGTTTAACTAAATTGAGACTCCAGACAGCACTAGATAAACTAGAAAAGGAAAGAGATTTAATTTACCACCGACCAGAAATTAAGCTTTATCGGTTTTGCGAAGGAATTAACCCTAAAGTTATTCAAGAAGAAATTGAAGAAAAAATCAGAAACCAAACAACCTCTATTAATGATGTTGTCGCCTATTGTGATAAAATTAATATTCTTAGACAACATCCATCTAATAATATAATTACTGCTACACAGTTTGTCAAAGATAACAAATTAGTGGGTGAAGACTGGCGATTTGAGCGGAAGATATATAGTCTTGAGAAATTCATTAAAGCGCTAGAGAACAATCGTATTCTGAGAGATACCAAAGAGAAGGGAATTTTAGCTTATGTTCTGACAGACACTCAAGAGGAGTTGCAAGAGTTTCGTAATACTGTAGCTAATTATTTATGTAAATCGCC
This sequence comes from Nostoc sp. S13, assembly GCF_029379315.1. GTDB lineage: Bacteria > Cyanobacteriota > Cyanobacteriia > Cyanobacteriales > Nostocaceae > Nostoc. The sequence goes on from NZ_JAQYWQ010000106.1 coordinate 3,502, forward strand.
AATTAAAAATTACATTGCCGTTGCTATTTCTAGAGAAGAAACCGGAAATTTAGCCCGTGTAATTTTACAGATAAAAACTCTTGAAGAGACGAACGCTGCTGATAAAAGATTGTCGGTAAAAGCTTATCAAGAACAGCTTCAGCGTTGGCAAGAAGAAGCAAACACACGGTTAACGAGGTTATTAAATAATTGCACTTATCATTGTGTGGAAATCGAGAAAATTCCATCTGCTAAACAACGCAAAGCGCAACGGGTAATCAGTTTACTTTTACAAGATTTATATCCCTTCGTTCCTCCTGTGGATGAAATCGATAAAATGCGTTCAGGCCATCTCACAGGTAGAAAGATTATCAGATGGACTGCAACACAAATATTTATAGAAGATAGTTTCACTCAAAATGTGACTGACCATTCTTACAGGACTGTTATTGACCAGATTTTTGTCAAGTTATGGGGTCTACTCAAAAAAACATCTGATAAATATATTGTTCAAGAACCAACTCATGAAAAAATCCGTGCTGCTTGGGATAAAATTTCTGAAATGACAGATTTAGAAGGATTACCAGAAAAGATTATTGATTTAGAAAAAATTTGGCAAGTCCTTTCTGGGGAACGTTATGGTTATAGCGAGTATAACTTTACTATTTTGCTATCAGGATGGCTAGCAATCCACCGCAAAGAACTGTCTCTCAGGGGCAAGACCACACTTGATTCTAAAACATTAAATGCCACATTGAAAACACAGTCTCTGAAAGACTGGGGTAACACTGATATTCTCCAAGATCCCACCAAATTTGTTCATGATTGGATTGTTAAACAAAAGTCCAAACTAATTCGCCGTCAACAAGCAGAAATGCCGATTTCGGCATCGCTAATAAACTATTATGATCAGGCGCAGGAGTATCTAGAGGTCGTTGCTGCTTTTTTAGAGTTTAATGAACCAGATGAGTTAGAAAAAGAAGAGTTAACTAAGAATAGAAAGCAGATTGGTGCTGCGGTTGCTGAAATTGGTAAGTGGTTACAACCAGTGCAAGCTGTGGAAAAATTACCTGATGAGGCACAATTGACAGCACTATTACCACTTTACCCCCAACTGCGATCGCGATCGCCAGATACCTCAATTCTACCAACACAACAACAACGCGATCGCTTCTCTCAAGCATTTCAAACTATCAGTAATAAAATTGACCAACTTGTAGCAGCAGAAAACAAGCGTGCTGAGTCACTATCTACCGAACAAGCTTGCAATACTTATAAAATTGAAATTCAAGGAATTATTGACCAGATTACCCAAATTGCAGACTTACCTCCCCATTTAATTGAGAGTTTGCAAAATGCCCTCCGTACCAGCAACATTAGATTAACAGACATTAGGCAGCAGGCAGAAGCAGGACAAAAGCAAGCTGAAGATACACAAATTATCCAGAATATTCGCAATTCTGCAACAAAAATCAAAACAATTCATCTTTCTCAAGCAGCGCTGCAAGAAATTGAAAATTTACAATCTCGCTTCAATTATCCAGACAAATTTCAGCATGAAGTTGCTGAAATTGTGCAGTCAATTCAAAACAAAATCATTAGCGATCGTTCTAGTCTGGCTAATCTACGCACTCAACTACAGTCAGTAAAAAATCTTACAGAATTAGATGTTATTAATACAGAATATGCCAAGGTTGATGTTATTTTTCAAGATTCGGTTGATTACAGAGACTATCAAGAACTACAACCACAAATCCAGAGTTTAAAGCATGACCTAGAGCAAATACAAAGTCTAGAAACTCGTTATCAACAAAGTGATTCTATTACCAGTTGTAATGATGTTTTGGCAATAATTGCTAGTCGGGAGTTGAATATCTATAATGCTGACCGCTTTCAAGAGAGAATTTCTCAGTTAGAAGTAAATTTTAGGAATCAAATACAAGAATATGAACAAAAACAATCACAAATCCTTCAGCAGCAACAAGCTGCTGCCCAGCAATGGATCAAAGATTTAGAAAACAATTGTACTCAAATAAACAAATTGTTTGATGATGCAGATAAACTTGAAGCAGCAAATAATTTACTGGAGCAAATTCAAGCGGAAAAATCTGATTATATTAACTTAATTAGTGTTACAGAAACTCAGTCATTAGAGAATATAGAACGTCAATGCGTTGAGGAACGGGAGAAAGATATAACCAATCAAATTTTTGTACTGTTACGGCAACTTCCCCATTTAGAGCAACAAAATGTGTACGAGAGGTTAGGGCAAATTCTCTCAGAAAAGACGGAGGAGTAATAGGGATGAGTGATAAACAGATCATATTAGACCCTACTGGATTGTACGATATTCCCTCCGGCTATATCCGAATTACAACAGAGGTGGAATGGATACAGTTCTTTGGTGTCAGTGCCGATCCTTGCTGGGTAAGAGGTGAGCGATTATGCAAATGGGCAGAAACTTGGCTGCAATCGTGGAATAGAAGTGAGGAAATCACGGAGATTAAGCAACATCCCCGCTACATACTAGGGCAATTGTTTGCTACTGTACCGTTACCCGATGATTGGACTGACGAGCAACTACTGATTCTGACTACCAAGTTAGATTCTTATCCCCAAGACAACCCCATTGCCTACTTTTTGGCAGACAACATCACTAACAGTAATGGACAGATATGGTTTGCCCAAGCCTCGATTTCACATCTCGCCACTTGGTTGTCAATTCCAGTTGCAGAAGAGTACAAACCCTTAGAGCGAGTTTGGCAGCAACGGTTCAAAGAACATGAGTTAGCAAACTATTACCAGACTGAAGATAAATTATTGTTCCTACGTCGCTGGTTAGGTATAGCAGAACCAGTTTTCAACGACATCGGCAAGTATCCCTTGCCAGTTCCCGACTTACTTAGGCAAGAGTTTGATAGCTACTGGCAACAACTAATCTCCCGCACCGAAGGTAAAGTTCTGGATACCTTAATACCTACGAACCATGTAGGTATGGAGCGAATTGCAAATTGTGCCTACAGAGCTTTAAAAACTCGATCTGATTGGATAAATAAAGTCAGGGAAGCCAAAGTTATCCCTTATCTTAGCTATCAGCAGAAGCTAGAATTAAGCCTTAATCAACGTCCACCCCAACCTCTGGCTTTAGATGCAACTCCCAAGGAGGCTCTTGCTTGGGCAACAAAAGATTACCTACCCTTCCGTTGTTGGGAAGTTATTAAGCAACCTGCCTCTACATCAAGAATAAGTGATAGTTTGGCGGATAGCTTTGTTGAGTGGATGCTCCAGCACTACCCCCAGATGAAGGTAGAATCAGTAGAAAATTCCTACCTTAATTACAGCGTTGCCTCAAGAGTGCAAAATCTTTGCCAAGATAGTCCTGTCTTTTGGGTTGTGGTCGATGGCTTAGGATGGTTAGATCACCTAGAACTTTTATCTTTACTAACGAATAATTACAAACTGGCGGTAGAAACTGCCATTGAGCCTCGGTTTAGTATCCTGCCCACTAAAACAGAGTATGCCAAATGGAGCCTATATGCTCAATTGTTGCCCAGTGATTCTGCTTGGGTTGCTGATGCTGGCAAAGCTTTTGTGAAAATGGGCATGGGTAAACGTTATACAGATAGACAAGTTGACAAACTTTACAGCGCTTTGAGAAAAAAGACTTCTAAGTTGTATTGTTGGGATACAGATATATTCGATAGTCTTTATCACAGTCAAAAAGACTGGCAAAGCTTTAACGAACTTGACCGTCCCCACACCCTAAAAGTCATTGCCGAGAAAATTGATTACTGTTTGCAACAATACCCCGATCCAGATGCACTCAGAATCGTTATTGCCAGCGATCATGGTCAAATTATGGGTACTTCCGAAAAAATCACCCACTGCCCCCCAGAACTGGAACCCAAGGGGAGAATGGCAATTGGTAAAACTGATGATACCAGGTTTGTGGTTTTGGAAGGCGATCGCTACGGTCTTCCCCACGACATTAGTATTGTCAAAAATGTAACTATTCGTGACCAAAATGCTATTCTAAAATCAGCATCAGGTTTTCTAAAAATTCTCTATCCTCATTTAGAATTAACATTAATGGACTACGAGCGTGATTGCCTGGAACCTGCTTGTAAACTACGCCAAGCAATCCGAAATTCGCTATATTATCTCGATGATGAATTCAGGCAGTTTGGTAGAGAAATTTATGTGGAGACAAAGTAAATACTATATCCCACGAAAAGAATTACCAAAAATATTGATTTTCTACTACTGTTGTTTGGCGGGTGGAAGAGTCATATTTGAGCAGGTATTCACGAGCGATCGCTTCGTTTTCTCGCAGTGTTTCTACTTCTTTCTTTCCAATCTCGGTATCGGTGGAAAGTAAAATTACTTGGTGGCTGGCGGATGGAAAGTAACGTTCAACTAAGTTACTGCGGTGAGAGGAATCTAGTCTACCTAATGGCGTATCGATAGCTACTGGTAGGCGGTGTCCAGAGACTTTGGCTAAACCCCAGAGGAAGGCGATCGCTAGTAGTTGTTTTTCGCCAGCCGAGAGGCGATGTTTAGGCACTGGTTTACCATTGAAATCATATAGGGAAAGTCCAAATGTATTGGTATCAATGGCGATGCGATGCACTAAGTCTGATTTGTGTAGGAGATAGAGGAAGCAATTTTTAACTTCTTCCTCTAATTTATTCAGCTTTCTCAAAGTTAATTTTTCACGGAAAATCTTGAGTGTCTCTTGAACTTTAGCCGCAGAGGTAATAATATGTTGGTTATTTTTATATTTTATATTTTCTACAGTGTATTCACTTAATTCTTTTTTAGACTTAGCAATAATAGTTTCTAATTCAGCTAAACGGCGGCGAATTGTTTCGTAAGTTGCTTTAGCTTCAACAACTTGATTTTGTGCCGCTTCTAGTGCCTGGCGCAGCTTTGTATAATCTTCTGGTGCTGCTGCTGTTTGCACTTGTCTTTCCAGAGTGATAATTTCTTCTTCTTTATTTTTGATAATAGCTAATTTTTCTTGTGCAGAAAGTTGAGAATTTTGTAAGTGATAGATGAGATTATCTAGCTGACTTAACGTTTCATCATCAGCTAATAGCCAAGGCGCTGCCATTTGTAGAGTCTTTGCATATAGATTATCTACATCTTCGACTAAAAATGATTGAATTTTTTCAACTTGTGTTAGAGCAATTTCTACCTGACTTAGCCAACTGAGTAAACGCTGATCTCTCTCAATTAACAAATCTTTGGAAATTTGGATCTGTCGATGGCGAAATTCTTGTTCTCCCTGCGTTTGCATTTGAGTAAGTAAATTGGGAATTAATGCTAGGGGTAAAACATCAGCCGCCAATTCACACATTAACTGACGGACTTGTTCAACTTCCGCAGTTTTCGCTTTCTGTTGTAGTTCTAGTTGATTGCGTTCTGCCGCAATTTTACCCCCCTCAGAAATGAATTTATCAAAAGCTTCTTGCTGCTTTACTTCTAATTTTTCTAACTGATTTTTGAGATTTTCTAAATTCTGTTCACTTTCTTGATAATCTTGTTGCTGTTGCGTTAATCTTTTTTCAATTTCTTCTAAATTAGCTAAATCTTTAGTATCAGCAAATTCTTTGCGTTTACGGTTAACTAAAATATCTAAATCAACAGCTAAACGATCTGCTAACTCTAGCCCGAAAAGTCCGCGAATAGCTTCAACAACAATCGGTGGTGGTATTTCCTGTTCTGCAAGTTCTTTAACCTGTTCACCATCAAATAGGAATAAGTTAGAAATACCTAATGGCAAAAGATTTTCTATATATTCATCCCAGATATTAACTAAAGCATCAGGCCATGTATCACTGTCGCCTAAAATACCTAATGTATCTTTACCATCTTTAGGATTTTTTGTCCAGCTACGCACAACACGGTATTTTATTGGTTTATCGTTTTCAATATGTTCAAAAAGTAATTCAATACGGGTATCGGCAACTGGATCTATTTGGTTGTTAACACATTGATTGAGAAAATCGTTATAACTTAAATTACCACGGGTGGAACATTGGGCGCGGGGGCCATAAAGTGCGAGACGAATGGCATCCATCAGCGTAGTTTTTCCGCCGCCATTCATGCCACCTAATAGGATAATTGGACGCGAGTTTTCCTCATCAATTTTTGGGTTAAGATTGATTACCTGTTTACCACTGTAGGGGCCAAAGTTTTGTAATACGAGTTCAAGAAATATCATTGATTTTTAAGATTATTAAATATTGGGAAAAGAAATAGCGGGCGAATGGAATTCGCGGCTACACAGGCAAAGTTTAGTAAGATATTGGGTGAACGGAATTCGGGGTTACACAGGCAAAGTTTATCAGATACCGGGCGAATGGAATTCGCGGCTACACAGGCAAAGTCCACCTCCGTGGACTAAATTCGTACATAATTGTTGGTTTATTTGGGAGTTAGTTCCCATGTGGGAATGATTGATTTTTGGCTATGATGGCTAGCTTGGTTTCTGATGTAATTGGCTATATTATCGATGGCATCATGGCTAACCGTAAAAGCTCCATAGCTACCTTGCCATTTAAAAAACTCACCTGGCTTTATTTCGTGGGTGATGAAATGGGAAGAACTTCCTTTAATTTGTTTAATTACATCTGATATGCTGACAGTTGGCGGAAAACCTGTTAAGAGATGTACATGATCTTCAATACCACCAATTGCAATTATGGTACATTTTAACTGTTCACACTCCTGAACGATCGCTGCATAAACTAACTTCTGAATATCAGGCGTAATTAGGGACAATGTATCCCAAGTTGCCCAAACATAATGCACATACAATTGTGTAAAACTTGCTCTCATTTTTCTTTAACCCACGGAGGTGGGTTTCGTCTGTGTAGCCGCGATTTCTAATCGCCCGGTATTATATTATTCTTATTCTTCTGAATTTTTCTTTGAAAATTTCATGCTTGCCCAAGTCACCTGTTCATCATTTTCACCTTCATCTACTTCATTCATTGCTGCAACATCGCCCAAGGTCATCTGCTTGACTTTTGCAACATCACCTTGGCTAACTGCTTCGCTTAATTCGCGTTTCAAACGAGCATTTTTAATCGCATCTTCTGGGGAACGGGAACTTGTATTAAAACATTTTTCTAGGGTTTCGTATATTCCCACGCGACGAGTCTTTTTGCGATACTGGCGTTCTGTGTCTAACAATTTCGCCATGAGTTCCAAGTGCATCGCATCACCTTCACAGATTTCTTCTAATACTATCCATTCATCACGACCTAGTAGGCTATAGTCAGCACCAGGGCGGGGGTCTTGGAATTCTTCACCAGTCACTTCTTGATAAATACGAGGTAAGCTATCATCAAATTCGTGTTTGTCTTCTAGCCAAATGCGGCGAATTTCGCTCATTTCTTCGAGACTAATTAGGGTAATGTCGCGCATATTTTCTGGCGCTGTGCGACGGGTTTTTGTTTGCGCTTCTAATAATCGTCTGAGCCAATGTTCCCGCCAATATTTTGTATAGGGGCCAGGTATTGGTTCAACAGAAATTTTTCCATCTTTATTGCGTTCAAATAGTTGGACATCTCCCCAAATTCTTCTAAAATCTCTCTTGTCTCGATCATCTTTAATATCTAATTCGTTACGAATATCTAATAATGGCTGCATCCATTCTTTTTCTTCATCATTTTGGATCATAGCCTCCATTGATTTATCCTTATTCACTAGTGTGCAAACCCAGCAGCCAAATCGGGAATCACCACAGCTAGGAGTAGAAGTATCAACAACTAGAGGGCATTCATTATCTGCTGTAGCACCTCGATACATAGCGAATAATTCTTTATTGCTTTGTCCCCAAGGATTATCACATTGATTAAGATATATCCATACATCATTATTACTCCAATCTTCAATAGGGGTATAGATTAGAGAGTTGGGTAGGCTGGCATTAGGACTCAGGCGATCTCGTACTCTATCAATTTGATGCTTTTTCATTGTGGCAGCACGTTTGGAGCTTTCTGCTTTACGAGTCCCTAATACAAGAATTGTTTCACCGTTAGCTCTAACTATTTCACGGATGAATTGATTAGCAGGATTAATTTTTAAACGCGGTGTACACCAGCGAAACTGGTTACGAGGTGCTGGATATCCCTTACCAATAAGATTTACCCAAAATGTGTCTTCAATTACTGGTTGTAGTAAATGTGGATCAATTGGCATCCCCTGTTTTTTAGCAGCTACCTTGAGATTCTCCAAGGATTTGCGAACCCAAGCAGACACTACAGGATTTTCTACCTGAGTATCAGTTGTAATTACATAGACTGTTTTAGTTCTTTTTTCTGGAGAAAGAGCAGCGATCGCATTCCATACAAGCTGCAATACTGTACTAGAATCTTTTCCCCAAGACACGCCTAAAACCCAAGGAATCTCATCTAAACAATACAATTCTTGAATTTCAGTGTTGAGAGCTTGGATATAATCCACTAACTCTGCTACAGTACGTGCTTGCTGAACTTTATTTTCTGGTTGTTGTGCTGTAGTCATTTCTCCTTCTCTCTGGAAACACTGGCATAATATCCGGGCGAATAGAATTCACGCCTATACAGATAAAACCCACCTCCGTGGGTTGAAGAAAAGTTTTTAAAAACTTCACTACTAATATCCAATTTTTTGGATAATTAAACGACATAATCCTATTCTGTTTTTAAAATTTAACATGAAAGATAGTACATCTGACCCAACTGCTGACATCGCGAGAGAGTACCTGGAACGAGAAAACAAGGAAAAACAGGTACTAGCTTTACTGCTGGAGAACTTTTTAGGGAGAAAAGATCAGATTCTCGTTCAAAAAACCGAAATGGGTGGTACTGAGGCTTATGTTAGCTCTGTTACCTTGGAATGGTTTGCAGGTCGTGTTCACTTTGCCTCTGGCTTACCTCTGTTTCAAAAAAAGTATAATCCAGAGACTGATAATGTCGAGATAGATGCTGATAGTATTGATGAAATTCAGCAGCGTCCCCTTGATTGGTCACGTCAAGCACCTTTAGTCCAGTATTTAGCGGCTCGACAAAATCACAAATTTCCACCAGTGCTGGTGGTGATTAATCAACCGTGGGTGGATAATCCCAAAGCTGCTGAGTGGGATAGTGAAGGACGCGCCACAAAATCTACTACTGATTTCATCCCCCTTGATAAAGACGCTAAAGTAGGTCTGTTAAATATTTCTGAGGATGATGTGACCATTTATGCACTAGATGGTCAACACCGATTAATGGGTGTACAGGGGTTGATGGAGTTAATTAAAACTCGCAAACTCCAGCGCTATAAAAAAGATAAAGGTGCTGATGACAGTTTTATTACAGTCAATGATTTGATAGAAAAGTATCAAGTAGACCTTGCTTATTTGCAAAATTTACCCAAGGAAAAAATTGGTATTGAGTTCATCTGTGCGGTAGCCGCTGGGGAAACTCGCACTCAGGCGAGGCGGAGGGTGAGATCGATTTTTGTTCATGTCAACCTGATGGCTGCACCCTTGACTAAAGGTCAGTTAACACAGTTGAATGAAGATGATGGTTTTGCGATCGTTGCTAGAAAAATTGCAGTTACACATCCACTATTAGAACAACGACAAGAGCGCAATCCTCGCGTTAATTGGAATAGTGCAACGGTAGCCTCCAATTCTACAGTTTTGACGACATTGCAAGCTCTACAAGATATGTCTGAACGATATTTAGGTCAAAAGTTTCCTCACTGGAAACCCTTGGAGAAAGGTCTAATTCCCATGCGTCCAGAGGATGAAGAACTTGAGCAGGGAATTGAGGAATTTAGAAAGCTATTTGATTCTTTAGCAAGTCTTTCCAGTTATAAGATTTTAGAACATGAGGATACACCAGCTTTGCGGCGGTTCAGCTTTGAGAAGGATGGAGGTGAAGGAAATATGCTTTTCCGTCCGGTTGCTCAAGTTGCATTGGCGCAAGCTATCGGAATTTTGGTTTTTAAAAAAGGTTTTTCCCTAGCAGATATTTTTAAAAAGCTGCGGAAGTTTGACCAGCAAGGCGGCTTTAGTGGTATGGAGTATCCCCAATCTCTTTGGTATGGGGTTTTATACGACCCAAATAAAAAGCGGGTGCAGGTTGCTGGACGAGATTTGGCGGCGAAGTTATTGGTTTATATCCTGGGTGGAATTCAGGAACAGATGGAACGTGCTGAACTTCGTAAAGCTTTAGCAGATGCTAGGACTGTGGAAGATAAAACTATAGGTTTTGATGGCAAGTTTGTTGAACCCAAGGAGGTAGGGCTTCCACCTGTTCTGTAGTTGCTAATGATTACTCGCCTTTAAATAAATTATTATGCTACCCTGATACGTAATGTATAAAGGGAATCTATTTTGTGGCATGGCTATATAGCAGTGATGCTGTGCAACAGCTAAGTGAAAACGTCGTATTGTATGATTTGGCACAGATGCGTGGAAATAGTGCTGTTTTAAGCCGCATCCCCGATAATATCGGCGGTGTCTACGCTTGGTATCGTCGCTTCGAGATTGATGCTAATGCCATCAATGATCCTCAAGTCTTCGTTGATTATATTTTGGCGGAACTTTGTAAGGATCATTCGGCTCCGAGAGAAACAAAACTGCCTCCAGCACACCGGATAAAACTCGAAGCAGAGAATTCATTTTCTAAAGAGCTTTTGCTGAAAGAGTTAGCTGCTGATTCGTCCTTTCGTCAACTACTCTTTATGCTTTTGAATAATTCTCTCATATTTCAGCAGCCATTATATATAGGAAAGGCAACTAATTTATACTCTAGGATTCGCAGTCATATTCGTGAAGGTAGCATTTTACGTGATCGTCTTGCAGATGCTGGACACAAAATTAATAAATGCAGGTTACTAATTATTCATACTTCATATAATACAAATACTGTTCCTGATAGGGTTGATGAGGATGACGAATTAGATAATCAAATTGAAGAAGACTATGAATGTTCTAAACTCGCTTCAGACAAACTAGTTGAAGATATTTTATCTAGGCTATTTCTTCCATCATTTACTCTTAGATACGGTTGAGATAAAATGCTTATATTCTCCAATAATGAAGGAAAATCAAGATTCAATAAACCGCTATATGGTTTAACTGGTATTTACACTTTATCAGAAGGTATAGCACTTCCATATGTTCTTTCACTAGTTGAAGTTAACCGAGCTATTGATGAACTTAAGATAGCTGAACAAATTCCCGCTTCCTTAGAGACAAAATGGTCTCTAAAAGAGCTTTTTCAACGAGAAATTGATGTAAAAAGAGTAGAAGATGACATAGTTAAAGGCTATCTTCTAGATCCAAACAAGCTGAAATTTTTTAATGCAATTACTATTGTATTAATGCCAAAGGACGATGATGGCAAAATTCAGAATGCTTTTGATGAAACAACAAGTATAGCCTCTCCTGCCATACCTTGGGATAGTACTGATCCTGATGATGAACAATGGAAAAATTTTCAAAGTGAGGTTGCGAACTTCGGGGGTGTTCAATTTGTTTCTACTGGAGTCTCTGCTAGGCTACGTTGGGATGAAGATAGAGTATTAGCAGTAGCAGTAGATGGACAACATCGTCTTTGGGCGCTCCGTACCTTTCGTGAAGATCCAAGGTTTCGAGGTGGTACTCTTAACACGATTGAGCAACAAACAAAAATACCAATTTTATTTATTTTGCTTCATCCCAGTGCGGGCTTTAAAAATCTTCAGAGTACATCTGATTATTCAATTCGGGGAATCGCTCGTGAATTATTCACTGATTTGAATAAGAATGCTAAGACTGTAGATAAGGCTAGAGAACTTATTCTTGATGACAAAAGCATTAGTGCCCAATGCGTTAGAACTTTATTGACTGAGAGTACAGGCGAAGATGCGAAAGATAAGCTTCCTCTTTCTCTAGTGCGCTGGCAAGACGACTCAAACCGATTTGATAGCTCCTACTACCTAAATTCACTAGTTCATTTAGATTTGCTGATTTCAGCAGCACTGGATCTGAAACCGCCACGCGATCCAATGGAAAAGAAGTACGTGCTAGATTTTATCGAAAGTATTGATTCTGCCCTTGGCACAGGTGAAGAAAAAGTTCAGTACGAGGGGCGTACTCTTGAAGAATATTACATAGAAGACTATTGTGACGAAGATGGAAATCCTGATACACCATTTGCTCGAATACCAGAAAATTACATTGGCTCTGCAATAGAAGGTTTTAAAGTTAACTTTCGTCCTTGGCTACTCAAACTTTTACTCGAATTTAAGCCATATCGAAATCTACTCCAGTATGCTCGCGAACATGATTTGATTGAGGGTACTTTTGGTAGCTACCAAGCTCAGACAAGTAAGCATAAAGGAATTATTCGGCAGCGAGAAATTGCTAAGGATAGTGATTGGAATAGCCGAGAGATACTCTCACACCAGGCTGCTATTAATAGCATCAAAGAAAATCAATGGGCTTTCAAAGCAATATTCCAGAAAGCTATAGTTCGTTTAGGCAGAATTGTCGAGTTTGACTATAAAGCCAAAGATAAAAACTTAGGTAATATCGATGACGTATTGAGTTGTCTAGATAGACTATATGACAAAGGTATTTTAAAAGTAGATGCTGACTTACCGGATTACCCTTTTCGATTATGGACATTTGTAGCAATAAATCAGAATACTGACAAAATTAAAGTGGCGAGAACTGTAGAAGATAGGATATTTTCTTTATTATGCTTGTGGTATTTCAGCTCTCGGAAAACACAAATCGACGTTGCAAAAGGTTCTCAAATCTTATCGAGGCGAAAACTACTCAATTTCTTTAGTGCAGACAAAAATAAAGCTGAGTGGGCAGGTTGTACAGATGCTTACAAAGCATTATATAAAGGTTTCGATACTGTTGCTTTTTATGGGAAAGAACATGAAAAAATGAACAATCAACAAAAAGAAGATATGGTTCGAGATAGGTTCTCTGCTATACTCGCTGTTGGTTTGCCAGAATTAAATACTCAATCTTCACTTCTGCAAATATCAGAGGAAGAGGATGAACTCGATTCTGAATAAAAATATAAAGTCTATTAAAGTTAACTTTAATAGAGCGTAATTCAAGATAGGAATTTGGTTAAATCAAATTCCTCATCTTGCTGCTCTGTATTCGTTCTTTCAGAACTAAGAATCAATAAAAGTCGTTCTGAATAGTCTACTGCTCCACGGAGTTCATTTTGTATAATTTCTAAACCAGCATTAGCATACTCTTCAAAAATGTGAATACGTTGCTCGTCAGCGACATCATCATCACTTAGAATCTTAATGTTTTCTGTTTCGGTGATAGCCAACAAATTAATTAATAGAGTGAAGCTGCTAGTAAAATAATCTTGTCGCAGTGGGGATAAATCTTTAGAAATTACATCTAAAGGAACGCGTTTTTTATATTTAACGCCTAATGCTGCTGCAAACACCATAACCTCTACATAAGTCTGAAAAGGCCCAGTTGTGTCTTTTGATGCTACTAGAGATTTCACCAACTCAGCCTTATCTTTAGCAACCCTGATTCTGTTTGCAGCCATTGTTTTAAGATATACATTGTTGCTATTTTAACCGAAAGGTAAAAGCAATGCTTACGGCTGGCTACCCTTACGCATAAAAATAGGTATTATTTTATACTCAGATATAGGTGATCGCTCTCCCCCTCTGCGGTTCATTTCTCCAAAACTTATATTAGACCTCTTGCAAAAAAGTTTTATGATCAGATTATTGATTTACTAAGTGAAGGCGAATTGAGGATTTTTGAAGTTCGTAATTATAAATCCCAGAAATTAAGTGCCAGCATAATCGAAAACGTTTTCTGCGATTACGGTAGCGCTGACATGATTACATCCCAAGGTAGCTCCCAGTGCTGTAAAAAGAAATTAAACTATAAGTCCTTAGTCATGCGAGGTTAAATTCCCCTACTTAACCTTGGGGGCGATCGCAATGGTAAGGATAAAGCCACTTACACTTGAAAAGTCCGTGGGTATGTTTTTCAAAAAAAGTTCCAGCATGGCGTTGAGGTAATATGTCGATCCCAGCCTTGGTTTTAATTTCGTACAGCCAAGGAAAGGCTACTACTAAAACAGCGATGACAGCGAAGATGTAGAAAATCGCGGTTCTAATTTTGGGCAATCTTCGGGAATTGCTGTTGTGGTTTTGAGACATAGTAGAGGTGAAAAACTAATAATCGATCTTAGCCTAAAGCTGAAAATGTCGCTGGAACTTGGGTATGAATGTTGTCTATTTTCTGTTGATTGCAGGTGAAGCAAAGGGTTTGGAGGTTGCTGATATCACATTTTGACTTTTAACTTTTGACTTCCCCGAAGGGGCTAACCCCCAGGGGCGAGGGTATGTTTATCATGATTTTTTGTAGTCAATTACTTGAAATACTTGAAGTTACGAGGGCCCGTGTAATCAGAAACTTTCGCTAGTTCCTCTAAGCTTTGGATTCCGCTATAGCTTTTACCATTGATGATCCAAGTGGGGAAGCCTTCAATTTTTGCGGCTTTACACACTTCTGCTATAACTTTCGATCCATTAGGAAAGCACTCTATCTTAATATCATTGTTGATTATTTCCTCGGCTTCTTTACCAAAAAGCAGCTTTTGTTCATGGCAATGAGGACACCAGTAAGCAGTGTATTCCTTCGCGCCTACCTTTGCAAGCTGGCGTGCTAGAGCTATTTCTGCCTCACCAGAAGTAGTGGTAACTTCCCAACCGAATGCTGGGTTAGGCTCTACCTTAGGAGTAAAGTTAATCTGTACGGGTTGTCCAGGAGTTCCAGATGTAACATCTGATCTATTCACGCCAGCATAGACGCCTAAAGTACCAATCAGCGTCACCATCCCGACAATAATCGCGGTAAAAAAGATTTGTCCAATATCCTCCCAAGTCCGACCGATAATTGTCAGTACCAAAATACTCAAAGAGAACAAAGCTGAACCAATACAGTAAGGACAAATAGCTTTAATTTGAGATGCCAGCACATACATTAAATAGCCGCTAAAGACAGACATAGCGATCGCACCCGCCAGCAGCAGCAACCACGTCCAATTTTCCAATTGTTTGCGGCGATTGTTTTCCCCGGAGTTAAATACCAAGGGAGCTAAAGCAAATATCACCATACTGGTGTATGCCAAAAACCCAAACAAGGCTAATGGCTGACCAAAAACCGTTGCCCAAGGACTAGAAAGCACATCATTACAGCCCTTGACACCAGCCTGTGCCACACAAGCTGCATTGCCTCCTGTTAACTTTTCTATGGTGAGATAACCTGTTATCAGAGCACCACATCCAGCGATCGCGGCAATCAATGGACGTGACCATTTATGAATCCAAGGAGTAGAACGGCGGCGAATCATAAATTGCTATTAGTTAATGGGCATTGGGCATTGGGCATTGGGTATTGGGCATTGGGTATTAGTTATTTCTCCCTATTGGGGATTGCGGATTGGTAATTGGGTATTAAGTATTATTTATTTATCCCCATGCCCCAATCCCCCAATTAAGAATGTAACTTCACTTGTTCTGCTGATTTGCGTTCACCTTTGGAGTTCCAATTGCGATGTGCGGCTTCCACAAATTGACTGACGCGAATTGGGTCAATTGGTTGCTCTATCCGTCCATGACGTTTCAAGGAACTGGAAACTATTACACCATCTGCTGCCTGCATCAATGTATCAACATTTTCCCAATTGGCCCCACTACCGATGAACACTGGTGTGCCAGCTGCTGCACCACAGGCTAGTTCCAAATCTTCTAAGTTAGGAGGGCTACCAGTAGCCCAGCCGGATAAAATAACTCCGTCTGCTAAACCCCTTTCAATGGTGTCTTTCACAGCAACTGTGAGATTTGGAGAACTTAAAGGACGGGCGTGTTTCACCAACACATCAGCGAGGATTTTAACATCGCAGCCTAACTCGCGTCGATAGCGGAGTAATTGATAGGCTTCTCCCTCAATTAATCCCTGATCGGTTGCCATCACCCCTGTCAGGACGTTGACGCGGATAAATTGGGCCTGCACACAGCTAGCGATCGCCATTCCACTTTTGGCATCGTTTCGCAAAACATTTAAGCCTATGGGCAAAGTCACCAAATTTTGTATCCGTTGCACCACAATCGTCATGGCGCTCACAACCACTGGATCGACTTGGTTTTTGGTAAACGGCGCATCGAAAAAATTCTCCACAATTAGCCCGTCAACCCCTCCACTTGCTAGGGCTGCGGCTTCTTGTTCGGCACGGTCAATCACCGCTTTTAGGCTACCTCCCCAACGGGGTGAGGTAGGTAGTGGCAGCAGGTGAACCACGCCAATAATCGGTGAGCGAGTTTTAAATATCTGATATAAGTCCACGTCTTTAATCCGCCTCGCGGAGTCCAGAGTCCAGAATTTTTTGACTATTGAACGCCAGTTCAACGCCACTCTCCTTAAGGTCGGGAACCTCTATACGGTGGTGGCTCTTCAACGGGGAAAACCCCGCATGTGACTGGCTCCTCTTGACCCTTGACTCTTGACTTTTCATTAAATAATCAAATGTGTTTTATCGTAAATTAAAGGGTTTAAAACCCCAACTTTTAGAGACGCTGTTCGCGTTCGTTTACACGTAGCTCGTCCTGTTCTCTGGCTTTGACTCTGTTCTTGCAGTCGCTACAACGGCGAGGCAGCGCGGCAACAGGGGATTTCAACGCCGCTTGAGTAATAGTCCGCTCAAGTCGGGAGACCCGCGCATAGGGGCTGGCTCCTTTAAGCCTCTTAACCCGTCCAACACAGTAGCTCCCCTTTCCTTGACTGCCGTGGGAAAATACGCAAAGCGCTACTCTGGGTTTCAGTCGGGTTTAAATCCGACTCTGAAACTCTCTTCTCTACGAGACCAAGGCGAACAATTTTGAATTTTGAATTTTTACTGCCTCCTTCCTTAGATGGAAATTAGCGTGAAACCTCCCATAAGATATGTTAAGATAAAACTTGGCTAGAAGAGGAGTTTGCCACTCACTAGACGCAAGGCAGCTTTCCGTGCTTTAGGCATCTTGTCCGCGCACAGTCGTAGGACTTGCCAATCGCCAGGGTAGCATTACTGCTTTATAGGCGTAGTCGCTTTCGTCGATTTCCCTGAGGGTAGCGACTTCTCAAAACAAGCCCTTTGGGCGGCTTCCCGATGGGTAGGTTAACAACGCACACGCTGCGGTAATGTAAAATACCAATAGGCGAACTGTTAAAAAACATTACAAGTGTCAAATGTACCCAAAGACACTTCAATTTACCCTGGGGAACAGATTGATAGGAATATCATAACATGACCTCTATTTTTATTATTGATAGGGTCATAAGTCCACGGACAGTTGCTGACAGTGGGAATTTGCCACTGTACTGTTTTGATGAGGATTCTGATAGCAAAAAAGCAAAGTTAGCGCCAGAATGTTTGACTACAAGAAAAAAATGAAGATATTTTCAAAATATGGGTGACAAGCCAACAATTGCCATTTCTCACCTGGGCTGCGAGAAAAATAGAATTGATACAGAACATATGCTAGGACTGCTCGTAGAAGCAGGCTACGGTGTAGATACAAACGAAGAGTTAGCAGATTACGTTATTGTTAATACCTGTAGTTTTATAGAAGCAGCTAGGCAAGAATCTGTCAGAACTTTGGTAGAACTGGCAGAGGCAAATAAAAAAATCGTAATCACTGGCTGTATGGCGCAACACTTCCAAGAACAACTTTTGGAGGAGTTACCTGAAGCAGTAGCCGTTGTGGGTACAGGCGATTATCACAAAATTGTAAATGTAATTGAGCGTGTAGAACAAGGTGAGCGGGTCAAACAGGTTAGTATTGAGCCAACCTACATTGCCGATGAAACTACACCGCGCTATCGTACTACAACCGAGGGCGTAGCTTACCTACGGGTTGCGGAAGGATGTGATTATCGTTGTGCATTTTGTATAATTCCTCATCTTCGAGGAAACCAGCGATCGCGTACTATTGAATCTATAGTCGCCGAAGCGGAGCAGTTAGTTAGTCAAGGGGTAAAGGAAATTATTCTAATTTCCCAAATCACCACTAATTACGGTCTAGATATTTACGGTCAGCCAAAATTAGCCGAATTACTTCGTGCTTTGGGGAAAGTAGATATACCGTGGATCAGAATGCACTACGCTTATCCCACGGGACTGACCCCAGATGTGATTGCGGCGATCCAAGAAACACCCAATGTCTTACCTTACCTGGATTTGCCCTTGCAGCATTCTCATCCAGAGATTCTCCGCACTATGAACCGTCCTTGGCAAGGACGTGTAAATGATGGGATTATAGATCGGATCAAAACGGCGCTACCAACAGCCGTATTGCGGACAACATTTATTGTTGGTTTCCCAGGAGAAACAAGCGAGCATTTTGAGCATCTACTAGAGTTTGTTCAACGGCATGAATTTGATCATGTTGGTGTCTTCACCTTTTCCTCTGAGGAAGGAACCCCAGCTTACAAGTTACCAAATCAGTTGCCCGAATTGGTGATGGACGAGCGCCGATACCAACTTATGGAACTCCAGCAACCGATTTCCCAAAAGAAAAATCAACAGGAAGTAGGCAAAATCGTTGATGTCCTGATTGAGCAAGAAAATCCTGAAACTGGTGAATTGATCGGTCGTTCAGGTAGATTTTCCCCAGAGGTTGATGGTCTGGTGTATATCAAAGGCCAGGCAAAGTTAGGAACCATCGTGCCAATAGCGATTCACCACGCTGATACATACGACCTCTATGGTCAAGTAGTCAATAACTAAATTGTCTTTTGTCCTTTGTCCTTTGTCCTTTGTTAAATGACCCTTACAGATTGACCCTTATCCTGAGGTCAACGCTGCAATGACAGCTTTCATGAGGGTTTACCTGAAACGCTGGCGGACTTGGCATAGCCTCTCCAATAGTTGAGGCGGCGCTAGCGCCCTTGGCTCACTAATAGCCAATAACTAATGACTAATGACTAATGACTAATGACTAATGACTAATGACTAATCCAAAAAATCCTTAGAAAAAATTTAGGAAAATTAATGACTCTTTCATTTCAAGAACTAGGCATTTCCCAAGAACGTGTTGAACAACTAGAAAAAATCGGTTTTACCGAACCGACTAACATTCAAGTACAAGCAATTCCCCAATTGTTAGCTGGTCGTGATGTGGTAGGTCAATCTCAAACTGGAACAGGCAAAACCGCAGCATTTTCACTGCCAATTTTAGAGCGGCTGGATATTAATCAAAAAGCCGTGCAAGCGATAGTTTTAACACCAACTCGTGAATTAGCAATGCAAGTTCACGATGCGATCGCCCAATTCATCGGTAATGAAGGATTGCGGGTGTTAGCAATCTACGGTGGTCAATCAATTGACCGCCAAATGTTACAACTAAAACGTGGCGTTCACATGGTCGTGGGTACTCCAGGACGGGTGATAGATTTGCTCGATCGCGGCTGTTTAAAGCTCGATCAAGTGAAGTGGTTTGTGTTGGATGAAGCCGATGAAATGTTGAGCATGGGCTTTATTGACGATGTGGTGAAAATCCTCTCCCAAGCACCCGTAGATCGCCAAACAGCTTTATTCTCCGCAACAATGCCACCATCAATTCGGATGTTGGTGAACAAGTTTTTGCGATCGCCAGCGACAGTCACCGTTGAGCAGCCAAAAGCCGCTCCCAACAAGATTAATCAGGTAGCTTATCTGATCCCCCGCCATTGGACAAAAGCCAAAGCTTTACAGCCGATTCTGGAAATGGAAGATCCAGAAACAGCTTTAATCTTTGTCCGCACTAGACGCACAGCCGCCGAACTCACCAGTCAGTTGCAATCTGCTGGTCATAGTGTCGATGAATACCACGGTGACTTGTCCCAACAAGCACGGGAACGGTTATTAATCAGATTCCGTAACCGTCAGGTGCGCTGGGTGGTAGCAACTGATATTGCCGCACGAGGGTTAGATGTCGATCAACTCTCCCATGTGATCAACTACGACTTACCTGATAGCGTAGAAACCTACGTCCATCGCATTGGTCGTACTGGTCGTGCTGGTAAAGAAGGAACGGCAATTTCTTTAGTTCAGCCATTTGAGCGGCGCAAGCAGCAAACATTTGAACGTCATAACCGCCAAAATTGGCAAGTGTTGACGATTCCCACACGCGCCCAGATTGAAGCAAAACACATTCTGAAATTGCAAGAACAGGTGCGAGAAGCTTTGACAGGTGAGCGTTTGGCTTCATTCTTGCCGATTGTCAGCGAACTGATTGAAGAATACGATGCTCAGGCGATCGCCGCAGCTGCACTGCAAATTGCTTACGATCAAACTCGTCCCGCTTGGTTGAACTCAGACGTGGAAATTCCCCAAGAGGAATCTTCCGCTCCCAAACCCAGACTGGGCAAGCGTCGTGAATCTTCCAGCGATCGCCCCCGTTCTGCATGGAAATCAGATAGCAGCAATGGAGATGAAGAAAAACATGCTTCTCCCAAGCCCAAACTGCGGACAAGTGGAAGTGGTCGTGAATCTTCTGCATCCCCTAGTAAAAAGCTAGGTTCACCTACAGCTAGGGAATCAGCTTCTTAGTCAACAGTTAATTAATTTTGGATTTTAGAATTTCCTGCGGAATGCTACGCATAGCTTGCTTCTCCATTCGCGGAGCGTCTCGTAGAGAAGGAGTACGGCGTGAGCGCTACTTCTCTTGTTGGGTTGCGCCAACGACAAAGCTCAGTACAAGTCAGTCGAACGCTTTTTTCTTCAATCCCAAATCCCAAATCCCAAATCTAAAATTGGCAGAGTTGAGAGTTAAGAGTCAAGAGTTAAGATTTTGACTTTAGACTCTTGACTTTTTGGCTTTTTAGGTAACTTATTCTACCAGTTTGTAGGAAGATAAATTAAAGATGCATTCTTCGTGGTCTTATGTTTACTATCCCAGACTTAGAGCAACTACAAGCAGAGCATCCAGAATGGCAGATGGAGCTAGTAGACGGAAATATAGTTCTTATGGGGCCATCAGATTATGAGTCAGAGGAAATAGGTGCTGAGTTAGTTAGATTACTCGGCAACTGGGTGCGCCCACAGAGACTAGGACGGGTAACTGGTTCTAGCGCTGGTTTTATCGAACAGAATAAAGGTGCCAGTCGTCAGAATACAGGAAAGGTATTCTGTAC
>NZ_JAQYWQ010000107.1 GCF_029379315.1 Nostoc sp. S13
GTAATCAACTCAGCAGTCTGCCAGCGGAAATTGTCCAACTCACCAACCTGCAATCCCTCTACCTCAGCAATAATCAACTCAGCAGTCTGCCAGCGGAAATTGTCCAACTCACCAACCTGCAAACCCTCAACCTCAGCAATAATCAACTCAGCAGTCTGCCAGCGGAAATTGTCCAACTCACCAACCTGCAATCCCTCTACCTCAGCAATAATCAACTCAGCAGTCTGCCAGCGGAAATTGTCCAACTCACCAACCTGCAAACCCTCAACCTCAGCAATAATCAACTCAGCAGTCTGCCAGCGGAATTTGGCCAACTCACCAACCTGAAAAAACTGGATCTTCGTAGAAATCCAGTCCCCATTCCACCAGAGATTTTGGGGTCGAAAATTTTATCCGAAGATTCGGGTGATGTGAATAAAATTCTCGATTTCTATTTTCGGGTGCAAGATCCAGCCGAAACAGAACTCTTCTACGAAGCAAAATTCTTAATTATTGGCGAAGGAGGGGCCGGTAAAACCTCTTTAGCCAAAAAAATTGCAGATGAAACCTACGAACTCCAGCCAGATGAGGAATCAACCGAAGGCATTGAAGTGATCCAGTGGCACTTTACACAGCCCAATGGCAAAGATTTTCGCGTCAACATCTGGGATTTTGGCGGTCAGGAAATCTACCACCAAACACATCAGTTTTTCCTCAGCAAGCGATCTCTATATGCTTTAGTTGCTGACACTCGCAAAGAAAACACCGATTTTTATTGGTGGCTAAAGGTTGTCGAACTCTTAAGCGATAAGAGTCCAGTTCTGATCATCAAAAACGAAAAACAAGACCGTGATTGCCAAGTTAATGAGCGCGACTTGCGACGAGAATTCAACAACCTGGAGAAAATTCTGGCAACAAATTTAGAAACTAATCGCGGTTTAGCAGAGATTAAAAACGCGATTCAGCTATACATCAGCGGACTTGAACATGTTGGTATACCTCTACCAAAACTCTGGGTAAGAGTCAGAGCAGCGCTAGAGAACGATTCCCGAAATTACATCAGCTTGGAAGAATACCGTACCATTTGCCGAAGTAATAAATTAACAGACAATAAAGATATGCTGGGCTTGAGCAACTATCTTCATGACCTCGGCGTTTTCCTGCATTTTCAAGACGATTATTCTAAACTTAAACACTACGTCATCCTCAAACCGAAATGGGGAACGACTGCCGTTTACAAAGTTTTGGACAATGCCAATGTTAAGAAAAAGTTGGGTTGTTTTACCAAAGACGATCTCAAAGATATTTGGAAAAGCGGCGAATATGCAGAGATGCGAGCTGAACTACTTGAATTAATGATGCAGTTCAAGCTTTGCTACGAAATTCCCGGTCGTCCTGCTACTTATATTGCGCCCCAATTGCTTTCCATTGAAAAAGCTGATTATACTTGGGACGATCGCAATAACCTCATCCTGCGCTACACCTATACATTCATGCCCAAAGGCATCCTCACCCGTTTTATTGTCGAGACGCACCGTTTGATTGAAGAGCAAAAACTCGTTTGGAAAAACGGTGTTGTTCTCAACAAAGACCAAACTCGTGCTGAAATCATTGAAAACTACAATCAACGGGAAATTAAAATCCGTGTAGCCGGAAACCGTACAAAAGAATTGATGGCTATCATCACCGATGACCTCGAAAAAATCCACGACTCTTATGAAGGTTTGCAATATCAAACCCTAGTTCCCTGTAACTGTGAGACTTGCAAAAACCTGCCGATACCTCATTCCTATTCTCTGGACTCACTCAAAAAACGCTTGGATACTAGCCACTACCAGATTGAGTGCGAGAACAGCTATGAAATGGTAGATATCCGCAGATTAATCGATGATGTCATGTTCCAACCCGCTAAAGAAGATAGGGAAATCAACCCCCAAGTTGCACAGTTGCAAAGCGAACTGGAGCAAAAGCGAGATGAATCATTCACACATCGGTTACGAGATAGCAAAATGAATAGTCAATCTGTAATCGAGTTCGAGAAGGAAATTTTCATCTCCTATGCTTGGCGTGGAGAGAGTGAGCAATTTGTCAACCAACTAGATCAGAGTTTGCAGGCAAAAGGAATTAAAATCATTCGGGACAAACGCGATTTGGGCTACAAAGGATTAATTAAAGCCTTCATGGAACGGATTGGACGCGGTAAATGTGCGATCGCAATTATTAGTGACAAGTATTTAAAATCTCCCAATTGTATGTTTGAACTAGTGCAAATTGCTAAAAATGGTAAATTTTATGATCGAATTTTCCCCATTCTGTTAGTAGATGCCCAAATTTATGATCCTCTTGAGAGAATTAAATATATTGAGTGTTGGGAAGATAAACTTAAAAAGTTAAATCAAGCCTTGAAAAAAGTAGATGCAGATAATTTGCAGGGATTTCGTGAAGAAATTGACCAATACAGAGAGATTCGCAACACGATCGCAGAACTCACTAACCTGCTAAAAGATATGAACACGCTAACTCCTGATATTCACAGCGAATCAGACTTTGAGATATTGCTGAATGCGATCGCACAGCGTTTAAATGAGTAAAACTAGACTATTGTTGAGATTGATAGGTGGAGGAATGTCTACGATGGGCTACGCCTACGCCCCTTTTACTCGACAATTTGTGTTCTGAGGTGCAAACTTCAAGTTCAAAACTCAAATGATCGGCGTAAAAGGTGCAAGTTCGAGGGTAAAAGGTGCAAGTCCGAGGATAAAAAGCTTAACTCTAAGGGTAAAAGGTGCAAGTCCGAGGGTAAAAAGCTCAAGTCTAAGGATAAAAGACGCAAGTCCGAGGATAAAAGACGCAAATTCGAGGGTAAAAGACGCAAGTCCGAGGGTAAAAGGAGCAAGTCTGAGGATAAAAGGAGCAAGTCTGAGGATAAAAGGTCGAGCCTTTTTAATTATGACTTATTCGGTCAAGCAATCATTCCCTCTTCAAGGTTATCTGTGCCAGTGCGAACCTCGCGGATGCGTTCCTCGTCGAGATTTTCGGGCATAAATCCACCTGCCTGCATTTTCCATAACCTGTAGTAAGCGCCGCCGAGTGCCAGCAGTTTGGCGTGGGAACCATCTTCGATAATGCGGCCTTTGTCGAACACCAGAATCCGATCTAGATGGATGATGGTAGATAGCCGATGAGCCACTACGATCACCGTTTTCCCATTCATTGCGATATCGAGGCTATCCTGGATCGCTTTTTCGGTGATTGAATCAAGGCTAGAGGTGGCTTCATCCAAGATCAGGATCGGCGCATCTTTGAGGATTACGCGAGCGATCGCAATGCGTTGTCTCTGCCCTCCAGACAGCTTCACACCACGTTCCCCCACCAGAGAATCGTAACCATCCTTAATTTGGGCGATGAAATCGTGAGCATGAGCCTTTTGCGCTGCCTCGATCACTTCGGAGTCGGTTGCATCCAAGCGTCCGTAACGAATATTTTCCAGCAACGTCCGATGAAACAGAGACGGATCTTGAGGAATCAAGCTGATCTGGGCGTGTAAGGTATCCTGAGTTATGTCTCGAATATCTTCCCCATCAATGATAATCTGTCCAGATTGTGGGTCAAACAAACGCAGAATCAGATTGACAAAGGTGGATTTTCCAGAGCCGGATAAACCCACCAGTCCAACACGCTGTCCCGGTAAGATGGTGACAGAAAGGTTGCTGAAAACTTTCTTCTCGTTCGAGTAGTTAAAATTCACCCGCCGAAGCTCAATCTTACCTTGGGTGATTGAGTGTGCGATCGCGCGATCGCGATCAATCAACTCGTGGGGTTGAACGATGATAAACACACCATTGGCAACATTACCAACGTGTTCAAAAAATTCGAGAAAGCGTCGGCTCAAATTGCGGGCTTCACTGATGATCAATAGCGACAGGCTGGTTGCGACAACGAAATCAGCAGTAGCGATCGTTCCTTGACTCCAGAGAGAGAGTGAGTAATACAGGGTGCTGATTTTCAGAATGGCTGCTGAAATAAACTGAAACCAGCGAATTCGCTCCGAGTACCAGTTGGACTCTCTCACCTCTTTGAGTTCGCGCCTTAATTGCTCATTTAAATAGCGTCGTTCAAAACCGAAACGAGCAAACAGTCGGCTACTAGTGAGATTTGTTACCGTATCTACGATGATCCCAGTTGTCTCACTTCTTGCGGCTGCGGCTTTCCGGGAGTAAATTCGGCAGCGAGTTGCCAGCCAAAACGAAATACTGATGAAGAGAACTGCCCATATTCCCACAAGTGCAGCAAGCGGAGGATAGGTGCGATACAGTATCGTTGTAGCGACGCCATACACCACGATTACTGGCATAAATTCAGTAATCATCATTTGCATCGTCTGGGTAACACCCAGAGAGGTTTCGCTAATCCGATGTGCCAAAGCCCCGGAAAAACTGCTGCTCAGGTAGCGCTGCGAATGGTGCTGTAAATATGCATATAGCGATCGGACGATGTGCTGTCGGTGAATCGGATGGAGGATCGTTTGCAAGAGTCCAGCCGCTCGCCCAAATACCACTTCACCCACACTCAAGCCGATGAACAGCATTAGGGGTTGCCTCATGGCATCAAAAATGGGCTGGCTGTGTCCCGCCGATCCCGTTACGCCCCGGATGATCTGGCCAATAGCATAGGGCAGCATAATCCCACAGGTTGCGTGTATTATCTCTAGGATCACCGCTAACACATACCACCAGCGAAACTGGTTCACGAAATAGCAAATGAACCTGAATGGAGTTGATGGCAGGTCTGGTGCATCAGGAGCACGTTGAAAGGATTTGGATTGTCTGGCCTTTTTTATCATCAAAGTCGCTCTCTTGGCATCATTTTAGCTGTTGTACAAGATAAAAATGGACGACTGGATAAGCCGTCCGGTGGTATTAGGGACTTCTGGCAGTACTCCACTAAACCATAATTTCTGGTGGCGTGATGGCAGTATAGACGTTAGGTGGGAGTAACGCATCCTGAATGTTGATTTTCTTCGGTATTACACCCTCTTGAAAGAACAAATCTGCCACACGCTGTTGTTCCTTGATCAGTGGAGGGCTGAGTCCTCTGCGTCCGACGAAAGTGCGACGAGACATCACCCTTTCTACCACATCCGCATCGAGCTTTTGTTCAGTGATCATTATTTTCGCCACTTCGCCTCGATGTGCCTCTGCCCATTTGTCGAGCTTATTAAGCTCCTCAATAATAATTTTTAGCAAGCCAAGATTTTCTTTGGCAAACTTCCTGTCAGCAACATAATAGCCACCAGGAGAATCTAGCCCAACAGAATCTTTGAGGACTCGAATTCGACCTAGCTTTTGAGCGATCGCATAATATGGATCTCCTGTCATCCAAACCGGAATTTTACCTTCCATAAAAAGCAGCCGATGCCTCGACAGTTGGCAGACTTTTGATTTTAATATCTTTGAGGGTCAAGCCGACTGACTGCAATGCTCTGATCATAAAGTAGTGCGATGCCGAGCCTTTTTGAAAGTAAACTTCTTGCCCCTTGATATTCTCAAACTTCTGAAGGGGAGACTCCGGCGGAACGGCAATAACACTACTTTTCCCTGTCCTTTGGTTTCTTTGTGTACCGACTACATAAACAAGGTCTGACCCCGCCACTTGAGCAAAAATTGGTGGTGTTTCTCCCACTGATCCCACGTCAACTTTTCCCGCACGCATCCCTTCCATAAGTTGGGGACCTTGAACAAATTGCGCCCATTCCACCTTAATCCCCATCGGCTCCAAGCGTTTCTCTAAAACTTTTCGATTTCGGAAGAGATCCCCCGCACTCTGATACCCCATGTGTAGAACTTTAGTTTTTATTCCAAGGGAACTTTCACTGGCATTATTACTGTTTAACAAAGAAGACTGTTGGCTTTGTTCGCTACAACTTCCTAACAGATATGCCATAGAAAAGCCACATAGCCCTGAAGTAGCAAAATGGAGAAAACGACGGCGTTTAATCCTAGCTATTTTATCCATGATATATTTCTGATTTGAAGGAATTATGGTTATCATTTCCAAAAATTCTGGGCGTTTATATGCTTAAATCTTCGGGTTTGCAAACCTCTAATACCAATTCGTAATTAGAAACTAACGCAGAGAATCTCCTCTTCGGTATTCGGCGGTTAGGTCGTCTAACTTTTGTTTCAAACTGTCGTCGAGTTTTAGTTCTAGTGCCTTCAGGCTGTCAGCAAGTTGTTCTGGGCGGCTAGCGCCAATGATCGGGGCAGTGATAATGGGATTAGATAAAACCTAAGCGATCGCTAGGGTGGTGAGGGAAAATCCGGCGAGATCCGCTACTGTGCGTAATTCCTCGACAGTATTAAACTCGCGATCGTGCCAGTAGCGATCTTGATAACGTTCTGCGGCAGCACCCAGCGTGAAACGGGTGCCTGAGGTGGGGCCTTGAGCGAGAATGTGTTTGCCGGTGAGCAGACCGCCCGCCAAAGGATTGTAGGAAATTACACCCAGTCCTTCTTCTTTCGCCAGGGGCAATAGTTCTCGCTCAATTTCGCGGAACAACAGGTTGTAGCGCGGCTGAATCGAGATGAACCTGGTTAAATTGCGCGTTTCAGCACGACCCAAGGCGCGGGCGAGTCGGTAAGCTAAGAAGTTGGAAACCCCGATGTAGCGCACCTTGCCAGCACGAACCACCGCGTCCAGCGCTTCCAGAGTCTCATCGAGGGGAGTTGAAGCATCGTCGGAGTGCAATTGGTACAAGTCGATATAGTTGGTTCCCAGCCGCCGCAGGGAAGCATCGATCGCATCCAGAATATGTTTACGCGAAGCTCCCTGATCCCAAGGTGCAGGGCCAACCCGGCCGACGCACTTGGTAGCCAGGATAAAATGTTCGCGTTTACCTTTTAGCCACCGCCCAACGATTTCTTCAGTGCGCCCAGCAGTAGCAAGCCCGCCGCCAAGGGGATAAACGTCGGCTGTATCCAAAAAGTTAATTCCGCCATCGGCGGCAGTGTCGAGGATGTCCCTGGAAGTTTCTTCGTCGGTCTGCAATCCAAAGGTCATGGTGCCCAGACAAAGGCGCGAAACGGTCAATCCAGTTTTACCGAGATTAGTAGTTGGTAACGTCATGGAGATTTTCGTCGTTGTTGATTAAAAAAAGGTTGATTAAAAAAAGCAGAATTCCGAAACTGGGTTTTTTCGGTAAAGATTGCGATTGCTGATTAGTCAGGCTGTATTGCTTTACCCCACCAAACTCTTTTAAACGGTTTGCCTGTTTGCTCATGCAATATTTCGTAATGTTTTAGTTCTACATCTTTCCAGTCAGATAAAAGGTCTAGCAAATATTCTTTAGAGAAAAAATGCATAGTTTGTCCATCATGTTCTAGAAAGTAATTTGGCTCGATTTCGCGTATGGGTGGATGGCGTTCTGCCCGAACTAAAGTGTCTTCTGTAGAATTAACGTGGAAAACGAATAATCCGTTACGGCGTAGTATTCGTCGAATTTCTTTAAACAACTCGCGTGTAATCTGATCTGAAAACATGTGGATGGCAACATTGGACATGACAGCATCCAATGTTGCACTATCAAAAGACAAAGGTTTTGCCATATCCGCAACTACAAACTGTGCGCTTAGTCCTAGCTTTTTTGCTTTCTCGCGTCCTTGTCCCACCGCCTCCTCTGAAAAATCCACACCAATGACTGTGAAACCTTGCCTTACAAGACGTAACACGTCGTTCCCTGTCCCGCAACCAAGGTCAAGCACGGTTTTAACGTTGGCGGACTTAAGGAACGGAAGGTGAACCTGCGTCCATTGGATTCCCCAATCTAGATCGATACCAGCATCCTTCCATTTAGCGAAGACTTGATTCCAGTGATCAGATGGTGCGTAAGACATAATCCATTAGGCAACTACAGAAGTTTCACGACGACTCAGTGAAACCAACCACTGTTGCAACTTCGGATTGCCGTATACCTCATCTGCAATAAAATGATCGCCTTCCGGCAGTACTGTCAAATCGACTTTCCCTCCGACTACGCGCAAGCGCTCAACAAAATGCTCTGTATCCTCAATTGGCAGATTTTTGTCCTGTCCACCTTGGAATATCTGAACGGGAATGTCTTTGAGTGCAGCTAGTTCGGTTTCTCCTAGTGTCTTGGGTACACGTCCAGACACCGCTACCAGACCGGCGAAGCGATCGCTCTGCAAAGCCGCGATATGCCAGATCCCCGCCGATCCTAAGCTGAACCCAGCCAATATCACCCGCGCTGGATCGACGGGCTGGGAAGCGATCAGTTCATCAAGCAAAGCAAGGACATCATCTGCTCGATCTGCCCAAGTCTGTTCGCCTGGAATCTGGGGTGCGGCGAACACATAAGGTAACGAGTCAGATAAATCCACGAAACGAGGTAGACCCCATTTCAGCAGCACATTTAGATCCGTGCCGCGATCGCGTGCTCCGTGCAGAAACAGCACTAAGGGTGCGGGTTTGTTGGCATTGTCAGAAACAGGCGAGAAAAGATAAGGCAAGGAACCATTATTAGTGTCGTAAGAGCGTTGTTCGACAGGCATAGTTGTCACTCCTAATTTTATTTGGGCATTGGGCATGGGGCATTGGGCATTGGGCATTGGGCAATTGGGAAAACACTTTCTTCATCCCCTTGTCTCCCTTGTCTCCCTTGTCTCTTGTGTACTACTTAGACTCAGGTAACTGCCGCTTTAGCTGGCTGTTTCCACACTGCGGCTGCGTACAGCGAGGCATCGAAGTCTGGTGCGATGTTGTCGCTTGTGATGCGTGCCTCGTGAAGTGACCAGTCCGCGAAGAATAAGTCGTGGCTGATACGTGTTACCACTGCTGGCACGTCGCGCCGGATGCTGGGTACATCGCCGATGGGCAGACCGAAGCTCACAAAGCCGGCTGGGTTAAAAACGTGGATATCCTTCAGGTAAGGTGCGCTACCGGGTACTTTCTCCTGGTATTCATGGGCGTTGCCAAGGTAGGGGTGTGTGCCGAGATCGTCGGCGCGTTGGTTGGCTGGTGGTTCGTAGCGATCGCGCCAAAGTGCGATGTGCTGTGCAAAGTCGGCTAGTTCGGGCCGCTTCGTCGGGTCAACGAAGTAGCCGGTGCCTGCGATCGCAAAATCGAACTCAAATACATCGTCGTTTACCTGCGCGACGATCCGGCCACCTTGCTCGTCTGCTGCTCTCCAGTTTGCAGACAGGTGTAGGTGGAAATTCGGGAACGCGATCGCCCGCTCAATCGCGTCGGGTGGGGGTGTAGAACCAACTTGACGAAAGCGCCAAGCCTGGAACCAGCGGGCCGCATCGGGCAGTTCTGGATAGTTGTAGTAAGCCCCAGGATACCCGCGCACGCGAATTATAGGCAGTGATGCGATCGCCGACCGCCGCGCGAACAAATGCACCGCCTTTGCTCCCGATTCCAGCGCCACCGCTGCGGCGTCGAAAGCCGAGGCCACAGCACCCAGTACCGCTACGGTCTTGCCACGCAATGCGGTGAAGTCGATGGCATCGGCGGTATGAGCATACAGCTTGCGTGGTAGGCCAGCTAGCACCGATGGCACGTAGGGGCCACCAGTGCCAGCCACACCGTTGGCAAAGATGATCTTGCGCGTGGTTTCCGCCTGCGCGACACCGTTCACCTCAAGGTGCAGGCGAAAGAAACCTTCAGCCGGCTCGATTCGCACCAGCCGCGTCCCATACCGAACCGGGATGCCCAAAAACTGCCGATACCAGCTGAGGTACTCAGCCCACGCCAACCGGGGGATGCGGTCGATGGCTGCGTATGCCTCAGTACCGTGCCGCGCCTCGTACCAAGCTTGGAACGACAGCGCCGGAATCCCAAGTTCGTGGCCAGGCAAATTTTTCGGTGTGCGTAATTTATTCATCCGCGCTCGGTTGAGCCACACGCCAGCATGGGTCTCATCATCAGCCGCGTCGATCACCGTCACGCGGCCGATGCCAGCGCGCCGCAGCGCAAATGCAAAGGTGCTGCCACTGCCGCTACCACCCACAATCGTCACGTTGTGATCGACGCCTTGGCGATCGGGTACCCAGTTCTCTGGATCGGGGCCGATTAGGCGTAGCGCCTCGCGAGCCTCAAGATCAGGATCAGTCGTTATCGTCATGTCGATCTCCAGGGTGAAACACTATGAGGATGAGGGGATGAAGAAGAATAATCTTCATGTTTCTCTCTCATCTCCCCCTACTCCCTAATCTCGCTTTTTACGCCACTACTAGGCTGTTATCCACTAGTTTAGATTCGGTATTACCTACTTTGGATTCGATCGCTGTACCCTTGAAGAATTCGGGGTTGGCTTGGGTGTAAAACTTGTAGGGATTAGCGAATACATAGGATCTAAAGTCGGCTTCGGAAATAACGCCTTCTTGCACCAAATCCCAGCTTTCAGCCAAGGGGGAAGTCAGGTCTGGCACATCCCAGTGACCAACATCGGAGGAATAGATGGCGTTGATCTTGACTCCCAAGGGATTAGCTTTGTCATTAAATGCCCCAGCAATCGTGCGATCGTCGGACTCGGAACCAAAGAAGAAACTATTCACCCAGCGATCACGGATGTCTTCAATTGTTTCAATGCCTGCGGCTGCAAAATCGTTTAATTCGCTACCAATTGGCGCACGGCTATGACGGCTGAATGAAGCTCCCAGTACAGTCTTGGTCAATTCATCCTTATCTAAGGAATGCCCTTGAGTAATTTCCGCACCGTAGCGCTCAAATATCTCAAATAGCTCATCGGCATTCGTCAATGCTGGATTGTAGTTTTCCAGTCCTTTCAGACTGCGCTTGGAGAAGCGATCTACCAAATGAATGTAGACGCGGGCACCCCAATCTGCACCACCTTCCAACATCGCTACACGCAACTGCGGAAAACGCTTAGTAACACCGCCGAAGAATAGCGCCTTAGCAAAGGCTTCCGAACCATCGGCGAAATGGCCAATATGGTTGTTCATGTAGTTACTGATGGAGGAGCGGCCCGTCCAACCCTGACTACCGTAATGGGTGGTGACGGGTACGCCTAATTCAACGACTTTGGCCCAGAAGGGATCATAGTCGTATTCACTATCTAATCCGTAAAAGTCGATATAAGACGCATACTTGGCGATTTCTGGGAATTGATCGGCTGGATATTTATCCGCGATCGCCTTGATTGGCCGTTTTACCCCACCAGTTATATTAATCACCTTCAAACCCAGTGTTTTTACAGCAAACTCTAACTCCTCAATCCCTTCTTGGGGATTGGTCAAGGGAATGCCAGCCACCGGTGTCAGGCGATCGCTATATTTCCGGTAGATATCAGCATGATAGTGATTCACCGCACGTTGCAGTGCCTGACGATTCTCTGCACTGGCTCCAGCCGGCGCTAGGACATTGTTGGGAAAGAGCACCGAATAGTCTGACCCCTGCTCCGCCTGACGCTCATAGAGGAGTCCGGGGAGGGTGTAAGTAGCGAGATCCAGTGTGTTTTTAGTAACTCGGGCCCACCAAGGCGATCGGATTGTGCGGTTGTACTGACGTTCTTCAGGGGTTTGTTGATACCAGTCTTTACCGTTGCTCTTGGAGTTGAGACGAGAGGCTTCGGTCTTGCGTAGTTCGTCTACGAGTTTTACGCCGCCGTACTTAGCGATATAATCCTCAAAAGCTGGGGTGAAATCATTAGTGTGAACGTCGGTGTCGATTACCGGATAATCAAGGGTTGCTCTGATTGCGGCAGAGCGTGAAGTCTTCAATCGGCTATATTCACTCATGTTTTTTTCCTTGCCTACGGCACGCTACGCGAACAAAAAATTACAGGGTTTTTCCAGCAGCGTGGGATGCTGCTGATGTTTGTATTAGTCCCTTTCCCCATTCCCCAAAGACCTAAATTCTTTTAACTAACCGCAAAGGAAGAGGGAAAGGAGTAAGCATATTTCGTGCCAAGTTTTTGGCTACGATTTTCGGGTTCTGTAAGGCGGCGATCTACAGAAGGTGCGGTTTAAAAGGTATGTTTTAAGCATTTGTGAAAAATTCATTTACGCTACCACGAGGCTCTTGTCCACTTGTTTGGCGGCAAGACTATTGCCTGGACGACGCAATCCCAGGTTTTCACGCAAGGTACTGCCTTCGTATTCAGTACGGAACAGTCCGCGTTTTTGCAAGACGGGGACGACTAGGTTAACGAAGTCATCTAATCCTGTGGGTAGGATTGGCGGCATGATATTAAAACCATCTGCCGCACCGTTGTTGAACCATTCTTCTAGCTGGTCGGCAATGCTTTCGGGAGTACCAAGTATGGTGCGATGGCCTCGTGCCGTGGCAAGAGAGAGATACAACTGGCGCAGTGTGAGAGTGCCACGAGTAGCCAAATCTCTGACCAGCTTGAGACGACTCTTGTTAGTGTTGGTGTCGGTGGGCAGTTCAGGAGTCAGATCATCTAAAGAATATTTAGATAAATCCACACCTTTGTAATAGTTCTTTAAAATACCCCAGGCGACATCGGGATGAATCAGCGATTGCAGGAATTCGTACTTCTCTTGAGCTTCTGATTCAGTACGGCCAATGATTGGGAAAGCACCAGGCATAATTTTTAGATCATCTGGCGATCGCCCATATTGCGCCAGCCTACCTTTTATGTCAGCATAAAATTCTTGTGCATCAGCTAGGGTTTGATTGGCGGTGAAAATCACCTCGGCAGTGCGTGCGGCCAAGTCCCGTCCCGATTCTGAGGCTCCAGCCTGAACAATTACCGGGTAGCCTTGGGGCGGACGACCGACGTTCAAAGGCCCTTTTACAGAAAAATATTTGCCCTTGTGGTTGAGTGTATGTACTTTATCTGGATCAAAATAGACACCAGATTCTTTGTCACGAATGAAGGCATCGTCTTCCCAGCTATCCCATAGTCCTTTCACCACTTCCACAAACTCTTCAGCACGTTCATAACGCTGGCTGTGTTCCGGGTGATGCTCAAGACCAAAATTACGTGCAGCATTCTCATTGCCTGTGGTGACTACATTCCACCCTGCCCGACCCTTACTCAAGTAGTCCAGTGAGGCAAACTTACGTGCCAGGGTGTAGGGTTCTTCATAGGTGGTCGAGGCGGTGGAAATGAAGCCGATGTTTTCGGTTACAGAGGACAAGGCCGAGAAGAGAGTGACCGGCTCGAAATGGGCGATTTTACCGTTGCGATGCTGAGTTTCTGGAGCGTCGCCCCAGACTCCTGGACTGTCCGCCAGGAAAACTGCATCAAACAAGCCGCGTTGGGCGGTCTGGGTAATTTCCTTGTAATGCTCGAAATTCAAACCACCATCTGCTTGTGAATCGGGGTGTCGCCAAGCAGAGACATGATGCCCAGTGGCTTGAATGAATGCACCTAAACGAAACTTGCGTGTTGTACTCATCTGCTTTTTTGTTTTCTATAGTGCGTTAGCGGTAGCTCTACAGTTGGTATCGCTAATTTACGTATAGCTACGTCAGTTATAATTTGACTGCTATTGCGATCGCTTGGCTAATTCCTAACTGCTCAAATGCCTGAAAAATCTTGGTCAAATCCACATAGGTACGTGGCAAGCGACTGATGAGAAGACAACAGCATTAGCCTTTCAAACACTGACATCTCCCCAAAAAATACAAGGGTTAGCAGAGCAATAAAATCCTTTCCCCATAAAGCTTTGAGATACTCGTGTCTACCTCTTAGGTATTCAACTCTTGCCAGATACTGAATGTAATAATGGAATACTTTGGCAGCAACTAAATTTACGCTTGGGTTACCTAGTAATTGCCCTACAAGGAATGAAACAACTTAACTGTAAATAAGGTTAATACCACGGCAGAACAGGGATGCTACTGCTTGGCGCTCGAATTACCATAAATTTATCTAGTAATCTGACTCCGCAGATAGAGTTTACACAATTAATACAAAAAAATATGTGTTGGAAATCACAATCACATGAAATACTAATTATTAGTTTATCGAATATTAAGTATTGCGAACTAATTTAAAATTTACGCCGTTCCCAGTCTCCGACTCTTAATGCATTCCGAGAGGCTCCGCCTCAAGAAAGAGCGGTAGAGCCACAATGAGGTGCATTTCCAGCCTCTGGCTGGAAACGAGGTTTTAAAAGGGTTTTGGCTTAAGTTGACACCAATGAGCAATGCTGTGTCCCTACGAAAGATGTGACTGCTCAAAGGCTCAGGTTTGGAGGTGCTTTGATTGAATGCGATCGCCTGTACCTGGAGCGTGTTTATGTGGCATATCACTAGGATGGGCATGGGTAGCGTAGAAAACTCGAAAAAATCATAATTTTCTCGAAAAAATAACCAATTTAGCTATACTATCGTCGCAGTTGCGGGATATTCGGAAGTCAAGGAGGGTGGGCATGAAGCGCAGTCAAAAAACTATGATCGGGTTATTTATGCTAACCCTGGGCTTAGTATTAGCAGCACCAATAGCCGAAGCTGAACCAAAAGTTACCCTAAATCCCTCTAGCTTGACGGTGGTGAAAACGCAATGTCCAGTTTTTTTTAAATGCCTGCCAGTTAAACGCAACCTACTCGTACAGACAAATGAGGCGATCGCTAATTTGCAGATAATCACCCTTGATTTAAATCGTGCAGATTCATCTGCTGTTGTTCCAGCTAGCGCCATCCATCCATCCAACCTTATCTGCCAAATCAGTACAACCCAAACAACCTCTAACTGTCCCTGTGGAGTTTGACTTGAACCAAATTCGCAGTGGAGAGTATAGCGGTCAACTGCTTGTAGTTTATGACAATGGTGAGTTATCTACTCCAGTCATAATGCGATTGAAAGACCATTGGTTTTTTCCTTTGTTAGTGCTTTTATTGGGTGTTGCACTAGGGATTGGAGTTACATCCTATCGTAGTGATGGTATGCCTCGTGACGAAATTGTAGTACAAGTTGGTCGCATCCGCACTCAAATGCAAGCTGACTCTGAATTAGTACAATCATTCCAAGGGAGAATCGCAGGACATTTAATAGATGTAGAAACGACTTTGGCTTCCAAACGTTGGGATGAGGCACGCCAAGCAGTAACCCAAGCACAAACAATTTGGGATAAATGGCGAAAAGAAAGGGAAGATTGGGTAGCGCTGGTAAACTATTTGTCTGAGTTATTTGATAGCCTTAAGTCTTTAGATGGTGATGCACCTTACGTGCAAGGGGTGCGTAGCCAGTTGGAAAATGCAAAACGACAAGCACCTGATAGAGAAAACACTCAAAAGTTCCGCGAAGAATTAAATAATTTACGACAGCAAATTACTCGCTACAAACAAGGCCAAGCCAAACTCGACCAGTTCAACAACCTGAGAAATGAGTTAACTCAGTTAGCACCTCAAAAGGATGAGTCTTTAAGACGTATATCACAAGGTTTGCAATACGAATTAGACGCTCTTCTTTCAAGTGATGAAAATACTTTTAAGGAATGGCAGAAGAAAATTGACAATCAAATTGAAG
Source organism: Nostoc sp. S13 (assembly GCF_029379315.1). GTDB lineage: Bacteria > Cyanobacteriota > Cyanobacteriia > Cyanobacteriales > Nostocaceae > Nostoc. The sequence continues at coordinate 15,461 of NZ_JAQYWQ010000107.1, forward strand.
AATTAGACACAGCTATTAAGCACCAAGCACCTGCTCAAACTAGGGGTACTCTAATTACCGCCAGGGATGCCAACTACACTACACCACCAATGCTTCCCAACCCAGTTCCTGAAGTCACTTCTGTACAACCAAGTCCAAAACAAGCCGCCCGGAATATATATTGGTTTAACTGGTTGAGTTATGCGATCGCAGTAGGACTTTTGGCAGGGGCTGGTTTTGGACAACTTTATGCTACCCAACCGATGTTTGGTGCTAATGGCTGGAGTGATTATTTTACCTTGCTAGCTTGGGGCTTCGGGGCAGAGGCAACTCGCGATGCTATTACTAAGGCCGTGCGTGATTGGAAGCTACCTGGACTGAAGTAAAGTAAAACAGCCTGTGCAACTTCAGCAAAAGTTAACAAGAAAATATCTACTGTAAGCTTTACAACTATTCTCCTCTTCGTTGTGCAACCCAGCGACGCATTAATTCAACCGTATAAACATACTGACCATTTTCCTGCTTGATGACATCGTGGCGCTGCAAAGTTTCTAGAGCAGCTTGAACCTGACCAAGATCGAGATTTGTCTGGTTGACAATATCGGTTAATGATAAACTTGTATAACTAAGCACTTTTAAAACAGCTATTTGTTCTCTAGGTTCGCTATTTTCCGCTTGTACCCAGATACCGTTAAAGTAGGCATTGCCGTCTCGGTAAAATTCTGGAGTATTGATAATCGCTTCAACATCCGCAACCGTGAAGCGGCGTTCTCGCTCAATACCCTCTTCAAAAGTTTGACGGTTCAAACAGGTGACTAAGGTATGTCCAACGAGTTGTATTAGGTAAGGTTGACCGTTGGTGAGTTTGATAATTCGCTCAACTGCATCTTGATGGTAATCAATGTTAAAATCTGGCGAAGGTTGTACAATTAATTGTGTCGCTGCTTTTGGAGAGAGAAAACTAACTGGAATTGCCATTACACTGCCAAAAAGTGGATTCCAATAGTTTTGTGTCATCTCCTTTAAGGTATGCAGTCCGGCAAAAGCCATCACAAACCAGCTATAGGTTTGAATCAAACCACGCCAAAAGTCTAGTAAGGCTGGCTCTAACCGATTTTGCTCGATGAGTTGCTCAATTAACTCGAACTCGTCAATTGCTACAATAAACCGTTTTTCTGCTCGTACCTCGTTAAGTTGTTTGAGAAAGCGGTCGAAAGCTGTGTAAGGATTTTGAGTCAAAAAGCGAGATTCATCTGGCTCTGGTAGTTGTTCTTTTGCTAGTTTAGGAAGACTATCGTAAAGCGATAAAGCCAAATTGTACAGAAGTTCCTCAGTATTTCTAACCAAACCAACCCGCTGCATATTGAAATCTACTATTATTGTCTGCAACCCCAGGCGTACTGACAAATTGCGAAGAATAGACGATTTACCCATACGCCGATGACCGTATATTACAACTGAGGGACATTGTTCTCTCACCATCCAAAGTTCTTCTAAACGGCGTAGAATATCCTCACGACCAACAAATAGATGACCAATGACTGGGTTGCCCACTACATAAGGGTTAGCTACTGGACCACGCACTTCAGCAAACCCAACCCTACCACTAGCCTCAGTGAGCAATGGACGCCACTGACGTACTACACGTTGCAGCAGGGCTTTTTCTGGGGTCGCTACTTCAGCGATAATATAATCATCAAGGTCATCAAGAGTTTTAGTAGCACGAGCCAAAGCCGCGAGTTTGTTAACTCGACTGGTTGCAGCCTGGTAAGTTGCCACTTCTGCACCTACTGCTCCCATATTAGCTAATGCAGCCAGCACTGGGGGACAAACGGCAATATCGGCAGGAGCCAGTTCGGAGACTGCATCTACTGCTTGAGCTAGGTCAGATAACTGGTTGTAAGCCAAAAAGCCTGCCAGTGCTTCAAATGACTGAGTAACTTCTTCGCCATCGGGGTAAAGAGTTAGCTCTGCATAAACCCTCCGGTAGCTTGATAAATCAAAGTTTTCAGCTTTAACAGTCTTTTCGTCTAACAGTTGGTAGAGTATGGCTGCGAAGCGAGTTAGTGGTGTTTGGCGATGGTTGCGTAAAAACTGGGTGACTTTCCAAACAAGATGCTCTGCCCAATCACTGCTGCAATGTACCCACTGTCCTCCCAATTCACCTAACAGCAATTGCCCTGTAGCTGGAAACCGCTCCCAATCTTGCTTGCTAACAGGTGCGTAGACGTAGGTTTGCCAATCGGGATTGATCAGTAGATTGTAAAGAAAGCGCAGTGGGGCAACTTGCTGGTGTAGGTAGGTGTGCAGTGCCTGCTGGACAAAAGCTCGTTGGAAAGGATTGCCAGCAACCTCAGCTATTAAACGCAAGCCATTAAGTTCATTTTGCTGCAACCTGTGAGTAATAATTCGTTGTGTTCCTGGCAGTGGTAAAACGACTAATTCATCCCATTCTACAGGATGCTTACCCTTGCCAAATTTGCTGCGTAACGCCAGCACGCAATAAATTGGGTGAAAAATTAACCGCGAACTACTTGCAATATTCAATACGCCAAACAACAAGCCGCCTACCAGGGCAACTACCACACTGCCCACTACACCAACTACTACCCTCGTTAGCAAGTTAGGATTTGTATTAGGCATCGGCATTACGTCAGCGAATATGCCGAAGACTATCATAGATAAAACAGTGTAGATTGCTACACTGGTTACTACGCCAAAAGCTTTGCGGCTAGCTACACCACTTGCCATGCCCCAAATTATAAAATATTCGCGGAACAATATTATAGAGACTGCTGTAAAAAGTGGCTGAGGTAGCACGCCAACTATTGGAGCGATTAGATACCGAACTGGCGAGGCATAGGCCAATATTATCATGCCAATCATGCCGCCTAGCACACAGCCTCCCACGCCAAAAGTAGTTACGCTGACTGCCAAAACCAGCGGCACACTCAATAGACCGATTATTATAATCAAAAGGTACTCTACCAGGCCTAACCAACCTAACAGGTCATTCTCACGCTTCAGTTCTACTCTCTTTTCCAAATCCCAAAACCGGGGAATGATTGCCCTAACTCCAAAAGAGATAGCCCTTTTCCCATCCGAAGTCACATAACCCCGATTTCTCTACTATACCGCCCTTTAAGAGAGTACGGTAATTTGTTGCTGTTGAGTTCCCACACCTTCAATGTGCCATCATCAGACCCGAAGAGTGCCTTGCCATTTGGTGCGATTGCAATTGCCTTGACTGCTTTGCTATGACCTACAAGAGTACGTAATTCTTTGCCAGTGTTAATATCCCATACCTTTAGTGTTTTATCATCAGAAGCGGAGATAACTTTACTACCATCTAGGGCGATCGCCACTGCGTTCACTGCTTCACTATGACCTACAAGAGTATGTAATTCTTTGCCAGTGTTAATATCCCATACCTTTAGTGTTTTATCATCAGAAGCGGAGATAACTTTACTACCATCTGGGGCGATCGCCACTGCGTTCACTTCTGCGTTGTGACCTTTAAGAGGACGTAATTCTTTGCCAGTGTTAATATCCCATACCTTTAATGTTTTATCAGCAGAGGCGGAGATAGCTTTCTTACCATCTGGGGTGATCGCCACTGCGTTCACTTCTGCGTTGTGACCTTTAAGAGGACGTAATTCTTTACCGCTTTCCAGTTCCCATACTTTTAGAGTCCCGTTTCCTACTGGAACTTTGTTGCTAGAGGAAAACACCCGTTTTTGGATTCGCACATTGAAAATGTTCTTCCGATATGGGAGGATTCCCAAAGGATCTAAATCGAAAGGAGTGCTGTCAGTTAAAGCAGTAATAGCGTACCGCTTGTCAGGAGTCACAGCTACAGCAGTAACGCCTTGAGCTAGCTTGTCTTGCCAAAGATTATTGTTCGGCTTTTTATAAATATTATTAAAGTAGCGAGAGATAAATTCAGAAAACTTTTTTGGCAAGATAGATAATGAAGGCTTATGGTCTAAGTCCCACTTTTTTACAGTTCCATCTGATGAAGCGGAAATAGCAACTGGCCTATTTGGAATTACCGTCACAGCATTGACTTCGCTACTGTGAGTGACTAGCTGATCTGGAACGACGATATGCTGCGATGCGCCATGTCCGAAAAATTTTACCGAAACCCCTGCTTTGATAAATATCTGAATTTGCTTGGTAAAGATAGCAATTAAGTGCTGTAGGACGAAAGTATACCCAATATGCCAGCAAAAAGTAATGGCGTATATTAAGCGGATTGAGACATTGAGGAATTCTACCGCGATAATTCGGGAAACGCAGATTAAGACGTTGAGGAATTTGACTACCAGAATTCGGTAAACTGCGATTCAGGTTTTGATTGCGGCTAGCTTTCTCAACCAACCAATACCAATTATGTGTAACTTGCCGCAGAAGCAAATGTTCTGGCATCGCTACTTCAGCAATAATATATTTATCAAGGTCGAGAAGACTATTGGTAGCACAACGCAAAGCAGATATTTGTTTGACATCGCTGTTGGCAGTTTGGTAGATAGCGATATTTGCCGCAACTTCTCCAAGTCGGGCGATCGCAGCAAGTACTGTAGGTCGGATTGATGTATCGTTGGGGGTTAATCCTGACGCGATCTCAACTGCTGCGGGTAAGGAAAGTAGATTATCATATTTTAGAAAGATGGCAAGTGCTTCAAACGAGTTGGTAATTTCCGAGCCGCCAGGATAGGAAGCTAGATTTGTGTAAGCCTTGCGGTAATTTGACAAACTGAAGTTCTTTGCACAAAGCATACTTGCAAAGACAGTCAGGGATGTCTGACGCCGCTGACGGCAAAACCAGGTCAAGCTCCATATTAAACGCTCGGCGAGTTGGTTTGCCCAACCTGTTCTACAGTTAACGCACTTGCCGGCAATTTCACCTAGCAAAAGCTGCCCAGAAGTAGGAAGCGTCTCCCAATCTTTTTTATTAACTGGTATAGAGATATAAGTGTTTAGTTCGGGACTACTAAGCAAGCCATAGAGAAAGTGCAGTGGTGTTGGATGGTTGTGTAAATAAATGTGTAGCGATCGCTGTACTATCCAGCGTTGGAAAGGGTTGCGGGCTACATTAGATGCAAAGCGCAATCCTTTGAGTTCATCTTCCTGTAACCTTTGAGATAGTAATCGCTGTGTACCTGGTAAAGGCAAAACAATTAATTCATCCCACTCGATAGGATGTTTTTTGTTCCGATATACACTTCTTAACGCCAGACCTATCTCAAATAGGTAAAAGATGACACGCAAAGCTCCTGCAATGAATCCTACACCAAATGCTACTTTATTTCCTAAAGGGAGAATTGAGACGCACACTAAGCCAATTAACATTATGAACGCCACATCAACCGCTATCAAACCCCCAACTCCACCCACCGCGCTAAACGCTAGACCAAAGCCTAGACCAAAGCCTAGACTGAAGGCTGCACCAAATAATTCGTTGTTACTTATTACACTCCGTAAACTGAACGCAGCAAATGCTAGGCTAAACACCACACTTAATCTCACACCCAGGACTACGCTGAATAATACTCCACGCACTACACCAAATAATAGGCTATGTATCACACCTCCTAACATACTTACTAAGGCTAACAAACTGAACACACCAAAAATAATTGACAAGTTGACGGTGACACTTGTAGCTGATAACCATAACAAAACACTTACACAAAGTGCGGTGAAGTAAAGACTCCGATATGTAAATATGAATAATGTTCGTAAAATGCTTAATCGCGATCCACTGCGGTATAATTCAGGGTCAGCCTGATAGAGGTAACATTTAAGCGCTGTAGGACGAAAGTAGATCCAATATATCAGTAGCAAATAATGGCGCAAATTCAACGGGTTTAGAGTCTCTGGTATTTCACAATCAGCAGTCGGAAAGTTAGGCATCAAATCCTCCCTCTGAGATTTGTGTAAGACTACGGTACAAAGCAGCAGCAGCGCGTTGTAAATGCCCAGGATGACCACTGCTTTCTGTTAGTAGTTGTTGAATTTGGTTGTCGCTAAAACTGACACCAGTACCCTCCAGCCTATAGCTCAAAAACCTACGAACTTCATTTGATGAGAAAGGTTCTATATTTATCTGGTGGCAGATACCTGCAAGGGGTGATGTTTCTATAGGGAGAATCAGGAAATAAGTCTTTTAAAGGCTTTTGGCTGGCAGTAACTAGACTGAATGGCATATCAGCACCATCAGCTAGTCCGCATAGTTGTGTACGTTCGTCACCTGTGAAGCGTTCCTCCTTGGTCATAATATCAATTTCATCCAGGCAAAGGATATAGCATTTGTCACGCAACGCCCGTTTCAGTTGAGAACCACGACAAGGTTCAATATTTAATTCATCACACAACGCCTCGAAAAAATCTTGCTCATTGTAGATATTCCGCATATCTATATACTTAAATACTTCTTTGGGTAATTGCAAACGTTCTGGTCCTAATTTGCAAATCATCCATAAAATAGAAGATTTGCCGACTTGGGCTTCGCCAACCAGAGAGCGGTTAGAACCTTTGCTTAAATCCTCGAATAATTGGCGTAACAACTCCTCGCGCCCAAAGAAACGCTTGGGGTCAGTGATTCTACCAGTATCACCAAAAGGGTTGGGTTGAATCTTTAAGCTTGTAGTTAGCGTAGTGTTTTTCCTACCCCGATAATCCGCCAGGATCATATCTCCTAAACCTTCTGAACGGACACTAGGTTCCTGAATCAACCCACGGTGTAGTACTTTCCATCGACGTAAACTGTTCAAAACATAAGTTTGCAGGTCATTTACCGTGACAAATCCCTTGCAATCGTTATCTGCTTTACCACTCAATCCTTCCAGCAGATAATACGTAAAAACACCGTGTTCTTTTTCTTGCCACTCTTGAGCTACCTGTTGGGCAGTACTAGCAGCAATCAGGGCAAAACCTTCTGCCAACTCATATACATTACGAATAAATTCTGGATTCCCAACATCCCGTCCAATTTCAACGCCAGTGTGGCAGGCATCAAGCGTCAACACTAATCGATGCGCATTGCTCTGGCGCATTAGACTTATCCGGAAATGAGAACTTTATTTGGCTGAAACCTAGCTCTGGAGAGGGTTTTAGAGGTTCCTGTTTTATATAAGCTAAAAAGCCAGCTATGTAAGGGTTTCAGCTATTTTGAGGTTTATTTGTGGATAAGTCTATTTGCTTTTCCACATCCGCTAGAGGGAGCGCCTTTTTCGCTAATGTCGATGCGCGGGTTTCGCGGGTGATTAACACAGGCTGATTATCTACTAACTTCCCGTGGCAAGCAAAATGTACTAGCAACAAGTCATCATCTCCGACAATCTGACATAGTTGAGCTAACTCTGCTTCAATGTTGTCACGAGTAGGAAAGCGCGACTCATCTGTATTAAGTTCATCGTGCATACATAGCACTGTATAGCCCAATCCTTGAAGGATCTGTTCCAAAGCCAGTACATCTTTAACACAAAATTTTAGGGATGGAAAAGCTGGGTCGGTGTAACGATTAACACCTATTAACAACGCCCAGCGATCGCGGATAGGATTGGGTAGCCCGTTGCTCATGCTCTTGCTTGCCGTAAGTTCAAGCCCACAGTTTTATCGTCAATTTTTTGAAATAATCAGTTACGATTAAATAGTCAGCCGATCTTTTTTTTATTTACACAAAGACAATATTACAATTACTTAAAATATTTAATTTGAGAATATCAATTAAATAATCTATTAACTGAATTAAGCTTAAAAGCAAATCTCTGTATTCAAAAGTAGAAAGCAACATCGGTAGTATAACTCATGTTGGCTCCTAATTAAATATAAAATACTAGAGGAATCCTATTTTATTTTTGAATAAGCTCCGTACATCTGTAGAGTATCGAAATCAAAGTTAGTGTGTATAATAAACCACTTTAACATCCACTTTAAATGCGAAAACGAAGGAATTAAGGCACAAAAACGTCTCTTCTCTACGAGACGCTGGGCGAACGAACCCATGTTTTGGCTTGTAACCAAATATCCCTATCGGATTTTGTACTGGGCAATTGGCGGCAAAACGGATACAGTGTATTTTCCATTGCTCAGTTGCGCGTGCGAGTAGCAATGGATGCTGTTGGCGAAGTCAAAAAACGCTCTTGTTTGGGTAAGTCAGTTTAGCAATGAAGGGATTAAGAGCTTTGTGAACAGCTTTGTAACCAGTTGTTCCAAAATACTATTTAAAACTTCTTAATATTTTTCAACTAAGTTTAATAAGACTTACGCAAAACTACACGCGCTTTAGGGCAATTCATTGAAAGCGACGGGAAACTCCAACCCAAGAGTGGGTGGAGAGGGATAGTCGCCCCGTTGCTTGGGGCATTGGCCAAACAGGTAACTTCTTCCCCATGCCCCATGCCCCATGCCCCATTCCCTATGCCCCATGCCCTATGCCCCATGCCCTATGCCCTATGCCCAAAAACTCCATCCCCTTGTGGGTGGAGTTTTTTATGTAGGCGCTACTCCTACGGAGAAGCAAGCTACCCGGAGCGTCTTGTAGAGAAGCGGCTGACCGCAGGGTATTGCCCCTAAGAATAAAATCAGGATTTCGGCTATTGTTTGCCTAAGTCCTGTTTAAAAAATCTTGGAATTGAGTTCAGAATTAAGAGCGATCGCTTTGTAAAGGTTAATTGATATTTCTTGTCAAACTCCTGGTGAAGTTAGAAACTAAGAAATAGACTCATCCGCGAATCATGAAAGCTTACCAGAAGAGAGTTACAAGGATTTGCACGGGAGGAGCGATCGCCATCTGGCTGTACGAGGAAATGAGGGTTTGA
>NZ_JAQYWQ010000238.1 GCF_029379315.1 Nostoc sp. S13
GTCCGCGTTCGCGCAGCGTCTCGCAGAGAGCGTCTTGATTCTGACTCCTGAATTCTGACTTCTGAATTCTTCTTCAACCAGAATCCTTTATGAGCAAGCTTTTTGAGACTTAACGGGAAAAGTCAGGACTGGTATCCTTTTGTTTTGCAATAGTTTCTGGTAGTGACATAGCTTTAATCCAAAAATACTTAGTTACCGTTCAACTCTGTTGACTTCAGTAGATTTGCCATTTTCCAAATTAGCTTGGTCAAATTCAGCAGTTTTCGGCAAACTTATCTCAACGTTTGATAAAGTATCAACTTCTACTTTAGCATTTTGAAATTGTCCATCTAAAATATGTCCTCCAGTTTGACGATTTGCAGTTATAAAATGAAAGTGATAGCCATTAACATTTACTTCTTGCATATATTTGGGCATCCGAAAACCTACTAAAGTACCATTGACGTTCCTTAACTCAAAAATTGATTGTTCTTTGATCGCATCTGCCAAAGAACGATAGGGTGGGGTTTGTTTGGGAACACTTCTAAATTTGAGATAAGAAAAATTACCTTGAATCCGAATAGCATAAGGATAATTTTTAGTCGGTAAGCGCTGATCTAACGAGTGCAGCAATTGTTGATAATTAATCTGCCCTTCTAGATTAATTAATCTTTGGGGTTTAAAAAAGGTGACTGTCGCAAAAGGGCTTGTCATCGAATCAGGAATGACAGAGGCAACTCCATCAGATTTTATTTGGTAAAACTTGCCATCTAATCCAATCATTTCTCCATCCAGATAATTTACTGTTCCCAAACCAAAATTACCGGATTTTTTCAATTCCTTAAAATTAGTATTTCCCTCATAAATACCTATTGACAAAGCACCAATTGTAGATGTTTGAAATAAGGTATTTGATGACGTATGTTGCTGAGTTCTCCCTGGAAGAATGATACCTAATAATACAGTTATGGTTAAAATAGTTATCCATAAATAACGCTTAAGTTTCATAAAATAAAATTGTTGCTTTTTAATACTTGTCTACTACGTAGTAAAATCCCTAGACTGCTGGAAGGCGGCTTCTCTTAGAGTAGGACGTTGACAGCGACTAGCTTACTACGTAGCAATAAATGCAAGCATTGATGAAACAAATCTTTTTGCGGGGTGCTTGATTCTTTTGTCTATATTGTGATAGTTTTCTTTCTACAGCCTAAAATCACTATAAATCTATCGGCTTACCGTAGATTTTTAAATATCATTAACTTAATTGTAGGGATTTGGGGTTAAGAAGGACTAGCTAAATCTATAGAGTTTATTATTGTAGGCAGTACATCGTGAACTACCGATCTAGAAATTCATCTCTAAGCCAGGGCATTCTCTATGAGTAAAATACGTGCTGTAATTGTTGATCCGAATGTGGTTGGACGTTTGGCACTCAGTGAAGTGACTGCACCAACACCTGCTCCAGATGAAGCTCTAGTGCGGGTAGCCGCGATTTCTCTGAATCGGGGAGAGGTGAAACGTTCAACCTCTGCTGAGGCTGGTTGGCAGCCTGGTTGGGACTTGGCAGGTGTAGTGGAAACCCCGGCTGCCGATGGTTCAGGGCCTCCCCAAGGGACGCGTGTAGTTGGCTTGCGCCGCGCCGGTGCTTGGGCAGAACTCGTGTCTGTTGCCACCAACGCCTTAGCAGAAGTGCCGTCATCGGTATCCTTTGCTCAAGCTGCCACACTGCCTGTAGCAGGTTTAACCGCGTATCATGCAGTACTAAAAGGTGGTTCGCTGTTAGGTCGTCCAGTTCTAGTTACAGGTGCATCAGGAGGTGTTGGTTACTTTGCTATCCAATTGGCGCGGCTTTCAGGGGCGCACGTCGTCGCATACATTCGTCAAGCTGGCTATGAGACTCTAGTTAGAGAAGCAGGAGCACAATCGGTGGTGATTGGCGAAGACCTCTCACCCGCCAACGAATATGGGCCCTATGATCTAATTATAGAGTCAGTGGGTGGCAAGACTTTGGGGGTAGCCCTTGGCTTACTGGCACAAGATGGAAAAACTGTTCTGTATGGAGTATCTGGGGGATCTGAAGTAACATTCAACGCCGCTCAATTTTTTGGGACTGGTGGCGTAAGCCTGTATGGTTTACGTCTGTTCGATCAACTGAGATTGGAATCAGCCGCAGTCGGTCTAAAACGGCTTTTGAGTTTAGTAGAAGCCGGTCAGTTGCGTCCTCACATTGATTTAGAAGCTTCTTGGACACAAATAGCTGACGTAGCTCAAAAATTACTCGACAGGCGTTTTCCGGGCAAGGCTGTGTTACACATTTCCAATTGAGTATTAGCTGATGGCATGGGGAATAGTACTGACTTCTGGTTCAAACTAGATCAGCTTGTAGCCGTTAGTAGTCTCAAGATAGATCGTCCAAAAGGGACATCACATCCACGTTATCCATACTTCGTTTATCCACTGGATTATGGATACTTGGAAAACACTATAGGACTCCTATTTGATTTCTGAACAAGACTAAGAGAGAATACGGAGAGGTTT
>NZ_JAQYWQ010000027.1 GCF_029379315.1 Nostoc sp. S13
TGTAAGCATTGCCCAAACCGATTAAGGAAGCACCTTCGCCATTGCGTTGGCGAAGTCTCTCCTCTGGAGAATCGCCTATCTGCCTAGATATTTCCAAAGACTGCTGCAAGAACTCAATCGCCCGTTGGCACTGTCCCAGGGACTTGTAAGCATTGCCTAATGAAATGAGAGCAGCCTGATAATTCCAGTTTTCTCTAGCGCCAATTTCTTCCCATTTACTTACCAATTGCCCATATAATTCTACTTCGTCTGCATAATAACCTCGCAAGGTTAAAAAATCATTGCAAATCCAAATACTATCAAAGGCAGAGTTATAATCTTGCAACTGATAAAAGTGATCAAAGATTTCCAAGTATTCTTTAACATCATCTTTTGTTTTCCAAGGCGGTTGTTTAGCAATTGAGCGATAATAATCTATGGCTTTTTGATGCGCCTCACTCTGATCGCCAGCCTGATACCGCACATACTCCAAAATCACGGGCTGAAAATCAAATCGCCGCTTACTATTGAGTTTGTCTACCAACAAAGAACGCTTAACCAGATTCCTCAATTCTTCCTCAATCTCTGGTGCTGAACTTCCCGGCAACATAGCCACTGCTGCTGCACTGTCAACCGCACCACGATAAACACTAATATTCAGCAATAACGCCTTTTGTAACTCATTCAACCGATTAAAACTGGCATCCAACACCAACACCATCCCCACATTTTCCCGGCGATGCACACCTACCACTTGGGGATCTGTCAACAACTGCCGCAAATTCCCTAAACCTAAATCTGCTAATCTGCTTAAATCCGGATCTTGTGAATATTCTTCCTTTAATAAGTCTGCTACCAATCTCAACAGTAGAGGATGCCCATCTACTGATTCCACAAACTGCGTTAAATCTCCCCGAATGCCTAATGCAGTTAACAGTGCTACCCCTTCATCTACTTGCAAACCTTTCAGGGTTAGCCACTCAAAGCCTTTTAATTCTGGTCTTTCCCTGGTGGTGACTATTACCTTACTATTACCGCCATGTTCCACCCATGCTTGGAAAAAGTCGCCGTAAAATAGACTTCCCCATTGTCTATCAGGTTGTAATAAACTCTCCAGGTTGTCAATGATGAGTAAAAATTGCCCAGAACGTAAACACCCAACTAGCGCCTCTACTAACTGCGCTTCTTGTTCTGGAACGGGAAAGCCAAACTCACTGAGGACTTGGCGGGCTAAATCGCTAAAACCTGCCCCATAACTAACATCTGCCCAAAATCGCTTGGGGAAACCGGCAATTTCATCATAAATTTTCGTAGCCAGCATCGATTTACCTGTGCCACCGATGCCTTCTATGCCAATTAGAAAAGTATTTTTATCAGTTAACCATTGCTGTATCTGGGCAATTTCTGTTTTCCGTCCCTGCCAGTAAGCCAAACTTTTGTTAGGGTTCCCTGCTTTGAGAACCCCTGGCGATTCTACTTTCGTACTGCGTTCTAGCCACTCCAATATTTCTTGCTGTTCAGCACCAAAAACAGCAATATTGGTTACTTTGGGTTATCGTATCTCCTAAAGTCATAGGTTGGGTTATTAACGTTACCTGCTGTATTTATTTGTGTACTGTCATCATAAGACTGAGCATTGACATTAGAAGCGCTATTATTTGAACTTGTAGTTGTTTCTTCCCAAATCTTAGCTATTTCCTCTGCAAGTGCTGTATCCGCTTCTAAAATCTTCTTGAGTTGCACTCGCAAACTTGCTTGTAAATCTTCATCCTCTGGCTTTTGCGCCACATCCGTTGCTGCTTCTTTCGCTGCTTCTTTCGCCTCTACTTTGGGATGTAACTTATCCCAAATAGCTTTGGCTTTAATCCAAACATCTTCACCTACTTTTTTAGATGCCCCTTCTACGGCTTTGTTACCCACATTTAACAGAAATGGCAGATAGGGAGCAAGAAATTTAACGAGTAGAGCTATATCCATTGGTTTATGATATCTATATCAGAAATGTACATACATTTTTACTAAGTATATTAACGCTTTTTCCCCTATCACCTTGATTCTTTTACCTTGACGCGAAATTTAGCCCAATCATCTCAATACTGCTCAGTTAAGAAGATTTGTCGCGACTGTTTTAAAAGCAAGTGTAGGCTACGCCTACGCATCTGTGTACTTGATCACGGTGGGACAAAGTTTGAAGTACTCCAACACGATTTTGGAGTACCTCAACACGACTTCGGAGTACTTCAACACGATTTTGGAGTACCTCAACACGATTTCGGAGTACTTCAACACGATTTTGGAGTACTTCAACATGATTTTGGAGTACCTCAACACGATTTTTAAGTACTTCAACATGATTTTGGAGTACCTCAACACGATTTTTAAGTACCTCAACACGACTTCGAGGTATCTGTTGCTTATATAGCAGTCCTAAATCATTCCTGAAAAGTTAGATCCCCGACTTCTTAAAGAAGTCGGGGATCTGGACACTGCGAATTTTCACAAATCAGATAGGATTGCTATAGCAGTCCTAAATCATTCGTGAGAATTTGAGATCGTTTTAACCCCCCTGTAGTTCCCCCTTGGTAATACCGTTTCACGAACGAAATTATTGATACAAATCATTTTTCTTGCTCCCCTGCTTCCCCTGCAACGCCAGCTTCCCCTGCTTGCCAGTTCAGTTAAGCTTTTTTCTCCCTCCCTGCTTCTCTTCCCGAACTGCCCCCTTGCTTTCCTCAACCCAACCTACACCAGAGTGATTCTTTAGGCAAAACCTACGCAGTATTGCCACTCTTCTATGAATGTTTTTCTCTCAGATAACAGGCAGAAATAACAAGAAACCTCCACAGAAGTTTAATTTTTCTCCAAACACAGCAAAACTTCTTCACGCAACAAGAGAAATTTACTCATTCTATTGTTAATTTTTGTAAATTTGATGTCTTCAAAACTAGAAACCTGATATTTAGATAGCTAAACTAACAAACAGTGCATCTGTACTCTTAATTATTAAAAGTAGATGTGGCGCTATAGTCTTAATGATCCCAGTACAACTTGTTCTCAAAAACTTTCTTAGTTACCGTGATGCAACTTTAGATTTTCGCGGTTTGCATACGGCTTGTATTTGCGGTTCCAATGGTGCGGGTAAATCTTCACTTCTGGAAGCAATCACTTGGGCAATTTGGGGTGAAAGCCGCGCCACTGTTGAAGATGATGTGATCTATTCTGGTGCCAAAGAAGTTCGGGTTGATTTTACTTTCCAAAGTAATCAGCAAAAATATCGGGTGATTCGTACTCGAATTCGGGGAGGTACTAGCGTCCTGGAATTTCAAATAGAAATACCATCTGGGTTTCGCTCACTCACTGGCAAAGGGGTAAGAGTAACCCAGGATTTAATTCTAGAACATATCAAGCTGGATTATGATACATTTATTAATTCTGCCTACTTACGTCAAGGTCGTGCCGATGAGTTCATGCTCAAACGCCCCACGGAACGCAAAGAAATTTTAGCGGAGTTGTTGAAACTCAATCAGTATGATGATTTGGAAGAACGAGCCAAGGAATCTTCTCGTCAATTCAAAGCACAGGCGCTAGAGTTAGAGCGTTCTTTAGAGTCGATAAAAATTCAGCTGCAACAACGCCAGACAACCGAAGCGCAAAGAGTCGAGTTAGAAGCCCAACTCAACCAACTGCAACAGGTGCAAGCTTTTGATAATATACAATTACAAAGTTTGCAAGTTGTCCAGCACCAGCGCCAAAATTGGGAACAACAACTCAGCTTTGTGAAGCAGCAATACCAAAATCTTACCCAAGATTGCGATCGCCTGCAACAAGAACAATCAGCTATTGGCTCTCAGCGATCGGATTTAGAAAAAATATTATACCAAGAAGCTGAGATTAAAGCTGGATACGCCCAATATCAAAATCTACAATCTCAAGAAGAAGCCTTTGCTGCCAAATTTGAAGAATATACCCGCGCTGGGCAGACTCGCCAACAAAAGCAACAACAGCTTACCAAACAAATTCACGAAATCGAACGGCAACTGCAACAAGCCCAAGCCCAAATTGAAGCTTTGCAGCAACAAGAGCGAGACATTCAGCAAACTCTGACTAAATCAGGTGAAGTCGAAGCGGCTTTGTCACAACTGGGCGCAGCACGTCACCATGTTGCTCGCTTAGATCAACTGCAAATGCAAGTTACTCCCTTGTTGCAACAACGAGCAACTTTACAAAGCCAACTCGATCGCACTCATGCTGGTTTAGTAGCGCGACTCGAACAACTCCAAAGTACTGAGAACCAATTGCAACGCCAGCAGCGACGACAACCGCAACTGCAACAAGCGGTGATGGATGTAGCAATCCAGATTGAGGAACTGGAGAAAAAGCGGGTTTATCTACAACGAGTCCAAGAAAAAGGGCAAGAAAGGCGGCACTTTATTGAACGTCTGCAAGCTCACCAACGGGATTATGAAAAACTGCTGGGAGAATTAGAGCAAAAATTGCAAATGCTCCAAAATCCTAATGCTCTTTGTCCATTATGTGAGCGTCCACTGGATGAACATCACTGGAGTCGGGTGGTGGAAAAAACCCAGGCTGAGTTAGAAGATACTCAAGGGCAGTTTTGGGTAGTCCGGGAACAAATGGCTGTGTCAGATAGAGAAATTCAGGTACTTAGGCAGGAATATCGGGAAATTTCCCAACAGTTGGCGAGTTATGATGGTTTACGCGAACAACGGGGACAGTTGGCAGCACAGTTAGAAGCTACAACTGATGTCCAAGAACAGTTACAACAAATTGCTGCCGAAAAACAGCATTTAGAGCGATCGCTTCAAGGTGGTGATTACGCTCCCGATAAACAAGCCGAACTCCGGCAACTAGACCAATATCTGCAACAAGTTAATTATAATGAACAAGACCACGCCCTCGCCCGGAGCGAAGTTGAGCGGTGGCGATGGGCAGAAATTAAACAGGGACAAATTAAAGATGCGACTAAGCGACAAGCGCAACTATTAGCCCGAAAACCAGAACTTCAGTCCCAAATTGCTCAATTACAAGCCAGAATCCAGCAGGATCAGACTGATTCGGAATGTGCTAAACAAATTGCGGCTCTTGAGCGTCACATTGCCGAAATTGGCTACAGTTCTGAGCAACACAACAATCTGCGTATGGCTGTCCGCCAAGCTCAATCTTGGCATTTGCGGTATCAACAACTGCTATCAGCCCAGCAGCAGTATCCGCAACTCCAGACGAGATTGCAAGAGTTACAGGACTCCAGAAGCGCCAGATTAACTGAGCGGCAAAAACTCGGTGGACAAATCGAAAGCATTATCCAGCAATTACAAGCAACAGCTAACCCATCTGTCCAAATTCAAGTTCTAGAGCAGCAGTTAGCAATACGCAGACGGCAACTCGATGAGCAAATAACCAAGTTGGGACGTTTAGAACAGCTGGCGCATCAACTGGAAACGCTGCAAATTCAGTATGAACAACAGCAGCAGCAACTACAATCTTGCAAGCAAGAATATCGTGTATATCAGGAATTAGCGCAAGCTTTTGGTAAAAATGGTATCCAAGCACTGATGATTGAGAATGTGTTACCCCAACTGGAAGCCGAGACAAATCAGCTACTTTCGCGGCTGAGTGGGAATCAGTTTCATGTACAATTTATTACTCAAAAAGCTGGACGTAGTGCTAAATCAACCAAGAAAAATGCCAAGCTGATAGACACCCTAGATATTTTAATCGCCGATTCTAGAGGAACACGAGCTTATGAAACTTACTCTGGTGGAGAAGCTTTTAGAATTAACTTTGCCATCCGTTTGGCTTTGGCAAAATTATTAGCGCAACGGGCGGGGGCGGCGTTGCAATTATTAATTGTGGATGAGGGTTTTGGTACACAGGATGCGGAAGGATGCGATCGCTTAATTGCCGCGATTAATGCGATCTCCTCCGATTTTGCCTGCATTCTCACCGTTACCCATATGCCCCACCTCAAAGAAGCTTTCCAAGCCAGGATTGAGGTCAATAAAACTCAGGAAGGTTCGCAGTTGAGTTTATCAATTTAACAAAACAGAATTCAGGAGTCAGGATTACCACCAACTAAAAAATCTTTTAACAATGTTATCGGCAATGTAATTGACTACTTTACCAACACTAGTTTTATCAGTTTCTTGACCTAAAGTTTTTCCAATCTCTTTTCCTAATTCTCCTAGTATAGTACCTCCAATTTTTTCTCCGAGTGCCTCGAAAAAACCCCGCCTCGCTTCATTCTTAGCCTCCTCTGAACGATTTTCCTCTTTCAGAGCATTCACAAAAGTTACCTTTTTATCCTTTGGAAGTGCATAGGTAATTGTTTCCACAAGCGTTATCAAGTTATAGTTTTCATTAGCACATACAGGAATAACGGCTGTACTATCAATACCGAACTTTTTAGCAACGCTCTTACTTTTAGCATCAATGTTTTTTTGCTGCTGATGCCCAGGAACATGATTGGCTATGTCCCACTCTCTAAAGGGTTCAACTTTATCAACCTGATTCAGCACAATGATAAAAGGCTTACCTTGTTCCAAATGAGGCTTAACGATGTTGTGATAAAATTCTTCATCAGAGCTAAAGGCTTTATCGTCTGCTTTGAGAACCCATAGAACTAAATCAAATTCTGGTAAATGTTTAGAGTATAAGTCTTTGTATTCTCGATCCCTTTCTCGACTTTCACCGATACCAGGCAAATCAACTAGTTTGATATTCCCTGAACCTACTCTTACAGAAATTTCCTGAAGCTCTCGTGTACAACTCTCAATATCACTGACAGGCGCAACATCTTTTCCAAAAAGAGCGTTACAGAGGCTTGACTTTCCTACACCTGTCTTGCCGAGAATACCAACTTTTGGCTCATAACTGAGTGTTTGAGAAAGCCAGTGTCTAAGTTGTTCTGCCTTTTCTTGCGGTAGTTGGCTAAACTGACTTAAGCGTTCTAATATGTCTGCCTGAATATTCATAACTAAGTACACTATTCTAAAGAAGCGTTAGATTATAGTGTTCCCGAAATCTATCTCATTTTAATTACCTCTAGCATAATATAGGCAGCTTCTTGTTCTGAATTATGAAGTCGTATTTTTCTTCAATTGTATTTTACCCGTGCATCAAGACCTAATGAGCGAAGCTTTTTCGATAGCGTTTCTGCTTGGGCGCGATCGCTAAATGCCCCAGCATTCACATAATCCCCTAGATTAGATTGCTCCGTGACAGCATTAGGTAGATACTGTTGCACTTTACTCAAAGTATCATTATTGGAAATTGGTACTATTACTCTGTAGGGATTATTAGCAACTAATGTGTTGCCATTGGTAACAGGCATTACATAGTCATTAGTCGGAGGTAATACATCGCGACTAGTCTCAGTTAATACATAATCATTAGTCTCAGCAGAATTGGCTAGATTCGAGCTATTCAACCCTAATGCTTGCCAAGTTTGCCAATCTACATTTCCAGTAGAATTAAGTCGAGAAGATTGCTGGAATGCAATCACAGATTGTCTGGTGTAATCGTTGAAAAAGCCATCAGGATTGGTATTAGAGAAGCCCATCTGCGACAAACGCTCTTGAACTAATCTGACATTTTCTCCCTGATCGCCTACAGTCAGATAATTTCTGCCTGGTTGTTGAGTAGTATATCCAACCGTGGAGGCTCTACGCACTGACTCCAAGGCTTGGGCATTGGCGATGCCATTAACAGGTAAGCGATAATTTCGCTGAAATTGGATCACAGCTTCTCTGGTTATTGGGCCAATCTTCCCAGTGGGATTAGTCTTAAAATAACCTAGCTGCCGCAAACGCACTTGTAATTCTCTCACTTGTTGAGTAGACAGACTTGTTCTGGCTGGAGTCGGAGAGAAACCCAGTAGTTTGTTCCAAGTTTGTCGATTCACAATGCCGTTAGCAGGTATGCGATAATTTCGCTGGAATGCAATTACAGCATCTTTTGTAACTTGTCCAAAATTTCCAGTGGGAGTAGTATTAAAGTAGCCTAACTGTCGTAGACGTTGTTGCAACCTGGTCACGCTTGCACCAGTTTTACCTTGAGAGAGAACAGGATATTGAGCACTTGGCGATGCTTGCGGCAGGCTGCGCCTAGGCAATGCGCCACTGGTATTCCTACTAAAAGTTCTACTCTGACATGCTCCTTGCAAGGCTCGTTGAGTACTAGCACCCACAACGCCATCAGCAGGTATTCTATTGGCTTGCTGGAATTTGATCACAGCATTTTGAGTCAAGGTGGCAAACTTGCCACTCACCGGGCCGTTAAAGTAGCCTAACTTTTTTAAACACCTCTGGCTACTGGTAACTTCAGATCCATTACTTCCTATTTTCTGAAGTCCTAAAGCTTGGCCAGTTATACTTACAAGCCCCATAGTCACTGCGACAGACAAAAGAGGCATTGCCACACCGCTAGATAACTTTTTCCAATTCAAAAATTTGAAATTAGCTACGGTAGGAACAACCTTGACGCTTTCGGATGCCTCGTAGACTGAGGCAAGCTTGGTTAAATAGCTATCTACCCCTGTTTTCACTTGCTTTTTTCAAGTTATTGACTATGCAAAATCATACCATTTGCTCTGTATTATATTTGTTTCTAGTATGATTCTTGACAAAAAATTCCCGAAGCTGATATGAAAGACAAGCTTTTGTCGGGGGAATAATAAGCAATGTAAAGCTTTGGAAGCTTGTTTTCTATTTGCCTGACAAAATTTTTGCTACACCCATCTGGGTTTCATAGCATGAGCAATGCAGATAAATAGTCGGTCTAGTCTTCCATTGAATCGCGGATAATGGTCAAGCTCATGCTCCACGGTATCTACGATATTCGCTTAGTCTTATTTTCCGTTGCGATCGCCATGCTTACGGCTTACACCACACTTGATCTAGCTAGAAGAGTCACAAACGATCAATCACAGCAAAGGTGGCTGCTAGGGGGAGCGATGTCTACGACGGGCTACGCCTACGCTATGGGAATCGGTATTTGGGCAATGCATTTTATTGCTATGCTGGCGTTTAGTCTGCCGATTCCGATTGACTATGACTGGTTAACAGTTTTGATTTCGGTGCTACCTGCAATTTTCGCCTCTGGATTAGCCCTGTACCTAGTTAGCCAGCCAGAATTTGGTATTCTGCGGTTGTTGAGTGGTAGCCTGCTGATGGGCGCAGGGATTAGTGCAATGCACTACATCGGTATGGCTGCTATTCGTTTACCAGCCAAAATGTCTTATGACTTAAATGTAGTTGCACTCTCCATTGCGATCGCTATTCTCATCTCACTGATTGCGCTTTGGCTGGCGTTTAACCTCAGAGCTAATAGTACAGTAAAAGGCCACTTTTTGAGGATTGGCAGTGCAATTCTCATGGGTGCTGCCATTCCCTCAATGCACTACACAGGCATGATGGCTACTCATTTTTCAGTTGTCGAATCGGTCGAGTTTTCGGCAGTTGATACCGCCACAACTTATTGGATAGCTGCGATTATTGGCTTATTCACATTACTGCTTCTAGGATGGACGCTGCTCACATCTTTTTTCAACGAGCAATTGAGTGTTCAACTAGTCAAAACAGCTGATCTTAAAGAAAAGGAAGAATGTCTTAAACAAGCTTTACAAAATTAAGAAGTGCTAGCTGCTCTAGCTCAGTCTCGATCTGAAGAATTAGAGACAGCTATGTTGGCACTTCAGAAAACTCAATTGCAATTTATTCAAGCAGAAAAAATGTCCTCTTTGGGACAAATGGTAGCGGGAATTGCTCATGAGATTAACAATCCTGCTAACTTCATTTATGGAAACCTGTTTCATACGGAAACTTATCTGCGGCAACTCTTAGAATTAATCAACATCTATCAGCAACATTATCCTAAACCAGTGCTTGCGGTTCAAGCAAAAGTAGAGTCTATTGAGCTAGTATTTTTGCGAGAAGATTTACCTAAACTACTCGACTCAATGCAAACCGGAGCCAAACGTATTAAAAATATTGTGGAATCCCTGCGTAACTTCTCTCGTTTAGACGAGGCACAATTGAAGGCTGTAGACATCCACGAAGGGCTTAATTCGACACTGCTTATTCTTCAGAACCGTATTAGTTATGCACAGAATAATCGACCAGAAATTAGTGTAATTAAAGAATATGGTAATTTACCTCTAGTCAATTGCTATCCCGGACAGTTAAACCAAGTTTTTTTCAACATATTGGCAAATGCTATTGATGTGTTGGAAGAAAAGCTGATTGACTTAAAATTAAAGTCCAGTTTTACACCTTTAATTCGGATTAGAACAACTGTTCATCAAATCGGTTGGGTGAGCATTCAGATTTTCGATAATGGTTCTGGTATTAGGGAAGAGGTGCAAAATAAAATCTATGATCCCTTTTTCACAACTAAACCAGTTGGACAAGGAACTGGATTAGGGTTATCAATTAGCTATCAGATTGTCGTTCAAACACATGGTGGTAGGCTCAACTGTATTTCTGCCAAGGGGCAAGGAACTACTTTTCAAATTGAGCTTCCAATTGATACATTGATACATACTTCCTGTTAACTGGTAAAGCAATGTCAAGTAGATCCAGATGAAGTGATTGAGTAGACACATCTGATTTTTAGTCTTGCCTTCCTGTTTGTGATAAATATTGTGGTTCTTCTATTTGCTCTGATTTTTTCGGCTATTGTTTATCAACTTTTTCAGTATTACCTGCTTTTACCCAACCTTCTTGTTGGCTATCTTCCAAACGGATTTTCTGCCAAGATTTATCGTCGCTTTCTGACAAAACAATAATTTTTTGATTAAAAGCAACCCCACCAATACGTTCAGCTTCTTGATTTGGTTGCGATCGCAAACTCAAGCCTTGAGCCCAACTAACACGCCCTCGGTAAGCTCCCGATGGTAATGGTTTTGGTGATGGGGTAGCCTTTGGTGATTCTGTGGGAGTGGAGGTTGGAGACGATTGAGTTTGAGTCCCAGGTTTAAGAGCGGATTTACCTCCTCCAGGCTGAGTTGTTTTTGGAGCTTGGGCTTTCACCGAGGGACTGTCGTTGGAAAAAATGGGTTTGGCAGGGGCTATGCCAGTACGATTCATGAAATAGAGTGCAACCGCAACACCGCCACCGATTAACACAGCGATCGCTAAGAAAAACCCAAGTATAAACTTTGTGAAGCCAGACAACATAGTTAAAATTTGATCATTAGTGGTCAATAGTCAATAGTAATTCATGATTAACTGTTGACTATTAACTAGTAATTATTGACTAACTCATTATTGTAGCTGCCACTGAATGCGTTTACGGAGTCCGCCGGAGGCGATCACTCAAAGGATTGTGTTTCGATGCTAAACGCGCTCTCCCCGCAGCAGCCCATTCTTGAAGTTGCTGAATTTGCTCTACGGCAGTTCGCGCCAAGGGGATGATCTGACTGGCTGCTTCTAAAATATCGTCGGTAGCAAAGTCGCGGTTTTGGCTAAATCCAATATGCATCGCTTCAATTAAAGTTTGCTCAATCTCTGCCCCAGAAAAATCGGGCGTTTCGTATGCTAGCCTGTCGATGTCATAACTTTTCAAGTTATGGAGGCGCAATCGGGATAAATGAACATCATAAATTGCTTTTCTCTCTTCTTGGGTGGGCAAACCCACAAAGAAAATTTCATCAAATCGCCCCTTGCGAAGCATTTCCGGCGGTAAGGCTTGGATGTCGTTGGCGGTGGCGACGACAAACACGGGTGAGCTTTTTTCGGCTAGCCAGTTAATAAAAGTGCCAAACACACGGCTGGCTGTTCCGGCATCACCTTTGCTACCAAGTCCAGCAAAGGCTTTATCTATTTCATCAATCCATAAAATACAGGGAGCGAGAGCTTCAGCTACTTGGATCATTTGGCGAGTCCGAGATTCTGATTCACCCACCAAACCACCAAATAACCTTCCCACATCCAGACGTAGCAAGGGTAAATGCCAGTGATGAGCGATCGCTTTTGCCGTTAACGATTTACCAGTTCCCTGAATACCCACCAACATTAAACCACGGGGGTGCGGTAATCCGTACTGTCGCGCTTTATCAGTAAAGGAGCCTCCCCGGCGAATCAGCCAGTCTTTGAGGTTATCGAGTCCGCCAATATCAGAAATTTGCTCAGTGGCGGGGTAGAAGTCCAGGATTTGGGTTTGGCGGATAGTTTGGCGCTTTTCTTCCAAAACGAGATCCACGTCTTCTGGTTGCAATTCACCGTGGGTAGCGATCGCTTTTGCCAAAACCCGGCGAATCCGTTCCATCGAAAGTCCTTGACAAGAGCGCACCAAGTCATCTAAAACTTTGCCAGAAAGGGAGTTACTAGTGCTTTGCAGTAAGCGTTCTACCTCAGTTTTAATTTCTGGGGCGGCGGGTAAGGGAAACTCGACAACTGTCAGCACTTCGCTTAAGTCGTCAGGGATGGCGATACGCGGCGACAATAGGACAATATTTTTTGGTTGCGACTTCAGAAGCCTGGACAGATTGCGAAGTTTGCGGGCGATCGCTACATCATCTAAAAAGCGATGATAGTCTCGTAGAATCAAAACTGCTGGTGCGGAAGCCGGTAATTTTTCGATAAATTCTAAAGCTTGCAACGGATTACGCCGCCCAAACCCAGCATCATTGGGGTTTCCCTGGTAGCCATCGACAAAATCCCAAGTATACACTGGGCGATTACCCTGGTTGGTTGCTTCTTCCCGGATCGCTGCTTCTACCCGCTCCTCCTCATAGGTGGGAATATAAATCAAGGGGTAGCGGGCACGTAGCAGCAGTTTAAACTCTTCACGAAAGTTCATATATAGCTGTGGTTATTAGTTATTCTCTCATTGTTCTTTCTTTGTATCGCCTCTAACAACTAAAAAACCAACATCTACCAGTTCATAGGGGTTGCTAATGCGATCGCTCTATGTGAGATATTTTTTAAAGGTGTGCGATCGCTAGTTTTGCGTTCAGGAAATTTTTTGAGTCTAGAGTGGGCAAATTGGTTAGGGTACGTTCAATAAACCTCTTACGCCAGCCCACCCATGTATAAAATCTCGGATTTCATTTACACGCGATGTAGGATTTGCCTTGCCGTCCTTAATTTTTAGGATATAACCGAGTTGGTGGAAGTGTGGAATGAGGTTGAGATAATCTTCGCTTTTGACATCATCACTAAAGCCTGGATTTAGCCAATGAATAAATAAATGATATTCTCGCTCTGCGAAGTAGTTAATTGTTTGTGTAACATCGCTTCTGTACTGCATTGAACAAAGAACAATACGTGGACTTTCGGAGTTGATAATCTTGCCGACATAAGTTTCCCGCTCTTCAGGCGACCCACTAATAAGGAAGACATTCACCGACTCTGTATCAGACAACAGCAATTGACGTTGGCGTGTGCCGGTCTTGACAGTCCTTCCAAACAGTGTGTTCCAACTCTCGCTCTTGCCAGCATTTGTGTGACCCAAAACTCCAATCAATAAGCGCTCAGTCATACTTCGATACCAACTATTGCTCTGACTCAACCTAACCTCTGCTTAAAAGCGCCGTCCTCAGCAAATTACCGGAAATCAAGAATCGCGGTTTGAATAGCAGGTTTGCAGAAAGAATAGGCGTATGAGTCGTAACCCAACCAAAATGTACCCTAAGAAAAACTTTCCCTACAACAGAACTCAGTCAGCATCCTTTGAACAATCTAAAAACTATTTAATTACTATTGGCTTGTACTATAGCAATCTTGAATCATTCGTGAGAAACAAGATCCCCGACACTTTTACGAAGTCGGGGATCTGCGGGTTGCAATTCTCACAAATCAAATAGGATTGCTATATAAGTATTTAATAAAATATAAAACAATAAGCCTGTGTAGACAGGCTTAGTTCGTGTAGGCGCAGACTTAAGTTTGACGGAATTACCAAATTACTACCCTGGAAGTTGCTTTTTCAGTGCTTCCAGAGAAGCCCAACGGTGATCAATTGGAGTTTCAGAACTATCAGAACTATCAACAGTACTACTTACAGGAATACCTGGACAATTGCGATCGCACAGTTGACGCTGGGGTACTGCCAAGCACATCTGCTCATACAGCCATTCGTTAGGATAAAAATAACCATCGGGCGGTAGAGTTTCAAGCAATTCTTCCAGAACCACTTCCCTTTCTAAAGGCAAGTCATTTAGCTGATTTGCAGTTTCGTCCAACCAGATGATTTCCTTGGTATCAAGCCCTAAACGTCGATTGTATTGCTGCAAACATCGGTTACAGGTACAAGTAATAATTGTTTCTGCCTGACTAGACACTTCCAAGTAATTGCCATGATGCTGCACGCGCACATGACCGCGAATCGGTGTCAACGTTTCCAGACCAGGCAGAAATTCCTTAACCTGAACTTCCTCTGTCCGCTCCGGGGCTTGGGTTAGCTGCGGAATATAAATTGCGTCCATAGGATTCGTGAGACATTCTCACTAAAATTTACCTTGATTATCAGCAATTATACTGATACTACCTCTTTATTTTAGCTCTTACGAACAAGAGAAATTTTGAAACTATATGGTTATGAGTTTTCAATTAACTCCTAACTCTGCCAATTTTAGATTTTGAATTTTGGATTGAATAAAAAATCTAAAATCCAAAATTGAATGGCTTCTAACTCCCAACTCCTTCTAACGAAGCCGGACGGACAACCAGATGACGATGCGGCTCTTTACCGCGACTAAAGGTTTCCAAATCTCCAAATTCCTTCAAGAAGGTATGGATTTGACGCCGTTCAGCAGAACTGAGGGATTTGATTTCTACTTCTCTACCAGAAAAGCGCACTTCATCGGCTGCTGCTTCTGCTAATGCGCGAATTTCGGCTTCTCTTTTGACTCGGTAGCCATTCAACTCAATAGTGTAAGAGGCTTGTTCTTCGGGGGGTTGGCTAAGGTTTAGAACTGAATTTGCTAGATACTGAATCGCATCTAGCACAGAACCATCGGCACCAATTAATACTTGGATATGTTCTGAGGTCAAGTTGGTTTGGTCAATTGTTAACCAGTAGTTATCTGGTTCTGGGGAATCGCCGTCTTGAGATTGGGCAGTTTCTAAATGACCCTGAATCTCAGCAGGTATCCCAGTGAGTTCCAGCAGTGTTTTTAACCACTGCTGACCTCGCTGCATCGGAATGTTACTCATGATCCCCCTGTTGCCTTTTTCTTAGAACTTTTCGGTTCAAAGGGCAATGCTTTTTGTTCTGTGACTGCTGCTTCTTTCTCCTGGGTTTCTACGATTTTTTGCAGTTCTTCTGATAGAGGTTCGCGTGAGAGAAGATAAGTTTGTGCGGTTTGGAAAATATTACCAATCACCATATACATCAGCACCCCAGCTGGTAAGGGGAAGAACAAAAACATCCCAGAAAAGATGACTGGGGTGATTTTGTTAACTGTATCCTGCTGCGGATTGCCACCACTGGAATTTTGCCCAGAAAGCATTTGGCTAACATAAAGGCTGATTCCAAAAAAGACAATCATGGCGACAATATCCCAGTGGATTGTGCCATCTGGATCATTTGCCCCAACCCTGCCTAAGGCATCAATGAATAAAAAGCCTTTGTCTGCTGCTAGTCCAGGAATTGTTCCTTGAATGTTAACTTCTCCGGGCTGCAAGGCTTGGACATTGCCCTGGGCATCAATTTTGATCCGATCTTCCCCTTTGGTGACTTTCCAATCAGGAATCAGCTTATTTTCTGGGTGTTCTGCTAAGAGTACCTGAAATGGTTTGCCCTCAACGGTCTGATATTGTATCTTAGTATGTTCTCCTACCGCTAGTTTGTTACCACTGGGAAGGATTGCAGCTACTTTAACGTGTTCGCCATCGGCAACGTAAATATTTTGAGGAGCTGTGGCAAAGGCTTGTGGTTGAATTTGTTCGATTTGTTCTGCGGGAAAAATTTCCAGGTTAACGCTGTAGTTCGCACCTGCAAAAGGCGAACCCCGCAAAGTAGCAAATAGCGCTAACAAGACTGGCATTTGTACTAGTAATGGAAAACAACCTGCCAAAGGGTTGCCAAATTCTTTTTGAACATTGACCATTTCCTCCTGCTGCTTTTGCGGATCATCCTTATAGCGCTCTTTGATAGCTGCCATCCGCTTTTGCATTAGAGGTTGTACAATTCGCATTTTCCGCATATTGCGAATTGAGCCAGCACTCAGGGGATAGAGCGCAAAGCGGACTATCAGTGTCAAAGCAACGATCGCTAATCCGTAGCTAGGCACTATACCATAGAAAAAATCTATGATTGGCAGCATCACGTTGTTCGAGAGAAAGCCGATACCAAAATCCATTATTCTGAATTCAACCTGAGGTACTGTAAACTGAATCTAATTTATCTAAATCATCATTTGTCGGCGACTATCTTTCGCTACGGATAGCCGCACATTTCCAAAAATGGGGAGTGGGGAGTTGGGAGTGGGGAGTGGTATGTAGTTTTTGGTAAGTGAAAAGTTTTTAATTTGGATTTGGGATTTTATCTGAGTAAATTTTGTATTCACTACTCCCTATTCCCTATTCCCTACTCCCTACTCCCTACTCTGATCACTTGTTCGCGGCGGCGCTATATTCGGGATTTTTCGCAGCAATTCTTTCGTTGATGTAGTCATAGACTTCCCGAAATTTGGGAATTGCACGCAATTCGAGGCGACTGCCGTTTTTTAGGGTTAGCACCATATCTCCCCAAAAGCCAATGCCACGGGGAACTTTGACGATTTTGACAATTTCTGAGTAAATTACGTCAGTGCGATCGCGCCCCTGCCAACCTCCGATCACAGTAATTCGGCGATCGGTGATCCGGAAACGCAGCCACAATGCCCTGACGATTGCCCCGACTGTTAATGGTATCCCGACAATGGTTAGCCCAATCAGCAGGTTGATAATTAAATCCCCACGATGGGGGCCACCTTCATAATATACGTCTTCACGAATTCCCATCGAACACCTCAGCTTGTGCCAACAACTGCTCTAATTCTTGCAGAAATTGTGGGCTTACGCACTTAGATTCTGCTGCTATGGGTTTGACAATGACCACTAGCCGCCATCCTGGTGATAATTTTGGCAGCAAATTATGTAAAGCAGCAGTAATTTGCCGTTTGATTCGGTTGCGAACCACTGCCCTTTTGCTGACTTTTGTGCTTATGGAAATACCAATGCGCGTGCTGGCAAGATGTGCTAAGTCAGTTGCTTGCGTAGTTTGGGTGGCAGTGTCTACAGAAGGTTTTGTTGAATATAACGGTTTTAAGGCTCTCAATGTTAAATAAGAGCCATGACGCCGAATTCCCTCCCGGAAAACTGCCTGGAAATCCTTGCGGGATTTTAGCCGATTTGCTTTGGGCAAAGCCACAGATGCTCTTTTAGCTTGGTATGCCCTAAACGCTCAGACGGTGACGCCCCTTTCTTCTCCTAGCGCTAATCACATTTCTGCCGTCTGGTGTCCGCATTCTGGCGCGAAAACCAGAGGTTCTTTTTCTCTTACGGCTAGTCCCGCCCAGTGTTCTTTTCATACATTTCTCCTCTTAGGTGATTTTTATAAAAACTCACAATCTCCTATTTTATCACTTTATTAGGTAATTGTGAATTGGGCAATTCAATTTTGGTGAAGCAGCGCGGTGAGCCAGGCGCCTTGGGCGGGTTTGCCGACTTGTCCCTTGCGCGTCTCCCCTTGGGAGAAGCATTTGGCGTGGTTTCCCCCATGAGCGACTACTGTTAGCGTAGCGGTAGCGACGTAGGAGCGTCACCCGTCCCTTGCGCGTCTCCCCTTGAGTGGGAGAAGGAGATTGACGATAGCGCCACGGAGAGCGAGTCAGACGCTCTCTACCAGACGTGCAAGGGAAGGGGACTCGCTAACGCTTTGCTATCGAGCGTTTTTTGAATTAAATTTCAATTCTTTAATCCAAAATCTAAAATCTAAAATCTAAAATTCTTACTCCCCACTCTTAATCGATGCTGATAATCCATGTTCCCTCGTAACGCAGTAGTGGTACATCGCCAGGAGAGAGTACTTGACAGTTGAAATAATAAACTCCGCCGAAGGCTGGGTTTTTCACGTTAGATAAGACTAGCTCAACTGGGCTACCTGCTGGCACCGGCTCTTGGGGAAAAATATTAATCAGCTTACCTTCTTTGTCCCACTTCACCTCAGAAAGCGGAACTGCTTTGCCTTTGACTCGAACTTCAATATTTTTCGGGTCAAAAGTTCCTTTGTAATAATCAGGGTAGGTAATGGCAAATTGACCAACTGCTAATTTCATTCTTTTGGCTGGAATCCTCAATATGTATCGATCCCAACCATTAGCTTGTCCACCAAAATCTAACCGAAAGGGCAACTGATTTTCGCCTTTGACACCGCTAAACAGCGTCAATCCAGGTAAGCTTTGCGCCCAAGTCAGGGCTGGGAATCCAGTAAGCAAAAAACTAGTCGCGGCTAAAGCAGAAAGTAAACGTCGCATAATTGGGCTTCCTCTACCAAAATGTAAATCTGTTATCTAAAATAACTGTGTGTTAGTATTCTTTACTAAACTTTACTACTGACTTCTTGACAATGGACGTTAAATTGCAATAAAAAGTGCCATCTTCTGTGAAGTTGGGCGACAGTAAAATTACTTAGTAGTAAAGTTAACATATAATCAAATTACTTCATTACCCTTGTAGAGTCCTGATTTGATTACTAACTTGGTCAAATTTGAACTAGATAGAAACACAGTTAGGATTAGATTGTGTTTCCAAATATGTATAAGTGTATCTAAATTTGAGAATTTTGTTATAAAAATTGAGCCGCATCATCAGCGATCGCCACTTAACTTGCGCTAAATTGATTAAAATAAGTTTGAATCAAAGTCGTAATCCTTAAAATTTGATTGGGAAATTATAAAGCTTTCAAAATTTGATCAATATTACTCTATAAGGAAGGAATAGCAAAATTTCTCAGTCCCTAAAACAAGCTGAAGATAAAAATGCAAAATTTGGGAATGATCAATTTAGGATGTGCAATACGTGACCCTGTTTGCAACTATCTGAAAATATGACCTCTGCGAGCGGCAAAGCGGAAATTCTGAGCGGAGGCAACCTCCGCTCAGAACTTTACAAGAAAGTCAGGCTTTGCCTGGAGAGCTAAGATTGGGAGAGGAAAGATTCAAGGTTCAATCTACCAGTAAAATTCATGGCTGATGTTCCTGCCTAAATACTATGACTGCGGGACACCCCTGATTTGGACAATCGCTTACTTGGCAGAGATTTAAGTATTTATCTTCAGGAGATTTCATGAGAATAGCAGTTGCTAAAGAGATTGAAGTTTGTGAACGTCGTGTGGCATTAATTCCTGACACTGTTGCCCGATTGGTAAAACAAGGTTTGGAAGTCTGGGTAGAAACAGGTGCAGGAGAGCGAGCTTTTTTCAACGATTCTGCCTATGAAGCAGCAGGGGCTACAATAATCAGCGATACTACCAAATTATGGGGCGAAACAGATATTCTGCTGAAAGTTAGCCCACCGCAAGAACGAGAAGATGGACGCTCAGAAATTGAATTACTCCGGGAAGGGGCTGTTTTAGTCAGCTTTCTCAATCCCTTGGGAAATCCTGTTGTGGCACAGCAACTAGCAAATCGGAAAATCACAGCCTTGAGTATGGAAATGATTCCCCGTACTACCAGGGCGCAAAGTATGGATGCTTTGTCCTCGCAAGCTTCATTAGCAGGTTACAAGGCAGTATTAATTGCCGCAGCTGCATTACCGAAATATTTCCCGATGTTAACCACAGCCGCAGGCACGATCGCTCCAGCCAAAGTATTTATTATGGGTGCTGGTGTAGCCGGATTGCAAGCGATCGCCACCGCCAGACGCTTGGGAGCAGTAGTAGAAGCCTTTGATATTCGTCCCGCCGTTAAAGAAGAAGTGCAAAGCTTAGGGGCAAAATTCGTTGAAGTCAAATTAGACGAAGAAACCGTCGCCGCAGGTGGTTACGCCAAGGAAATTTCTGAGGCTAGCAAACAACGTACCCAAGAAGTTGTCGCCGAACACGTCAAAAATTCTGATATTGTTATTACCACCGCCCAAGTTCCTGGCAGACAAGCACCACGGCTTGTTACAGAAGAAATGGTGGCACAAATGAAACCAGGTTCAGTGATTGTGGATTTAGCTGCTGACCAGGGTGGTAACTGCGCCTGCACCGAACCCGGCAAAGATATTGTGTGGAACGGTGTAACAATTATCGGCCCAATCAATCTCCCATCATCGATGCCAATTCATGCCAGCCAATTGTATGCCAAGAACGTAACATCGTTGATTCAACTGCTGATTAAAGACAAAGCTTTGCAGGTTGATTTTAGCGACGACATCGTTGATGCAGCTTGCGTTACCCACGCTGGTGAAATTCGCAATCAACGAGTGCGGGATGCCCTACAAGCATTGAGCGGCGTTGGAGCAAGTTAGTAGCCAAATTACCATAAGGAGTTTTGATTTCATGACAGAGGCATTACTTGCTGCTTTGTTTGTATTTGTTTTGGCATCTTTTATCGGCTTTGAAGTCATCAACAAAATACCACCGACTCTACACACGCCTTTAATGTCAGGCTCAAACGCGATTTCTGGGATTGCGGTACTTGGAGCAATAGTTGCTGCTGGTGCGAGAGAGACGAATGTATCAGTAATTCTTGGTTTGATTGCTGTGGTACTCGCAACAGTCAACGTTGTGGGTGGTTTTTTAGTGACAGACAGAATGTTGCAAATGTTCAAAAAGAAGGAGATTAAGGCGTGAGCGACTTTTTACCAACTGGCATTCAGCTGACGTATTTAGTCGCTGCATCGTTATTTATTTTGGGCTTGAAAAAGCTGGGATCACCTGCTACAGCAAGGAACGGTAATCTTGTCGCGGCTGTGGGGATGCTGCTGGCGATCGCAGCGACAATGCTGGATCAGCATGTGTTGAACTACGAGATGATATTGTTGGGCTTGGCGATTGGATCGGGAATTGGTGCGATCGTTGCCTACAAAGTCCAAATGACCGAAATGCCCCAAATGGTGGGTTTACTCAACGGTTTGGGCGGTGCAGCTTCGGCATTAGTAGCTGTTGCGGAATTCTGGCGGTTGTTAGATAGTTCTCAGGCGATACCGTTAGATGTCAACATTTCCATACTATTGGACGTGTTAATCGGTGGTATTACCTTCACAGGTAGTTTTTTAGCCTTTGCGAAATTGCAAGGTTTAATCAGTGGTTCCCCGATTACATTTCCTTTCCAGCAACCATTTAACCTCTTGCTTCTGGGTGCTTATATAGTAGGCAGTGCCTATTTAATTATCACACCAAATAGCTTACCCATATTCTTGGGAGTGGTTGGCGTTTCATTGGTGCTGGGCGTGATGTTCGTCATCCCGATTGGTGGCGGCGATATGCCAGTGGTAATCTCGCTGTTAAACTCGTTGTCAGGTGTGGCGGCGGCGGCTGCTGGGTTCGTGGTGATGAACAATATGTTAATCATCGCTGGGGCTTTGGTGGGAGCATCTGGGTTAATCCTCACCGAGATTATGTGTAAGGCGATGAACCGCTCCTTATTTAGTGTGCTGTTCAGCGCTTTTGGTACAGGTTCTAGTTCTGGTGGTGCTGCTGCTAGTGGTGGTGCAACTGATCAAACCGTCCGCAGCATCGATCCCGAAGAAGGGGCGATGATGTTGGGTTATGCCCGTTCTGTGGTAATTGTGCCTGGTTATGGTATGGCAGTTGCTCAAGCGCAACATAGCGTCCGGGAATTGTCAGATCAGCTAGAACGGATGGGCGTTGATGTCAAGTACGCCATTCACCCTGTTGCTGGGAGAATGCCGGGGCATATGAATGTGTTACTGGCAGAGGCAAATGTGCCTTATACGCAGTTGTACGACATGGAAGATATTAATCCCCAGTTTGAGCAAGCGGATGTGGCTTTAGTAATTGGGGCAAATGATGTGGTAAATCCGGCGGCGCGGAGTGATACAAATAGCCCGATTTATGGTATGCCGATTTTGGAAGTAGATCGGGCAAAGCAGACTATTGTGATTAAGCGCGGGATGAGTACGGGTTTTGCCGGGGTAGATAATGAGTTGTTCTACAAAGATAAAACTACGATGCTTTTTGGTGGTGCTAAGGATATGGTGTCGAAGTTGGTTTCGGAAGTGAAGCAACTTTAACGAACCGCCAAGCCGCCAAGAAATAATTTAGAGAGTTAGCTTGCCTTGGGGGCTTGATGTTCCTGAAGCAAGTTTTTTTTGTTGGTAAATAGGCAGGTATCAACAGCTTTTTTATCACTTATATTAATAACTTTATAATTAGGGTAAATAGGAAATAGTTTGTAATGGTCTCTAAATGTTGGTAATTCTAATTTTGCTTTTAATACGGGATAATTTAATGCAGCAAACTTTTTCTTTTTATTCCAATAGTTCCAGAGAGCAAATGCTAAAATTAAACCGCTTATATAGTCTCTAAATTCAAAATTATGAAATAAATAAATTATATTTTTCGATAAAATTTGGAGGTAAGTTTCAATCCAAGAGTACAAGCTAACACTACTCATTTTCCCAAATATAGTGATTTTCAATTTTACTACAGACTAAAGTCTCTCACGTAAGTGCAACTACCCGCATTGCATGATTGTAACTTCTGTTGAAAGTTTTCTCCCGACATAACGTAAACTGGAAAATCTTGCCCACTGCTAGCGCTATAGACCACTATTAAGTGAGTTGCATTTATCCTTTGTCCTTCTGAAATCCAGTCAGGAATATCATTTTGATTTGCTTTCATCTTTATTTAAATCACCTTGTTAGTATTTTTGTACCATAAATGTATACACGAAAAAGTAATCTGTCAAGTAGGACAATAGACAAATAGAAACCTAATCGCCTGATTCTAATCCGAAAACAAAAAGCGATCGCCTTGCAAAATCTGCACAGTGCGTAGGCGAAGCCCGCCAAAGGCATCGCCCTCTTCCTCCTTTGCACCTTTGCGTGAGAGAAAAAAGCGATCGCCACTCATGCACCAACGTGCGATCGCTCTCTTCTGACTCTGTGTTCTCTACGCCTGGAGTGGTTCGTTAAAAAGAGCGATCGCTAAGATATTGTGTGAGCAATATTTAAGACAACAGCTAATGCTTGAGAAACAAGTTGCATTTTTGAGTCGGAGAGTTGACCTAGTTTTCTGACTAATCTTGTTTCTGAAACTGAACGTATTTGAAAAGTATCTACACCAGAAGCTTTGGCTAAACTGTTCTCTGTGCTTGGTTCCAGCCGCACCATTCAAGGTCTAACAGCATATCTTTCTTTCCAATCTGTAACTGGGACAATAACCTTCAAAGGCAATATTCCAATAGCATCATCATTGACTATGATACAAGGACGTTTTTTGCTAATTTCTATCCCTACTGTTGGATCTAAATTAACTAACCAGACTTCACCTCTGTACATAATTTCCTGAGTTGTGAAAGTCTTAATCTGGATAGTCGCAAAAGTCTTCTTCCTCTAAGTCAGAGAATATATTTAATTCACTACCAGGTGCATAATCTGCAATAGCTGTCATTGCGGCTAATGTTAATTGGCATTTTTGCTCATCTTTGGTAAGTGAGTGTTTTTCTTGAAGAACCAATTGCAGGGCTGATTCAGCTATCTTTAGGCGATCGCTTATGCTCAGGTTTGGGAGTGCTTGGAGAATTTCTTTAGTTTCCATATAAATTCATAGAGCAACTTATATTACTA
Organism: Nostoc sp. S13; assembly: GCF_029379315.1. Lineage (GTDB taxonomy): Bacteria > Cyanobacteriota > Cyanobacteriia > Cyanobacteriales > Nostocaceae > Nostoc. Next base: position 23,724 of record NZ_JAQYWQ010000027.1, read on the forward strand.
ATGGTAGTGAAATTATGATAAGCGATCGCCTGCAAAAATCTCCACAGTGCATAGGCAAAGCCCGCCAAAGGCATCGCTCCTTCTTGCTTTGCGCCTCTGCGTGAGATAAAAAAGCGATCGCCTGCAAAATATTCACCGTGCGTAGGCGTTCGCCTAGCGTTCCGCAGGAAAGCCCGCCGCAGGCATCGCTCTGCAATATAATTAAGACTGCGGTGTAATACTGCGCGGATCAACAACTACAATTGCAGAAAAACGTTAATCTTCTGCATCATGCTTTGTTAATTTTCTAATTATCATTCGATGAAATATAAATAATAAACAACTTATTAGTTCATTTCTCTTATAGCGTTTCCTAAGCAACTGAGGTACACGCAAATCTTGTTTACCAAGGTTAGTAGCTTTAAAAACATACCTCACCAGGTCGGGAACCGCTATATAATATATATAAAATTTGTGTATTAACTCAAGTTGCGGGTTATCAAGTTCAAAATATGTATGCACCATCCATAGGCGTTGGCATAGCCCCTCTACGAGAAGCCCGCCGTCCGCGAGTACGTCTCGTAAAGAAGGGATAGCCATGCATCAATGCGACTGAGCGTCATCTTCAGGAAAAACGCACTGCCGTCCATTGATAAATAACAGAGATTCAAGCTACTGAGCGCTTAGAAAAACACTTGCCAATGCAACCAGGCAAAGTTGAAAGAAGGGAATTTGAGTATATTCGTCACGGCACACAAAGCTTAATTGTTCTTTATTCGATGTTGCCACTGGTCAAATTGTCGAACCGACTTGTAAAGATACAAGAAATTTTAAATTGACAGACTGGTAGCCATAATGTTAGAAAATAAGGCTTAAAACCCAGTTTCTATCTCTTGTTTAAAACTTGGCTGAGATTTTTATTTGACCAGGGTAATGGGAGGGCGCTAGTTTAAATCATTTCAAATCACTATACTGCCATTATTAACTGCCTGAGCCAAAGCTGTAGGAAAAGAACCTTGAGATTGAGGGTCAAAGATGCTGCTCAGACCAGAAACGAACTGTCCATAGTTGAATGCACTGCTGCTAGTAGTGGTTCCCGGAGCAGAGTTAATAGTGATTCCCTGAGCAGGGTTAATCAGGTTATCGCCTTGAGGCAGTCTTTGGTTAGTCACTAAATCATTACTGATATCAATGGTGGGAATTGGACCAGGATCGGCAATACTGATGACATCATTTGAACCGCCGATAAATTTTTGCAGTTTTCCTTTGTTGATGTCCAGTTCAGCCAACCAACCGTCCAAAGCTGAGGTATTAACGCCACCAGTGTTCCCTAATAAGCCATCAGTAGTTCCAGTAACATAAAGATTACCTTGACCGTCAGTCGTAACACCTGTAGGGTAGTCAAGATTATTTTTGCTTCCAAATTGTTGAATCCACTTGTTGTTGCCATCAGTGTCGAACCTCGCCACAAAGGCATTATAAGATTGGTCTTTTTGGCCTTTTCCTAACTTACCGTTAGATTCTCCGATGATAAAGATGTTGTCTTGGTCATCGATCTGCATGTCCGATAGGAACATGCCATCATCGTCTGGAGAACCAAACTGTTTAGCCCACACTTGAGATCCATCTGGGGTAAATTTGCTAATCCAAATATCGCGACCCCCGATTCCCTTTGTTCCCACCTTTGTGCCAATATCCCCTGTAGTCCATCCTGTAACGTAAATATTGCCTTTGCTGTCAGTATCAACACCCCAGGCAAAATCAAGTCCCTGATTTGTACTTCCAAGCTGTTGAACCCACTGTACCTGCCCTGCTGAGTTCACCTTTGACACCCAGGCATCGTACTTCAAAAGTTGTCGCGATGGGTCTGACTCTCTGACTAAGCCCTGAGTCCAGCCGACAGCGTAGCTGTTGCCAGCTTTATCAACAGCAAGGTCGTAAGATTCGTCAAAAAAGGGAGTTAGGTTAAAAGGGAAGGTCGCTGAAGGATCCTTGATCAGGGTAAGCCACTGCTGGTTGCCATTGTTGTCAAACTTAGACACCCAGGAATTATCCTCAACGGCAAAATTGAAAATGTCTGTTCTTTGATTGTTGTTAATTTCTATTCCTGATAAATAGACATTACCTGCTGGATCTAGATCAATGCTAAAGGCTCCACTAGTAAAACCACCAGCACTAAACTGCTTACCCCAGACCTGGTTGCCATTGGTGTCATATTTAGCCACCCAAACATCAGAATCTGTTTGTTTAGTTCCAAACAAGTTACCCGACGTGCCACCTGCCATGTAGGTGTTACCATCCTTGTCTGTAACCATCGCAAAGTTAGACTCATCACCAGAGGAGCCAAACTGCTTACCCCAGACCTGGTTGCCATTGGTGTCATATTTAGCTACCCAAGCATCTCCAAAACCTTGATTGGTTCCAAACAATGACCCGGTGGTAGTTCCTGATATATAAACATTGCCAGCAGAATCCGTACCCGTAGCAAGACTGAGATCGTTCCCGGTAGTCCCTAATTGCTGAATCTTCTTGTTTTCTGTTGGTTTTTTTGGTGGTTTGTCACCGACAAACCGGAAATTATTTGACTTCAAATCTAATTGGACATCAGGCTTTTCAACCAAAAAAGCGATGAGGTCAGGTGCTCCCTGTTGCAGTGAAAAGATAGCTTCTCCAGAAAGAGGTTGTACGACTCCTGGAATCTGCAATCCATTAATATTTACGATTCGATAGTCTTTCGGTTTACCATTTAGCTGAATGACATCATTATCTGGACCGAAATCATAAATGACAGCATACTCGTTCAAACCAAGGAAGTCTGTAGTTAGTAGGGTATTTGGGTTAGAGGCAGTATAGTAGGGCTGAGTTGTATCACCAAGAACAAATCTATCTGCCCCTACAGATGGGATATTTCTGTTTAGGATGAGAAATGGGTTCCCACCTTGTTGAGCATTCTGAATATTCAGAATAATCTCATATTCTTCAGGAGAGTTGTCGAATAGATCGCCGAACAAATAATCTACATTTGTTGCTTGAGTGGCGCTTGCAATCGGATTGTCAGGATAAATGGTATCGTTTCCGGCACGACCGAAAAGGGCTTCAGAATCATTTGTACCCCCTCCGATAACTATATCGCTGGCAGGTGTCAATAATGAGATTGCTATTTTTTGATTGGCCATTTTGTTTAAATCCCTTAGTTCAGAAACAAGTTAGATTTTTTCGAGACTCAGTTTTCAGACTTGTGCCTAATTTCCGTTAGCTGTTGTCAGATGCTCTGGTGGTGTAATCGTTAACACTCCCTCTTACCCCTCAATAAGAAATCAAGGGTTTCGACAATTTTGCCGGGGGGAGTGAATAATTACTTGGTGATTCTATTTAGGTATCTGCAAAGAATAATATCAATAGTTAGACCGAATAGTAAATATTTATTTTTTGCTAGCTCATAGTACTTAGGTATTGACAGAATAGCAAAATAGTGAATTGAGAAAAATATGGGTCGTTTACTAATAAGTATCGGACAATCATAGGACTTATGTACTGTACAAATTAATCGTGATGTACATTAACTAACGGAAATAGGCTGTTTTAGGCTTTTATTAGTTATCCTTTGATAGTAAATAGACCATGCCCTACGGACACAGCATTGCTATGTCCTTACGAAAAATGTGGTTTTTAAACTTACGCATATTTGGTATTTGTTGTCAATGCATAAATCCTAAAAACTATCATTAGCTTAAATTTAATCACTCTGTATTACAGCGATATTGACGATTAGTATGAAGTACAAAGGAATATGTTCACTTTAGTTGTACGTGAACATATTTTCGCGAACCTTAACAGTAATGGCATTATCTATAACACATAGATAATGTTTTTTGTCAATGCGTAAGTCCTAGCTCCTTAACAGTGTCAAAAATTCATTCGCCTTCTCTTCTTCTGTTTAATAGAAAGAGGAGCATTCTTAGTGACTTCGTTAAAAGTTGGCTGAACAAACACCAGAATCAAAAATGCTCCACTTAGGAGGGTAATACTAGCTAGAAGCACAGTTGCATGTAGACCCGACATAAATGCATTGCTAATTGCCTGATGCATAGCTTGGGTAGAAATGTTGGCTGGCAGGTGACTGGGGACTTGAAATCCACCACGCAAAACATCAACGATCAGGCGATCTTGGAGGTTTGAGGGTAGACTCCAAGCAAAGAGCGATCGCGCCAAATCTGAGGCTAGCTGTTGCGTGAGAATTGTTCCTTGTATAGCAACTCCTAAGATATTCCCAAGACGATTACTAGTGTTGATTACTGCTGAGGCAATTCCCACTTTTGTGGAGGGTACAGAACTCAGACCTACTGCTGCTAAGGGCGCGAGTGTCAAGCCGCTACCAAACCCTGAAAGAATCAGGCTCCACAAAATAGCTCCATACTCTGTATCGGCATTGATTCGGATCAATGAAAATATAGCTATGCTTGCTATGATCAGTCCTGTCGCAATTGTAAAGCGCCACCCTAAGCGAGCAGCAAACCACCCAGAAAATATAGATGCGATTACAAAAGCTCCATTCATCGGCAGGAAGCGCAAGCCCGTCGCCCCCGCCGAGTATCCTTGTACTTGCTGGAAGAACAGGCTGAAGATAAAAAGCAAGCTGACAACAGTGAAGAATACTAAAATTTCAACGACATTGACTACAGCAAACGTTGAATTGTGAAACAAGGTTAATGGCAGCATTGGGTGGCTACTGCGGGACTCAACAAATAAAAATGCCAGAAAGCTAAGTCCAGCAACTATCAGCAGCAAGACAATCAACGGCGATCGCCACAGCCCAGCATTCCCCTGGGTAAGTGCATAGGTAAGTGAAGCCAGAAAGATTACACTGAGCAGTAAACCAGTCACATCAAGACGTTGTTTGTTGGAATCTTTACTTTCCTTAACAACATGCGAAGTCACCCAAAAAGCGATCGCCCCCAGTGGTAAGTTGAGAAAGAACACGCTCTGCCATCCCAGAGTATCCACTAGCAGTCCGCCTATTACAGGGCCAGCAACGAGGGCGAGTCCTGACACCGCAGCCCAAATACCAAGAGCTTTAGCTTTTTCCTTGGATTCAGGAAACGTATCAGAAATGATCGACAGAGAACCTGTCACTAGGGCAGCAGCACCAATTCCTTGAAGAGTTCGCCCAGCAATCAAGATACTCAAACTTGGAGCCAGACCGCAAATTAAAGAAGCGATCGTGAAGATGACTAGCCCTGTGAGGAAGACTCGCTTCCGTCCATAAATGTCTCCTAATGTTCCGCTTGGCAGCATTATACTAGCCGCAGACAAAGTGTAAGCGTTGAGAATCCACTGTAATCCCGACACGCCAGAGTTTAGACTTATCTGAATCTGCGGAAGCGCCACATTCATCACAGTGTCATCGAGATTGGCCATGAAGAGGGCGAAACACATTGCCGCCAGCGTAACTGCTTTAACACGATCTCGATTCATCGCTGTTACTACCTCTGCTGGAGTGGTTCTGCCACTGTTGTTTTATAATTACTAGCGAGAATCTTCTGCAAAATATCAGGAATTTCAAACACAGCTCTGTTATTCAACGCAGCGACATTTGCACGGTAGCGGGCAAAATTTTCTGGCTGAAGAAACTGCTCAACTGATCGATCAATATCTCGAAAACTGCGGATAACCAAACCCACCTGCTGCTGTTGAATCCAGTCAGTGGTGTATAGTTCCTGTGGCATTGTGGCAACACTGCGTTCCACAATTACTGGTAGCTTCATAACCAGCGCCTCGCTGATACTGACATTACCTGGTTTACCAATCATAAAATCACAAAGATGCATATAGAAAGGAATGTCTTTTGTAAACGTAGTGACAAACCTCTTTTGAAGACCTTGGCTCTCACGTAAAGTTAAAGCTAGTTCTTCATTGTGTCCACAGATAAAGATAAGTTGTAGCTTTTGTTGAAAACGCTCCAGACGCTTGGCAATTTCCAGCATGACTTTGGAGCCATTACCTCCGAATAACACAAGTCCAGTCAGACAGTCTGGATCTAAACCCAACCGTTGCCTTTCCTGGGCGCGATCGCTCACAATCGGTTTATAAAAGCGAGGGTTAATCACCAGTCCCGAAGTTTTGATGATCAGCTCCTCTTTTACTCCCAAAGAACGAGCTTGCTCCACTCCTTTTTCACTCCCAGAGAGTATATAACTTCCTGTTTCCGGTTCTATCCAATAAGCAGACGGAAAATCAGCAAAATCTGTCAGAATTGTCACCAAAGGTGTGCTTGGTTTTACTCTCTGTAAACTTTCCCATATCATTTTGTTAAACAATGGCACCACAGAAACCACCATATCAGGCGGTTGTTCGCGCCAGTGTTCCTCAAATATCCTCACACCAGCGTCGTAATTTAGTTTGATAAGTAGTTTATTAAAGGGCATCGTCAGATGGTGAATCCATGTCCAACCGCTTTGCATAATCTGGTTGAGAACTTGATCTCCACTAGTTCCGAATAGCCTGTAAATATCTAGTGTTTTTTTTCCTTCTGCTAAACGCTGCGCTAATACGTCCACATCGGTAACACTAGTTTGACAGGGGAGTTGTTGCTCAATGATTGAAGATATCGCATTAGAAGTAGCGATATGCCCTCCACCACTATTTCCGGTGACAACATTGATCAAAAACTTTTTTTTTGGATATGAAGGTGATTGCATTGTTTCCATCAATAGAAAATATCTCTTAAAAACAAAACTTTTTTGTTATGCTGTTGTGCGAATTTATAATTCAACTGATTTTTCCAACAACTCCATAAGGAAGGCGATCGTTAGATTAAATGCTTTTGCGGAACATGATGCTCATCCCAGAATAAGAATTGAGCCAATAGCCAAATATTGCGTAAAATGCAAAGAATATAAATCTGCTCGAAGTGAACACTTTCCTTGAGTTGATCGGTTCAAAAAAGACATCTACTGGACCGTCAAGGATGCGCTGGTACTCATTGGAAACGCGAGCATTCAAGGTAGGCCATAGTGTATCATGATTGGGCCGTAATGAATCTACAAATTTCCACCCTTGACGACGCCCCAATAATTCGATGGATTCACGAGTGTAAATATGAAGGTGGTAGGGGACATGTACCGCGTTACAAATATCGTTTATGTCAGGTCGATTTAAGTTAAGGTTAGACGCGTTTGGTGTGCTGATTAGAATATAACCACCAGGGGCGAGCAAGTTGTTTAACCTATCTAACAGGGCATTAGGATCTTCAACATGTTCGATGACATCCTGAAGTAAAATGTAATCGAATGGCCCTTGTTGAAGCGTTGCCGGGTCGCCGAAGCCGTCCTTGGAACCGTAAGGGTCATATCCGTGAGAATTGGTAAAGCCCTGTTGTCGCAGGTAGTGTACAAATAGACCGTTTGCACCACAGCCATAATCAAGCAGCGAGTGAGTCTTGGAAAACCCATGCTTGGTGAGTTGTTTGCGTAATTTTCTGTAGAAGACGCGAAATGGCCATGTCAATGTTGCCTGGGCAATCGGGTATTTTGCGTAGTAATGATCCAGATCCACGACATCTAGACAATGAATTGTCTTGCAATCAGGACATCTCCAAACCTTAAATGTTTCATCCATAAAGGCTCTGACGTTGCATGGGAATGTAGAAAATGCAGATTCATCATTCGGATCGAGGCGATAATTGCAAATCAAACATTCAAGGCGTTGCTTGGTTGTACTAACGAGTTTTTGTTGCACCATAATCTTTCTGTGGGAAAATATTAACAATTTTTTAGTCAGAACTTTAGGGAAAGAGTTCTATATTTTTTTATCCATCACAAGTGCGATGGCATCTTTTTGGCACTTTCTACATAGAATTCGCTATTTCTTTCTCAAACAAACCCAGCGCTCGAATCACTGCATGATCCATGTCATAGTACTTGTAATCTCCAAGTCGTCCTGCAAATAGTACAGTACCGTTGAGTTTCTCTACTTCTTTGAGGTATAGACTCAAGCGATCGCGGCTCTCTTCATTGAGAATAGGATAATAAGGGTCATTTTTGCCTGGTACATAAGCCTGGGGATATTCCATCACCAAGGTAGTTTTAGGAGAAGTTTGTCCTGACAAATACTTCTGTTCAGTGATGCGAGTGATGTCATAATCATTGGGGTAGTTAACTGTACCCACCTCTTGATACTGTTCTTGATCCAATGTCTCAAATTGAAAGCGCAGACTACGATAGGGCAGTTCACCATACATATAATCAAAAAATGTGTCAATCGGTGCAGTGCAAAGTAACCGATGAAACTTAACATCTTTGATAATCTCGCGGTAATCTGCATTTAGCAGTACCTTAATGTTGGGATGAGCTAGCATTCGCCGGAACATTTCTGTATAGCCTAGCTTAGGCATAGCCTGATAGGGGTCTTGAAAGTAACGGTCATCGCGGCTGATATAAACTGGAACACGTCCCGTTACCCCCCGATCGAGATCCTCTGGTTTCATCCCCCACTGCTTGATTGTGTAATGCAAAAAAACATTTTCATAAATGTAATCAGCTAAAAAGCTTAGATCCCCACTAGCACTCTCCCGCAATTTTAAAATGGGTACTTTCACTCCAAAACCAAAGTTTTCTAGAAGCAAATTCTCCAGCTTCTCTGCATATTTCTCAGGAAAAAGTGCATAGAGAGAATTGAGATTAAAAGGGATAGGGACTTTCTTACCCTCCAAGACTCCCAGTACATGATGATAGTAATGCCTCCATTCTGTAAATTGAGAGAGATAATCCCATACTTTCTTAGACTTAGTGTGAAAGATGTGAGGCCCATATTTATGAACTAAGATGCCATGCTCGTTGTAGTAATCGTAGGCATTACCCCCAATGTGGTCTCGCTGCTCTACAATCAGCACTCTCTGTCCAAGCTGAGTTGCTAGCCGTTCCGCCATTACACAGGCTGAGTATCCCGCCCCTACGATCATCCAATCAAATAGCATGTTATTTCACTCCGGTTACTTTTTGGACAGCGCAGATATCTTTCTAGTGTTAAATTCGGCAATATTAAGGACATTAAATATTCCAATCAATGCCACTGGGCGCACCAATGAAAACTGCTGTTTTACCTGTTATTGTTTTCACATCAACTCTCCACAATCTTTAAATACAGGAGTCTTTATACATGAATTAAACTGTCGAAGATAACTTTTTATGTGTGTCAATGCTTGCAGAAGGCGCAACTGAGAAGGAACTTTCAAGTATTTGTTCCAAAATATCAACAACTTCAAACACAGCTTGATTATTGATCCCAGCAGCATTAGCACGATAACGAGCTAGAGTTTCCGGTTGGATTAGCTTGGCTACAGCTTGGTTAATATCCCGAAAATCGCGGACTACAATCCCAATCTCATTTTCTGCAATCCATTCAGCCGAGGGTCGTTCTTGAAACATACTTAAGGCATTGGAATCTGTAATTACTGGCAAGTTCATTGCCACAGCCTCACTAACACCTACAGAGCCGGATTTACCAATCAAGAAATCTGATAGATGCATATAGTAGGGAATTTCACTAGTAAAAGTTTCAATGAACCTTGGTAAGCGACTCTGTTGACGGCGCAAAGTGTTTGCTATTTCTTCATTGCGTCCGCAGATAAAAATCAGTTGTAGATTTAGTGACGATTTCTCTAGAGAATCGGCAATTTCTAATATTGCCTTTGACCCTTGACTACCAAAAGTAACTAAACCTGTAGGTAAATCTGGATCTAAACCTAAGCGTTCTCTTTCAATTTTGCGATCGCTATTCACGGGTTCAGAGAATCGAGGATGAATTACCACTCCTGAAGTGCTAAAGATTCGCTCTTGCCTATAACCCAAGTTTTTTGCTTGTTCAACTGCTCTTTGAGTAGGACAAATTAAGAATTGTGCTTGTGGATCAATCCAGAAGTGAGGTGGGCAATCGGCGTGATCGGTGATTACGGTTGTAAAAGGCACTGTGGGCGATACTGCCTGCAAGCTTTGATTAATCAGCCCGTTGATATAGGGCAGTAATGAAACCACCATATCAGGTTGATGCTGCTGCCAATATCTTTTAAAACGTCCTAACCAAGCAAAATGAGAAAGGCGTATTTGTAATTTGAATGAAGGAACTAAGAAAGGGTCATTAATAATCTTTGCCCAGTTTTTTTTGAGTATCAGCTGATTGTAAACGTAGTGTGGAGCAGTGGTGCCGATGATTTCTTTGAAAGCATCGACTATATGAATTTCCCAAGGTAATTGCCGCTTCTCGATCACTTTTTGCAAAGCATTGGCTGTGCTGCGATGACCTGCGCCTAAATCATAAATCATCAAATATACTTTTTTCATGTTTTTTCAATTCGGGTTATGGACAATCTTTTTTAAATTTCATATCTAAGTTAAACAACGTCATCTTTCATTAGTTTTAGGCGTTGTTGCTGTTACCATTGATTTGCTTTCACTAAATTTTAAGGCAACGCGCTTTTGATTCTCGATGCGAAGTTGATTGAGCTTACCTACTCCCATCCAGTGGTAAACTGTATCTCCAAATTCGGGAAAAACTTGCCACACCGCCATTAACAGCTTTGATATACTTGCTGTTATCGGATCTTGATTGACAATCACTTCTGCCTGATTCTGCTTAATAGCGCGGATGACTGCTTTTGCGACATCATCTGCTTGAGATGCGCCTGCTAACTTTGGTATGGGTACGCCAGTATCGGCAATCATTCCCTGACCAGAAACATATCCCGGACAGATTGCAGAAATTCCCACGCCAGTATCAGCTAACTCTTGCCTGAGTGCATCAGTCCACATCAGTAAACCGGCTTTGCTAGCAGAATAAACACTGTTGTAAGGATTTCCCTTTTTACCAGCCAGAGAAGCAATATTAACAATGTGACCCCTCCTCTGGTCTAACATTTTTGGCAGTAGCAAACGACTTAATTCCATTCCCGAAAGCAAGTTAATTGTTAATATCGACTGCAACTCCGCAGTCGAATAATCTTGAAATTTTCTGTATATCTCTATACCTGCGTTGTTGATTAAAATGTCGATTGGGCCTGCAAACTGATTAATTTGCTGAACGAGGTTTGGCAGATCCTCTAGCTGACTGAGGTCGTGTTTAATGCCTAACCAGCGACCTCCTAAAGCTTTGACTTCGGCAGATACTTGATCTAGTCCCTCTGCCGATCGCGAAACACCAACTATAGTTGCTTTTTCTTTTGCCAAAGCACGAGCAATAAAGACTCCGATGCCGCGTGAGGCTCCTGTCAAAACTACTGTTTGACCTGCAATAATTGTCATGATTGCTTAACATCCTCTTTGATCAGTACCAACCTAGTTCAGGAAGTAACAACGCTCTCTTTTAGAGAAGGGAAATGCTTACCACCCAGTTCAATTTGTTCCTGTGCAACTCCAGTTTTGATTCTGGCAAGTAAATATTCCCAGTCAGAGGCAATGATATTTGTGCCATGATCTGGTTCTATCAGACTGGCTAAGGCAATATTGCTGCCATATTTATTCACTAGATTGTATATACCTAAGAAATTAAAAACTCCTGATTCATAAGTTCCACAAGGAACCGAAGGATTTTGGACACCAGTGCAATATTCATGCGGTTGCAACCATTCTTTTGATGGATATCCGTGGAAATGAACCATTGGCATCCCATTTTCAATTAACTCTGGTGCGTATAAAGCAGCAGCCAGAGCGATCGCCACCATGACATAAAGGTCATAAGATGGTTTGATATCCCCGACTACAGAATCAAGACCTTTTGGCAACTGAAGTAATAACCTGTCTTGTAATCCAATCCGAAAAACGTCTGTTTCTAAATTCAGGTTTGTTTTATTTGAGCCGGAACGAGAACTAGCAACCCAGATGTCTGGTATCTGCTTAAATACGTATTTTTCCCCAATCTTGGTTTTAATATACCTTCTACCGATTTCATTCTGACGCAGTTCATCACGACTGAATCCTGGGATTATTGATAAGGTTTCCCACTCTCTCTCAGATATTTCTACAGCACCTATATATTGTGGCGGTTCGGCGTAAGCAACAAAACCGTAAGAAACTCCTGTTCTACCATTTATCATCCAGTCCACAATATCTCGATGGGACTTTCTTTTCATCACATCGTTAATTTTAAAACCGGAAGGTAGTAACTCTGTTGATGCTAACTCTTTACCAAATTTGACTAATTGACTTGCATAGACAGATGCTTGAACGTCATATTCACCAATTTCAAATCGACTTAAAGGTAATGGTTGAATTGGTACAAAAATTTTGGGAATTAAAGATTTAGAAACAAACTCATCAAGGGACTCTGTAGGAAATACCGAGTCGGAAAGGTTCATATTTAAGATAGAAATATTGGTGTTGTCAACCCCAATTACAATTTCCGAAAAGTTCTTAATCAGAGTCTTGACACCAAGAGGAATTCTTTGTTGATAAGGAATTTTTGGATCGACTAGCTTTGGATTCAGTTTTGTTAAAACGATCGCTTGGGTATTTGTCGGATCTTCAAGTGGTTGGACGCTCTCTTCAGCCCAACTGATAAATTGCATAATCTTAGCAGCAGATATCGGGCTATTGTTAAAAACAAAACGAGAATATAATCGATATAGCAATTCTGCTAAAAATATCTTTACTTTCCCAAACAAAGAAGGATACTTTTCAACATCTACGACAGCATTAACACCTGATTTAATCACCCGTGTGGTGATATTCCTTTTCCAATTAATCAAAGGAATAGTAATTTCGTAGTTAAACTCTTTAGTTGCTTCTTCCCAAGATAGAAGCTGAACTCCATTTTCTCGCAGTTTATTTTCTAACTCTTCTCTAAACTGTAGAACTATTTCTTCTTTATAATCATTAGGCAAAGGTCTAAAGGTAACTTTTAGCCGATTTGCCATCAACTTTGGATCAATGATAGGAGGGATAAAGCCTGTAATTTTACGGCAATAACCACCAATCAAACGGCCAATTGTTTGCAAACTCACGTCTTGAGTTTTAGTTGTAGTATCACTAACGGCATCGTTACTTTTTTGGAGAAAGGCGATAATTTCCGTTTTGCGTTCAGCTAGTTCTGTGCGGATTTCTGGCGTCAGTAATCCTTTGGGAGAATTAATCTTGAGTTTATCATTATCAGCCCACAACTGAACGCCTTGATGATTAAGATTTTCCAAAAGCTCTGATACGTTCATAGATTCACCATCTTTGTTGTTATTTAAATAGAATTCAGAATGAATATCGTCTTGATTCTGAATTCGGAATTGTGCATTCTTCTTCAAGTAATTTTTCTTAAACAGCTTTGGTGTTAAATTTCAAATATTTCTGATTCAGAAGCTTCTAATTCTTTCGCTAAATGCAGTGAAAGTGACCCGATAGTGGGATAATGCATTAACAAAAGTGGAGACACATCAAGTCCGAGGAATTGCTTTGCAGCACTAGCAATAGCGATCGCTAGCACGGAATCTAAACCGTAACTGTCAAAAGGTAGCCAGACATTGATTTCATCGGGTTTGACTCCCAGTTCTTGGGCAATTTGGTTAACTAACCAAGCTTGAATATCTTCTGCTGTCAGAGATTTAAGATTGAGCTGCTGCAATGTGATGTTAGTTTCCTTCTCAGTTTCGGTCTGTTGGTGTTGCTTCTCTAATAGCTCAAAGAGTCTAGGTAGCAAATTCAACTCTGCTTGTGAGAGTTCTACGGTGATTTCTAACTGCTTGAGTAGTTGTTTTAAATCTGCTTGATTGAGAGATTTATTCGGGGAGAAACTCTCAACTTTCTCGTGCCCATTACGATTACCCCCAAACCAGTGACGCTTTCGCTGCCAGGGATAGGTTGGTAATTGCAGACGTTGACGCGAGTAATCTAAATCAAAAGCTAACCAGTCTACTTTTGCCCCACGTACATATAAAGTCCCCAAACTTTCTAGTAGCTGTTGCCAATCTTCTTTTTCTGGATGCAGACTAGGAAGCCAAACCTTTTCAGTTTCAGAGAAGCGATCGCTACCTATTCCCAGAAATATTTCGTACCCCTGTTGAGCTAGAATATTGACGCTGGCTGCATTCACGGGTTGTCGTACTTGCTGACACCAATACTGAGGAGTAGTTATTTCAGCAGTTAGATGAGAAACTACGGGAATTCGTGGTTGGGAGTAGGTTACTTCCTTAGCGATTTGCTCAAAATTGTCCACTTGGGAGTTAGCAACCAATTTCAAGCCATCTTCCAAGCTGAAAACTCCAGCTACACAGGCAGCAACGTATTCCCCGATATCGTTACCCATAACTGCGCTAGGTTCTATACCCCAGGATTTCCATAACTGGAAAAGGGCATACTGTAGGGAGAAGAGGGCAGGGGGAGCAGGGGGAGATTGAGAGAAAAGTATCTCTAGTAATGGTTGCTCTAAGTAAGGACGCAGGATTTGACCGCAATGGTCGAGGGCAGCACGGAAGGTTGGTTGGGTTTTGTAGAGTTTACGCCCCATTTCTAGAAACTGGGAGTTAAGAGCAGTGAAAACGAAAGCGATCTTAGGGGATGCTGCCTTTCCTTTAAATAACCCTGCTACTTCTTGGCCAGCACCGAAGGCGGCTAGCTTTTCATAAAGTTCATTAGATGAAGATGCTACCACACTTAACCGATGCTGAAAGTGCGATCGGCCGCTATTGGCACTAAAGCAGATATCTCCTAAAGCTAAGTCTGGATTTGCAGCCAAGTGTTTCTCATACCGTTCGGCTAACTCAATCAGAGCTTCCTCTGTCTTAGCTGATAATGCTAGTAGGTGCAGAGGGCGCTCTGTTGACCTTGGCGCTACTTCTAAAACCGGAGCCTCTTCCAGAATCAGGTGAGCGTTAGTACCGCTAAAGCCAAAGGTATTCACTCCCGCTAGCCGGCGCTTTGCTCCTATAGACCAAGGCATCCGCTCAGTCGGAACTTTTAGGCTGAATTCATCCCATTTAATGTAAGGATTCGGCTGCTGAAAGTGCAGGTGGGGTGGAATTTCTCCATGTTGCAGAGCCAGCACCACCTTAATTAAACTGGCGATCCCAGAAGCGGGTTCTAAGTGACCAATGTTGGTTTTTACCGAACCAATAACCAAAGGTTTGTCTTGAGGACGATTCTTACCAAACACTGCCCCTAAAGCTGCCACCTCAATCGGTTCTCCAACTGATGTCCCTGTACCCTGAACTTCTACATAGTCAATCTGGGCTGAGTCTACACCACTATTTTCTAAAGCTTGGCGAATCGTAGCTTGCTGAGACATGCCATTCGGAGCAATCAAGCTACTACTACGACCATTGTGGTTTACCGCAGAACCCCGAATCAAAGCTAAGATGTTGTCCTCGTCAGCCAAAGCATCTTTGAGACGCTTGAGGACGACGACACCACACCCTTCTCCTTTGACGAAGCCATTAGCAGCAGCATCGAAGGTTTGGCAGCGACCGTTAGGATTTAGCATGTGCGACTTGGAAAGAGCAATGCTGGTGTCTGGTACAAGATTCAACCCAACTCCGCCAGCGAGGGCTAGATTGCACTCTCGCAAACGCAAACTTTGACAAGCCAAATGTACTGACACCAATGAGGAAGAACAAGAAGTATCGATCGCCATACTCGGGCCTTTCAGCCCTAAAATATACGATAAGCGCCCAGCCGCTACGCTCAAGGAGTTGCCGATCGCACTAAAAGCGTCGATTTGGGTTGAGTCTCCTACTGACGACATTACCTTGCTGTAATCATTGAGGTAAATGCCGATAAACACTCCTGTAGAACTGTTATACAAATGCTCTGCTGCTTGACTGGCATTTTCTAAAGCCTCCCAACCAACCTCTAGTAAGAGCCGTTGTTGGGGATCTATACTTGCTGCTTCCCTAGCGGAAATCCCAAAAAATTCCGGGTTAAAGCCATCTACCTGAGCTAGAAAACCGCCTTTGCGGGTACACACCTTACCAGGAGCATCAGGATCTGGATCATAGAATTTTTCAAGATCCCAGCGATCAGCAGGAACCTCAGTGATGGCATCAACTCCGTTGCGTAACAGTTGCCAGAATGCCTCTGGATTCTCAGCACCGGGAAATCGGCAACCCATGCCAATGATGGCAATTGGTTCTCGTTTGGTATACTCCAGTTCGTCAACTTTGGCTTGCAGGTCTTCAATAGCTCGAAGGGCCCGCTTGATGGGTGATACAGTATTTTCTTGTTCTGAATTCATCTGTTCAGTACCTCATGCTATTTAATTTACCAAGCAGCAGTGCTTCGGCTTCGCTGTCTGATAAATCGTCTAAATATGACTCAGCGACAACCTGTTCCTGATGGTTAGTTTCTTGTGACTCCACAGCAGATTCATCAGCAAATGCCGCGATCGCTTCTTTAAGTAGATAATCAACAAGCGCTTCGATTGTGGGATAGTCAAAAACTAAAGTTACAGGTAAAGAACAACTCAGAGTGCTTTCCAAACGGTTCTTCAACTCCACCGCCATCAGAGAATCCATACCGAGATCAAGAAAACCTTGTTGCGGCTCTAATTCGGATAAATCAATCCCTAAAAGTTTAACAACTTCAGTTTGGATGTGAGCAATTAAAAGAGTTTGCCGCTCGTTTAGAGAAGTTGCTTCTAACTGCTGTAAAAATTTTGTTCGCTGCAACGATGGTTTTTTATCAATGAAAGATTCCAGAAATGGTGAAACCAAACCTTCAGGAAATTGTTGGCAGAACTTAGACCAGTTAACTGGCAATACTCCTACCTGGGTTGTATCCTGTCCTAGCAAATTTCCTAATATCTGCAATCCCTGCTCTAATGGTATTGACTCCATCCCTTGGGCAGCTAATCTGGCTTGGTCGCGGTTTCCCAGATTTGTAGCCATGCCAGCATCTTTCCAAAGTCCCCAGTTGATGCTCAATCCTGGCAGTCCCGATGCTCGGCGATAATCAGTTAAGGCATCCATGAAAGCATTCGCGGCGGCATAATTTCCTTGACCTGGCGAACCTAATAATGCCGCAGCCGAGGAAAATGTGACAAAGAAATCTAGTTGTAACTGCTGACTCAATGTGTGCAGAATCCAAGTTCCTTTCACCTTTGCTGCCATAACTTGCTCGAAGGACTTCCAGTTTTGCTGTCGGAGGATGCCATCGTGGAGCATACCAGCAGCGTGTAAAATTCCTCCTAAAGGCGGCATCGAAGTTTGAATATCCTCAAATACTCTCACCATATCGCTCCATTCAGCGACATCAGCAGTGGCGATCGCTACCTTAGCTCCCAGATTTTCCATCTGAGCGATCGCTTGGAGTACTTCAGCTGATGCCTGTTTGCGTCCAGTCAGCATTAAGTGCCGCGCCCCTTTCTCTACCATCCACTGCGCTACTTTTAGACCTAACGCCCCCAATCCGCCAGTAATTAGATATGTGCTATCCGATTGTAGCCGCACTGAACGAGCTTCTGGAACTTCGCTACGGATGAGGCGAGCCACATAACGCTGTCCTTCTCGGAAGGCAATTTGGTCTTCCCCTTGAGAATCCCAAATCTCTGCCAAAAGATTTACTGCTTCATCTGTGGAAGCATCGGCAGCCAAATCTAGTAGTCCTCCCCACAACTTGGGATGCTCCAAAGCAATAACTTTACCCAATCCCCACAAAGAAGCCTGGGCTGGTGCTAGTAATGAGGATACTGCTGGTACCGCTCCCCTGGTTACTAACCACAAACGAGATGAGTCGAGGCGCGAGGCCAGAGCTTGTATTAGATGCAGGGTACTGGCACAACCAAGAACCTGAATCTTTTCTAGCAAAGGGATGGTTAATTCTGAAGTCAATCCTGGTTCTAAACTCCAGAGGTGAACAACTCCCCTTAACGGTAAGTTGTTAGTTCCGACTACCTCTTGGAAAAGCCGCTCAAAATCGCCTGGATTTGATGGATTAACACTCCAAGTTCCAGGCTGTTTAACTTCATAGCTGTCCCCAGCATAGACTAGAAAACAAGTTTGACCCCGCTTTTCTAAAAGATCGGCTAGGGCTTGTCCAAGACCCCAGTTGTCAGCCAAAATCAGCCAGCTACCAGGTTCTTGAGCGCTGATTTGTGTCAACTGACGCGGCTGAGGCTGCCAGCTGACTTTGTAGAGCCAATCTTTGAAGGATGCTGCTGTTATTTGTTGTTGATGTTGCTTGACTAATACTTCTAACAGTTTAGGCAGTACTTTAACTTCTTCTTGGGAGAATTCTGCCGTAGTTTGTAAGTATTGGGCTAGTTGTTCAGTCTCTCCTTGATGCAAGAGATTGAAGATTTGAGTCGGGATATGATCTGGGGATAAAGACTCTATTTTTGAATGCCCATTATTAACTACTTCAAACCAATAGCGCTGGCGTTGAAATGGATAATTCGGTAACACCACTCGACGACGGGCATAGTCTCGATCAAAGCCATTCCAGTCTACTATCGCGCCACTGATATATAATGCCGCCAAGCTCTCAAGAAGTTGTTGCCAATCTTCACGCCCAGGACGCAAACTAGGCAGCCAAACTCCCTCTCCCTCTGGTAAGCAATAACGACCCATTCCCATTAATATTGGCTTGGGGCCAATCTCTACAAATATCTTGTAGCCCCTCTGATACAGCGCCTCCATACTGGCTGCAAATCGGACTGGCTGCCGCACATGATGACACCAATATTCAGGGGTAGCGATTTCATCTGTAATTGGTTGACCACTGAGATTGGAAATTAGGCTAATTTTAGGTGAAGAGTAGGTAACATTTTTGGCTACTTGCTCAAACTCAGCTAGCATTGGTTCCATTAAGGGAGAGTGGAAAGCATGAGAAACTTGTAACTTTTTCGTCGTGATTCCTTGTGCCCGGAAAATGTTGGTGACTATTTCTATAATGTGGCGATCGCCAGAAATTACTATATTCTTAGGGCCATTAATAGCAGCAATGGTCACTTGGTCATAAGGTTGAATAATTGAGGTTACTAAAGCTTCCGACGCAATTACTGCCACCATCTCACCATCTTGGGGCAAAGCCTGCATCAGACGAGCGCGTTCGGCAATCAGCTTCAGACCATCTTCTAAACTAAATATCCCCGCGACGCAAGCAGCCGTATATTCACCTACGCTATGCCCCATAACTGCGTCTGGCTTGATCCCCCAGGATTCCCATAACCGAAACAGAGCATATTCCACAGCAAACAAGGCTGGTTGAGTGTAGGCAGTTTCATCTAAAGGCGAAGATTTGCCTGCTTCGGGATAGAGAATCTCAAGTAAAGGCTGGTTAAGATAAGGATGCAGAATTGCCGCGCATTGGTCAATAGCTTGCCGAAAAATCGGTTGAGTATCGTAGAGTTGGCGACCCATACCGACATACTGTGATCCCTGACCGGTGAATAAAAATGCTAGCTTCGGTAACTTCTTTTTCGTTACTTGCCCACTTCTGAGACCGGAAGTGTCTTCTCCAGCGCCAAAAGCACTCAATTGTTGACACATCTGTACAGCAGATTCACTAACAACAGCGAGGCGATGCTCAAAATGCGATCGCCCCGTATTGGCACTGAAGCAGACATCCGCCAAAGATACTTCTGGATGAGCCGCGAAAAAATCTTGATACTGTTGTGCTAGTTCCGTTAGAGCCGGAGCCGTTTTTGCCGATAGGGTTAGAATCTGCTTGGGGCGTTCGGGTTCACTCGTGACTGGGGTTGGGAGCGGAGCTTCTTCTAAAATTATGTGGCAATTGGTGCCACCAAAACTAAAAGCACTGACCCCCGCCAAGCGACTTCCAGGGTAAGACCAAGGCTGACGCTCAACAGGGATGGCAAGGGGTGTCCCTTCCAGAGAAATATAAGGATTGAGCTGCTTGAGGTGCAAATGGGGGGCAATTTCCCGTTGTTGCAGTTGTAAGACCACCTTGATTAGGCCACTCATGCCAGCAGCACCTTCCAAATGACCAATGTTGGTCTTGACTGAGCCAATCCAACAGGGTTGGTCTGAGGAACGACCTTCCATCAGTACGGCTTTGAGGGATTTGACCTCAATTGGGTCTCCCAAAGAAGTGCCAGTACCGTGAGCTTCCACATAGCTAATTTGCGCTGGAGCCACTCCAGCCTGTTCTAGGGCTTGGCGAATTACTGCTTGCTGGGAAGGCCCATTAGGGGCTGTCAGTCCATTACTCGTACCATCTTGATTGACTGCCGAGCCTCTGATCAGCGCCAAAATGTTGTCTCCATCACGGAGGGCATCTTCTAGACGCTTAAGTACGATGATCCCGCAACCTTCTCCTCTGGTATAACCATCAGCACTAGCGTCAAAGGTCTTACAGCGACCGTCAGGAGCCATCATCTGAGCTTGGGAGCAAGAGATTGCCGGCTCTGGAGCCAACATCAAGTTAACTCCTCCAGCTAGGCAGAGATTGGACTCTCCGTTCCGCAAACTCTGGCAAGCTAAATGAATTGCCACTAATGACGAAGAACAAGCTGTATCTATGGCCATACTGGGGCCGCGCAGATTCAGCAAGTAAGATAGACGATTGGCGGCAATACAAGGAGTGGTACCCGTAGCACTGTATGCACCGATTTGGGATGAGTCTTTGTAGATCATTTTGTGGTAGTCAGCGTTGGTGATCCCAATGAAGACACCCGTTTGGCTACCTGCGAGAGTTTTTGGCAAAAGTCCAGTATTTTCTAAAGCTTCCCAAGCTACCTCCAACACTAATCTTTGCTGGGGGTCTATGTGTTCTGCCTCGCGGGCAGAAATTCCAAAAAAGCTGGGATCAAACATATCTACCTGATCCAAAAAACCGGCCCATCGGGAGTTCATTTTTCCTGGTGTCGCTGGCTTAGACTCATAAAAGGCGTCTATATCCCATCGTTCTGGTGGTACTTGGGCGATCGCATCGACTCCATCACGCAATAGATGCCAAAAGGATTCAGGATTTTTCGCTTTGGGAAAACGGCAACCAATGCCAACAATTGCTATGGCTTCCATCAAAATATTATGCCTCTTTTTAACTAATTACTAATTCGTAGTTAAGAATTCAATTACGAATTGCGAATTAGGGATTTCCAAGAAATAAATTACCCAAATAAACGTAGACACGGAGCAGTTTACCGCAGGCTAGCACAGAAACGCCGAGAACACAGAGAACACACAGGAATAAGGAACAGAGAGTTTTTGGGATATTTTTTTATTTGGAAGTCCCTTCGGAATTGCTTTAACTCTCTTGAGCCAGAATCGATTTGGAGAACTCTTTAAAGACCGGAATATTCTTTTGAATTGCTTTGTCGATTGAGGCTCCAGCAGCCATGATCCCCATCTCCCGATTGACAGACCATTGATAGTCTAAGCGACTAAATAATCTCCGCATCAATTCCAAAAGACTGTGATGATATTTAAGCGCGGTTTGGAAACCTTCGTGTTCTTGACAGAAACATTTTTCCATCCAATCGAGTGCTTCTTTGGTTTCCATCTTAAATAAAGGAGACTTTAAGAGCTTGTAGTAAAAGAGCATTAACATCTGGTCATCGTAAACACAACGACCAGGTAAGACTCCAGAAAGTCCGCTCAAAAGGTTGCGTTGGATTTGATAGACTATCAAACCAGATATAAACTTCTCGTAAGCAGTTGGCTTCGGGAAATCCTTATACATATCTCTGGCAATGGTTTGAGAGATCGTGGTATGGAAAGCCTCGTCTAATAAGTGGTAATAAGATACAGCTGTTGGGGTCGGAATATACTCGCCTTTTTGCTCTAACTCTCGGTAATACCTGACATAGGGATATTCTTGATTCTTGAGAATCGCATTAGCCGTGTAGCGCAAGGAATAGTACTGACACGCCATAAACGGCGACATGCCCCAGTGAACAGTAAAAAAGCGTAACCAGTAGCGGGGTGCGATTCGCCCTGCTAGTCCATCTGCTGGTGCGGGAATCGGCTGACCTTTTTCTTCTAAATCTGTCAAATACGGGGAATAATACTGTTTTTTATCGCTCAACATTGTCTTAGCGATCGCGCTTAAGGTATTGTCTCGCTGTATCGAAAAGGGAGAACTTCCTTGATTAGAGGTGAAATATCCCCGCACAGATTGAGGAATCAAAAGATTAAGCCAACTATTATTGTCTTTTTCTGTTTTGCTATAGAGGGAATTACCCAATATAGTTTTACCGACAATACCCATTTTGGTTTTGTAACCAATCTTTTGAAAGGCGCGAATGTGGTAGCTTTCCTGATCGGTTTCAAAGTCCAGTTCATCACAAAGTGTTTCGTAACCACCAACGGCCCGAAAAACACCAGACGTGACCATGTTGTAAATACTTGTACTGGCTTCGCTAACAGCAGTATGGTTATAATTTCCAACCCAATAAAGATGATTAAGCGCTAGTTTTTGGGTGTCAGAAGCAGCATTGTAAAGAGGAGTCCCATAGAGAAGCGAAAGGTCAGGTTTACTCCAATAATAATTGCTGTTTTTGGCATAATTGAATTCGTTACCCAGTTCTTTTAGTTTCTCAGTATAATCTGAGTCTTGATTATTTTGGTAAGTTTTTTCAATGCGGTGGAAGTGGGTTGACTCCTGCACTCCTAACGGTTCGAGAGTCTTGTTTACAGTTACCATGATTTTCTCCTGAATGGCACTAAATATGAAGAGAATTGAGATTAGTTTTTAGCTTTTAACTCTGAGTTCAAATGCTGAACTAGAGCCTCGACAGTCGGATAATCGTAGAGTAGGGTTGGATCGAGTTCACACCCCAACCACTCTTCTAAGTCACCAGTCAAACCAACTGCTGCTGAAGAATCTAAACCATAGCGGTCAAAAGGGATTGTGACTTCGATTTCCTCTGAATCCACTTCCAACAAGTCAGCTAAATAAGAGATTATCCATGTTTGAATCTCTGCTGCTGTTGGGATCTGCTTGGGTGCAACTGTAGATGTGGGATTCAACTCAATATTTTGCGTTGTCATGGTTTAAGTCCTTCTCGATGTAGATATTTCAACAATCAAATGCGTTTAATTTTTGCACTGCAACTATACCTGTCTTCGGAATATTTACATTCCCATGCCAGCCCAAAAACTCTAGAAGATAAATGATCCCCGTATCTGGAGCTATCTGCCACCACTGCAACTCAGCTGTTGGAAAAGCATGATAGTTGTCAGTCTAATTGCCTATAGAGAGTTTGCAGGTATTCATTTAGGATCGCTCTCTTCTGCCTCTAATGTGATTTAATCAAAAACTTCTTTTGGATATCTGCTATCTAGTCGGATCGGTATGAATCTTTCTTGGAGAATCCGATTGCTGTTCATAGCGGGTTAGTAGGTGTTAACTGCTTTAGAACAGAATCAACCTCTGCTTCTAGATCCTTAAACTTAGCTTTGTCCTGAGGATTCTCACTCCAATCCTCCATGACATCTAAGCTGCCGGCAAGAAATGCACTTCGACAAGCTTGACGGCGAATTTTGCCACTAGAGGTTTTAGGAATACTTCCAGTCTTGATGAGTACCGTAGCGAATATATCCAGTCCATGCTGTGCAATCACTGCTTGTCTGACATTTCCGACAATTTCTTGAACGTTTAACTTCCGTAAGTAACTCCGCTCTACCTCCTGAACAATAACTAGTCGTTCAGAATTCTTGAAATCAACGGAAAATACTGCTCCTGAACCAGGTCTCAGGGCGGGATGACTCTTCTCAACAGTCAGTTCAATATCTTGTGGATAATGATTTTGCCCTCTGATGATAATTACATCTTTGAGTCTCCCTGTGATAAACAACTCCCCGTCTTGCAAAAATCCTAAGTCTCCAGTGCGGAAAAATGAGACTGAGGTTGCACTATCGTCAACACCTGTATCTGCTAAATATGCATGAAAAGTTTTCTCTGTCTCCTCAGGTTGATTCCAATAACCTTGAGCAACACTCGGTCCTGCTACCCAGATTTCCCCCACTTGCTCAGAAGCACACATCGTTAAGGATTGGGGATCGACAATGACCACCTTCTGATCAGCAGGACTTTGCCCACAACCTACTATCGTCAGGGTATCTCCGTGACTCTTGTGCTGCTTCACAATTCGGTTTTGCTCTAATGCTGCTTTTTCTACGTTGCAAGTGATTGGTAAGGCTGTTTTCTCACCCCCGCTTACTATTAGAGTGGTTTCTGCCATCCCGTAGCAGGGATAAAATGCTTCTTTGCGGAAGCCACAAGGCGCAAAAGTAGAAGCAAACTGCTCCAAAGTCTCAGCACGGATAGGTTCAGCACCAGTAAAAGCAACCTCCCAACTGCTGAGATCAAGAGTCGTTAGCTGTTCGGGTGTCACCTTGCGAATGCAAAGATCATAAGCAAAATTTGGGCCGCCACTAGTTGTAGCTTTGTAGTGGGATATTGCCTGCAACCAGCGAATTGGTTTTTGGAGAAACTCTACTGGAGACATCAGAATGCAAGGAACCCCTAAATATAAGGGCTGCAAGACATTTCCAATCAGTCCCATGTCATGGAAAACAGGCAACCAACCAACAACAATAGTTTTGTTTGTATGTCCGAAGGCTTTCTCGATCATCTGCTCGTTATGCAGCAGATTTCCATGAGTAATCATCACGCCCTTAGGTGTCCCTGTAGAGCCAGATGTGTATTGAAGGAAAGCTAAGGTATTACCGTCCAGTTCCTGCGGTTGCCATGCTTGGGCGAGATCGTTACTCAACTCATCGGTAGCTAGCCAATGCAATCCAGAAATTTCCAAATCCTCTTGATTGAAGCTAGTCTGGAGGTTATCCAAAAGAGATTTAGAAGTAAGTACAATCTTGGCTTGGGCATCTGCTGTCATTGCCTGCAACCTGGACAACTTTTGATTTCGCCTGGGTGGATATGCCGGAACAGCAATAACGCCAGCATATAAACATCCGAAGAAAGCAGCAATAAAATCTAGACCCGGTTGATATAGGAGCAAAGCACGTTCACCGACAATATTTAGAGACTGGAGACTAGCTGCGATCGCTTGTGCTTCCAGATGTAATTCTTCATAAGTCAATGATTCTGCTTCTTTTTCTATACTTTGTAAAAAAGTATAAGCTTTCTGTTCAGGCTGATTTTTTGCTCTGTAACTCAGCAATTCAACTAATGTTGAAAAATGAGCGGGAGTTATGGAGCTATTGGAATAAAAACTCATTCAATGTGCCTCTATTCAATTACAGTTATTTTTTTAGGTAGATACAACATTTAACTGGTATCAAACAATTAAAACACTAGTATCTTTCTCAATATTTATTAAAAAATTAATTATTTCGATAAATAATAAATATTCCCTCACCAGTTGATTTTTTGTTAGGTATTATTTACAAAATTTATTATTTTTACTACGCTTACTCTATAGCAATTTTACCTATAAGTCAACATGTTTTCTAAAAACATCAATCAATATATTTGATAGTATTGGCTTTTAATTACTTGATTAATCTATAGTTAAAAAAGCATAGAAAAATTTCAACATAATAACCAATTGAGATTTTTATGTTTAGTTTAAATGTAATTTCTAGTTTATTTAAACTTAATCAAGTCTAAACAGTTCAAGCATAAGACCCAGGACTCAAGCTTGTTTCATTTTTGGTATTTGGCATCAAGACGCTCCGAATCTGTCCTAGTATTTTCCTGCGTATTTATGCTGCAAATAATAAATTAAAAACTATTTCGCTGTTTACAAAATATATTTTTCCTCAATCAAATATTGTTTGATGAAAATTAGAGCATAGGTAAATTACCATTTGTATATTTGTAACCTAATTAATAATTAGTTACAAATGCTGAGTTATTGTAGTGGTTGCAAGTCCCCTATGGTAGATTTGCAAGTAAACAATAGTAGTGGATGTTTGATCCAAGTTTGTGAACAATGTCCATTCTGCCTAATGTTAAAGTGTTGGCTATTTTAGTAAAGTTCTGAGAATGAAAAACTCATTTGGGGATCACGCTGCTGAAATGAAGATGATAATTAAAGAACGCCTGGTACAATTCGCTGGCGCGAATTACCACAAGAAGCCATCAATAAATCCCAAAGTTCAGCGCGAAATAAGCGATCGCAAATATATTGATACTAGGAAAATATAGATAGCAACTGCTTACCCAAGGCTGTTTCATTCCCTAAAAGGCGCTGATTTACAAGTGTTTCAAGCAAAAAAATCAGGTGACTAAAAAATCTGATTGCACAAGAAAATAGCGATGCCTTCTCTGCGAGAGGCTTGTCTGCGATATGCTGCGCGTAGCTTGGGCAACCCTTTTAGTGTACGCAGTTAAATTTATCCGTTGAAGTGGTAATTTTTCTTTTTCCCACTTTCCTAAATTTCACAGCGAGTACTCTTGATAAAATCATCACCTTATCGAATGAAACAGTCCTACTTGCTCATCTTCAAGAACGCGCTACAGAATTACAAATTTCGATCTCTGTTTTCTACGCACCTATGTTGCTTTGAATGTAACTATCCTGCTTTGACTCGAAATAAATAATCAATGCTGAATAATCAATTCCCATATCTGTCTATTCCTTTTGATAGAGATACATAGATGATCAATAATTAATTTGTAGAGTCCTCAGATTAGCTAACCAAATTTGCTAGTTGCGGAATTTGGCACCTTTAGCAAAATTATGTTGCCAGATAAAAATCTAAATTGGCAGATTTTGTGTATTCAAATCCCAAATTTGGTTATTTGTAGGATTTTAAAGATTTTATGCTGCCAATTTTGTGACTAATTGAGAACTTTCTACTAAACAGAGAAACAAATTTATTTAGCCAAAATTTTGGTTATTTAGCCAAAATTTTGCCTGTAGCGGTGGATTGTCTAAAAAATAAGTGTTACAAGCCTTACAGCTGACAAAAGGTTGCGCTATAACACCTTGATTTTCACGTAGAGTCCGTGTCATAATTAGCAGAAGTTGTCTATTTATGGTGAAGAGCCGCACAAAAGTGCAGCAGATAATTCTGAAATTTCTCTTGCCCGAGATTTTGCAGAAAATTTACAGCAAGCTAGCCCACAAAGGTTAACTTGTTAGCAGCCAGATAAACAACTAAAACTGGGATAAGCCCTCTGGCATTTTCGGAGACTAGGGGGTTTAACTCCCGGTTTAAGTAATAACTTAGGTTTTACTTAGTAACATTTTGGATGTCAAAACGTAAATCCAAGTTTTATATGGCTCTTAGTTGATTTTTGAAGTAAATCTGCTATTCCAAATAAACATCACAGCCTTCCTATTTCAGAATAATATCCGTGAATGAAATTAATTGAAATCCCGGAACGCAAATATTCTCAAGTCTAATTAGGGTTAGACGGTAATTACCAACCCATAAAATCTGTTTGAGAAATGCGAGCACGGCAGAATTCAGAAATACCTATGAAGTAGTTACTTGCAAAGGTTAACTCTGGAAAGGGCAGATTAATACCCATCATGAATTCATCACAGCAATTTCCTCTTTTTGCTATTTACATGTGTATTTTTAATGGTATTTAGACAAGCCAACTTAAACAATACACTGATTTGATGATTAATGCAACATTTTCTTAAGTTAAATTACGTAGTTTGAAAAAACTCAGCTTTCTATTCTAGCCAGAAAGGCAGAGGATGGAAGAGATTTATCTCTTCGTCGGAATGGGGGAACACAAGAGGGGAACACAAGAGGGGAACACAAGAATTGCGAGTACTAAAAGGAGCGAATAATTTAGGCCCCCACCAAAATCTTTGATTTGGGCTATCAATTAGTGTGGGTCACAAGTCCACACGTTTATTTGCATCCTTGTATTTTTAGCATACCTGCTTTCTGCTTTCTTTACACTAAAACACATATTTTTTTATTTTTTAACAAATTCGGTGGGTTGTAAGTTGCTTGAGCTTCTATCAAGCAGCAAGTTTTGTGTTGGAGATTTAATCCCAACACAAAACTTAACTTCCGACTTTTTTAACTCTGGATAAGTAAGTGGGCGTGAATAATTTAAGGTTTGTAGTCAGGGGCTTTAGCCCGATTTTAAAGCCTGAAGCCCTTGCTAGGAAGCAATCCAACTATTTTTACATTATATAACATAGTTTAATTTATTCTTACCCACTTACTTGGTAAAAAAAAGTTAATTAAGTAGGATTTACGCATTGACAGAAGCTCCGCTATGTGGATTGAAGCAAACCTGTTGTTTAAAGTGTTTTAGAGAGCCAGTCCACTAATATGTGTTGACAAAAACTGAAGTATGTGTATTGGGGGTAAAATACCTGTTTTGAGCTAAACATTATGTCAATAAAGTTTGACATACGCTAACTCTGTGAGTTTTTATCCCCTCAACACTTGCTAGTCAATTCCATAATTTTCTCAAACTGAAAATCATGAGCGAAATTTTTGATAAAATTTCGCAATACAGTGTTTTCAGAAGGGATTTGCTCAATCAATTCTAAAATCAGGTCATCACTACATTGGGCTGCGGCAGTGTACACCTGTTTTACCCATTCAGGCGACATTTCAGATAATAGAGTCACTAAATCGGTAAGCGTCAACATTGATTCTATTTCCTGTTGCCTTGCATCTGCTATCTGATAGCTTTCTTCTTGATAAATATATTGAACTCCTAAATATTCGCTCAATTTTTCTAGTAATAGTTCCTCGCGGAAAGGCTTGTTAATATAATCATCACAACCTGCCTTGATCATTGCCTCTCGCTGTTCCTCAAAAGCATTAGCAGTTAAGGCGATGATAATGGTCTTACGATTTGGGATTTGGGGTAGCACCTTTGGTGCGGTGGAAGTGTAACTGAGATTTAGAATTGAGGTTTCTTCTCTAGCTTTAATAATTTTTGTGGCTTCATAGCCGTCCATAATCGGCATCCGCATATCCATTAAGATTAGGTGTGGTTGCCATTTCTGCCAAAGTGCGATCGCTTCAGTGCCATTTGTTGCTTCCTGCACTACAAAGCCGATAGATGTCAGAATTTTGACTAGCACTAAACGGCTGTCTGTGGAGTCATCAACCACCAAAATGCGGTATTCGCTTTGAGCGGGCGCTAAACTCATAACTTGGTGTCTAGTTTGTTTGATCTGGATTTCGCTGGCTGCGGCTAGACCAATTTGAATATCAAAACTAAATTTACTTCCCTCGCGAATAGTGCTGGAGACGCTAATATTTCCCCCCATTAGTTGCACGTATTTGCGACTAATTGCTAAACCTAGTCCTGTTCCCTGTTGCGATTTCCTTCCGGTTTCCGTTTGCCCAAAAGCTTCAAACAGCAAATCAATTTCTTGTGGGGCAATACCGCGACCAGTGTCTTGTACCTCAAAGAAGAGATGAGGGAGAAGTTTCTCCCTTTGCTCTTCTGCTTCTTCGCCATGCCCCATACCTACATACAGCGTCACCCTGCCAGTATCGGTAAATTTGATTGCATTTCCCAAGAGGTTAAGCAAGACTTGACGCAGTTTACTTTCGTCAGCTTGGACGTATTGGGGGAGGTAAGATTTATATTCAAAGACCAATTCTAATCCTTTGGAGGTGGCGCGGAAGCGCAACATCTCTTCGAGGTTTTCCAAGAGGCGAATTAAGTCAAAACTGTTGAGATTTAATGTTATTCTCCCAGCTTCGATTTTAGACATTTCTAAAATGTCGTTAATCAAGTTGAGGAGATGTTCGCCAGCACGATTGATGATTGCTAGATTTTGCTGATGTTCAGTAGATAAAGCATGATCATGGCTCATAACTTGGGTAAAACCGAGGATGGCGTTGAGTGGGGTACGTAATTCGTGGCTCATGTTGGCAAGAAATTCGCTTTTGGCGCGGTTGGCAGCATCAGCAATGATCACAGCTTCTTGCAATGCTTGTGACTGCGTTTGGGTTTGCGCCAGCAATTGTGCTTGCCCAAAAGCAACACCCAACTGATTACCAATTTGAACTACGATGTTGACTTCTTCTGTTTTCCATTGACGGGGAGCGGAATTTTGATAACTCGCTAGTAATCCCCAAAGCTGACTACCATATAAAATGGGGACAATAATGTAGGCTTTAGCCTGAAAGCGCTCTAAGAGGTTGACATAACAAGGATGAAACCCAGCGTTGTAAATGTCTGGGACACAGAGGAAACTTGCACCTGGGGTTACTTGCAGATCAGGATCTTGCACCTGATTATCCGCGCCAGCCAAAATTTTTGCTAGGCAACGGCCGTCTTGGAAAACACCTTCTGTGAGATCAGGGTTATTGTTGTGTTCTTCAATCAGAGAAATCCAACCATCACCTACCGACTCGGAGAGAAATTCGCCACTCCAGTGAGGATTGAAACGATAGACAACAACCCGATCGCAGTTGAGTACTTGCCGTAATTCTTGGGTTGTAGCCGCAAATATCGTCTCTAAATCGAGTGTTTGGCGCATCCTTTGAATCACTTGGGCGATCGCTCTTTCCCGTTCTGCACTCTCGCGCAAAGCTTCTTCTGCCAATTTTCTCTCGGTAATGTCTGTAATTGTACCGATGTAGCCTTGAATTTCTCCATGATCCCCAATTTCGGGCAAAGCCTGACAAATTACCCAGACGACTGTACTATCATCACGCAAGAAACGATGTTCGTGCTTATACATTTTTTTAGCGGCACTTACTTGATCCCATGCCAACAAGAGCTGCTCGCGGTCGTCTGGATGTACGGCATTTACCCAACCTTTTCCCAGAGACTCTTCTAAACTGCATCCAGTAATCTCACTCCAGCGTTGATTAAAATATAAGACATTGCCATCTATATCTGCGTGAAATATACAAGCTGGTGAGGCTTCTGCTAGAAGTTGATATCGCTGTTGACCTGACTGCAAAGCTAATTCTGCCAATTTGCGATCGTTAATGTCTGCCCAATAACCAACGCATTCTATAGGGTAATCAGCTTCGTCATGGATTAACCTCATCTTTTCGTAGAACCAGTGATAAGTTCCGTCAGCGTGTAACCATCGGTATTCATAGGAGATGTACTCCTGCTCAACAAGCTGGTTAAATTTTTCTGAGATCAGTTCAATATCTTGGGGATGGACGTGCTGGAGCCAGAAACTGGAATCCTCGATAAATTCCCGCGCTTCGTAGCCCACCATTGCTTTAATGTTTTCACTGATAAAGGTAGTGCTAAAATCTTCTGATGTTTTGCTGCTATAAATTACTACAGGGCTAGAGGTGAGCAGATATTGTAGGCGTTCGTTGGCTAAACGCAGTTCTTGTTCGACACGTTTGCGTTCGCGTAGCGCTGCTTGCAGTTCGCTAATTTCTACTAAAACAGTGCCGATACCAGAGGGGCGATCGTCCTCACCAGGAATCGGAAAATAAGAAGCTAAGAAGTGGCGGATAATATCTGGTTGTTTAATTGATGCAGCGCTTAATTCTTGATTGAGAATGGGTTGACCAGTCAACAGAACCTGTTGATAGATTGGTTCCACTAGAGGGGCGATGTGGGGTAAGACTTCATGGATAGTCTGGCCAATATGATCTTGCTGAGGTAGTCCATTAATCTCCGCCAGCAATTGGTTGATTTGCACAAAGCGCAGCTGGTTATCTACAATATTCATGCCGACGGGAGCACTGCTAAAAAAGGCATTGAGGCGAGCTTCTCTGAGTGCTAGTTCTTGTTCTAGGGTTTTGCGCTCAATTAATCCACCTAACTGAGCAGCAACAGCACTGACTAGTAAAAGCAAACGTCTATCTACCAATCCTGAGCTACGTTTAAAAAACACTAAAACAGCTAATACTTGGTTTCCAGCCAATATGGGAACACCAAAACTAGCTTTTAATCCTACCTTTGTGGCTTGTCGCGATCGCAAAAAAACTGGTTGTGTAACTTGAGAAACATCTTCTATCCATTCTGGTTCCTGGCTTTGCCAAACTCTTCCTTGTAGTCCCAATCCCAGAGTAAATTTCATAGTTTGGCTTTGGCGGCAGAATTCTGCTAAACTGCTCTGCTCACCGTACCAGCCCAGACAGTGTTCTAAAATAGTACCATCTTTATTAGGTATCCATGCTTCACCAAAGTCCCAACCAATAGTGTGACAAATTAAGCGCAAGACCACTGCTAAAGCGCTGTTGACATCACGAGCGCGAGCGATCGCTTGGGTTGTCAACAGTAGCAAACGGCTTTCATTTTCTGCTTGCTTGCGTTCAGTAATATCTTTTGCTGTGCCCAGTACGTACCATTGCTGATCAATCTCGATCATTTCCGCACTAAACAGTGTCGTTCTAATTTCTCCTGTTGAAGTGCAAACGTCAACCTCATAGTTACGGATGGCTTTAGTTTGTTGCAGCGTGTGGGCGAGGAAATTATATTCTTTTAGATTCGCCCAAATATTCAATTCTTGATCGGTGTGATCAATCACCTGAGAACGAGAATAACCAAAAAACCGACAAAAGCTGTCGTTAACTTCGATGTAGCGTTTGTTGCGAACAGTAATTAAGGCTATTGGATCAGGAGATGACCGAAAAGCTGATGCTAACTTTTCTTCAGAAGCCCGTCGTGCTGCTTCTGCGCGTTGGCGTTCTTTTGCCTCCAACACCAAGGATACTAAATTACCCAGAGAGCGAGCAAAATTTTGGTCTTCTAACGTCCAATGATGAGTAATTCCCACTGCCTCCAGACATAAAACTCCTACAGTCTTACCCTCCAGCCTAATAGGTGTATCGAGTCTGGAAGTAATGTTTAATCTTGAGTAAAATGCCGAAAATTCTCTAGTTCTGGGATCGGTATGGGCATCATCTGCGGCGATTGGTTGGTCTTGCTGCAAAGCTGCAAAATAAGCTGGATAGTCTGCTGCTGATAAGGAAAGTCCTTGGCTATGTTGATTGCGACTGGCCTCAAATAAGTCAAAACACTCGATTTTCATGCTTGTTTCGTCATACAGCCAGATACCAGTTCGTTCTACTCCAATATTTTTGACAGCTGTTTCTGTGATTTTACTCAAAGCTGCTTTCAAGTCACCCTGATAAAGCGTCTGATTTTGTGCCAGTTGGGTTAAGACTAGGTTATGATTGCGGAGCTTAATCGCGCTTTCTTGGAGTAATTTTTCTACACCCCAACGCTGTGTAATATTACTAGCAGTGCCTGTCATACCTATAACCAGAGCCTCTTCGTTGCGTAAGGCGATCGCATTAAACATTAGATAAAGTAAAGTACCATCTTTAGCGACACAGGTAGTTTCATGCTGAAAGATCGGCTTTCCCTGAAAAACACGCTCAAACGCTACTGTATCTTCAGCAACTTGTGTCGGCGAGATGAAATCAGTCAAGGTACGCCCAATCATTTCCTGGGGTTCGTAGCCATAAATCTGCTTGACTGCCGGGTTGACAAAGGTAATTAGTCCATCAATATCCACCGACCAGATCATATCCTGGGATGTTTCCACTAACTGGCGATATTGACTTTCACTTTTTTTCAGTGCGGCTTTGGCGCAGCCATTGCTTTGGAAAACTTCTCTACAAGAGCCTTTGCCAATGCTAACAGGAATTTCTGGGAAAATTTCTTCTAATTGTTTGTTGCAAATATTTAACTCCACAGCAACCCGTTGACGCTCTTTAATCTCCTCTTGCAGTTGGGCATTTTGTTCTTTTAGCTGTTTTTTTAACCTTTGGAGAGTGAGTTGATTTTGGATGCGTAATAAAACTTCTTTAGTTTGGAATGGTTGAGTAATATAGTCAATATCGCCTAAATCAAAGACGTTTGTTTTTTCAGATAATTCATCTAAAACACCGAAAAAGATTATCGGAATCTCTTGAGTTTTCTGGTTAGCTTTCAAATGTTGACAAACTTCATAACCATCCATCTTTGACATGAGAACGTCTAGCAAAATCAAATCAGGGGGAGAAGCCAGCGCCATATTGATAGCTAATTGTCCAGAAATGGCACTTTGCACCTGATAACCTTGGTGTTGAAGGATGTCTGATAAAAAATTAAAATTCTCTAGCTGATTATTAACTAATAAAATTTTTATTTGTTGAGCATTCATATCAGTTTCTAAGTTATAGGAATAAATTATTGAATCAAACTGAACATGAAATCAGAAAGCAAAACTCTGTTACAAGATTGTAAATAAAATTATCGTCTCTTACCAGCATACTTCAGCGCCGGGTCTAAGGAAAAATTGCAGATGAAGCAGGTTAAAGAAGAATTTAGAAGTCAAAATTCAGGAGTCAGAATCAAGACGCTCCAGGATGAGCTTTGCGTGACGCTATCAGTCCGGGATGCCGACCCGCGACTGATAGTCCGGGTAATTAAGCATAATACCCGCAACCCCAAAGAGCTAAAGCGTAGCTTTGGCTCTAAGAGCGTTTCTATATCTTTGAAATAGACATCTGGTGAAATTAAATATGCATTATCTAGAACCCCTGTAGAGACGCGAAATTTCGCGTCTCTACATTCTTTGTCGGAGATGTCTAATAGGTCAATTTTGATAAAAACCCCAGCTAAACTCATCGGCTGGGGTTTTTATTGCTTTTTTTTACTCAACACTGTTTCGGTAAATTCAGGGAGAGGGTGCTATTCCTCTTGCACATCAACCCAGATACTGCCTTCTTCCACACGAATCGGAAACACTGGCAATGCTTTTTGTTGTGAAACCAATGAGAGTACCTTACCTACACCAGGTGGCCAAGAACACCATTCTTGTACTTCACCAGTCCGCAGGTCAAAAGCGCTGCGATGGAAGGAACAAACAATTGCCCCACTTTCAGTGATTTTCCCACTTTTGAGCGGTAATTTTAAGTGAGGACAGTTGTTATCTACAGCATAAAGCTGATTTTCGTGATTCAAAACCAGAATTTTCCGGTTGCCAACTTTCACCACTTGTCGGGCACCTGGGGAAAGTGCTTCGACTGCAAGAACTTTAGTCCAGCTCATTAGGTTCTCCTCTCCTAATATATCTGCTTTCAGTTTCCCGCAATTGTGACCAGTGCGATCGCCTTTCAGTAGTGGGGAAGGATAAAGTCAGTAGCTCACAAACTTTTCCTGAAAGAGTGATGGCTCGTGAGATACCATAACTATAAAATATGACATTAAATTCCATCTTGATACTGAATAAAATGATTTCTGGGTAAACTAAAGAGAGTGCTTCCTGTCCCAGCATCATGGGGATTGTGGCTGATAACAGACAATTTTGAGCGATATAAAAAATGATTAAGACAAGTTACGAATTTGACCAGTCTATCCTGCCCGCAGGAGCTTCATTAAAGACTAATATTTTGCTACGTTTTCGGGCTGAGATCGCTGAATCTCCTCGACGTAAGCTTAACCTTTCTCTGGTAATTGACCGTTCCGGCTCTATGGCAGGCGCTCCCTTACATCATGCACTCAAAGCCGCTGAGTCTGTGGTGGATCAACTTGAGCCAGATGACATTCTCTCAGTAGTTGTTTACGACGATGAAGTGGATAGCGTTGTACCACCCCAGACTGTGACTAACAAGGCTGCACTGAAAAATTCTATCCGCAAGGTTAGAGCCGGTGGTATTACCAACTTATCGGGGGGATGGCTCAAAGGATGTGAACATGTCAAGACGCGACTTGATCCCCAAAAAATAAATCGTGTTCTCCTGCTTACCGATGGTCACGCCAATATGGGCATTCAAGACCCCAAGATAC
Source organism: Nostoc sp. S13 (assembly GCF_029379315.1). Lineage (GTDB taxonomy): Bacteria > Cyanobacteriota > Cyanobacteriia > Cyanobacteriales > Nostocaceae > Nostoc. The sequence continues at coordinate 59,246 of NZ_JAQYWQ010000027.1, forward strand.
TGACGGCGACATCGGGGCAAAAAGCTGAGGAAGGCATTATCACAACTACGTTAGGTTTTGCTCAGGGTTTCAATGAAGACCTGCTGATTGGGATGGCAAGAGCCGCCACGGGCAACTTCTACTTCATTCAAAGCATCGACGAAGCAACGGAAGTGTTTAGTATTGAGCTAGACAGTCTCAGAGCAGTAGTGGGACAGAATCTGAAGGTGACACTGGAGTTGGCTGATGGTGTCAGCCTTGTTGATACCTTAAGTCTTGCTAAAGTTAGCCAGAATGAAGCTGGTCAAGCTGTCCTCACCTTGGGAGAGCTTTACGAAGGCGAAGACAAACTTCTTGGTTTGAGTTTGGTGATATCAAGCGCTCAAATTGGTGAGTTACCTGTGATGAAACTGCATTACAGCGCCGATGTTGTGCAAGATGACCTGATTCAAAGCGTGTCAGGTACAGTAGATATCGTCACCAAAGTTGGCACTGTCGAAGAAGCAGCTTTTGCCTCTACGAGCCAGATCATTCTGGAACTGAGTCGCCTCACCATTGCTAAGGCCAAAGAGACTGGACTGAATCTAGCTGAACATGGCAAGCATCAGGAAGCTGAACAAACCCTCAGGGCGCTTGTGAAAAATTTGCGGGATAAAGGGTTGAATGAGAATTTTGAAATTGCTGAAGAGATCGATCAGCTTGAGTATTTTGCAGGTCGGATCGCCCAAAAAGCTCTAGGCAATGCCGGACGTAAAGAGATGCGGGATCAGTCTTACCAGACGATGACGCGCAATCGCAGCGATTTGGTGGGTCGCGGTGTCACTGCTGGCGATGAAGTGTACACGATACCGATTGTGAATGAAGTCGGTTCAGGTGTTGAATTGTACTGTGTTCGTGAACGGGGTAAACTGCGGATCAAAGTCATGTCCGAAGTCTACGATTCAACGAAGAACATCCAGTTTCCTCGGGCCATTCGTGCGGAGGGAGCACGCTATGTTGTTGAAGGACTGGAACTCTCAAGCGAACGCACTTTCTACCGTGTACGTGGTAATATCACCCGTTTTGCCCAACCCGGTAAAGCAGATATCTTCGTTGCCCCTAGACAATCGAATCTAACTAACACAGGCAAAGCTTCCAAAGGCCCTGCCAGTGCAGCCGATCTGACCACAACTGACACTGTAGGAGACAGCATTTTAGTTCAGTGTGTCAAAGATGGCAGCAAGCTACGTGCTAGGGTAGTTTCTGACGGATATGAACCAGATTGGAACATGCGTTTTCCGCGATCGGTTCGCGAGGAAGGAACGCTTTATGTCGTTGATGAAGTCAAAACAGTACCTGATGGCAAGTCTTATATTGCGTGTGGTGAAATTAAGCGATTTGTGCAACCTAACAGTACTAATTGAGTTGAACAAGAAAGGCAGGAGCAATAAGAAACTGTCGTGGGAATCGCCGCAAGCGACTGGCTCAACTTTTCGTAAAATCCAACAAATAAATTATTTAATCTTGTGGGGTGGACAGCGTTCGACTGAGCGCTCACGCCGAAGTCTTGTCCGCCTCTGGCTATGGGCGGGCGAGATGCCATTGGTGTCATAACGTGAAACCCAGTCTATAAGGAGCTTTGAGAGGTTGTCTCGTTCCCAGTCTCTGACTCTTAATGCCTAATGGGTGGGTTGCCGCCTCAAGACTTGCGGCAGAGCCACAATGATCAGCATTTCCAGCCTCTGGGCTGGAAACGAGGTTTTAAAGTGGTTTGGGCTTAAGTTGACACCAATGGCCAGACGCCCAACCCACAATCAGTAGTTGAGTATTTTTTTATTTGTCAGTCCCTTATAATCCAATACGCTTGGGTTAAGGCTAAAACTCTTTGTCAAAGTCAATTTTTTTAACGAACCGCAAAGGAGAGGCAGCGCGTTGCGGTGAATCCAGCGCTGTAGGCGGGTTTCCCGCCGTAGGCGACTGGTGAACCCGAAGGGGGGTTCC